>JAZDCZ010000229.1:0-22465 GCA_036679605.1 Gemmatimonadota bacterium
GGTGACGCCGTGCGGGTCGGTGGCGTACAAGATGGCGCTGGTCGCGGCCGGCCGGGCCGACGCCACCTGGACGCTCGTGCCCAAGAGCGAGTGGGATGTAGCGGCGGGCGTCGCATTGGTTCGGGCGGCGGGTGGGGTGGTGATGCATGCCGATGGGAGCGCCCCGCGCTTCAATCAGGAGCGCCCTCTGCTCCCCAACCTGCTGGCTGGAAGCCCACGCCTGCTCGACGAGTTCAGGTCGGGGTGGCTCAGCCCCGATACTTCACCGTAACTTATCCGCTTCCAATACCCCTTTAGAGGATTCCATGCCCCAATCCATTCTCGTCACCGGTGGCGCAGGGTTCATCGGCTCGCACGTCGTCGAAGGGCTGCTCGAGCAGGGCAAGACGGTGTTCGTGGTGGACGATCTGTCCACCGGGCAGCTCAGCAATCTGAGTGCCGTGCGGGACCACCCCGAGCTGCACCTGATCGTCGACACGATCCTCAACCATCCGATGATGGACGACACGCTGGGGCAGGTGGACGCCATGGTGCACCTGGCGGCGGCGGTGGGCGTGAAGAAGATCATCGACGAGCCGGTGGAGACGATTACCACCAACGTGCGTGGCACCGAGATCGTGCTCGAGTGCTGCAACCGGCATGCGGTGCCGATCTACGTGGCGTCGACCTCTGAGATCTACGGCAAGGCGGGGGTGGCGTTGCACGAGGAGCACGACCGCATCATGGGCAGCTCCACGCAGCGGCGGTGGGCGTACGCATGTACCAAGGTGATGGACGAGTTTCTGGCGCTTGCCTATTACCACGAGAAGGGCCTGCCTGTGGTGATTGGGCGGTTCTTCAACACCGTGGGGCCGCGGCAGACCGGTCAGTGGGGCATGGTACTACCTACCTTCGTGGATCAGGCGCTCAGGGGTGAGCCGATTACCGTGTACGGAGGCGGGGCGCAGATGCGCAGCTTCTGCCATGTAGACGACTCGGTGCGCGCGGTGCTCCGGCTGATCGACTCGCCGGAGGCGGTCGGGGAGGTGTACAACATCGGCAACTCGCACGAGATCACGATGCTTGAGTTGGCGGAGTGCGTGAGGGAGCGGACGGGGTCGTCGTCAGAGATTCTGCACGTCTCGTATGAGGATGCCTACGGCGAGGGGTTCGAGGACATGGAGCGGCGGCAGCCCGACACGACGAAGTTGAACAAGCTGCTCGGCTGGGAGCCGACCGTGACGCTGGACGGGATGATCGACGATGTGATCGCGTATCACGAGGCTGAGGTGGGGGCGAGCTAGGGCCCGGTTGTGCGGCGGTCCGGATAATCGCCATGCAGGATGGCGATTATCGCCACGCACGTGGGCGATTTTACAAACCTTGGGAACGACGGGGGTTTTGGGGTGAAGGTTTTGATCACCGGCGCGGCCGGACTGTTGGGCTCGGCGGTGGTGGAGGCTGCGCGGCAGAGGGGCCACCAGGTGGTCGCCTGCGACCGGGCCGCTCTGGACATCACCCAGCCCGAGTCGGTGCGTGCGGTGGTTGCTGCCGAGCGCCCCGAGCTGGTGGTGAACTGTGCGGGGTTCACGGCCGTGGACGCCGCAGAGACCCAGCCCGAGCTCGCGATGGCGGTAAACTGTGAGGGTGCCCGCAATGTGGCCCAGGCGGCGCACGGGATCGGGGCGCGGATGGTGCATGTGAGCACGGACTACGTCTTTGACGGAGAGTCCGACCGACCGTACACCCCTGACGACACTCCCAACCCTCTCGGCGCGTACGCGCAGAGCAAGCTTGCGGGCGAAGAGGCGGTGCGGGCGGTGTGGGATGACGCGGCGGACGGCGCTGGCGGGCTGATCCTCCGCACCGGGTGGCTGTACGGCGCAGGCGGGAAGAACTTTGTGGATGCGATGCTGAGGGCGGGCAAGGCGCGCCCAGAGGGGGTGCTGACCATCGTAGACGACCAGACCGGGGGACCCACCTGGACGGGAAGCCTGGCGCCGGCGCTGATTGCGCTCGCTGAGCAGGGAGCAACCGGCGTGCTCCACCTCTCTGACGCCGGCGAGGCCACCTGGCTGGAGCTGGCGTGTGAGGCGTTTCGCATCTCAGCCTTTGCGGGGGAGCTGCCCAGCGGGGTGAGCAGCGAGGCGTGGGGTGCGCCGGCCCAGAGGCCTACCTACTCGGTGCTGGACACCGCTGCGGCCAACACCCAGCTCGGGCGCGCCATGCCGCACTGGAAGGACTCGCTGCGGAGCTACCTCCAGCCAGGTGCCACGGAATGAAGGGCCTTAAGGGCGTGGTACTCGCCGGCGGACTCGGCACGCGCATGCTGCCGATGACGCGGGTGACCAACAAGCACCTGCTTCCCGTGTACGACCGGCCGATGGTGTACTTCCCCATCCAGCAGCTCGTGCACGCGGGCGTGCGTGAGGTGCTCGTGGTCACCGGGGGCAACCACGCGGACGAGTTCAACCGGCTGCTGGGCAACGGAGAGGACTTCGGGTTCGACGGCATCCAATACGCCTACCAGGAGGGTGAGGGGGGCATCGCCGAGGCGCTGGGGTTGGCGAGGGAGTTCGCCGAGGGCGGGTCACTCTGCGTGATCCTGGGCGACAACATCTTCGAGCGACCCATCCGGCCGGCTGTGGAGGCCTACCGCGACGCCGGCGGGCAAGGGGCGATGATCCTGCTCAAGGAGGTGGACGATCCCGAGCGGTTCGGTGTGGCCGAGGTTGAGGGCGACCGTGTGGTCCGGATCGAAGAGAAGCCCTCCGACCCCAGGAGTTCGCTTGCCGTTACCGGATGCTACCTCTACGACGCGCGCGTCTTCGAGATCATCGACGGCCTCGACCCCTCGGCGCGGGGCGAGTTGGAGATCACCGATGTGAACAACCGCTACATCGAGTGGGGTGCGATGCGTCACGCCGAGGTTACGGGGTGGTGGACCGATGCCGGCACGATTCCCTCGTTGTACCGCGCGACGCAGTTCGTGGCGGAGTCGGCGGGAAATGCTGTGCTGCGGGGGGCGGGCGCCACGCCGGCTGGAGACCGGCCATGAAGCTCCTGGTCACCGGTGGCGCCGGGTTCATCGGCTCGAACCTGGTGCGGCACCTGCTCAACACCCACGAAGATGTCGAGATCGTGAACCTCGACGCGCTCACCTACGCCGGCAATCTGGCCAGCCTGACAGACATCGAAGACGATCCGCGCTACGGGTTCGTGCACGGCGATATCTGCGACGCCGATACCGTGCGCCCGCTCATGGAGGGCACCGACGCGGTGCTCCACCTGGCCGCCGAGTCGCACGTGGATCGGTCGATCGAATCGGACGCGCCATTCGTACGTACGAATGTGATCGGAACCTACGTACTCCTCGCGGCGGCGCTCGAGGCGGGGGTAGGCCGGTTCGTGCAGGTCTCGACCGACGAGGTATACGGCGAGCTCCCGTGGAGCGACCCCGAGCACCCGGACCCAGAACCGGGGTCCGAGGCCGCGCGGTTCACCGAGGACACCCGGCTCGCTCCCCGCTCGCCGTACTCGGCCACCAAGGCCGCTGGCGACCTGTTGGCGCTGTCGTACCACACCACGCACGGCATGGACGTGGTCGTCACCCGCAGTTCGAACAACTACGGGCCCTTCCAGCACCCAGAGAAGCTCATTCCGCTGATGGTGACCCATGCGATCGATGGGTCGTCTCTACCTGTGTACGGCGATGGACTCAACATTCGGGACTGGATTCATGTGGAAGATCACTGCCGAGGGATCGATGCCGCGCTCAGGCAGGGAAAAGCGGGGCGGGTGTACAACTTTGGAGGGGACGCCGAGCGGACCAACCTCCAGGTCGTGCGCGCCATTCTGGGGGCTGTGGGCGCCAGCGAGGACCTCATCGAGTTCGTTCCTGACCGAAAGGGCCACGACAGGCGGTATGCCATCGACGCTTCCCGGGCCCATACGGAGTTGGGCTGGAGTCCTCAAGCTGATTTCGATGCGGCGCTTCCCGAGACCGTCAAATGGTACGTCGAGCAAAAAGGGTGGTGGCGAGCCGTGTAAAACATCGGTAAGTATATGGGGAACATGTCGTACCACAGGTGTAGGTTTAGCGAAGTGATGAATCAGGAGACCGCCCCCCCCGCGCTCGCTGGTCACGAGTATGCTATTCCCGTCGACCTTGTGAATGGAATTGGGGCATTGTGAACCCGTTAGTTGAACTGCAGGAAATTGAGATTCCACCGGCCAAGGCCGAGTGGGTCCGACGGCCTCCCGAACTGAGGCTTGCGGTCCAGACTCGGGCGCGCAGGCACCTTTTTGCCCACGGTGTTCGAGACGCTGGGCGTTGGCTCGCATTGGGTCTCACGGATGCCGGTGCCTTTTTCAGCGCCCGAGCTGTCGCCAGGTTCCTCCGCGTAGAGGAATCGTTTGCTGGGCTTCTCCCGACCGGGTACCTCGGTGGCTTCCAGTTCGCGGTAGCGCTTGGAATGGCCCTGGTATTCGTGGGCGCATACCGGCGAGCGAGTGGGTGGCGGTCGCCTCGGCGGTGGGCGGCCGGAGTTCTTCTGGCCACCGGGCTGGTCCTTTGGCAATCCCTTTGGACGGTGCATCCCATTTCGGTGTTGCTCCGGTACGTCATCACTGCGGGGTCCGTCTTCGCCGTGCTCGCGGTGGCTCGCGGGATGCTGGTTGTGGCGGTTCACCGCCTGCGAAGCCGGTTTGGCGGATCGGTTGCGACCGTGGTCATCGGAAAGCAGGATGCCCTCGCCCGAGCCGGCCAGAGTCCGATCTTCGCACCGGGTGCCGGCCACCGGGTGGTTGATATGGTTCCGATTGAGGGACCCTTTGGGCACCCGGTTGCGTTGGGGGCTGAGCTCTCGCGAGTCCTGCTTGCCACGGGAGCCGGCACGTTGTTCATTGCCGGGAATGTGTCGAACGAGCAGTTCAGGCGGATCGTGGAGGTCGCTCAGTCCGCGGGATGCGAGCTTGGGAGTATCTCCCGTTCATTGGAAATCGCCGGGGTCGTTGCCAAACCCCGCGTGTACAACCACGTGCCGGTCACCGTCCTGACCCGGCCGGGTCTTCAGGCACATCAACTGTTGGTGAAGCGGGTGGTGGATGCGATGTGCGCCGGGGTTGGGCTGGTGATCCTCTCTCCCCTTCTTCTCGCAGTTGCGGCTTCCGTAAAGCTTTCGTCGAAGGGCCCCGTTTTCTTCCGTCAGCGGCGCATAGGGGTTGGGGGCAGTTGCTTCACGATGCTCAAGTTCAGGACCATGCGGGATGGTGCGGATGGTGAGAAGGCCGCCCTTCAGCACCTGAATTCCTCGGGAGACCCGCGCCTGTTCAAGATATCCAAAGATCCAAGGGTGACCTGGGTGGGACGATTCCTACGGGCTTGGAGCCTCGATGAGTTGCCCCAGCTAGCCAACGTACTAAAGGGGGATATGTCGCTGGTGGGCCCGCGTCCGTTTCCAGAGTCCGATCTGCAAGGTTACATGGATCACCACTATGAGAGGTTTGCGGTGCGTCCGGGCATTACGGGGCTGTGGCAGGTCGGAGGGCGAAGTGACATCGCCGACTTCGAGACGGTGGTCCGCCTGGATCGCCAGTACATCATCGGTTGGTCGCTGGGTTTGGACTTCAAGATTCTTCTCAAGACGATTCCGGTGATTTTGAAGAGGCGGGGCGCGCGGTAAACTGCGGCGGCCCTCCGATTCACCATCTGCGGAAGGCAAAATCCCAGGATTGGTTTGGCATATTGCTCAGCTGAGCCGCTGGGCGTCGAAGTCAATCCATGCCGAAGTTGACCCCTGGGTACGACCCCACAGCGCCTGCGGCGGTCTACGCCCAGGCCTCAATCGGCTCGGATTTTCACCCGCGTAGTGGACGAGATTCGGTGGACGGGGCATAGAATAGCAGCTCGAGAATCAATTATGGGACGGCTAGTAGCGAGAGAGCGGCAAGGCACACATCTTGGCATGGGCGCAGCGACGGTGTCGCGGTAGGCAATATCGCGTAGCGTTCAACTTTCGGGGAGAATGATTGTTCAGATGCACCGACAGGGTACCCGTCCTTTCCGAGGCCCGTAGGTGCCTGCTGGACTATGACTACATCATGAACCAGCAGCGCGAGGTCATCTACGACACGCGCCTATTCGCCGTAGACGGGGCGAGGACGTGAAGCGCGAGACCTGGGAGATGGGCGAGGGCGCTGCCGAGACCGCGCTGGACGAGTACGTCCGGGCGAGTTACCGGAGCGAAGTCCAGGGACTAGCGTGAGGAGTTCTTCTATCCGGTCTATCCGCTACATGCGTCGGTCCGCGGCCGCGATGCGCCACATGATTCGAGAACCGTTGCTCTACATGGGCGGATCCGGGATCCAGCGTGGCTTACCCTTCCTTCTTCTCCCTGTCTACACGCGCTTCCTGACGCCTGAGGGGTTCGGACTTCTGAGTTTGGCGCTCGTGGGCGCCAGCGTTGCTGGCATCTTTATTGGGTTGAATGGACAGGTCTATATCGTGACTAAGTACTTCGATATTGGCCCGCAGGAAATCCGTAGTACCATCAGATTCATACTTCAGCTTGTTATGGTTAGCCTAGGAGCCTTTCTGGCTGGGGGCGTGGCGTGGGCCCTCCTCTTGCCGATAGTTGGGTTTGGCCCGTCCGTGATCGTGACGTTGCTATTACTCGGCGCGAGTCGCTCCGTTCTAGCCACGTTTCTTGCGGTACGCCAGGTCGAATTTCGACCTGGGGCGTTCTTTGGATACAGCGCCGCGACCGGGGTGCTTGGCGCGACTGCAATCCTCGCTTTCCTCCACTTGAGCCACGGTGATTGGCGGGCCGCCCTGGTGGGAGAGACAGTCGTCACGGTTCTGGTCTCCTTGGTTCTGGCCGCGCGGGCGAAGCTCGGGCGGGGGAGGTGGTATTCAGTCGACTCGCAGGTAGCCCTTCGATACGTGAGTTTCGCGCTTCCTCTGGTGCCGCACGCGCTCGCCCTCTGGGTCATGTCGTTCATCGATAGGGTCATGCTTGCGACAATGGTGGGGCCGAGTGCAGTGGGCTACTTCTCGGCAGCCTATACCGCCGGCCTAGCGCTTTCATTGGTCTACGAGGCCCTCCAACGAACGTGGCAGCCGCGCTTCTTTCGCTTCCTTAGCAGCGGGACGGCGGGACTCGGGCCGGCCAATAGGCTCGCGAGAGTGATCATGGGGATGACAGTGGTGCTCGGGGCGGTATTCATGTTGGCAGGGGTGCCGCTGTTCCCGATTATCGCTGGGCCGGACTACGCGGACGCGAGCGTCTGGCTCATACCTATCGGCCTGGGGCTTATCTTTCACGGCCTGCATCGCGTCGTTGCCAGCTACCTATACCACTGGGGCGACACCAGGGCGGTCGGTCTCATTACAATGGCTGGCGCGTTCGTCAATGTCTTCGCGAACCTCATCTTGATTCCGAAATACGAGGGGATGGGGGCAGCCCTCTCGACACTGTTGGCGTATTTCTTTGTGGCCCTTGTCACGGCGGGGCGGGTCACGTTTATCCGACCGCGCTAGGAGCGTGACGAC
Source organism: Gemmatimonadota bacterium (assembly GCA_036679605.1). GTDB lineage: Bacteria > Gemmatimonadota > Gemmatimonadetes > Gemmatimonadales > GWC2-71-9 > JAZDCZ01. The sequence continues at coordinate 7,532 of JAZDCZ010000229.1, forward strand.
CTCATTCGAGCCAAAACCGCGGGGACCCTGGCCCCCTCCCATTGAAACTGCTGCGGCAGACGCTATGGGCTCTTGACCTAGGTCGGTTGGGGCCCGATCTGTCGTAATTAGGGATGCCAGTAGGCGGTGGGCCGCCGCCGCTGTGACGGCCTTGTCAAGCTCGCTCCGACGAGTTCTTTTCTTGGCGGTGATGGGGCCACGGACAACTGCCCCGACCGTCCCTCATCGATGCTATCCGGCTGTTCCCCCGTTGGATTCCTTCGCTCAGGTGATACAGATGCAGTCACGGTTTCGTCTAAGGGAGTTGTCCCCAGCGCGCTTAGCTACCGGCGTCGGAAATCGGCTTGCGGCGGTGCCGCCTTGGCTCGCGTGGCATTTGACCAAGGAGGGATCCGATACCAGGGAGCGCCTTGAGTCGCTCCGGAACGCATACTCCGGTGAGCGGTGCTTCCTTCTCGCCAATGGCCCCAGCCTAAAGAACGTGCCCGTCGGCGCATTGAGGACCGAAATGGTGTTCTCCATGAACCGAGCATACCTAATGTACGAGGAGTGGGGGTTTACGCCGGACTTCTATGTGGCCGTCAATGACCTTGTAATCGCTCAATTTGCCCGAGACATTGAAGAAATCGATGCGCTTAAGTTCGTAGCGTGGAGCTGGCGGCGACTGTTCGCGGCTGGCCCGTCGATGAACTTCCTCCCGCTGAAGCTGAGAATTCGTGACTCCTTCAGCACGAACATCGTGGGCGGTTTGTGTTCAGGGGGGACGGTGACCTTCGTGACGCTGCAGATCGCCTATCACCTGGGATTCAGCGAGGTGATCATCGTGGGCCTTGATCATCACTTCGGATCAATTGGCCGCCCGAACCGGGCAGAGGAGCGAACCCAGACCGAAGATACGGATCACATGCATCCCGAGTACTTTCCGAAGGGAAGTATGTGGCAGCTTCCCGACTTGCTCAGGTCTGAGATCGCATACGGCGTGGCTCGCAGGGCTTTTGAGGCGGATGGTCGCACGATAATTGATGCGACGGAAGGTGGCTTCTGCACCGCCTTCAGGAAGGTGCCTTTTGCCGATGTGGTCTAGGCAAGAAGCGCAGCGCTGCGGTGGGGCTTGCCCGTGCTTCTGACGCTCCTCTTCCCCATTCTTGGGGTTTACAACTTCCTGGTTGGGAGTGGCCAACCTCAACTCGCGGTCTTGTGGGTGGTTGCAATGTCCGGCGGCGGGATCGTCCATGCTGGGATTGCTCCGAGGATTCTGGGGCGGAGACGGCACCTGTCTTCCGTGGCGGGACCATTTACAGATAGGCGGATGGTCCTGATTGGTATTGCATACCTGTGCGTGGTTCAGGTCGGCTTCTTACGTTCCATCATGAATGGTTCGAGGCCCGTGATCGCGGGTTTTGCTGAAATAGCCGTGGTTGGGCTGTTGGTGTCGTTCCTGTGGATTGGGGTGAGACAGGCCTATCGAAGGGGAGGGCCCGCGGGGCCCGTTCGTGCGCTCACGGTTTCGTTGGTGCTTTATGTTGCCATGAATGTGATTTCGTCTGGCTTGGGGCTCCGAAACCCTGGCCTGGAGGCGAAGTACCTCCGAGAGCTTGTCTCGCTGTGGAGCCCGTCTGGCTTTCGAACCATATTTCCGTTTGCGCTGAGCGGTCAGATGCTGTCGATTTGCGCAGGCTCTGCAGCTATCCTGGTCCTCGGCTACTCTGGGAAGAGATGGTCGCGCTACTCTGTCCGGGTCATAACCTGGGTCCTAGTGGCTGCGGTACTGTTGGGGCACGGGGGACGGGGACCTACGTTCGCGATGGTGCTCACCATGATGGCCCTGTGGCTCACCAAGAACACGAGGACACTGGGGAAGGTGCTGAGTATAGCGGCGCTCGTGGGTGCGATATTGTTACCCGTCATAGCGTTGTCTACGTCTGTGCTTGCTCTGACCGAGCAGCGGGTTGGCAAAGTGGCCGCTGTGGTATCGCGACAAGCTGGAGATATCGCGACGCTGTCGAACCGAGACCTTATTTGGATCACCGCGGCGCGTGGCATGGTGGCACTACCCTTACAGTGGTGGGTCGTCGGTTCTGGCGCCCGAGGCCAGGTATCGTCCGGACTGAGTAGACAGTGGGCGTTCCTGTTTGAATACAGCTATGCCGAGGCCGAAGTCACGAACGCACACAATAGCTATCTGCAGGTCACCTTGGACTACGGGCTAGCGGGGTTCGTTCTGTTCCTTGGCGCGTTCATCGCGCTGGTATGGAAGGCGTCTTCGGTCAACTCTGTGTCGGAAAGGTCCGGAAACGTGGTCGTGTGGGCCGTGATTTATCTCGCCGTCACTGGTGCGCTCGAAGCCTCATTGACGTACTTCGCTCTGGACACATGGCTACTCCTCATCGCTCTGTACCTGACTGTGGCTATTTACGCCGAGCCCGGAAGTAGGGGCTCCGGAGGAGACAGGGGACCTGAAGCCATGCGTGCTGGCGTGGCCAGCTAGGTAGCGCGTAGGGGGGACTCTGATGTGCTCGGTTTCCTTTGGCAGAGGCAACCCCAGATCCTCCGACGCCGCTAGACTACGCACGGCGGTTCGAGTTCAGTGAGGGGGACTGGCCCCGTCGCTTGTCTCTTAGATTGTGGGGTCGCAGCCGACATCGTGTGCCGGCCGGCGGACTACAGCCTCACCGAGCTTCGTTTGGCCCTCCCGCGTCCTTTCTGAGGATCAATTCGACATTCCTCACGTCAAACCTGGAGTGCGTGGGGTACTTCGTCCGCAAACGGCTCGCGAGTCGGCTGGAAAGCCGTTCTTCGTCAAGGACCAGGCGTTCAATCACAAACGGCGATGCCTCGATGACTCGAATATAGTCTTCAAAAAGGAGTCTGTTGATAAAGGGTTGGTCATAGATCCAAGCCAGAACTGCCTCCAACAGATCCCCTGACACCTGACCTTCCAGGCGGCGCGCCAACTCTTCTCTCGACATAAGAAGGTGCGCAAAATTCGGCACCGGGTTCTTGCTCGGGTCCCAATGGCGAGCCTCCTCGTCTCCGACCACCGCATAGACGTGATGTCCGATACTAGAGGACCAGATGGGGCCGAAGTCAGCGTATAGGCATCCTCCGGGCTTCAGAACTCTAAAAAATTCTGAAATACACTGCTCGAAATTGTTTAGATGCTCAAAGACCGACACACTGAACACGTGAGTGAATGTCTCATCCTCGAACCTGAGGTTGGTGGCGTCGTCGTTCCGAAAGGCGCAGTTGGGTGGGAGGCCGTTCCCTTGGAAGTGGGCCGCGCCAGTGCGGTCGTTCTCAAGGCCGGGGTTAATCCCGACTACTCTCCCTGCGCCTCGGCCTGCTAACTCCCGTATTATCTTGGCGCCAGCATCGCTGCCGACCTCGAGAATGGTACTGTTCTCCAAGTCAGGCGCAGCCAGTGCGACGAAGTTGTTTACTGCGCGAGCTTGATATCTCGCCAGGGCGTTGCTTGATGGGAGTGGCAGAAGGGTCTCCCACACCCGCTTCATGCTCCGATAGATCCTTGGCGTTCGATGACGCATGCTGGCAAGATGCTTGCCAACAAATGAACGACGAACATAATTGTCCACCAAACCACTGATTGACGTCATCTAGACTCCCTGGCCATGACGACCCGTGCTCATCAAGAAGTAGGAACAGCGGCCCTGGCTCAAGCGAGTGAAGGGGCATCGCCGACTGCCGGCATTCGTCTGGCTTTTGATGCGCATGGGCGATCGATCATCCCCGAACAGGAATACGGCAGTTGCGGGCAGCCCGTCAAGCCGCGGTGCTCGTCCGTCGCCGCGAGCCCCGAGGTCAGATTGCGTTGGCCGCCTTGCGGAAGTAGGATACGCCCTACGGTGGTTGACGGCTTCCTCCAGTGTTCGGTGGCTCCAGCGTCCCAGAGCGCAGTTATTGGGCATTCGGCGGGTACCCCTGTCCGGAAGTCCCTTCCTCATTTGGAGCCTGAATGGTTCAGAGTACGCGATTCCTCGACATCGAGGTGCAAGGGGCAACGATGTCAAATGTCGTGATAGAGATTGAGCGTTGGCTTGGTGAACGAAATGATGTGGGCCGACATATTGCGGTCGTGAACAGCTACTGCGTATCTCTGGCAAGAGAGTTGCCAGAGCTTCGCGCAGTTTATGACGCGGCTGACCTGGTCCTCCCTGATGGAAAGCCGTTCGTATTCTGGATGAGGCATGTCGGTGGGGTGGCCACCGACCGTATATGCGGGCCTGAGCTGATGCTCCATCTTCTGGAGGTCGGTCAGGAACTCGGTTGGAGGCACTACTTCTACGGCGGTGCGCCAGCCGTTTTGGCGGAAATGATCACTCGCCTCAAGTCACTCGCACCGCACGCGCTTGTGGTTGGTGCTGTCTCCCCGCCTTTTCGAGACCTTACGCCTGAGGAGGAGGAGGCGGAACTCGAAAAGATCCGAGCCGCCGAGGCTGATTTCTTGTTCGTCGGATTGGGGACGCCCAAGCAGGATTTCTGGATTGCACGAAATCGCCCACGTGTTGGAGGGGCGGTGCTAATCGGTGTTGGTGCCACCTTCGATTTCCTTGGCGGACGCGTCAAGCGCGCTCCGAAGATGGTACAGCGAGCTGGGCTGGAGTGGGTGTGGCGTATGCTGGGGCGGGATCGGGGGCGGCTCTTGAGGCGCTACACATTGTACAATTGGAGATTCTTGCGGGATTTCTTTCGTCAGGGACTCGGGCTATGAAGCTTCGACGTGCACAACGCGGTGTCTCAGTTGCCACCGTGCCTCATGGCGTAGCGCAAATGGCCCCGTCCCGTTCCTCAACTCCGGAGTCATAGGGGTTTGCATACATCGGGAGTGGGTGGCATAAAGGCGTTCGTGTCCAAGACTCTGTGGCGGGTGGGCCTGGGTCATGCGAATGAGATGTTGGCGATCCAGAGCGTCCTCCTTGCTCCGGGCACTTCAGGCAAGATGGTGGACGTTGGGGCCCACAAAGGTGAGTCGTGTAGGGAATTCGCTCGACGCTCTTGGAAGGTGTTGGCGTTCGAGCCGGATGACGACAATCGCGCCGCTCTAGAGGTGGCTCTTGGGGGCTGTGACAACGTCAGTATCGATGTGCGCGCTGTCGGAGAGACTACTGGGGCAGAAGTGCTATTCTATAAGAGTACGCTTTCCACCGGGATATCCGGACTTCATCCGTTTCACGAGAGCCACACCGCCTCGGGCCATGTCAAGGTCGTGCGCCTCGAAGACGCGATTGACGAGTATCAGTTCGGTGACAGTATCGATTTTCTCAAAGTCGATGCAGAGGGTCACGACTATTTTGTCCTAAGGTCTTACCCATGGAGCAGGTCGCTGCCGAGGGTGGTTCTGGTCGAATTTGAGAATTCGAAGTCGGAGCCACTGGGGTATGACTTCGACATATTGGCCCAGTACTTGGTCGACCTAGGCTACCACGTTCTGGTCTCGGAGTGGTTTCCAATTGAACGATATGGTGGGCGACATAAATGGCGCGGTGCCTCCTTCTATCCCTGTCCGCTGCGTGACAGACGAGCTTGGGGCAACCTCATCGCGAGCCAAAGCCGCGAGGTCCTGGAGTCAATTAGGGACAGGATAGCATGAATGAGACCAGCCTTGCTGTTGGGGGAAACGGTCTCCTCGGTGCGGGTGAAACCGGTGGTAGCATAGCCAAGCAACGGCGGGGCGGTGTTCGCGGCTCGCGCCTGACATCAAACTGTCCTAAGGGCGGCACATGAAGACGATCGTTCTCGGGGGAGCTGGATTCTTGGGACGCCATATTGTCGAGGCGTTTGGGCGGCGTGGGGTTGTTCCGGTCGTTCCCCGTCGTGCCCAGGCCGACCTTCGAGTTTGGACTCAAACGAGGGACCTTTTCCGGGATTTGAAGCCGGACCTCGTTGTGCATGCCGCTTGGACAGGCGGTGGGATTGGGTTCATGAGACGGCACCCGGGTACTATAGCCCGGGATAACCTCCTGATGAACACTCACGTCATAGAGGCGTGCCGCGAGTTTGAGGTCTCCAAGTTCGTCGGCATCGGGTCGGTGTGCTCTTATCCAAAGTATTCCAAGGTGCCCTTTGTCGAGGCCGAACTCTGGGAGGGTTACCCGGAGGAGACCAACGCTGCATACGGCTTGGCGAAAAAGATGATGCTCGTTCAAACCCAAGCCTACGCTGAGGAGTTTGGACTCAACGGCGTACATCTTCTGATGGTGAATTTGTATGGGCCTTGGGACAATTTCGATTTGGAGTCGAGTCACGTAATCCCTGGAATGATCCGGCGGATATTGCGGGCCAAGGAAGATGGGGCCGCCGCCGTGGAGTTTTGGGGAGACGGATCGCCCACTCGGGAGTTTATCTTCGTAGAGGATGCAGGGGAAGCTGTGGTAGCGGCGACTGAGCGGTACGATTCTCCAGAACCGGTCAATATAGGATCGGGCACTGAGGCGTCCATCAAGGAGCTTGGGAGTATCCTCTGTGAGTTGCTGGATTACCACGGTGCGATCATCTGGGATTCAACCAAGCCGAACGGTCAGCCGCGCCGGCGCCTCGACGTTTCGCGGGCAAAGGAGCGGTTCGGCTTCGAGGCTAAGATGCCGCTCAAGGAAGGCCTCGAGCGGACCGTCGAGTGGTATTTGACCACTGGGCGTAGCATCTGGGAACGGTAGACGCGGGCCAGTGTTGCGGCTTACAGTGTTTTCTCGGATCATGTGGCTTGCCCTTCAACCCCTGTCTTTGGCGAAAGTCCCTTTCAACGAAGCGCCCATTGCACGCTGACGCGTGGTCGTCGGAAACATCGGGAGAGTGAGTCTTTTGGCTAGCAATTTGTGCTGTTGTGTGAGGATACCAGGACTATGAAAAGGGCATTGATCACCGGCGTGACCGGCCAGGACGGATCCTACCTATCCGAGTTGTTGATCTCGAAAGGCTATGCCGTGCACGGCATCGTGCGACGCGCTTCGCTCTTCAACACCGATCGCATAGATCACTTGTATCACGATCCCCATGCAGACGGTGAGCCGTTCACACTTCACTACGGGGACTTGGCCGATGCCACCTCCATTCGCAGAGTGCTGGAGGACGTTCGGCCCGACGAGTTCTACAATCTTGGCGCGCAGTCGCACGTCAAGGTGTCCTTTGAACTACCCATCTATACCGCTGAAATCGTTGCGATTGGTACCCTGTCAGTGCTCGAGGCGATTCGCGACTACCAACAGCACAGCGGTCGAGAGGTTCGGTATTACCAGGCCGGCTCGTCTGAGATGTTCGGTGCGGCGCCCCCGCCGCAATGCGAGTCGACGCCATTCTACCCACGGTCACCCTACGCCGTAAGCAAGGTGGCGGCTCACTGGTATACGGTAAACTACCGCGAAGCCTACGGGCTCTTCGCATGCAACGGGATTCTCTTCAACCATGAGTCACCCCGGAGAGGCGAGACATTCGTGACCCGCAAGGTCAGCCGAGCGGTGGGCCGCATCGTCCACGGCCTTCAGGACAAGCTCTACCTCGGGAATCTCACCGCACGGAGGGATTGGGGGTTTGCGGGTGACTACGCTGAAGCTATGTGGCTGATGCTTCAGCGCTCGACTCCAGACGATTTTGTGGTTGCGACGGGCGAATCGTATGCGGTGAGTGATTTCGTAGAGGCGGCCTTCGCGCGCGCTGGGCTCGATTGGAGGGCGTACGTGGAGGTTGACCCCCGCTACTACCGCCCAACGGAAGTTGACTTTCTCCAGGGTGACAGTTCGCGGGCGAAGGAGTTGTTGGGATGGGAGCCGAAGGTTTCGTTCGAGGAATTGGTTGTAATGATGGTTGATCATGACCTAGAACTCGCGCTCCAGGAAAAGACGCTCCGGGAGAGAGGGCATGTCATTCACACCCGTGGCGCCGCGAGCCCCTGACAACAGCAAAGACTCGTGTCGCAGACGTCTGAAAATGCGCCGACACATGGTGGCGCGGCGTGATGACAGAGTTGTTGGGGGGGGGCTCGCAGACGACCGGACTCGCGTGGGGTAGCCGCTGCGCTAATTTATGGACTCGGAGAAGGCAAAAATGCGCATACTCTGTACAGCGCCCTATTTCAGACCTGTCCCTGAACGCTACACTGCTTTTTTTCAGGCACAAGGCATCACGTATGACAACCCGTTCGTGGCCCAGAACATGTCGGAGGACGAGCTGCTCGCAGTAATCGAGCGCTACGACGGCGTCATCGCGGGGGATGATGAATTCACAGCCGCAGTCATCAAGAAGGGTGCGGCGGCTAGGCTAAAAGTAATCGCAAAGTGGGGTGTTGGCATCAACGCGATCGACCTAGGCGCAGCTGAAGAATGCGGCGTTGCAGTCAGGCGTTCGCCGGGACTGCTGAGTGATGCGGTGGCAGATGAGGCGTGGGGATACGTGCTGATGTTGGCCAGGAGCTTGCACGTCTCGGACCGAATGGTGAGAGCTGGTGAGTGGGTTAAGCTGTGCGGTCTCGGTCTCCGTGGCCGCACTCTCGGGATCATCGGGGTTGGCGATATTGGCAAGCAGATTGCCCTTCGTGGCATTCCTTTTGGCGTCAGGCTCCTTGGGAACGACATTCAGGCCATTGATCGCGCCTTTCTTGCTTATTCCGGTATGGCTCTCGTCGGCAAGGAGGAATTGTTACGCGAGTCCGATTTTGTCGTGGTGGCCTGCGACCTCAACTCCACCAGTTATCATCTGCTCGCCGGTCGTGAGTTCTCGCACACCAAACCCACTGCCTTCTTGATCAACATCTCGCGTGGGGCCTGTGTGGACATGGAGGCTCTCATTGATGCTTTGAGAAGCGGTGCCATTGCAGGGGCCGCACTTGATGTTTATGAGGAGGAGCCTTTGCCTGCTGGCAGTCCTCTGCTTGAGTTTGACAACGTACTCCTGAATGCACATAACGCGTTTAACGCGGATACGGCGGTTAAGGCGGTAAGCGACAACACGGTCGGCGAACTCATGCGCGTGTTGCGACCCGATGCGATCTTGGATTTCTCATGAATGCGGATTTGAGAAGCACACGTCGACATGACTAGTTCGATAAGCATCGTGAACCAGTTTCTGCAACTGGTGGTCCAACCGAAAAGGGGCGGGCGAGTTTCTGAACTGTGCGGTGGTCATACGGGGGATCAATGGCTCTACTATCAGCCAGATCGAATGCTTGGGCACCCAGCCGACCACAATGTATACGATGATGTGTGGGCGGGTGGTTTCGAGGAACTTTTCCCGAACGATGCTGCAATTCGGTCTGACGGGCGTGACCTTCCTGACCATGGGGAGCTTTGGAATCGACCCTTCGAGGTAGTGAGTCAATCTGACCTGCATGTTCAGCTCTTGAGGCGGTGTACTACCGTTCCCGTCGATTTCTATAAGGCGATCCGGCTGGATCCCAATAATGCACTCGTGACCATCGACTATCGACTCGTGCACAACGGCACCAAGCCGTTATGGCACCTACTGAAACTCCACCCGGCGCTTCGTGTGGAAGACGGGGACAAAATCACTTTGCCAGGTGGATCAGTTACCCCTGTCACGCCGGGTTTCGGCCGCCTTAGCGACTCCCGTCCGCGTGAGTGGCCGGTGCTTCTGGACGACTTCGGAGACCTGCTTGACCTAGGGACCGTGCGTTCGGCCGGTTCAGGGTTTCGAGAGTTTGTCTACGTATCGGACATGCCTGCCGGGTGTTGCGGGCTTAGGCGAAGCAGAACCGGAGAGCGAATTCGAATCACCTACCCCCCTGAGGTCTTCCCGTATTGCTGGCTGTTTATCACCTACGGTGGTTGGCGGGAATACAACACCGTCGTCTTGGAACCGTGCACGAATATGCCTAAGGACATGAGTGAGGCCAGGAGACGAGGTCGATGTGCGGTGCTGCTACCGGACGAGGTTCGCAGCTTCTCAGTACGGATTGAGATCCTGGGGGATGATGATGAACTCGTCTGCTAGCCAACCTCAGGTGTCACTGGTGATTCGATGCTACAACGAGGAGCGGCACATAGGGAACCTCCTCGAGGCAGTGGGCAAACAGTCGTTGCGGGAGGTCGAGGTTGTGGTTGTGGACTCCGGCTCCACGGACCGGACGCTCGAGATTGTGGGGCACTATCCGGTGAAGCTGGTACAGATTCAGCCGGACGAATTCACGTTTGGTCGGGCCCTAAATCTTGGGTGTGCGGTTGCCTTGGGCGAAATTCTAGTATTTGCCAGTGCGCACGTCGTTCCCTGTGATGACGAGTGGCTGGAGATGTTGGGGATGCCGTTCGAGCGGCCAGAAGTGGCACTCGTATACGGCCGGCAGACTGGAAACGAGGTTACGCGGTTCTCGGAGCATCAGGTCTTTGCCAGCCTTTTCCCCAGCGTCTCGGATTGGGATCAGAAGACCCCGTTCTGCAACAATGCCAATGCGGCGATTCGGAGGCGGTTGTGGGAGGCACACCCCTTTGATGAGGCTCTCACGGGTCTTGAGGATCTGGAATGGGGGAAGTGGGCCTTGGAGCAGGGGCACCGCATCGCATACGAGACCGGGGCGGTGATCACGCATATTCACGAGGAAGACGCGGGAAGAATTTTCAGACGATACGAACGGGAAGCGATAGCGCTCAGGCGGATTTTTCCCGACTCACGCATGACGATTTTGGAAATGTGCCAGCTTCTGATCCATGGTGTGTGGGTCGACCTCCGGATGGCGTTCAGGCAGCGAAGGCGCCCGGGGACGCTGCTCGACATTCTGGTTTTTCGTACGATGCAGTACGTCGGGACCTATACCGGACTGCATCATCGGTCCCCTGTGACTCACAACCTAATGATGCACTTTTATTACCCAGGACGGCGTCTCGATGTTGGATAGACTTTGCCGGTTAGTTGCGGTGCTTCCAATGAAGGCACATTCGGAGCGAATCCCGGGCAAGAATTTCAAGTCGTTCGCTGGCAAACCGCTGTTCCGTTGGATCTTGGACACGCTGCTCTCGATCGAGGAAATCGAGCGCGTCATTATCAATACGGACGGACGAGAATTGATTGAGAGCCACGGTGGAATAGACGACCCACGGGTCCTAATGCGGGAGCGGAGCGCCGATCTACGCGGGGACCTGGTCAGCATGAATCTGGTCATTGCAGACGACTTGGCCAATGTCCCTGCTTGTATGTATCTGATGACGCACACGACCAACCCCCTGCTGAGCGGGAACACCATACGTGACGCTGTGGCTGCGTTCCGCCGCGCCAGGGAAGGCAACTCAGTGGACTCATTGTTCAGTGTCAACCGTCTGCAGTCTCGGTTCTACGACGCCAATGCTCATCCCATCAACCATGATCCTACAAATCTCATCCGCACGCAGGACCTCGAGCCTTGGTTCGAAGAAAACTCGAACCTGTACTTGTTCACTCGCGAGAGTTTCGAGCGAACGCATGCCCGAATTGGAGAGCGGCCGATGATGTACGTTACTCCCGGCATTGAATCGGTGGATGTAGACGACGAGGAAAGTTGGCGCTTGGCTGAGAGCATCGCTCACGGCCTAGGGAGCCTACAGTGAAAAATAGGCCCACGGCCCTGGTGACGGGGGCAAGGGGTGGAATTGGCGTTGTCCTTGTCGAGGTCCTGCTTGATGCCGGCTACCGTGTGATCGCGACAGACCGCGAGCCTCATGACGGGACCCACGCAGAGTACATTCAGTTCGACATCGGGCGAATGGCTCGGGAGGAGAATTATCGCTCTGATGTCCTCTGTGATATTGCCGCGCTAACAGGTTCGGAAGGCCTGGATCTCTTGGTAAACAACGCGGCAGTCCAACTCTTGAATCGTACCGATGATGTCGCGGCTTCTGAGCTTCGAGAGACGTTTGACACGAACCTAATTGGCCCGTTTTTTCTCATTCAGGGCCTACTGGCTGAGCTTGAAAGAGCTGGGGGGTCCGTGGTCAACATCTCCAGCGTGCACGCTACGGCTACGAAACCGGGGTTCGTGGCCTATGCTACCAGCAAGGCAGCCTTGGTCGGCCTGACGCGCAGCCTTGCCGTTGATCTCGGGCCGCGGATTCGTGTGAACTGTGTCCTTCCCGCGGCAACCGACACACCGATGTTGCGTGCCGGATTCGAGGGGGACCCGCAAGGGCTGGAAAGGCTTGGCGCGATGCATCCCATCGGGCGAATTGGGACGCCAAGAGAGGTTGCCCAGGTGGTTCTGTTCCTTGCATCTGACGCGGCCAAGATAATGACGGGTGCGGCGGTGGCGCTTGACGGCGGTATTGGGATTCGTTTGCATGATCCCGTATGAGGGGAGGGAAGCTCGCCACACAGCAATCCCTGAGAGTGCTCTACTGACTGGCCCGCTGGAGTCCACAAACGATGCATATGCGGTCGCCAAGATCGCGGGCATCACGATGTGCGATGCGTATCGGTGCCGACATGGATGCAACTTCATCAGCGTGATGCCGACCAACCTCTATGGGCCCGGCGACAACTTCGACCTCGAGATCTCACATGTGCTGCCCGCCCTCATTCGCAGAATCCACGAAGCCAGGCAACGCCCGGACGACTCGGTCACGATCTGGGATTCGGGGACGCCGAAGCGTGAACTCCTTCACGTCGACGATCTCGCCTCTGCGTGTGTTTTCCTGATGCACAACTACGATGGCGAGGAGCATGTAAACGTCGGTGTCGGACGCGACATCTCGATCCTGGAGCTCACGGAATTGGTGGCGGAAATCGTCGGGTTCGAGGACATGATCGAGTGTGACGTCACCAAGCCCGACGGGACGCCGCGAAAGCTCCTCGACGTCAGCCGCATGACGTCGCTCGGCTGGCAGGCCCACATTGGACTGCGAGAAGGAATCGAAACCACTTACGCCTGGTACCTCGAGTCGGTATCCTCGGCGCCATGACCACCCACCACCACCTCGCCCAACTCGAGTCTGAAGCGATCTTTGTCATGCGCGAGGTTGCGGCTCAGTTTGAGCGCCCTGCGCTGCTCTTTTCGGGCGGCAAGGACTCAATCGTGATGGTGCACCTTGCGGTGAAGGCCTTTGCCCCGGGCAAGTTTCCGTTTCCGCTGCTGCACGTCGATACCGGGCATAACTTCCCAGAGACCATCGAGTTTCGCGACGAGCTGGCCGCACGTGTGGGGTGCGAGCTTATCGTGCGCTCCGTGCAGGACTCCATCGACTCAGGACGGGCCAAGGAGGAGTCGGGGCCCAACCCGAGCCGCAACTTTCTGCAGATCGTGACGCTGCTGGACGCTCTCTCTGAGCTGAAGATCGATGCGGCCTTCGGCGGGGGACGCCGGGATGAAGAAAAGGCACGAGCCAAGGAGCGGTTCTTCAGCCACCGCGACCAGCTCGGCCAGTGGGATCCCAAGAACCAACGTCCCGAGCTGTGGAACCTCTTCAACGGTCGCAAGAACGTGGGCGAGAACTTTCGCGTGTTTCCCATCTCGAACTGGACCGAGATGGATGTGTGGCAGTTCATCGACGAAGAGCAGATTCCGATCCCCTCGCTCTATTACTCGCATGAACGGGAGGTCGTGAGTAGGGACGGCACACTGTTGGCCAACACGCCCTTCAATGCGCTCCTGCCGGGTGAGGAGTACGAGACGAAGCGCGTTCGCTTCCGCACGATCGGTGATACCACCTGCACCGGCGCGACGATCTCCGATGCGTCTACCATGGAGGAGGTCATTGCAGAGGTCGCGGCGGCGCGTACGACCGAGCGCGGGGGTCGTCACGACGACAAGCGCTCCGAGGCCGCCATGGAAGACCGCAAGAAGCAGGGGTACTTCTAGTGCCCGCTCGCACACAGCTCCTACGCCTCACCACAGCGGGCAGCGTAGACGACGGTAAGAGCACCCTCATCGGCCGTCTGCTCTACGACACCAAGTCCATATTCGAAGACCAGATGGAGGCGGTAGAGGAAGCGAGCCGTCGCAGGGGCGAGGCAGAGGTGAACCTCGCGCTCCTCACCGACGGCCTCCGGGCCGAGCGTGAGCAGAACATCACCATCGATGTGGCCTACAGGTACTTCGCGACCCCCAAGCGCAAGTTCATTATCGGGGACACTCCGGGCCACATCCAGTACACCCGAAACATGGTTACCGGGGCTTCGACGGCAGAGCTGGCGGTGATCCTGATCGATGCACGCAATGGGGTGCTCACGCAGTCCAAGCGGCACGGCTTTATCGCCTCCCTCCTCGACATCCCGCACATCCTGGTGGCCGTCAACAAGATGGACCTGGTGGATTGGTCGCAGTCGGTGTTCGAGGAGATCGTCGCAGAGTATTCGGCGTTCTCTGAGAAGCTCGGGGTCGATGACCTGACCTTCATCCCGATGTCCGCGCTCAGGGGTGACAACGTCGTCTCGAAGAGCGAGAACATGCCGTGGTATCGCGGTAGCACCTTTCTGCATCACATCGAGACCGTGAACGTGGGGGCAAACCGCAACCTCATCGATTTCCGATTCCCGGTGCAGTATGTGATCCGCCCGCATCAGGACTTCCGCGGCTTTGCGGGCCGCGTGGCGTCTGGAGGCATTCAGCCTGGGGAAGAGGTGGTCGTGCTGCCCTCGGGCCGTACGACCCGCATTGCGAGCATCGAAACCTATTCCGGCCCGCTGGAGTCGGCAGTAGCCCAGGACTCCGTGGTGCTTACGACCGAAGACGAGGTCGATATCAGCCGCGGCGATATGATCGTGCGCAAGATGAACCTGCCAACGGTGGGTACTGAGCTCGATGCGATCATCTGCTGGCTCGATACAGAGCCCATGAAGCAGGGCACGCAGTACTGGCTCATGCACACCACGCGTTCGGTGCGCTCGTTCGTGTCCCGGCTCGTCTACCGCATCGATGTAGACACGCTGCACCGCGAGAAGGTGCCGACGTTCGGGTTGAACGACATCGGCCGCATTCAGATCACGACCGCGCAGCCGATCTTCTACGAC
>JAZDCZ010000023.1:0-8256 GCA_036679605.1 Gemmatimonadota bacterium
ACGTTGAACGAAGCAGCAGCAAAAAGAACCGTCGCCAAGAATACCGTAGCGCTTCTGGTGCTACGCGTACTACTACCAGCGTTCTCGGTTGTGCTGGTCATGTTCCTCGCGAGACTACTCGGCACCGAAGGACTGGGGCGTTACACTCTCGCGTACACGTTTCTATACGTCTTTAGCACAATTGCTCCGCTAGGTATCAAGGCGATCATCACACGCGATGGAGCGCGCACCCCCGCGAACGTGGGCGAACTATTGGGTACGGGATTGGCGGTAAGCCTGATATCGGCGACTCTCGTAATGACGCTTATGTGGATAGCAGTCGCGGCCATGGGTTACGACCGCGAGACCAGCCTCGCTATCTTGATCGTCAGCTTCATAGTCGTCCCCGGCGCCCTCACTGCTCAGCTCGAAGGCGCCGCTTCGGCGATCGAGCGCATGGAATTCATTACGATCTCGACGCTGGCTGATACTCTGATCAAGACAGCCGGTGGCGTAGCCATGTTGCTGGCCGGCTACGGCCTCATAGGCGTGCTCATGGTCGCCGTATTCGGACGAATCGTCGGCGGGTTGATCCTTCTGGTGGCACTGCAGCGAACGAGCCTGAAGGTTCAATGGCACCCGCACCGCAAAACCGTCTCCTATCTATTGCGACGCGCCCCGACTTTTCTCATGATTACGATCTTCGCCACGCTATACTGGCGCATTGATGTGTTCATGCTGTCGCAAATGCGGTCTATAGACGATGTCGGTTTCTACGGCGCAGCGTGGCGTCTGCTTGAACTGGGGATGGTTGTTCCTCAGGCGGTCTGCCTGGCGGTATATCCGCAGTTGGCACACAGCGCCCATAAGAATCCAGAACATTTCAGTAAACTATGCCGTTCGACCACCCGCAATCTCGTTGCCATCAGCTTACCCATCGCCCTTTGCACAACCGCCCTGACAGGGCGTATTTTGGAGCTGATCTACGGCCCCAAATTTGCTGTGGCCGGCTCCACACTGGCGATACTCATATGGACCGTCGTGCCCTACGCTTGGGTGCGATACAATGCCTGCGTACTAATCAAAAAATTGATCTTGCCCTGAACGCAACCATGACGGGATTAAACGTCATCTTGAATCTCGTGCTTATCCCGGCTTACGGATATCTGGGTGCGGCTGTCGCCACGACGGTGTCGATAGTGATCTATGGTCTCGCCCAGTCGGCGTACATACGCGCTATGCTGCCCAAGTACCATGCGGTATTCCAGATCCCTGCGGTCCCAGTCTTCGGTGCGATAGCAGCAGGCATACTGGCGTGGTTGTTACGTGACGTGCACGTGATTGCTGCTCTAGCCGCCGCGGCGCTATTATACGTCACGGTACTTCTCGTCGGCGGGTTTCTATCTATAAGCGAGCTCCGCTCGCTAGCCGCCGGCGATGAAGCGAAGATCTGAATAAGTTCGCTATGCAAGCATCGCAAATACACGGTGAGAAAACGGCGGCGTCCCCGGAGGAATGGCGCCGCGCTTCGCGTGTGATCATCCCTGTCATCGGTATCCTCGCCGCCGTCCTGGCCGCAAACCTAGTGGGAATGGAAACCAGATGGATAGTCTATTTTGTAAGCGCCATCGGCTTCGGCTTCTTGACTTTTGTCGCATCAAATCGCCAACGGTTTTTGTTTGGAGCGTTTCTCTTTAGCATGCAAGCTGACGTCAGCTTACGGATCATGTATGGCCACGCGGGCAGTGCAGGTTTGGTGTTCCCGGCCCCGGTACTTCTTGGGGTATTGCTAACGGCTTACGAAATTGGCACGGGGCGTTTGAAACGCAAGGACATCATTTGGTTCGGGCGTGCAAAGCTTCCAATCCTTCTGCTGTTTGCGACGACCGTGTTGGCGATTATCCCCAGCAACGAACATTTCGTGGGCGTCGCACGCCTACTGTTCGAACTGCAGCTATTCTTCGTGTATTGGCTTGCGCTCAACTTCATCCGTACTCGCGCAGACCTCAAATTTGTCATGATCATGCTCTTCGCAGCATTGTTTGTACAGGCCGTCGTCTATGTAATTCAGAGCCAACTGGGTATCAGCTTCAACATGGTGGGTCGTGTCGTAAGCGAAGGCCAGCTGCCGCGTCCAGGGGGCACCGTAGCAGCCAATCCAGCAGGCTACGCGAGTTTCATCATCCCGCCGCTGATGATCGCCATGGCCTGTTATCTCCGACGGTCGTTTCTGAAAACTTCGACAGCATTGGTTCTTCTGTCGCTCGGAACGGCAACAATCATACTTTCGCTGACGCGGGCCGCCTGGGGCAGCGTAGCCCTAGGCTTCATGTGTGTAACTTGGCTGAGCCTTCGTCGGGGACGATTAAGCATGGCACGCCCGATCTACTTGATCACTATCGCCACGGCGCTCGCGATTTTGTGCGCACCATTGATTGCTGCGCGCTTCGCCGGAGCCCCGCTCGGTGCCTCTTACGACGAGCGACGAGACCTTATGAGTATGGCAACGCGCGTCATCGAAGCTCATCCAGTCACCGGGGTCGGGCCCGGCGCTTACGAATCGACGTATAAATCCTATGTAAGAGATGAGTTTGCCGGGCGCTGGATGTACACGGTTCACAACGAATACTTATTGCGGACTGCGGAGACCGGGGTGCCGGGAGGGCTCGCATGGGTGTTGTTCTTATTGGTCGCTCTGCGGCTGGCACTCCGGGCCAGTCGTTCGACCGATCCGCTACTCGCCACATTCGCCATCGGTGCGTCAGGCGCCATTGTAGGGCTGTGTTTCGAAATGTACTGGGACGCGTGGATAGGATTTACCTACAATGCGATGTTGTGGTACTTGATCGGCATCGTCGAGGTTCTCTACCGCTCGCTGGACAACGACAATCTATTGCCACAAACGCCCGATAGACCACACGCGCTTTTACTGGCCGACCCGCCAGACATCACCGCGTAGAGGTCATCGACGCGATCCGAACAAGCGTACCCTCGTCGAGAAAGACTCTCTAGCTCCGGTTCGCGATAGCACATTGAACGACTACGACCCTCCTCCCTTTCAAGAATCAGTCGCACGTCCTGTCGTGTCCGCCGTCATAATCGCTCGTGACGAAGAGACAACCATCGGCGCCAGCATACAAGGAGTACTCAACGCGCTCGAGGGTACGCCTTCGGAAACCGTAGTTGTCGACAGCGGTTCTGTCGATGACACCGCACACGAGATCGCGCGGTTCCCCGTTACGTTGGTCTCGATAACACCAGATGGTCCTTTGAGTCCTGCCATCGCAAGGTACGTTGGCCTGCGTTACGCGAGGGGTGACTATATCCTTTACGTCGATGGTGACACCGTCCTCGTTAAAGGCTGGCTCGAAGAGGCCATCGCGGAACTGCGACAGGACGAATCCCTGGCGGCGGTGTCGGGCGCATGCGAGGGAATTCAGGACGACAGTGGGGAAGTCGTCGTTACGGATCAGTACCCGACAGCCGATTATACATCTCCCCTGTACCTCAGCGGGTCGGCGTTGTACCGACGCGCCGCGTTATCCGCCGTCGGCGGTTTCAATCCCAACATGCGGGCGGCCGAAGAGATTGAGCTCGGCGCACGGTTACGCAAAACCGGATACCGGCTGAAAAGGTTACGTCGGACTATGTCTCGACATCATCGCAAAGCTGCCCCGGAGACCGTCAGGGAACTTCTCAGACGTGTCGGTCGGGGCTATCCAATCGGCGAAGGTCAGCTCTGGCGCCACACAGTCAGATTCGACCTTCCACAGCCTGATGCCTTCGTGAGGGTACGCAACTCGGTTGCATTCGCGGGCCTGATCGCTGCGGGCGTAGGCTCAGTGATACTCGCGCTCGCCGGCGGCACTCTCACGCCCTTTTGGGTATGGTTAGCACTGATGGCGTTGATCTTCGGGGCTTTCGTGGCGCGGAGCCGCAGTGTTGCGCACCCTTCCTACTATTTTCTAACTTGGCTTACGGCTGGGCCGTTGGTGGTTTGGGGAATGCTCAAGCGCCCGCATCCACCAGATGTCTTCCCTCATCTAGTCGTTACCGTAAATGATTTTCGTTCTGGACAGCCTGACCGCGGCCGAGATACCACGAATGTGTCGACTGCCAGGTCCGGAGGCGACGCCCCTGGTGGGAACTAAGGAGTCATCCACCGAGTCTCGCGCTTTCGCCCCCTAACGGGGGCTAGCTATTCCGTCCACGCTCATCCCATATCGCCCCGTCCGGGCTGGCCTTGGCCCTGCAGCCAACTCTCGGCCACCTGGGTTTTTTAACATCCCGACCTGTGATTGCGGAGCATAAGCCGTCCATGAGAAGATTAATGACGAGAGTAGTTGCGGAGGTCGAATCGGCGTGCGATTGTCGCGATTGTCGGCGGGTGCTATGCGATCCCGCAAGCCGGTATTGCTCGTGCTGGCTTCCCGCTTGCGTCGCCGTGCACAACAAAATTATGCCGGCGTAGGCTGCCGCGCTGTGCGCGAAGTGCAGCACGACTTGGACACAGGCTCAGATATTCGCGCGATTCCCGAAAGGGGTGCTTTCGGCGCATTTTTTGCTAGAGGTTTTTAGTATGAATACCGTCCATTCGATTACTTCGCGAGCCACGGCGCTCACAGCTCTCCTTGCCGCCGCGTTAATCATAGTAGGCCCGCTAACCTCGGCCGCCCATGCCGCGACTTATTACATTGGTCAGTTTTCGGGATCGACGCCGGCCGATGACACGAGCTGCGGTATAGGTAGGGGGGCACCCCCAAACGTTCACCCCTGCGCGACCCTGCCGTTTTGGAATAGGAACCGACGGTCTATCTTGCGACCCGGCGACCGCGTCCGGCTTGCGCCAGGCACGTACCGTGATAGCGGACCAGCGGCCGGTACCGGCTACCAATGCATCCTTCTGGACCGATTCGCCAGAGGCGTGACATACGAGGGCCGAACGGCCAACGATGGTCCGCTCGACAATCACGAAAGCGTAGTCATCGACATGGCCGGCGTTTCAAGCGTTGTGTTTACCGGCGATAACCCCTGCCAATCCATAGCCATCAGCGCGCTCGCAAAGTGCAAGTCCGAGGATTACAGCGACTCGACTGTTCGAGACATGAAGTTTGTCAACGCACCATCGGGTGGTGCTCGCCTATGCGGCCGGTACCCTGGGAACGTTTCCCGCAATATCACCCTTGATCGCATCCGGATCACCAACGTCGCTGACGGGGGCGGAATAGTCGTAGGACGTTTCGATAACTCTTTGGAGAGCACCGATAGCGACTGCAAGAAAGCGGGCCGCACGGTTAAAGATGTTTCTATTCTAGATTCCGAGATCGATCACGTGCGGGGCTTCCCGGGCGGCATTCAGTTGGCATGCATGGACGGTTTCAATGTTTCGCGAAACCGCGTCCACGATATCTGCGATGCCTCGACTTGCTCCGCATGCACCCCTACGGCGGCCGGTTGTAACGATAGAGACGGAATCCAGGGGTCGGGTGGAACCAACGGAATCATCGCAGAGAACGAGGTCTACAACGTGGGCGAGGACGGATTGGACTTTGGGGGACACCCTTTAGGCAAGAGTCACCACATAACGATAGAACGAAACGCCATTCACGACTCCCCCAAAAACAACATCGTCCTATCTGGCGGAAGGTACATCGTGATACGAAACAACATTACGTGGGGTAGAGGCAACGGCTACTCATCCTACAGCGCGTCACGGTTCGCTAAGGTCCACAACAACACCTTCTGGAACAGTATTTTCGTATGGAACTATCAGGAAAGTTCCGAGTTTATCAATAACATCATCTCCTCGGATCGCTCCGACAAGACGGTATTCCTAGACTGGGCTTCAACCAACGCCACGAATATCTGGAAGAACAATATCGTACTCAACCGGGCCGGTGGCACCGCGCTTGGCGAGGATGGCGGAAAAGAAGTCGCTGTCCCGCGTTGTGACGGCTGGAACGCGGCACGGACGAGCTACAATATTGCTGGCGACGTGGGCCTCGGCTATAAGCCACCTCCCGTGCCATGCCCGTTGGGGCCGACGGCTAATCCCCGAACTTTTTTGCCGAGCGCTGCGGGCTTGCTCAGCTTTCAGGCTGCCGGCGCAGCCGGACAGTGGTTCGGACCTAACTCCGGGGCAAATGACAAGTGGGGAGTCGAACCGCTCTTGGTGAATTCGGCCGCGCCGAACGCGGCCAATCTGCATCTGCGAGCGGGCGATACTGTGGCGCGTAACGCGGGCGTAGTCATCAGCGCGGCAGGACAATGCGGTGGGATAAGCCCCAGCCGATGTTCGAAGGGACTGTACGGATATACCTGTACGCGCGATACAGACTGCAACTATACCGCGCAGGACTATGACGGGAACGCGCGCGTGACCGCCGGCGCCTGGGATATCGGCGCTGATCAGTTTGGCACCGAGGCGTCCGCTCCGGTTTTGCTCTCGGTTGATCC
Source organism: Gemmatimonadota bacterium (assembly GCA_036679605.1). Classification (GTDB taxonomy): domain Bacteria; phylum Gemmatimonadota; class Gemmatimonadetes; order Gemmatimonadales; family GWC2-71-9; genus JAZDCZ01. Next base: position 6,436 of record JAZDCZ010000023.1, read on the forward strand.
GCAGCCGTAATCCCGTCAACGGCTCAACTATTTCCGAGTAGGTTTGTCCGGGGCCATGTGCCCACGTAGGAACTATCGAACATACCTGCATAGGTCGGCGCTCGGCTCCATGAGGACAGAATCAAGACCTACGCGATCCACACTGTCTTCGTGCACCTGGTACTCGCCACTGACGATGGCATCGAGAATCAGATCGCTGATACGCTTAGAAAAGTGCGCCATGTCCTTATAGTTGCTGAGATCCATCACGATCCCTGGGTCTAACTGAAAGTCGTGTAACCTCATATTCGGGTACTCGGCTATACGTTGAAAGAGAAACTCACGAAAGTAGATCTCTGCAGCATAATCTTGAGGAAGGAACGTCTTTGTCCAGGTGTTTCGCAAGCCCGAATAGGGTGGCAACACCAAGTCAAATACAACGCCCGGAAACCTCCTGACCAGAGCGAGGACGTTTTCCTCAAAGTTGGCCCGAATGGTCTCGGGCTCATACGACACCTGGTCCTCAATAATCCGACGCTCGCCCTCTCGTACGGTCTCGGGATCAAGAAAACGGGTAAGAACGGGCTCACAGCCGAACACGCTCTTCCTATCCCAGGTGTTGAGCAAGTCTAAGTGACGGGGATTGTTGGTCATCGACCGCGACAACGCTATAGCCGTGTACTTTAGCGTAGAAATACTCACAAGATACTTGTAGAGTCCGATCGACGGCTTCTTGTACAGGTAGTATGGGAATTCGCCGATAAACGGGCTTACCTCTCTGGGTTCATGACAGAAGGCGAAGTAATCTGCTCCCCAGATAACGCGTTTAACGCCGCCGGCTTGAAGAGCGATTTCTACAGCGAGCCGTTGCTCGTAGCCGGTCCCTCCTGAGACCGACAGCTTGATCACCGGCCCCCCGAAGCGTCGTTCAACCTCACTCGGGTAGAAATTCTCGCTTGTTGACGTGCCTGTAACAACAATACGGTGCTCGTAGTTGCGCGCGAGTCCTGGGTTGCGGTATCGCTCCCGCATCGTGAAGTAGGGAGTATAGAAACTAGGCTTGCGAAAATACTGAAGCGGGTCGACCGTCGCATTAATGACGACGCAAGTGCCCAGAACTAGGGTGAGGGAACCCAACAACGCAGAGAGATAGTTTCTGGAGGACGCCTTTCGCATCGAAGTCAAAACTGGAAGTAGAGGAACTCGCTGACCTGCGACATAGATAGAACTGCCAGTCCCGCAACAAAAGCCATCCCTACTGCGTAAGCGACAGATGGACGCCAACTACGCCACGCACCGACCTGTGCACCATTGGCGAGAACCCACTCCTGGGAATTCGGAAGAGCCCAGACCACTATCGTTGCCGTTACTAGCCCGCTCCAGCCGACGACGTCTACCAAACCGGGCCCAGTCGACCCTGAAGTGGTTCGGCCTGTCATCGTCGCGAGCATCGCGGTAGCTGTGTGGATAGAATCTGCACGAAAAAATACCCAGGCGCACACCACACTCATGAAAGTTAGAGCCCTGGCCAAGGGGCGTGAAAGCGGCTGCAACTTGAAAGCGTTCATCGCCCACCGAAATGCATGATTGACGAGCAGATAGACCCCATGGAGGGTGCCCCACACAACAAACCCCCATCCGGCTCCGTGCCAGAGACCGCCCAGAACCATGGTAACCAGCAGGTTAACATACCGTCGCACCTGCCCCTTCCTGTTACCGCCTAGCGGTATATACAAGTAATCGCGCAGAAACCGCGAGAGCGTCATATGCCAACGACGCCAAAATTCGATTATGTTTTCCGCCTTGTACGGCGAGTTGAAGTTAAACGGCAGTATGACTCCG
>JAZDCZ010000230.1:0-16395 GCA_036679605.1 Gemmatimonadota bacterium
ATCGACCTTGGCTGTAGCCTTGCCGATCTTGCCCTTGGGATCGCCGTCGATGCAGGCATCGGCATCCGTAATCTTCGACTTGGTCGCATCGCCCACGCATTTGGCGTTGTTCTTGCCGACCGTCTTGCCCACCTTGGACGAGGCGTTATTGATGCCGTTGATGCACTTTACCTCGGCCGCATCTTGGGCTCGTGCGACCGACGCCAACGGGCCCATGCCCAAAAACATCACCGCGACGGCCGCGGCCATTCCTATAGAAGGTATCGACATAGCCGACATGAACGGTTTCCCTTTTGCGATCATCGGATTCTCCTTAAACAAAACAATAAAAACCTCGACAAAGCCTTACGCTCTACGCCTGCTTCTTCACCCCGGAATGAAGCACGACCGGATGCCCCAAGCCGATGTACTCATCGCTAGGCAACCAGCTTCTATGCACTCGCAGCCGCGCGTGCTCCAACGTGTGATCATAGACTGAAGAGTAGGAGTATTGTCAAGGCCAAAGCCCCCGAACGCCCCCATAGGGGGGGTAGCTGCGGCTCACCTTCCCTATCGTCCCAACGGGTCACGGCCCTCCGCAGGTGTACTTCTGGACGCGATGGTTATCGAGATCGACCACGTAGACGTTGCCGGTTCCATCCGCGGCAATCCCACGCGGAAAACGGAACTGCCCGTCGAGACTCCCCGACACCCCCCAGGCAGCTACGAATCGGCCTGCCTCGTCGAACTGTTGCACTCTGTGGTTATCGCTGTCTGCAACAAACACGCTGCCCAACCCGTCCAGTGAGATACCATGTGGTAAGTTGAACTGGCCGTCAGCGTTGCCCAAAGAACCCCATGACGAGACAAACGCGCCACCTGAATCCAACTTCTGAATGCGATGGTTGGCAGTGTCGGAAACATAGATATTGCCCGCGTTATCTATGGCCACGTCGCGAGGGTCATCGAACTGTCCGGGCCCGCTGCCGAACGTTCCCAAAGTAGCCACGAAAGTTCCACTCGCCGTAAACTTCTGTACTCGGTCGTTGCCGCTATCGGCGACATACACGTTGCCACCGGCATCGACCGCGACACCTTGAGGGTTGAAAAATTGGCCATTGCCTGTACCGAAAACGCCCCACGCGGAAAGAGCCGCTCCTGCAGATGTGAAGACCTGCACACGCTGGTTAGTGCGGTCGGAAACAACCACGTTACCGTTGGGTGCAACCGCCACATAGCGCGGTCTGTCGAACTCGCCTAGACCTTGGCCGACGCTTCCCCAACGTCCCAAGAATCCGCCGGTCGCGGTGAAAAACTGTACCCGATTGTTTCTCGAATCGACTACATAGACATTGCCGCCTGTCCCGGTCGCCACACCGCGAGGCCCGTTGAACTGCCCGTTGCTGGCGCCGAATACGCCCCATTTGGTAACAAAGGTATCGCAAGCAGGGGGCAAGGGCGGTAGGGTTGTGGACGTAGTCGTAGTCGTCGGGAAACACGGCCCCTGACAGCTCATCAAAACATTTTGTCCGACGGCGATGCGCAGAACCCTGAGGGCATCGCTCGAACGAATCGTACAATTGGCGTCGACGTCGCATATGCGAACATCGCAAGTAATAGCCCCCACCGCGGCGTTCAGGATGAACAACGCGTCCGACGCCGTCGGCAGCGACCCCGTGCTTACCGGCTGGCCACAATCGCCCAAAGCCGCATACGACGCGTCCGCGCATACAATAAAGCAACCCATCAAGGCCGCCGCGAGCGTCGCTCGAGAACTACAACCGATAAACCACGAGCGTCCGACTTTCCGTTCTTTCTTCACGAATAATCTCCGTTGCGTCACCGTACTAGATTTGGATGCCGGCCTGCACGCGTTTCCCTTAAGCCAGACCACAATTTCAGCGACGTTAGAACTCATAGGTCACTTTGACCACAACGTTCGAGGCCACCTCGCCGCTCTCGGCCCCATAGGCATCGCCGGCACGAAACAGCCCGGCGACGATCTCGAATTCGAGGCGATCCCACTCTTCCAGTCCGACCAAAAGGTCGATCTCCTGGCCGATATCCCGACGTTGGGCGAGGCCACCCTTTCTAATGCGTGCATCACGCAAAAACTTTGCGGCATGGACCTGCCTGTACAGATGCCAGAGGATCTCTAGCGAACTCGATTCGAGCAGAGGAAAACCGAGCGCAACCGTCCCTATGTGAAGGTTCGAGAGTTCGGGGCGGGAAACTTCACCGTAATATCGGAAGCGGTCCACCCCGCGGAATTTACCGTTGTTGTCCTGGAGGTCGGTCTGACGAAACGCACGGTCGGTTCCTTTGGAGTCGCGCTTGGGGTCGCTGTCGCCGGATCCGTACGCGTAACCCAGAGTAAAGCTGGGTTCGAGAGGCCACCGGGTATTCCAGGTGACTCCGGCGTCCAGACCCCACCCGCTGACATCCCTTACAAAAGGGTTGTCCGCTACGATCATCCCGGGTACCGGCGACGGATCAAAGTCGGTTACGAGCTCCTTACCCGTCACCCGTGCGGTGTCCAACCAGTAGTACAGGCGGTGATCGGAGTTGACCTTCCACTTGCCCATGGCACGTAGCCCGAACCATGTCAGGTCAGCGTCGATCTCATCCTCGTCGTCGGCAGCGATCAATTGGCCGTCGGTCTGTGTCGACGAGTGATCGTCCTGCTTCAAATAGAACGCTTCCAATCTGAGCTTCGGGCTCGCGCGCCACGACAGATGGCCGAGGATCCGAGCCACGTCCTCCTTTTCGGGATCGATCTGAGCATCGTCGAACGATATCCGCGCAAGACGTTGTCCCAAGGCGAGCTGCGCGCTGAAGCGATCTCGCCATGAGTAATGAATCCGGATCGCATCAAGACTCTCGTCCCACCACCATTCACGCTTGTCGCGAAAACGCTGCCTTCCTATCTGTAGACCGAACCCGCTGCCGGAAGAATCATCAAAGTAGATCCAGCTATCACCACGTTGAATGTTTCCGCTCGATTCCGTCGTCCTGTCTTCGGCCGCAAGCTGTGCATTATGAAGAATTCGCGTTTCAACAAACATCGAGGTTCGTTCTGTCGCGCGGTACAGAACGTTCAGGTCAAGACGTTGGCTTACCCTCACCTCGCCGTCGTCTCGCAGACCGATAGAAAAGTTGCTTCGCCTGCGGGGCTTGAGTGTGTATTTGGCGCCCAACGTCAAGGGACGACCGTTGATCATCCACGTGTGCCCCTCCTGAGGCAGATCATCCGACTCGGACCCGCCTGCCGCCCTTGCAGCACGATCTTCAGCTCCGCTGCTCCCGAAGATCTCGATCAGATCCTTGGCCGGAGCGGCTTCGAGTTCGACGTCCTCGCTATCGTCGTCAAAAGACTCCGTGATTCGGATGGCGCGCCGAAGATACACATGGAAACCCAGCCCTGCCAAGCGGCGAGAGTATTCACGGGCCTTCGATTCAGTCGCAAAACCCCCGCTCACCACACGGAACAGCCTATCTCTCTCGGTGCTGAGCACGATAATACGACTGTCGGGGAAATCCGCCACCAGCCTCCTCAGAAGCCGCAAGGCGGATAGGCGGCGCCGGAAGGCTCCGACCTGCACCGTGTAGTAGACCGCGTCGCTAGAGGCGATGGTGCTTACGTCGTGTTCTTGCTCCATGACCGCCACGAGCGCAGCCGGCGACCGATCGGCAGCATGCGCCGCGCACACGATTCCCGACACCGCGGCGACCACAGCCGGCAAGACCGCTCGAGCTAACACGCCCCTCCGAGATACTCGACGTTCCATGGACCAGCCAGACGCTCACCGCATCACTGATGCTTTCGGGATGCTTTTGGCCTCGATCCTTATCATCGCCATTACCAACTGCCCGGCAGCGGACGCCCGTCGAAAAGATCGCGCATCCTGGCAGCATGATCGTGAGTCGACTGCGAAAAAGTCGACGTTGTTTTTGGATAAGCCAGTTCATCGAGCAAATCGCCCGCCGCTGCCTCGAAGCGTTCGATGTCCTCGACCGGCATCTGCGTACGCCAGTTACGTAACCCCTGAGTGGGGGGCAACCAGGCCCTATTCGCCGACAGCCCAGGCTCGGCCTGGGAACGACCTTCGTGGAAGCGCAGCATGGAGGAATCAAAGGGCAAGTCGAGAAAGTCGCAGAGTTCCTCACATTGGCCTCCAGGATCGGCCACGAGTTTCTCGTAGCTCACCTCACGATAAAGTTCGGCTCCAAGCTTGCGACCCGCTTCCCGTCCGAGTCGCACCAACCATTCCCACCACAACGCAGTCGTCGTCACGGGATCCTCCTGCCATCCGGCTCGACGGCCGGCGGCGCGATCAGCCATGCGCCAGGTCAGCATCGATAAACACACATCACGGCCGTCGCGAATCAGATGTACGAAACGCGCAGAGGGCCATAATTCGTGCAAGAGGGATATATGGCGCACATAGGGAGGCGTCTTGTCTCCTACGAAGGTTTTTTGTTCTCGCTGTGCGTACAAATCGAATATTCGCGAGACGAAATCCGCGTACGACATTTCCCGACCGTCGGATAGTAGCGCTTCGATTTTCTCGCGACGCATACGTAGATGCGCAAAGCGTTTCTCAGCGAAGAGTTCCTCTATGATCCCCGGCTTTACCATGCCGGTGTCGGTCACCGCGATGCGGCGGCGGTAGTAACGCGGAATCCAATGTGTCTCGCGGGTTATGGCAATACTCGGATGTGCGTCGACGAGGCGCTTGAGAAGCGTGGTGCCCGACCTCGGAGTTCCGACGATGAACACATAAGGATTACCGGCTGTTGGTGCGACCTGAGTCATTCCCCTATCCTCGACGACATAGAAATCACCGAAGTCGCCCGGTGCAGTAAGCTCTCCAGTTTGTTCCGCCAATCCTTCTCTTGATGCCTCACGCAATACAGGGCGATCTGTAGCAGTGCATGCGCATAACAGGGCGCGAACTTCTCGCCCCACGACTCGGGCACGAGAGACAAGTATCGACCGATAAACGCATCAGCGGCCTCGCCGGCGTCCACTTCATCGACATTTTTCGTCAACGATAGCGTAGCAAGTCGAGCCGTCATCATGGCAGCGTCGATCATCGGTTCTCCGGCTGCAAAGTTATCGAAGTCTATGATCGAGACACGATCTCCATCGAGGAACACATGATCACCCTTGAGATCACCATGGACCGGCCTGGACAACGGTTCGCGCGGAACCCGTTGCAATACGTCTACGAGCTTCGCGAGTTCATTCCGCACGGCGGGGTAGGCCCACTGGATAAGCGTACCGGCCCGTCGCGCCTGGGCAACGAACTCATCGTGGCCGTAAACTCGAAGCGTAGCAATGTCGCCCGTGTGCAGGGTCGCAAGAGCTGTTGCCACCGATACCGCAGCAGCTGTTATGCTGTGCCCCTGGGCGACCAGTCGGTCGAGTGAAGTTCCCGACGCCGCGCCCATGACCAAAACACTCTGCGACTCGCAACGTGCGACTACAGGGGCGACATCGAAGCCGATACGACGATCTGCAGCGGCCCGCTCGAGAGACCGCACAATGTCATAGGCGCGGTCGTCGGCTCCATTTCGATAAAGCTTGACATAGAATGTTCGTTGCTCAGTCCGCCCTCCGTCCCCATCGCGGGCTTGCACGACGTACCGCAGCGTCGCCCCTTGTAGAGGCCGGTAACGGACAGTACTTACCCGGCAGTCTTGCAGACTCCAGTTCCCCCGCCCGAACGCAGCCTCCAAGGCTCTGCGCAACTCCGGGGGTGGGCCGGCGACGAACACCGGCAGCCGCGGAAGATATCGGTCGAACGGGAATACTTGAACGTGCATTCCGAGTTCCGGGATGAACCCGGTCGGCTCCAGGCCGAGGCGGTTATTGCAACCGCGCTCCGATTGCACCAAGCAACGACGAAGATCCCTCTCGACCCCTGCGTTCTTGCCGCCTGCATACATGAGCCCCGTTACCCACCGTATCCCTCCGGCGTCCTTCGTGCGGGAGTGGTCGAGCGTCACTTCGTAATGCGCAATGCAGCGAAGTCCTTCGCGATAACGAAACCGGGCCACCCGGCATGACTCGATCTTCAGCGGCGTCCCGCCGGGTGGTTGCAAGCTGCGTTCGAACAATTCTCGCATGCGCTCGCCATCCCAAGCCGTACGCAGATGCGGCAAGGCGGGGTCGCCCGAACCTGTTGTCGTCGCGCCCATCAGATACCTTCTAGAAGGGGCATCGAGACATGCCGCCACTTAGGCCAGAACGCATACAAGCAGGCGAGACGCAAAAGCGCAGCATCGCGATACGCCCCCACGCGCGTCTCGAAGTCGACGCCACCAGCCTTGCGCTCGCAGTCCTTGCGCAAAGAATAAGCCTCCAAGAACACACGTTCGATCCCCGAGGAACTCGTAAGGCCCTGTATCGCGCGCAACCGACAATGCGCCAGGAAATTCCCGATATCGATCGCCGGGTCCGCACAACACAAGGTGTCGAAGTCGATAAGAACCGTTCTATCCTCGGCTATCAGAACCTGCTTGTCGTAGAAGTCGCGGTGGACCACTGCCTGCGGTGCATTACGTGAACGCTCCAGGTTGACGTGCACACGAGCCAACGCACAACGCACCGGCTCGCGCATATCCTCGTGAACCCTGCCGACCAACCCGACCCAGCGCCGCAGCAGCGAGAACTCATCATCGACCGTATGGAAGCGCTGCAAATCAAGGGTTAATGCATGGAGACGCGATATACAACGACTTGCAGCTACAACGCCGACGACCGCCGCATCGCCTTCGAGGTCGGCCAACACGGCACCCGGGACGTCCTCCATAAGCAAGGTCTGCCAGTCCTCGAGATATGCGAGCGGAGCCGGCACGCTACAACCCGAGTCGCCTTCGAGTCCCGATTCTCGAAGCCACAGCATGATTCGCGCAATATCTTTGCCACGACCGCCACGGGTCTTGTACATCTTGGCTATCAGCGATCGGTGATCGGCACCTTCCGGAGTTCCCTCTCGTTCTGCACCGCGGAAACGAGCGATACAACGCCGCCCGAGACGATGTCCCAGTAACTCGACCCTCAAAGAACGCCGCCCCCCCCCACCCTCGCTCATGTAAGGCGCCAGCACCTGAGCCGCAACCTTGGGCTTATGGAACAGCTTGAGTCCGACCAGCTTTTCGTCCAGAGCCGGAAAACGAAGGACGACGCCGAGTTCTGCGAAACACGAAACGTAGACCTCGGCGTTCCCTGCCTTCAACTGCTTGCGGCGAGATTTTTGCAAGCTCAACACCACGTCACGCCAACGCTGCTCGGCCCCCTCACCGAGCAGCTCCACCGTGACCGGTTGTACGTGCTCACCGTCCTCGTTTCGCAGACGTACATCGTACTCGAGTACGAACTCGTCGTCACCGCGCGGATGGATTCGTATTAACTCGCAATCAAGCACTTCGAAACCTTGTGTCTGCGCGTAATTCCAACGAGAACGCATGGCTTCAAGAAGGACATCGTGGCGCATCAGCGTCTTCAAGCGATCAACGGCATCTGTCGTCCCAGCATCGCCTTCGACTCTGGCGTAGGTGGCGATCATAGAACGCCCTCGCTCTTCAGCTGCAAGCGACGGCCGGAACGTTCCGGTTGCGGCGTAGGGTCCGCAATTGGATGAAGGCGCCGACGTTCCCGCTCCGTTGCATCGCAGGCGACGATACGACCACCAGATATCCGCAACACAACGTCGGCCTGCTCGGCTACCTCCTGGTCGTGAGTAATCAATAACGTCGTACGTTCTCGCATGAGGCTTTTAATCGCACGCTGAACCTTTTCCTCGCTCTCCGCATCGAGACCCGACATAGGTTCATCCAAGACGAGAATCGGGGAGTCGCAGATAACCGCCCGCGTGATGGCTATCCGCTGCCTCTCGCCACCGGACAGTTTCACTCCACGCTCGCCCACCGTCGTCTCATATCCCTCAGGCAGCGCTTCGATGAACTCGCCAGCGTATGCGACCTCGGCCGCCCGTTCTATATCCTCCTGCGATGCGTCGAGGTCACCGTAGGTAATGTTATCGCGGACGGTCGCGTTGAACAGTATGGTCTCTTGGAGCACGACACTCATCTGCTCGCGCAGTGAATTAAGCGTGTAGCGCCGTATATCGGTGCCGTCGACGAGGATCCTTCCTTCGTCGGGATCATAGAAACGCAAGAGCAGATCTGCGATCGTCGATTTGCCCGCTCCGCTCTCTCCTACCAAAGCCACCGTCTGACCCGGCTTGATATGGAAGCTGACGTCTCTGAGAATCGGAACACCAGGACGGTAACCAAACGAAACATTCTCGAAGACAAGGTCGCCTTCGAAAGAAGGCGCTTCGACGGCGTCGGCGGCGTCTTTTATCTCCGGCTCTATTTCGAGAATTGACACGATCCTCTCACCACACACCGCCGCCTTGGCAAGCCGACTTGTCAGCGCCGAAAGCCGCCGTATCGGCTTGTACAGCGCCGCAACGTAGTGGGTAAATACGAGGAGGTCTCCGGGCGTAAGCGAGCCCGCCTGAACACGTCCGACGCCGAGCCATACGACTCCCGCCGTTCCGCCCGCGAGGATCACTTCTACCAGTCGATTGAGTTTTCCCTCGAGTTTTTTGGTTCGCAATCCAGCACGAACTTCCTTATCGACGCTCTTCGAAAATAACTCGTCTTCGTGGGCCTCACGCGCGAACGCCTTGACGACTCGAATTGCTGAAAGTTTCTCGGTCATCGCCGTTGTGATGCGGCTCTCGCGGCGCCGTTGACTACGGGTGGCGCCCTTGATCTCCGTGGTGAACTTCGACACCGTAAACGCGAGCAATGGGACGATAACGAGCGCGACCGCAGTGAGCTGCCAATCCATCCACATCATGACCGCGAGCATTCCGACGAGCATGAGAAGACGGTCGCTAAGAAAGATTACTGAATTGACCAGCAGATCGCGCATACGATGGATATCGCCGGTAAGCCGTGCGAGTAGATCGCCGGTGCTATTGGAGTCGTGAAACGAGTGCGAGAGGCGCTGGATGTGGCCGTACAGTTGATGACGAACACGCCCGACGACGCGCTGACCGACGGCCGCTGCGTGATAAGTCTGTCCGTAGCGGAATAGCCCGGCCAACGCGGCGATGACCAGGATGGAGAGGACTACCGCGACGAGCAGGCCCTCTATTCCGCCCAACGCTGCCTGCAGCCCGACCAGGTATCCTGAACTGTCGCCGTCGCGCTGGAGGAGAACATCGAAAACGATCTTGAGTGGCCACGGCCTCAGTAGTTCCATGACCGTTGCGCCGAGCATGAAGGCTCCAGCTCCCGCGAGCTCCCCTCGATACGGACGAACATGAGGTGCAAAGTGGCGCCATAGGCGCCGGAACCCGGTCGGCCTCAACCGCCCCTCGTGGTGTTTGCCGCTCACCTCAGGCCGCCTCTAGAAGCCTGCCGGCGATCTCAGCGGTAAGCGAGGCATTCTTCTCCCAAGTGTACTCGAGTGCGGATCGAGCGGCTCCTCGCCCCAAAGACTGGCGAAACTCCGAATCTTCGTACAAACACAGGAGTTTATCGGCCAGTTCTCCGACGTCACCGGGTGTCACCAGAAGGCCGTTCCGCCCATCTTCTATCACTTCGCAAACCTGCCCGATTGCGCTCGCCACGATCGGTCGGCCGACGGCCATGTATTCAAAAAGCTTCAGCGGGGAAAAGTAGAAGCCCTGCAGTTGCCCGTAAGGCGCAACAGCCACATCCATGGCCTGCAGCAACCCCGGCAGACGTTCGTAGGGCACCCAGCCCGTTATCGTGACTCTTCCGTCGAGTCCGGCTCCGCGAATATATCCTTCGATCCAGTTCCTGGTGGGACCGTCCCCTACGATGAGCAAATGGAACCTAGGATTCTCGCGGGCCACGATCGCGAACGCGTCCAGCAGCGACTCGTGATCGTGCCATGCCTTCAGACTGCCCACGAATCCGACGACAAACGCGTCTCGCCCGATACCGTCAATCTTTTCTGACGGCACGTCGGGATGAAAACGCACCGGATCTACACCATTCGGCACCACCACCGCACGCTCGAGATCGGCGCCATTGGACACAGCGTAGTCACGAATCTGCTCGGAAACGGTGAGCAGCATATCGGCGCAGGTGAATACTTCACGCTCGATAGCCTCGGCCTCGACGGCGAGAACCAAATCGCGATAGCGTTGCTGCTCGAGCAGCAACGGTGCGTTGACCTCGACTATACACGGCACTCCGATCTGTTTGGCCGCGCGCACACCTGCAGCGCTCCACAGGGAGTAACGTTCATAGATACAATCAAAATGGGCGACACGATGATGCTCGGTAATAGCCTCTTCCATCGCGCGTCCTACCGACAAACGGTAGCGTTCCTTCGCTAACGCCTTGCCACCGCCGGAAAGCTCCGTCTGCTCACGTTCGTCGATCAAAGACCGGACCTTGACCACCGGCGCTCTTACGGTATTGCCGCGTTCGCCGATGCGGGAAGCGAGGACAGTAACATCGTGATCCAAAGCAACGAACGCGTTGGTCAACTCCTGGATATGGATCGATGCACCCTTGGCACCGAATACCGGAATGCCATGATCCGCGGTGACGTAGGCTATCCTCATATCCCACCGGCGACCAGTGCCATCTGGGGAATGGCACCGGCAAACAACTCCCTGACCTGCGCAGCATTTCGATGAACGTCGAACGCGGTCTCGATGAGTTCTCGCGCGCGCCCGGCCAGACGACAACGCTTGCCCGGATCCGCGAGCAGTTTTCCACACGCCTCCGCCAGCATAGCGGCGTCGTGCTGCCCGACCACCAACCCTGTTTGTCCGTCACGCACGACCTCCGGAATGCCGGTCACATCGGTCGAAACACACGGAGTACCCAAAGCCATCGCCTCCAGCAGGACCGTCGGTAGCCCATCGCGGTTACCATCGGCACCCAACACGCACGGTGCGGCAAACACCGCGGCAGTGCTGATCTCGGCGATCACCTCTCGCTGCGGACGTGGCCCTACGAGTTCTACACGGTCGCTCAATCCGAGTTTGTCGATCTGTTCCGACAAAGGATGCGATTCGGGACCGGCACCGATGAGCTTGCACCGGAACGGCGTGCCTCGTTCGGCAAGAATCCCGCATGCATCGACCAGGCAAGAGAAGCCCTTCTTCTCCACGAGTCGACCCACAGCTACAATGATAGGCTCGCGATCCGTCGGCGAGCGAAACGGGAAGCGATCGAGATCCAGCCCGTTGTACACGCGAACAACCCCCTCAGCCGCCGAACCCCAATTCTCTCTCAGATACTCGAGGTTGAAATCGCTTACCGTCACGACCGCCCTTGCACCTTCGAGCTTGCGACGCAGATCGCCGGTATCGACGCTTTGGTGAAAAATGTCTTTGGCGTGTGCCGTGAATGTGTAAGGGATGCCGCTAAAAGCCGAGGCAAGCCGCGCAACAGACGTGGCCGAGGTGCCGAAGTGAGCGTGAAGATGGGTAATGCGCTTTTCTTCTAGGTGTTTCGCGAGTTCGAGGGCCTGATAAACCTCCGTGGCGTCCTCGTTGAGCGCCATTTTCAACGCGTCGGTAAAACGGCAGTCGCGTTCTCTCGCCGAACGCAATGAGGCCCAAAGCGAGGAGGCCTTCACCTCGGTGGCTCGGAGATAATGAACCGGCGCACGGACTCGTGCTATCACGTCCTGGAAATGCCCGTCGGAAGGATAACGAAGCGAAAAGATATCGATCTCTGTCCCGGCGGCCTCGTGAGCCAGGATCTCGTTCACAACGAAGGTCTCCGAATACCTCGGGTACCTCTTGAGAACGTATCCGACGCGCATGGAGTTCACGCTGTCGCAGCTCCTAGTGCCCGCCGCCGAAGCAGGCGGGGTGAACCCCTGAGCAGGTTCTGAATCGCGAGAAGCCCGTTCATGCGAATACGATCGAGCGCACCGCTAGGACCCGACACATCGCTACACAACCACGCGTGGAGCGCCTGAGTCGTCAACTCATCGGGGTGATACAGGTCGACCAACCCTAGGTCGCGCATGCGCTCTCCGCGCACCAACTGTTCCCGGCGAGGCATAACTCGCGGCACGACGAGGGTCCTCTTACCGAGGGAGAGTAACTCGCATAATGTATTGTAGCCCCCCATGGTGACTACGCGGTCCGCCCGCCGCACGATTTCCCCGATCCGGGCTACGAAGTCGATGACGTACAGCTTCGGATCGTTTTCTGCTTTTTCGTGAAGCCGCTTGCGGATCGCCTCGGGCATAAAAGGCCCAGGTAGGATCACGCCGGTCATATCAGGCGGAAGCGGAGTGTCCGCGAATGTGTGGGCAAGCGCCCCCCCGTCTTCCCCGCCGCCGACCAGGCACAAAGCGACACGCCCAGGCAGTTCCGCACCAATTAGAGATTCCAACGACAGTGCCGCAGGATCGCTGTCCTCATAGTTGTGGCAGTCTAAGTACCCGGTGTACTTTGCCTTGGCGCCGACCACCTCGGACATGCCACACTCGCTCACCAGATCGTATACGTACGGATCTCCATAAATCCACACATCATCGTAATAATCTCGCACGGCGGAATCGTTGTCGGCCAGATCCCACTCTCGCCGCGCCGTTTCCGGATCGTCAAGAATGTCCCTCAGTCCGAGAATGCAGCGAACATGACCGTTCTCACGTGCCCATTCCAGCACGGGCAACAATTCGCCGGCGACTCCACGCGGCACTTTGTCGACAATGAAAACGTCGGGCTCGAAAGCCTTCACCGCTGCTCGGATGATATCGCCACGGATGTCCAACGTCTCCGCCAGTGACAGGCCTAGAGAACGAGCACCATAGTCGCCGTTTTCGAGCTTGGACAGCGACGGCAAAGTAACGCAGTCGACCCCCTGCGGCAGAGGAAACAGTCGTGTCTCAACGGCACCCGCGACAAGCAACACATTGGCCTTCAGCGGCGAGCCTACCAAGGATTTGGCGATCAGCAGATTCCGCCGAAAATGACCCAGGCCGACCGTGTCATGCGAGTACAACACCACACGCAGCGGATGGCCATCCGAGGGCCGGCCGTGGGACACTCCGCCCCTTCTCGATTCAGACTTAGTCAAGGACATTTTCCGTCTATCGCCGCGATAGACGTTCTGACTTACAGCGATCGAACCCATCGTCTTTTTTGGCTCCCTGCCCCCTGACTTCTAAATTCGGCTTTCCATTCTGCGCCATGCGATCCACTTGCTTCATTGACTCCCCGTCTCCTAGTCTGCGAGCACTACTAGCTTCAACACGCTCGTCTAGAGTCCGATGGCGTCGCCCCTGAACAGCAATATCCATGCCGCATGTTTCCGGTGCGGAGGCCGCGGAAAGCGGCCTATGTCCCACCTTTTCGAGGGGGTCGGAGTGGGGCGAATGGCCCACATGGGCGGCCTCGCTCAAGGCCGTCGATTGGCGCGCAGCGGTTTTTCGGCGCTCGAAGGAAACCTCAGCCGCCGTGGAGCCTGGCATACGCTTTGCTAGTTTGCCGACGGGCCGATCAGCGACGCGGAGCCCTAGGAGTGATCAACGTGAAAAAAAGAAAGACTCGAGAGACCGTGCCACAAAGACGGCGCAAGCAGAGAACTTGGGCCGGTCTACTTGCAACACTCGTGCTGATTTTGGCGAGCGCGGTTCAGGCCGACGCGCTCTTCGGCGGCGGTGAATTCCAGGTCAACTCGACAGTACCGGGAGAACAAGGATACGCGTCAATCGCCCACTTGACCGGGGGAGGATTCATCGTCGCATGGGAAAGCGAGGGCCAAGACGGCAGCGGCAACGGCGTTGCCGGCCAACTGCTGAACTCTTCAGGCTCTCCTGTCGGCACGGAGTTTCTGATCAATAGTTTTACGGCTCTGGCCCAAGACGCCGTGGTAGTGGTCGCGGACGCCGCCGGTGGCTTCATCGCAGTCTGGGAAAGCGACGGTCAAGACGGAAGCAATAAAGGTGTCTTCGCACGCCACTTCGATGCGAGCGGAACGCCGATGGGATCCGAGTTCCAGGTCAACGTGTTCACCACCTTGAGTCAAGATGACCCCGCAATCGCTACAGACGCCGCCGGCAGTATCGTCGTCGTCTGGGAAAGCGTCGGCCAAGACGGCGACCTCGGCGGAATTTTCGGAAGGCGATTCGACAGCAGCGGCAGCCCTCTCGGAACCGAGTTCCAGGCAAACACGTTCACGCTCGGGCCTCAGGTCGATCCGGCGGTAGGAATGGACGCGGCCGGTAACTTTGTGGTTGTCTGGGGCAGCATCGGTCAAGACGGCAGTGCCTCGGGGGTGTTCGCCCAGCGCTTCGACAGCTCAGGAACACCGGTTGGAACTGAATTCCGCACCAATACCTTCACTGCAGGCGGTCAGGACGAGGCAGCAGTCGCCGTGGACAGTGCCGGCAACTTCGTGGTTCTGTGGGAGAGTTTCGGTCAGGATGGGTCTACCAACGGTGTCTTCGGCCAACTATATCAAGCCGGAGGCTTGCCGGCCGGAACTGAATTCCAGGTCAACGCCTACACCACCTATTCCCAAGACGACGTCAGTGCGAGCTTCGATTCCACCACTGGAGATTTCCTCGTCGTGTGGGAGAGCGTCAACCAAGACGGGGGCATTGTCGGCAACAACGGGGTATTCGCGCGGCGCTTCGACGGATTGGCGATCCCGCTGGAAGACGAGTTCCAGGTCAACGTCTTCACCACTGGCGGCCAAGATGACGGTGTCGCAAGCATCGACTCTGATGGCAACTTCGTCGTGGTCTGGACCAGCTCTCTGCAGGATGGAAGCGACGACGGTATTTTTGCGCGACGCTTTGCAGCCTCACTGTGCCCGTCTATTCCCGATACAGGCTGTCGGCTCGGCCAACCGGGGCGCTCGGGTCTTCAAATCAAGGACAAGGTGGGCCCGAAGGACCAACTAAAATGGAAACTCAACAAAGGCGACGCTACAGACCTTGCCGACTTCCTGGACCCTCTGGGGAGTTCGTCTGCGACTCTGCGGCTGTGCTTGTACGACCAATCGGCGGCAGCGCAACCTTTGCTCGAAGCCGATATTCCTCCGCAAGGCACCTGCGGCACGAAACCTTGCTGGAAAACAAGCGGGACGACCGGGTTCAAGTATAAGAACAAGACAGCACTTCCGAACGGGATCCGCGATGTAAAGCTCAAAGCCGGAGTCGCCGGAAAATCTCAAGTCAGTGTCAAAGGCAAAGGTGGGAGTCTAGCCACACCCGCGCTCCCGCTTACCTTCCCGGTAACCGCTCAGTTGATCATAACCGACGGCGCATCCAGCAATTGCTGGCAAAACACCTTCAGTACATTCACAAAAAATAATGCCCTGCAGGTGAAGGCCAAAGGGCCCTAGGGAAAGGACCGGAACATGACTCGGATCGCCCTAGCTACTTGGATCGCAGCGGTTTGTGTTTTGCAGGCTGCCGGGAACGCCTATGCGTTTCCGCTTACGAAAACAGAACGCGTTTGCGCGACCACATTCATTAAAGGTTCGAGCAAAGTCCTAGCTACCTACGGCAAAGCGGCCGCAAAGTGCGTGAAAGACATCGGCCGGGAGTCGGCGGTCTCGATCGATCCGGCTACATGCGTGGCCGCCGACCCCAAAAGCAAGCTTCTCAAGGCAAGATCCAAGGTCGATGCCGGCATCGCGAAGAAGTGCTCAGCCGGCTTGCCCTACCCCATGGCCTGCCCTGAGCCCTGCTCTAGTACCACCGCGGGCGGCGCGACCACCCAGATCGATGATCCGACGGAACTCGGCGCTTGTCTCCAGTGCTTGAACCCGGCGATAAGTTGGTCGGGACCGCAGCCGGCGATAATAAAAGGACTGCACGGCGCGATACTCGACGGTACGACCTTGGCGATCGCCTCGACCGACCCAGCACTCGCACACTGTCAGGCCAGCATCGTCAAACGTTACGACAAACTCTTCAAAACCGAAGTGCAAGAACTGTTCAAATGCGCAAAAACCGTGTTCAAGGATGATTCGCTCTTGGCACCGCCGGTCGACTGCATCACAACGGCCACCGCTTCGCTGAAAACACAGAAAGCAGTCGCCAAAGTGGTCCTGGAGATCGCTCGTTGCCCGGTTGGACCTCCCTTTGACGGCGGCGCCTGCGCTCTACAGGCAAGCGACCCCGGCCTCACGAACTGCCTACGCGCAGAAACCGAATGCCGTCTGTGTCGCTGGGGGGCGTCACTTCTAGGTGCGACGGTCGATTGCGATTTGTTCGACGACGCCCAGGCAAATAACAGCTGCATCGAAGAACTCGCGGCAACCACGACCACCTTCCCGGTGGCTACGACCACGACCACCTTCCCGGTCGTGACTACCACCACGACACTGCCCTCGACTTGCGGCATCTTCGTTGACAGTTGGGGAAGCCTCGGG
>JAZDCZ010000231.1:0-23809 GCA_036679605.1 Gemmatimonadota bacterium
TTTTGCCCTGCGGCTTTCTGTTCCGCCGACTTCTTTCGCTTCTTTGGCTTCGGGATCGGCGTGATGAACTCCGCGCGCCGACGGCTTTCAATGACCTGCTGCGTGGGCTGGCCCTGGGCGTCGAGCTCCCAATGCCGCTGCGGGTAGTCGTACGGAGAGTTGAGGATGGGGCGTTCGAAAAATGGGTCAGACATCTTCCCGTCCTGACCGATCTGGCAGAAGGGCGATCATGTGTGCATTCTAGCAGCGTACACGCGATGCCCACCGTCACCAGCGGTGGCCCCTCGCGAGCGTGCAGGCTGCGTTGAGCAGGTCACCAAGATCTCTCGCTGGCAGATGCAGCCGCGCTCGCCAGCCTGGGCGTCTCTCACATGGGCTACCTGGCCCGCACAAACCAGCTGGAGGCTCGGAAGATCAGGCTACGAGGAGGGACGCCGTCGAAAAGTACGTCAACGACGATGAGGCGCGTAGTCGCAAATCCCTATAAGTCAGGGGGAGCGCGGCGATAGGCGGCACCGCTAGTCGGCCGCTGGCGGTCACCTTTGATGTTTGCTCGACATCCGAACCTGGTTTCAAATGCGTAATCCTAGGATGTCCG
This sequence comes from Gemmatimonadota bacterium, assembly GCA_036679605.1. Classification (GTDB taxonomy): domain Bacteria; phylum Gemmatimonadota; class Gemmatimonadetes; order Gemmatimonadales; family GWC2-71-9; genus JAZDCZ01. The sequence continues at coordinate 599 of JAZDCZ010000231.1, forward strand.
GCTTATACTTCCGTTTAGAAGACATGGCGATCTGGCCTTTGATGCCTCAAGACTGGGAGTGAGTTGACGGGATGCTCCTGACGAACGTCAAAATCGAGAACTTTAGGGGAATACGCAAGCTAGAACTGGGTCTCGGTGAGACGACTGTCCTCATCGGAGAGAACAATACCGGTAAGACGAGCATCCTCGAAGCTCTCCACATCTGCCTGAGCAGAGGACTTGGGGGTCGAACGGTACCTTTCTCAGAGTATGATCTTCACCTAGATTCACCAGGCCGTGACCCTGCTGACGCACCGCCTATTTCGATCGTGTTGACCTTTGAAGAGCAAGCAAAGGACGAATGGTCAGACGAGATCACGCGAGCGCTTGGCGAAGTTCTGCAAATCGTGGACGACGACAGGCAATCTCTGATGCTTCGGATCACTTGCGTCTACGACAAGGCTGTTCGGGGTCTCGTTGCCGATTGGGTCTTCTTGAACCGCGAAGGAGACGAGTTGCCTCACAAGCAGAGGAAGCTAGTGACCGATCTGCAGAACTTGGCTCCGGTATTCTTGCTGACCGCGATGCGCGATGCTTCGCGACATTTTCAATCTAGATCAGACTTCTGGGGTCCGTTCACACGGAATCCACAGATCGCCGAGGACAAGCGAAAGGAAATAGAAGAGCAGATCGGGCAGATCAATCAGTCGGTGTTAGACACGCACAAGCCCTTCGACGTTGTAAGGGAACGGCTCACAAAGACAGGTAAGTTCGTCCCGCTCGCGGCGACCGACATGGTAAGCGTTGAGGCTGTGCCCGCGCGAATCGTTGACATGCTCAATCGGACGCAAGTCAAGCTTGCGTCCCCGACGGGAGCCCGCCTCCCGATCGGCCAGCACGGATCTGGTACTCAGAGCCTGTCCGTAATCTTCCTCTTTGAAGCGTTCCTACAGTCTCGACTCGCAGACTCGTATGGCGAGAACGCCGTGCCAATCCTAGCCTTGGAGGAACCCGAGGCACACTTGCATCCTTCGGCGATTCGCGGGATTTGGCAGACTGTCGATGCGTTGGCAGGCCAGAAGGTCGTCGCATCTCATTCTGGTGACCTTCTCTCGGTCGTACCGGTCAAGGCCATACGAAGACTCGCGAGAAAATCTGGTGACATCATGGTATTCAAGCTTGAAGATGGCACCCTCACCCAGACCGAGGAAAACAAGCTGACTTATCACGTCCGCGAGTCACGGGGATCGCTTCTGTTTGCAAAGTGCTGGCTTCTCGTAGAGGGAGAGACAGACTTCTGGATCGTTCGAGAATTCGCCAAGCACCTGAAGCATGACTTGGATGGCGCCGCAGTAGCCTGCGTCGACCAACGGAACTGGAACGTGACAGCGCTGCTGAAGACAGCTCGCGACCTAGGGATAGAGTGGCATCTTCTCGCCGATGGTGATGACCAAGGCAATCAGGATGTGAAGTCTGCCAGGGACTTCTTGGGTGCAGATCCCCAAGGCGACCATATTACTCAAATCACGCAGCTCGACATCGAACATTGTTTGTGGGACCACGGATACGCATACGTTTACGAGAAAGCTGTGGGGCCTCAACAGAAGTCGGTGATCACTGCGAAGAAGGGTACGCCTGATTACGCCGATCAGACGATCAAAGCGGCAACGAAACCCCGAGGGGCGAAGCTGGCGTTGGCGTATGAGGTAGCCTTGGAAGCGGTGGGGTCAGGTTCACCCGGCATCCCCGACCAGATTGCGACGGCGTTGGAATCAGCGATCAAGCTCGCCGACGAATCATGATGACCTTAAATTTGGCGGATCTGAATGAGAGCCAAGCTGCCGCGACTCGGTGGGAGGAGGGGCCGCTATTGGTGCTCGCTGGGCCGGGATCTGGCAAGACTCGCGTCCTGACCTATAGAGTGGCTCGATTGATCGATGGGACACCCGATTCCCAGTTCCGTGTGCTGGCAGTCACATTCACGAACAAGGCCGCTTCGGAGATGCGTTCGAGGATAGACAGCCTGCTTTCACATGGTCGACAGCGGGTGAAGATCACCACGTTCCATGCCCTGGCGGCAGACACGCTACGCCAGCATGGCAGCCATATCGGAATACGACCTGATTTCATGATTCTATCTGAGGCCGCTGATCGGGAGGCGGTATTGAGTGAGGCAATACAAGCTGCAATTCAGGACGACGACGAATTCCAACCGAGAGCACCCCAGTTGATGCCTGTGATCGACAGGCTATTGGATGAATGCGTGAGTTCGGATCAGGCAGAGGGAGCACTGGAAGGCACCCCACACGCGACCGAACTCGCCGCAGTATACCGCGAGTACATGACCGCGCTAGTTCGAGGAAACCACCTTGACTTCGGCTCTCTGATCGCCTTCGCAGTGCGACTCCTTGAGGAGAAGCCGGCGGTGGCTAGGCAGATCCAGCGCGTGTACTCGTATGTCTGCGTAGACGAGTTTCAAGACACAAATGCTTCTCAGTTCAAATTCCTGGTTCAGCTCGTGCCTGAGGAGCGAGCAAACCTTTTCGTGGTGGCAGACGACGACCAGATGATCTACCAATGGAACGGCGCCAGTCCTGCCCGCCTAAAGGAGCTACGAACGAGATTTGACATGCCGGTCGTTCAGCTCCCAGAGAACTTTCGTTGTCCGCCGGAAGTTATCTCGCTTGCGAATAGGCTCATACAGCACAACGACGATCGGTCCGCAGATAAGGTACCTCTCGTTAGTCACAAAGCACGTGGCGAGGGCCGCGTGGTTACAAAGCGCTTCGAGGACTTCGACGCTGAACTCCGCTGGCTGGCGGATCGGCTCAAACGGTTCACCTCTGCGGAGCGGTCGAACTGTGTGGTGTTGGCGCGCCGCAAGAAGCTACTTGAGAGTGCAGTGGACGTACTGAATGCGCAGGGTGTACCTGCGCATCTTGCGGTTCGCAAGAACGAGTTCCAGTCAGCCCCGTTTCGTTGGTTGCATGGCATGCTGAGGCTCGCTAATGCTCGGCATGACCGGGGGCAACTTCGTCGGGTCAGTAGGGCGTTCGCACAACTGGAGGGGATAAGCATCGAGGTCGATGACGTGGTTGCCCAGGCAGCCGTTGACTCAACAGACTTCCTTCGCACATGGGTTCAACTCGCCAGAGGACGTCGCTCGCTCGAATCTCAGACTGCGCTGCTACTAGACATGACTGAATCGACACTAGTTGATCGACTTGACTACTGGGATTTCGTTGAGGCCGGTTTCCAATGGTTCTCTGAGGTTGAGACGCGACCGAGAGATCCGGAAGAGACGGCATTCGACGAGTACGCAGATGAGCTTGGAGCCTGGCATGCGCTCGTGGCCGAAATTGGCGGTCACTACGACCGAAAGGAATTGAGCCTCCACAAGTTCCTACAGGAGCTGGATCTGCGGGCAAAGGAGGTGCCGCCACCGACTAATGCGGTGCGTTGCCTGACAATCCACGGCTCTAAGGGGACCGAATTCCGGCACGTCTTCCTGATTGGCTTGGTAGAGGACGAGCTACCAAGCTGGGCGTCCAAGAAGAAAGGCGATTCTAGTGACGAGTTGCGGGAGGAGCGACGCGAGTGCTTTGTAGCGATTACGCGCGCTGAGGAAACGCTAACTATGACCTTCGCGCAAGAGTACTTCGGTTGGTCAAAGGAGCCTTCGCGCTTCCTGTTCGAGATGGGCGCACTTCGGTCGTCGCCTTGATCTCGCAGGTTGGCATCGTCTACGCCGCCCGAGCTTCCCACCAGACTCCGCCTTCTTCCGCAGAGTGCATCAGAGTGAAGTCATTCAGTCAGCACAGTCTGAGCTGGTGATCATTCTTCTTGATCCGCGGCGGCCTGCCCGCGCGACCACGTATCAGGTTCAACGGAGAACTGACTCTTGCCAACAGTAGTCCGCTCCATCTAGGGCGCGCTAATGATTGCCGACCCTGATCCCAGACTGACCTTTGGTGTAGTGCGCAGGAAGGCATCGCCGGGTTGCTGTCAGCGTTGCTGTCAAACACGTTAAGGCGCGGGCAGCGGCTCGGCGTGAAGAACGACTTCAGATACGAATTTGTGGAGGGCCCGGTGGGATTCGATTCGCGACTCCCGGATTAAAAGTCACACTGTCCGGTGCCCAATTGCTAAGGCTTCAGACGCGAAATCCGGGGTGAAACCGGGGTAGGAACAGGGCGAAAATCAACCTCGCGCCAGAACACGTCAATTGATAAGGCGCCAGATACGGAAACTTCAGGGAAATCGGGGGTCCGGCAGAATCAAGTCAGGCTGCTGGGAGCGTTGCGGCGGTCGCCGGGGCTGAAGGAAGCATGGGCCTGAGCCGCCTTCTCTGCATCGTAGGATGCCGTGTAGCGGCGCAGCATCGCCGACGTTGAGTGACCAAGAAGGCGCTGAAGGACGATAGGGCCCGAGTGATTTCGCAGCCATCGGTCACATCACTCACTCGACTGGTCCCAGAAGTCAACCTGAATCAGGCAGTTCTTGGAGAGCTAGAGGTTGAGTATGTGAAGGCCATTGACGACGTCCACGCGCTCCGGTGCGGTTCGGGAGCAGTAAAGTGACGGTTGCCAACCTGGGTCGCGAAATGAGGGGGGGAGCGATGTTGGTCCGGGCGAGTGATCGTCTTCGGCCGGCTCACCCACGATGCCACGTTCGAGAGACGTGGTGGCGTGCCACTAACGCCTTCGCATTCGCGGTGGCAAGCACTAGGCTGAGTAGGCTGACGGGAAGCGATCGAGGACTCATCGTATATGTCTCTCGGCGCGCCCGACGCATCTTATCCATGGATGAACGGGGAAAAGGGCTTCAAAGGCCAGAGGAATCTCTTGCGGCTTCGAGGGCGAGGCCGCCTGTTGTCGTTGCTCGAGACGCCGGTCCTACTGACTAGACTGGATGTTGCTCCCGACGGACGGTTCGTTCCAGAGACTCGCGACTGGGCGACCTTCTGGGCCCCGGTGCATCAGCTCGCCAACAGGCAGGTCGACGACGCCCTCGAAGCGCTGCACGCCGCCTGGCGGGATTACATCCGGTCCCGATTCGACCGGTCTTTGCAACGAGAGTACTGTTTCCGCTACTTCTCCGTGTTGGATCTTGTGCTATCGGCGGGCAGGCATGAGCAGCATTCGTCGTCATGGCAGAGTGCCCTCCGGGTCGTCGTAAACTTCGAGTGCTTCGGACTCAGGGCACCAGCTCTCGGTGAGGAGATTCTGGCGGCTGGCATAGCGACGCTTCGCAACCCCTGTTATCTGCTGGCCAAGCTCAAATGGCCAGATGCTCTGGACGATACCCAATTCCTCCCACTCATCGCGGTCTGTGACGATGGATCGCCGGGCCTGTTCTATCACTACCGCCAGTATGGGCTGGCGAAAGACTCCCCCATATCTCTTCTGCTCTACTTGGCGGCTTCTCCGGCGCATCGCTCATCGAGCTTTAGCCTCGTTGACTCACTGGTTGGGGGAATAAGTCCTGGACTAGATCCCCGCATCGGACAAAGGGCACGACGCTTGTGGGAGCGAATTCTGAGGCCGATTATCGAGGCCACCTACGCAGATCCATCAGGGCCAATCGGCCTCGAGTTTGTGGACGTTGGAGCGGGCAGCGGCGCTCTGACTGCCGCTCTATGTCGGAAGCTCCTGGCTTGGGGCGCTGTGGCCGGCTTATCGCCTCGATTCCGGCTGTGGTTTGTTGATCTGCGCCTTGCCGATCCGGCGCGGTTTTTCCGCAGTCGCGATCTGAAGAATTCGGTGGACGGGTTGATGTTTCTTGGCGACGATTATCGCGGCTGGCTGGCGCGACCCCGGCCGCTGCCCGGATCCTCAGGTCTGCGCGTGGCGCTGGTCTCGAAACTCCTCAACAACCTGAGTCGATTCTCCGTCTGCAGCCTTAGGACAGATGCGCTACCATCGCCTGTCGTTGGCTCGGTGTTCTTCAAGGAGGGAAAGCACCTGCCCTCTTACTGTCTGTCGCCCGAGGGTCCGGGTCCCGAGGCCCTCATGGTTTCCAGCTCGCGCGTCGCATTGCCGGAGGGACGCACCTTTGCGCAGGCGTCCCTCTCGAACTTCTATAGGGCAGTCCAGCTGGCTCTAGCCGCTGATGGTTCCAGTGGCGGACTGGATAGCGGGGTGTGCTTACCGTTGAGGGCTTTCAACCCCGAATGTCTAGTCGCATCGGATGGGGCGAGCGTCGTAGGGCGGTTGCTGGAGCATTGCGACTACCTGATTGTGGAAGACGCCGACTTGCGGCCAAAGGAACTTGTCGAACACCTGCGGACGTTTTCGCTCCAGGAGTTAACCGCCTGTGACATGACGAAGGCGCTTGGCCTCATGGGGAATCACGCCTACGTGCTCTGGAGCAAGCGCAGTAGGAAACCTCAGCTAGGGGGAAAGCGGCGACTGTGGTAACCGTCATTAAGGCAGCACGCAAATCGCCCGTCTTGACGCCATCGAGCCTTGCCTGCCTCTCGGTGATGCCGACTATCAATCTCACGGCCGGCTGCCTGCACGACTGCGCTTATTGCTACATCCGCGGCTATCGCACCTATCCGGGGGGCAACAGAGTCACCGTCTATGCGAATACTCTCGAGAAGCTGCGCAGTGAACTTACCCGAAGACGCACGAAACCGCGCGCGGTCTACTTCAGCCCTTCGAGCGACCTGTTCCAGCCGGTGCCGGAGGTTCTCGAACTCGCTGAGGCGCTTCTCAGATTCCTGTTCAGCCAGGGCATCGGTGCTGCCTTCCTCACAAAAGGTCGCATTCCCGAGGGCACCCTGAGCCTCCTCACCGATAATGCAGAGCTGGTTCGTGCGCAGATCGGCATCATCACACTGGACGAGGGCATCTCACAGGCGTTTGAGCGCAGCGCCGCTAGCCCCCAGAGGCGTCTAGCACAAATGGAAGTGCTCATAAAGGGAGGCGTTCCGACAGAGGCTCGCCTCGACCCCATTCTGCCCGGTTTGACCGATGACGATCGTGCAGCCGATCGCCTCTTTGCTGCGCTGGCGCAGGTCGGAGTGAAGCGCGCCGCCATCGGCGTTCTCTTCCTCAGGCCTGCCATCGTTGCGTCACTGAGGGGAAACGTGCCCGACAAAGAGGTGCTGGCGCGCCTTCTCAGCCAGTACCGACAAAGGCATCAGGTAAGCATCCGTGCCAACGAGTCGTCCGTCCAGACTCTGCCGCTTGAAGCTAGGCGCGAGATCTTTGCGCGGATGGCAGAAGCTGCTGCGACCCATGGGATCGAGCTGAGCATCTGCGCCTGCAAGAACCCCGATCTGGCGCGCGGCTCCTGTAACATCGCCGGCGCGTGGCCCAGGCAGCAGCCCTGCGCTGTGCAGCCGTTGCTCGTGAAGTAACCTCCCAACTGGGGGTTGAAAGGGTGGATCGCGTGCTCCAGGAAATACCGATTGATCGCCTCGTCCCACATCCTGAGAACAGCAATCATATGAATGCTGAGGTGCTGCGGAAACTGCGTGGGCATATCGAACGGACAGGGAGGTATGAACCGCTGACCGTCCGCCAGCACCCAAGCACTGAAGACAAATATGAGGTGCTGAACGGTCACAACCGACTCCGCGTCCTCCGAGCCATCGGACATGAATCGGCGCGTTGCGTCATCTGGGACGTCGACGACGCTCAGGCAAGACTATATCTGGCCACCCTTAACCGGCTCGCTGGCGCGGATGTTCCGGAACGCCGCGCGGCGCTTCTGGAGAGCCTGCTAGGAAGCTTCGACGTTGATGATCTGGCCGGACTGCTCCCTGAAGACCGGGGCCAGATCGAGGAGTTGGAGCGTCTGGCGCGGCTGGAGCCTGCGGAACTCGTCCCTGCGAGCGCCTCTGGAGAGCATGGCTCTCATGTTTCGGTCATCCTCGACTTTGTCCTGGAGGAGGCTGAAGCCAAGGAAGTGAATCTAGCCCTTGACCTGATTCGAGCCTCCGACGAGGAAAAAGCCTCTCGCATCCAGGCGCTTGTTCTGCTGGCACGCTTCTACCTTACCCGTTGTCGGCCAGATCAAACTGCGTAAACCCGTTCTGTCAGTCATCGAGGCGAAACGCTATGGGGAATGATCTCTTCGCGGAGCACCTCCAGCGGTTCAAGGAGAAGGAGAACCCAGAGGCGGTGCTCCTCGTTGCGGACGATCCCGAGTCTATAAAGATCATCGTGGCCTGGACCACCCTTGATGTGCGTTCAGTCAACGAGCAATCGCCTCTGACCGGGCAGTCGAACCGTGAGATATGGGATTGGCTGTGGGCCAATGCCCACTATTCCCTCGCCGAATTGGCAGAGATGAGCAGCTTATCCTTCCCATTCGTCGAGCGGAGGCTCAAGCCGCTCATCAGCAATCGCGTGTTGTACCCCGACGGCACGGTCAACTCGTTCGTGCAGCGTTACCTTCGGGAGCGGGTGCTCAAGTTGTTCGACACGAAATCCAGGAAGTTGGCAAAGGGCACCTGACGCCTCCGCTGTAGAGCGGAGAAACTTACAGCTTCCGATCGGGATACGGCTGACTATGGTTGGCTTGGTTGCTCGGGCACAACACTCGAGGGACTCTTTGACCCGTCTCCTTAGGATTCCGTATCTCAAGTCCGGGAGTCAGGGGCCCATCCCGGCCACGGTGTGCCGCATCCTGCTAGCCGAGTTGCCGCGCGAACTCGAACGCGATGAGGCAGCGTTGACAATAGTGGTTGGGGTCGACGTCACCAACCATACAGCCGGGCAAGTACGACCTCGTTGCGTTCGGCAGCTTCTATCGCCTCGTCTGACGGGTAACCGTACAGGACCGGGACGACGGCACCAGACTCTCCGCATCTGGGGCACGAGCTGACCTTCGGCTTACCCGTCTAGGCAACCCACGACACGCCGAATAGGCCAGACTTTTCCACATATGCGCATTTTCGCTAGGGCCTAGTTCTTGACAAGCTCTTCACGTCGTGGTACGCCAACCGCGCAAATACGCTCCCAAGCATTTGGGTTTTCCATGCACAGGGTGAGGGGCGAATGGATGCTCTTATAATTCATAGTGGTGGGTTGGAGGATGTGGAGTGCTCGATTCGGCTCGGCTGGGATAGCATCACCGTGCGCCATTCTGATTCTCGCGCCGAAGTGCGGAGACTTATTCTGGATAGGGTGCCGGATCTCATCGTTATCGACGCGGCCTTGTCTGACGGCTGTCCTCTGGCCCTGGCGCGAGAAGTGCGCGACACAGTCGATTCCGTCATCGTGATAGCAACATCTGAGTTCGACGAATACCAGCTCGTGACCGCCGTCGACGCCGGCGCGGACGATTACGTGTCGATCCCTATCAATCCAGCGCTGTTTGTTCCACGAATTCGCGCCGCGCTCCGGCGGAAATCCGTAGCTGAGCGAGCGCGTGAGGTGCCGATCCGGTGCGGTGGACTCGAAATCAATCCTGCGAAGCATGACGTACAGATCGCGGGGCAGTGTTTTTCGCTGCCAGACTCGGAGTTCAGAGTCCTTTTCGAACTCATGAGGTCTGTAGATTTCGTCGTGTCGAAAGATGTCCTCTCAGACGTGATCTGGGGAGACGAACAAGATATCTACGGACCGTGGCTACGAAAATATATCCAGTCCCTGCGCAGGAAGATATGTGACCAGCCAGGCAGTGACGTCCAGATCGTTACGATACCGAAGGTTGGATACAAGCTTGTCGCGTCGAACGGTTCTGAAGTCGAACAGGCAGCATTCGGCTCTTGATCCAGCTTAACTTCTGATCTAAGCGCTCACAAAAACACCACAAGACTCTCACAAAGAATCACAGAGATTTCCCGTCGCTGTGTGCGCACCTGCGATAGGTTTCTTAGCCGTGGGAAGCTTGGTGCTCGTTGTTGATGAGGACGACCGCGAGAGGCGCTATATTGGTGCGCTCCTCGCAGCGGACGGCTTTGACATCATTCAGGTGTCCGACTCCGTAGCGGGGATGGTCAAGGTAACGACGTTCGAACCTTCTCTAATCATTCTGTCGGTAGAGGGTAGCCCCGTTCCGGTCTCCCAATTGGTGCGGATCTTCCGGCGAATTTCACAGGCACCGTTGATCGTCGTTGGCGACTCCGAGCCGACAGGTGAGAGCGAGTTGATGGCTAGCGGTGCGGACCTGGTTCTGCCGAAGACGTTCGGGGCCGCTGAGCTCATAAGCAGAAGTCGCATGCTCATCCGTCGAGGAGGTGAGGTTTCTGCGTCGGTTCCCGAAAGCAACGTCTCACCGCCTGCTGTGGCGAGATCAACCCACGCGGCCCTGGAGACCCTGTTGAGCCTCCGACCATCTCGTGGCAAGGCTGCAGCATGACGAAGTGGGATTTTCTGATCGTGGCTCCAAGACTTGACGCCGACACTTCGCAGTGGGTGGGCTTCTCCGCTCACATCCAGACGCTTGCTGCGCATATCCGGGTGACGAGCCTGTGAAACGCCTGGCGCGAGCAAGCTTCACTTCGACAAGCGTGCTGGTGCTGATGCTGATCCTCACGCTCGGGTCGATCGGCGTCGTCAACGGGTTGTGGTCCAAGAGCCTGAGCGTCGACGTGACCGTCGAGTCAGGAGACCTTAACGCCGACTGGGACGAGATCATCACGAGCGATCAATCCGGACAGGTGAACACGGCCCAGATATCAACCGCGTTCCTGCCTAGCTGCGATGCGACGGTCGGCGGTGTGGGGAGCGATTCAGTGTTTGGGAACCAGGTAGCGTACGTGGTGATCACGGACGCCGCGCCGGGGTACTCCTGCAACATCAAGGCATTCCTCGAGAACACCGGGTCGATTCCCTTCAACATCATCGGCATCAACGGCATCCTCGACGCCGCGAACGATGAAGGCCTGTCCTTCGAAGACCTGAACGGGCCCGACCCTGGCGTCTGCGAGCTCCTCGACGAGTTTGGCAATAGCACGGCCGAGCCGGTCGACCCGGGTGAAGAGGGGATCGTTCACTGCAAGGTCATCGTCGACCCGAGCGCCCAGCCCGGCTGGACGTACTACTTTGCCATCGAGGTCTGTGTCGCGCAGTGGAATGAAAGCGCCGACTTTGACACCTGTAAGAATCCAACATCCGGAACCCACGAGGGCCCAGACGAGCCGGTTCTGCCAGCGCCGGGACCGACAGCGTGATTTCAAGCGCCCGTGCTCGAGAAAGGAGGGGGATTACGAGTGATCTGAGTCTACCAGCAAACAACCGAGAAACATCCAGGCGGCCCCAAGGCGGGGACGCCCAAGTGAAGGAGGAACCGAAATGATTCGGAATAGGGCATTCTTGTCGGCCGGCGGCCTGTTCATGCTGTTGGTCGTAATGCTTGGCGTGGTGGGGATCGTGAACGGTCTCTGGTCCAAGAACCTGGTCGTCGAAGGCGTCGTCACTACCGGCGACCTCAACGCCGACTGGGACTGCGGCTACACGAACGATGACGGCCAGAACTTCGTGGCGCCGGCCTCGGGGCCGTGCAGCACTGTCGCTGATGAGACGGGAGACGACGGGAGGGACCCGCACGGCAGCTTCCAGTTCCCCTACTCGTCTCCGTTCATCGAAAAGGACGTCGCCGAATGCGCGGTCGAGATCGACCCAGATACGGACGATCCGGACTTCGGGGCCCAAGTGGCCAAGGTGACGATCGAGAACGCATACCCGAGCTACGAGTGCACGATAACGCTGTACCTGTCGAACACGGGCTCGATTCCGTTCAACATCGCCGGCTCGACATTGTCGGACATCGCCAACCTCCCGATCGAGCTGAAAGACGGCGTCTGCGGGTTTGACTCCGTCCAGGTTGACCCTGGCGAGGAAGAGAAGCTTGAATGCACCGTCCACGTCCTGCAAGATGCGGAGCAGAACGACTGCACCGGCACGACCAGCGATACCCCAGGCTGGCCGGTTGTGGACCACACCTGCACGAACTCCCCCTTGGTGACATACGAATTCGACGTCGAGGTCTGCGTGGCGCAGTGGAACGAGACGGCGGACTTCGACACTTGCAAGAACAGCCTGCAGCACGAAGGCCCGGGGACAGTGATCCGCGTTCAGTCGCCAGCGCTATCGTTTAGTTCTACTGGATGGGGCGGTTGGTCTTGCCCGGCAGGCACGCACGTGGTTGGCGGTGGATACGAGCCAGGATCCGCGACGGTCGCGGTTTCGAAAGCGGCGGACCCGGGGGATGTAACGGCTCCTGCGTATCCCACGTACCCACACTACACATACACCCCTCCTGAAACAGGTTGGGTTGTGCAGAACGGCGGCACTCCCCAGATCCTTACGGTCTTCGCGCTCTGCGCGCCCAACTAGAGGAGCAAGCAACATGATCAAACACAATCGCGCACTACCAATCGGCGTCCTCGTCGTGGCGCTGCTCGTGGTACTGGCGTCCATCGGCGTTGCCAGCGGCCTATGGTCGAAGAACCTGGTGGTCGAGGGCACAGTAGAGACCGGCGATCTGCAGGTGGACTGGACGTTCAACACCACGGGCACTGGCGACGACCAGTGCACCTTGTTCAACCCGCTGTTCCCGGACTGCGGCGTACCGAAGGACGTGGGCAAGTTCATCTGCACCGTGGACCAGGCCGACAACCAGATCCTCCACTTCAGGGCGCTGAACGCCTACCCCAGCTACGAGGCAGACTGTCAGTACCACTTCGCGAATACCGGGTCGATCCCGTGGATCGTGAGGGGAGCTGAGATCCTCGGCGGAGCTAATGTCACGGGGTGCGGCGGGGACATCGATCCGGACCCAAAGACCCTCGTGATTGACTGTGACCAGATCACGATCGGCTACTTCGACAACATCGGGGATCAGGTCGACCCTGGTAACGAGGTGTCCGGCAGTATAAAGATCCACATCAAGCAGGAGGCCGAGCAGAGCGACTGCACCGCGGAATCGACGGACATCATCGGAGTCGGGGTCATCGTCAGCCCGATCACGTGCGATCCGGCCACGCTGGTGACGTACGACTTCCAGATCTTCGTCTGCGTGGCGCAGTGGAACGAGGCTGCGACCTACGAGGAGTGCAAGAGCAGCCCGCAGCATGAAGGCCCCGCACCAGGCTGCGGCCTTGCTGCCGTGGTCGACATCTGCGTCGATGGCGACGGCATCGCCACCGCCGGCCCGGGCGCATTCCAGATAGCCGTCGGCGACCCAGTCTTGCCCGCGAGCGCCGGTGGTAACCCGTCCGGGCTCGACCTTATCGACCGCGGCGGGAATGATGGCCTGTACCAGGCGGGCGATGACCTGATGGTCGAGGACCCCTTCGGTACACCCAACTGCCCAACGGCCAGCCGCAATGCGATTTACGACAACGACCCGGCGGGCGTCCTACCTCCATTCTTCTTCCCGGCGGTCGATTGCGTCGTGCTCGATCCGGACGGGAGCCTCGCACACGGTGACGTCGTCACCTGCGACACAGGCGCCGGCTGCGGGCTCTGGTTCCGCGACGACAACGGTAATGGCCGCTATGACGTAGGCGAGGATCTGATCGTCGACGTGAACGGCAGCGGCTTCTTCGACTAACGAGGAACCCTGACTAGCCATCGCTTCGCATAAGTGATGAGGTCGAAGGGGGAGGGGGCTGACGCCCCCTCCCCCGGAGACGACCGACAGAACACGGAACAGGAAACACAAGAGGTAGACCAAGGAGCGATCTGGAAGAAGGAATGGGAGAGCTCAGGGCCCAGTCGGCGGGCGTCGTCGCTGTGCTAATGCTGATCGGAGTGGCGGTCGTCGGGATCGTCCACGCACGGCACGTCGTCCGAAACCCTGCTCGCATCGTCGGCACCATGCGGACGAGCACGTTGCACGGGGGCTGGGACCGGCAAGATGGTAATGAAATGATTGGGCAGATGACCTGGATGCGACGGACGATGGGGACGGCCCGGCGGCCGTTCACCGATCGTGTGGCGCGGCTGTGGAGCGTCGTGGTGCTGGCCTACCTGGGCTTCGGCTACTGGCTGTTCAACTACGGGCTGCCGGGCGAGCTTTCTGCGGACCTGAACGTCTACGTCGTGCGGCCGGCGGTCTGGGGCGGGCTGGGCCTGCTTTCGTTTCTGCTCTGGCGGCGCGTCAGCGACCGGCCGCTTGCGGAGAAGACGTTCCTGCTTCTCGCTTTGCTGGCAGGCGCCTTCAGCGTCTCAGCTCTCATTTGCGCTGGCATCTTGTTCGGCTTCGGACACTCACCGTACGCGCGGGAGGCGGTGCACATGGCGAAGAACGTGTGGTACCTGTCGACGTTCATCCTCGGCCTGGAGATGAGCCGCTCGTACCTGATGGCCGTGTGGGGCAAGGTGAACTGGGGCCTGGCGTTCACGTTGATCGCGCTGATCTACGCGGCGGTCTGGCTGGCGCCCGGTCAGTTCGAGAACCTGACGGCGGGCGACCAGGGTTCACTGCACACGTTCGGGCGCACGTTCATGCCCGGCATCTCCGAGAGCATCATGGCGACGTTCCTCGTCTCGCTGGGCGGGCCGCTGCCTGCGTTCATCTACCACATGTCGCTGGAGAGCTTCCGGTGGCTCTCCCCGATTCTGCCCAGTCTGGACTGGACGGTCGCGGCCTTCGTTGGGACGCTCACGCCGGCGGTGGCGATGCTGATCGTTAGAGATGTCTATTTCGGCAGTTCGGCACCGGAGGCGGCCCCGGACGCCAATGTGGATGAGGAGGAATCGGCGAAGGGCCGCGGTATCTCGCCTCTGATCCTCTTCGGCGGCAGCGTGCTGGTCGCCGCAATCTGGCTGAACGCCGGCATGTTTGGTGTCACTCCTTACCTCGTCTCGGGCCCAAGCATGCAGCCGCAACTCGGGCCTGGGGACATCGTCTTCGCCAAGGATGTGAATGCGGAATCGATCGAAGTGGGCGACATCATCCGGTTCAGCACCGCGGGTCACGGCTACGTCATTCATCGCGTCGTTGACATCGACCAGGCGCCCGATGGGCTGTGGTTCACGACGAAGGGCGACAGCAATAACGTGGAAGACCCGCTTGTGCACGAGTCGCGAGTCGAAGGGAAGGTAGTGTTCGACGTGCCATATGCAGGCTGGTTACCGATCAAGCTGAAGGGCCTGGTGAACCCATGATGAATCACGTCTACCGGACGATTGGAGGAGGGTTCGCGGCTCTAGCCCACCATGGCTCGCGACCGCTGCGCCTGCTCGGCGTGGCGCTCCTCGCGCTCGTCGTCGGCAGCATTCTCCTCACTTCGGTGCAGTCTCTGTGGTCAAAGAACCTCGTTATCCAAGGCGAGGTTCAGATTCGGGAAGTGCAGTCCCAACTGACCCCGACCGACACCGAGTGCGCTGACTTCCGAGACGACACGGCAGCAGACCAGGACGAGCTGCAATACGGCATCAAACTCGGTGACATCAAGGAAGTGAATCCGGGCGTATTCTTCCTCTTCACGCGCGCTGCCATCACTTCGACCGCGGGAACCGCTGACGAGGTGAGCATCGACCAGACGAGCACTCAACTGCCCGAAATCGAGATCAAAGACGTCTCCGTGTACGACGATCCTAGTTGTCGGGTCCAGTCACGCCCCTCGTGCAACAACGGTGCGACAGACTGCGCATTCGAGATCGGCGAAACTGGAGATTTCATCATCCGTGTCCGGTACAACAGCCAGAGCTTGAAGGGCGCCGATGTCTGTCCAGACCGGCCCCCGAGCACACACACCTTTGCAACTAGCATCGACGGTGTGCAGACCACTGAGGATAGCCTGGACGTGATGCCCAAACCGTCAGCGTCTTGCTAGTTGAGCCGACGAGTACGATCTCGTCGCGTTCGACAGCTTCCGTCGCCTCAGCTGACGTTCGGCTTACGCATCCAGGTGCCCTGAGCCCTCACTGGATCTAGTAGAACGCGACGATCGTCGCGACTAGCGTGGCGAATGTCACGAACGGCCAGTACAACCGGTCGAGTGTGAGGTTGTCTCGGTAGTAGGACCAGCCTACGCGGACGCCGAAGATCATCGAGATCACCCTCAACGCTACGAACAGGATGGCGGCATACATGATCGCATAGAAGAATTCAAGATAAATGATCTCTGAGGCGTTCAGGGAGGATCTGAGGCTGTTGTGGCCAAGGATCAGAATGAACATCAGGGCGCTCATGAACGAAAGCGACACTATGCCGGTCGAGGGCGGGAAGTCCTCCGGCCGCAGCCGGGTGTGTGTGATGACAAGCAGGAGCAAGAATACGAGAACCGACACGGCGATCACCGGCAACATGCGGGAAACGAACGGATCGAACGAGTCGCGCTCCAGCAGGATGTTGAAGAACAGTTCTGGCTCTTCCTGCCTCACGGCCGACCCGGGCAGTCCGAGACCTGTCGTATAGCGGTTTGGTTCGTATCCAAAGAAGCTACGTTCGACGCTCCATCCTTGTATGTTGACCCGGTCACCGATTCCCGGTCTCGCCACCGGCGCGATCACCGGGTACGCAGGAACGTCCGGTATCAGGATCACCGGCCGGTCGATCTCGACCGTAGACAGCCGGATCGACACTTCCCCACGGTCGAACGGGTACCGTCCAACGTCTGAGGGGCCTCGCAACGTCGTCCGGAATGACCAGCCGATGACCCGATCGCTGCCGTTCTGCACGTCGTAGCGTTCGACGAACTCCGTCGTACCAATGTCCTCCGAGAGAATCAGCCCGGGAGTGATCGGTAAGGGATCGGTCGCTATCGGATTGAAGAAACGCTGCCAGGCGATCCCGCCGATGACCAGATCACCCCGGTCGCCTTCTTCGATGAAGTCAATGGAGACGCCAGCCAGTATCTCGACCAGTGGTTCCTTACGCGTATCGAAGACGGTTGCCTGAGCAACTTTAGACCGATAGTCACCGACGATC
Source organism: Gemmatimonadota bacterium (assembly GCA_036679605.1). Taxonomy (GTDB): domain Bacteria; phylum Gemmatimonadota; class Gemmatimonadetes; order Gemmatimonadales; family GWC2-71-9; genus JAZDCZ01. The sequence goes on from JAZDCZ010000231.1 coordinate 17,420, forward strand.
TCCGTGAGTCCTTGTCCGTCACCGCCCAGTCCGACTTCCACGGCCGGCGTTGTTCTCGCCAGCGCCCAGATATACGCAGTGCCCAGGACACACAGCAATGCGAACGTCCCAACAACACTCCAGGAAAGCCACGCTACGCCTCTGAGCATGCGAAGAATCAGCGTGATGAGCGCAAAGAACGCGAGAAGAACGGCAAGGCCGAGCCAGATCAGGACGTGCTGGGCCGTCGAGTCGCGGCCCAGCGCCTCGCTCTTGATGATGACCGACGCTAGCGTCAGGTCCCACGGCGCGCCATCCGCCGGTACGCCTGCCCCGACGGGCTCGAAGAAGATCCACGCATCCCGGCCGGTCACTTCGTCTTTGTAGCCGACGAACCCACCCTCGGCGCGCTGATCGAAGACTTCTTCAATGGCGTCCTCGTTTCCGCTCTCCTCTGCGATCTCCCAGATCGTCCTCTGTGGCTGGAGCGAGCGGACCGCTCGGAGCTGAGGATCATCGTAGTACTCCTGCAGTGGGTGAGTAACGTACGACCCGTCTCCAGAGAAGACAAAGCCGTAGCCACGCCCACCGAGGTTCAGCCAGCTCACGCTCTGGCGAACCTGGTCGAGCGTGAAGTTAACGAACACGGCGCCGATCGGACGGCCTTCGTGATCCATGTGGGGAGGATCGCCACCGGGGCACCCGACCTCCGGCGCCGACGCCACCGCCTCGACGTACGAAGGGTAGGCCGCCTGGGCCTCCGGCGAGGCGAAGACTGGCGCAACGTACTCAAGAACCATCTGCTGGCTGGTCGTGCCAAAATACGGCTGGTTCAACTGCGCGCCCTCGTCACGCGGGACCTGATACCAAAGGCCTCGTACCCGACCGCCAGAGATGAGAAGACACGGGTCTGAGTAGTCATAGGAAACAGGTGTGTACTTCTGTCTGCCATCAGGTCGCGTGTAGTACGGGCAGAACAGCGCGGCCTCAGGTTCGTCAACGGGCCGCTCGAAGCAGACGCCAACGCCCCAGAACCCGGGGTTGTCTGCGTGATCCGCGAAGAGCCGGTTCCGAACCGCCTGACGATCAATCGGATAAGGGTCCTCGTCCATTCCGGCCGTCAGGTCGTTAGCCAGCGACGTGGCGACGTCCACCAGACCTTGAATCTGGCCCTCCATGAACCCGGCGGCGTCCTCCGCGTCGGCTTGCCCGTCCGCGCGTGCCGCATCGCGCCTGTCTTCCCAGTGCGTCAGGAGCGAGACGGAAAGGAGGATAGCTGCGGTCGCAGAGCCGACGAACAGAAGCGAGAGGAAGATCTTCGACAAAGGGAAGCGCGTGGACGCTTCGATGAGACTGAGGTGGGACAATCGCTCCAACCACGAATCATGGTGATGGGACGTGTCACCTGGCCTTTCCCCTTTTGGCGATTCTGGCGTACCCATTTATGTGCGCCTTAGACTCCGGTCTCGCGTAGCAACTCCGTCGCTTGCCTTATGCCACCGATGATGTCCGGGTCGCGAGTGAGCGTGAGGGCCTCTTCCCAATCCGCCATCGCCCGGTCGGTCTCTCCCAGTTCCGCGTAGGCAAAGCCTCGCTGGGCGAGCGCTTCGGCATGGTCCGGGCGCATCGCGATGACGCTGTCGAGTTGCCTGATCGCCCCCGCCCAGTCGCCACGATCACCCAGCTGCAGAGCCACCCGCAGCACGGGATCGCTGTGGGCGGCAGCCTTGGCCGCGGCAGGCTTCTCATCCTCGACTCTCCGCGACGCTCGCCAGAGGACGAAGCCGCCAAAGCCGAGGAGCATCACGATAAACGGCGCCATCTGAGGGCCAGTGCCTTTGCCAATGTTCAGCAGCAACATGGCAACAACCAGGAGCGCCACCGCGACGAACCCCAGGCCAATCGCGATCTGCGCCCTGACGGAATATTTGTCTGTCCACCCAAACGGTTCCATGCCAGACTCCCTCCCGCGACTGCCGCAGACGACAGTGATCTCGTTTCACCCATAATCCTCGCGGCGCCTGTGGGCGGCATCCGTGAGATCACGTAATGGCCGGCCTCCTACACGATGAGCCCCTCCCGTTGGGCGCGAGCGCTGGCCTCGGCTCTGTTGGCGGCATTCATCTTCTGCAGGATGTGGGTTATGTGTGTCTGGACTGTCCGATGACTGATGCCCAGCACGGAGGCGATGTTCTTGTCGGATCGGCCCTCAGCGGCGAGGTGAAGGACGGTCAGTTCGCGAAAGCTCAGGCCGTAGGCCGCATCCGTAGTGACGCTCTGTTCGATTCTTGTCTCAAGCTCATCGCGAAGGTGCTCGAGCTCTTCCTTCATGCGCCGGCGAGCCGTCACGTTGGTGCTGATCATGATCGCTGCTTCGACCTTGTGGCCGTCAACGATGGGGCCGATGCGGTTGTCCCAGCACGTGTACCGTCCGTCCGGCGACCTGAACAGCACTTCGCATGACTCTGACTGGCCCGAGGCGAAGACTCGATCCAGCCGCGATCGCATGTCTTCGGCGTCATTGGGCCCAAGGTGGTCATAGATCGCCGTACCGATCACGGCCTCCGCATCCACTCCCCACAGACTTCTACTCACGAATGAGACACGTCCGTCGCCATCGACGGTCGTGATTGTGCCCGGCGCTTGCTGGCCGACGGATCGCCAGCGTGCCTCTGATTTCACGAGGGCGTCCTGCGCCGTCCTTCTCTCCGTGATATCACGAATGATCGCCAGCACTTCGTCGTTCTCGATGGGGGCGATCCTCGACTCGAAGCTCTCAGTCCCTCGTTCGGTAGCGAGCTGGTATTCGTGTTGCTGCAGTTCACCCGTCTGGATCGCCAGACCAATCTTCTTCTCAACCTGATCCGCAACCTCCTCGGGCAGAACATCCCGCGCGGTTCGGCCGATGAACTCGGCTGGCGGAACGATCGGGTCGATCTGAGTCGCCGGCAGGAAATCCAAGAATGTCGCGTCCGCGCTCATCCGGAACACCATATCCGGGGTGGCGGCCAGGAGGGCTCCGACGGTCGACTGGCTCTCTTCAAGTGCGGCCTCAGCGTGCCTCAGTCGGGTGATGTCACGAATGTAAAGGGCCACCCGGGCGACAATTCCGCTATCGTCGAGAACCGGATAGATCCTCGTGATGAACCATCCGTCGGCGGTTCTTTCCTCAATTCGCTCGGGTTCAGCTGAGGCCTCTACCCACCGGACGGCGGCTTTTCGGCTGCGCGCCGTTTCGGGTGGCATCAGATCGTAGATGGAACGGCCCAGAAGATCGCCCGCTTCGCCGGGGAGTCGCTCAACGGCTGTCGAATTTAGCGCCACAATCGTGCCGTCGAGTTCCATCAAGATTGCGGAGCCAATAGGGACATTGAGGAGCGCGCGCGACGTCTCAAGTGAGGTTCGCAGGGCTTCCTCAGTGCGCTTCCTCTCATTGATGTCGACGATCATCGCAAGCCCGTATGGCGGGCTCGAGCCGTCGCTGCTGACGAACGTGATTAGCAGCGACGCCCAGACGGTGGCGCCGCTCTTCGTCAGCAATCTTTTATCTGCGCGATAGTAGGACCCGTCGGCCTGCAACGCCTGTTGCGCCATTCCAGCCTCGTCTTCGACGTCTTCCGGGTGTGTGACATCGGCGAACGAACGACCGCGCAGCTCATCCTCGCGATAGCCGAGCAGGTTGCAGAATGCCGGGTTGACGTCGGCTAAGCGAAGGTCAGCACCAATGACAACGACGCCCAGCGGGCCGTCTTCGAACACCTTCCGGAAGCGTTCAGCCGCGTACTCCAGGCCTCGGACATCGGGCTCCTGGCCTGATGCGACATCGTCTGGCACGAGCTTCCACCCCCCAATTCTCCCGGCCGGCGCTATCTTGTCGCCTGTGCGCCCGGCGGGTATGCCGGATTGTACAGGAAGAAAAGGAATCGTCAAGGAGACGAACACCTGGATGACCCCGAAGTTGAGCCAGTGTTCAGTGTTCAGTGTTCTCGGCGGCATTGCAAGCCCGGTCGGCGCACACCACGGATGGGCCGATAGCGCGACGTTGGGCAGCGGCGAAGGAGACGGGTCCGCAGGGTGCGGGATGCGTGGACGTCTCCCCCGCCACCGCCCGTTCAGGGGGTAGTCAGTGTGCCAACCCGCCAGCCTGGGTACGCTCCTTCCAGCCCACTACGGGCAGGTGTAGTACCCGTAGCCCTGGGGGCCGTTCTGGAAACCTTCCTGGCATGCGCCGATGGTGTCGCCTACAGCTACCAGGGCGACAACGCCGATGATGAAGATGACCAGGCTAATCCAGACACCTCGCCAGCCGTAGTATCGCGCCCAGTACACAATCCACAATCCGAGGATGCTGGCCAAAAAGAAGCCAAGGATGTACCGACCCGCACCGGCCTTGTCGCCAGCGAAGTCAGCCGGCTCTTTCGGATCAAAGGGGACTTCCGGCCTGTCCTTCACCGCCTGCTCGATCGCTTCCAGGCGTTCGTTTATAGTTCTTTCGCCAGTCGATTCTGAAGACATCTGTCTCCTCCTTTCCAGTGAGAGTGATGATCGCTGGCACGAGTGTTAGTAGCCGTCTCTCTGCGCACTCCCCTCCCTTCGTGTGGTCCCTGGGGCCGGACGAGCGGTCCCGGCAAGAGATACAGCCAGCGGCCAAACGCCGCGAGCGCTCGTCCCGGCCCCGAAGGAACGCTGTTGGCGCCCCTTCGCGACGCGGCCGGCCTGGACTCATGAGGCGGTGGCGTTCTGGCCCCGGGAGAAGAAGACCGGGGGGTGCGGATGCTTCTGGTCCTCCCTCCAGAGGCCTTCTGGCTGAGCGGGGCGCCTGTCGCGATCATGGTGCGGTGGTCGCGTCTGACGCATCCGTAGGAGCACTTATCGCGCCGGCGTTCGGCGGAAATCCATCGAGCGAGTCCTGACGGAGATGCTACCGACGGAGAAGGCCAATGAGGTAAAGCAGCTTCAGAAGGAATGAAAGCTAGTGGGGATGGTGGGTGACGGGATCAACGACGACCCGGCCCTGGCTCAGGCGGACGCAGGGCTCACCATCGGATCAGGGACAGACGTGGCGATGGAGGCGGCGGACATCACGCCTGGCAGCGGAGACCCGATCGGATCGTGACTGCCCCGCACCGCCGCCGGGCCACCATGCGCAACATCCGCCAGAATCTGTTACTCGACTTCGCCTACAACCGGCATTCCGGTTGCGGCGGGTATCTTGAACCCCATCATCGGTGTCCTGATGAACACAGCCATCGCTGCCGTGGCCATGGCCGCGATCTCACTGTCGGTGCTCAGCAACTCGCTGAGTCTCACCCGCTTTCGGTAGAAGAGTATCCAGCCGCTTCCCAGGCGATCATGCCGCCGTCGAGATTCCAGACGTTGGTATACCCCAAACTCACAAGAGACTCAGCGGCCGCTGCGCTCATGCTCCCGCTTCGGCAGTAGATGAGGATCTGTGCGTCAGGATCCGAAGGGAGTTCACCCAGGCGCTCGGCGATCTGATCGAAGGGGATGAAAAGGTCGGTCCCCTCGATTTCGCCGGCGTATGGGATGTGTACGTTCACCAGTGGGAAGTCCCCGGCGTCGAGCATGGACAGCAGCTCTTCGGGCGTAACGTTCGTGTACGAGCCGCCGCCAATGTCCACCTTCGTGCCAAGCGCTGGCTCAAGGCTCGTATCGTCCGACGGCGAGTCGGAGCCACAGGCGGCAGCTGTCAGCAGCACCAGTGTTGCCAGTATCCCCAGGATTAGCCCTTTCGCCATCGTCAGCATCTTACAGCAATACTCCCTACTAGTACCAGCTTGCTTAGCACCTGCCTAACCCGCCGACCTCTCGCCGCCCGTTGCATCGTGGGGTCCCAAACAGGCCGAATGGCTCTGTCCGGGCAGGCCATACTCCGGGGCAGTATGCTCTGCGAAGCGTGGCTTTCGATGTCCAGCGCTGCCCGATCGCCGAGTACTTTGCGGCAGCCGGTCTTCCAGAACTGTGTGTCGACACATGGTGCAACCAGGACTACGCCCTCGCCGAGCTGTGGGGAGGCGGTTCCAGCGGAGCGGAACTCTCGTCGGCGGCGCCGATCGCTGTGACACGCGCTGGAGACCAGCCCGGAACGGAGCTGAGCGCGGGGTTAGCGCCCGGTAGGTGGAGCGTCTGAGAGCAGTCACGAAGACACCCCGGACGGCCCGGATGAGATGTAGTCGTGGCGGAGGAGCCAGGAGCACTCGGGGGTGCTTCTCGATGACTATCCGCGGTCGGTGCCAGGCGGTGGCCTGTCCTGTTGGACGTCCCGCGCGGATCCGTCATTGCGAACGGTAACCGCCACGCGTGTCCCTTCGCCGGGGCTCGATTGCAGATCAAACGAGCCGCCGATCAGTTCGCACCGCTCTTTCATGCCAACCAGGCCAAGCTTTCCAG
>JAZDCZ010000232.1:0-2265 GCA_036679605.1 Gemmatimonadota bacterium
GTGTGTCGGCCTTTAGGATACCGTTCAAGTTGTAGCCCCGGTCCACATGGGCGTAGTCGTTCCATGCCTTCGTCATGTTGCCCATCACATCATAGGCAAACGTGTCCGTACGGAGGTTGATTCGTAAACCCGTGCCTCGTCCACGCTCAGCAACAGCACCCGATTTAACAGCTCCTCGTCCACCTCCACCGCCGTCGTCGTCAAGAAGATCATCACCGGGCCCTCGACCCGGTACGCGTGTGTGACGAGCTTTCCCGTGTGCGGATCTTTGCCCGTGGATGCGATCGTCAGTTCGCCCTCGCTCTACAATACCTTCAAGGCATAGCTCGCCCGCTCCCTCTTCTTCCACCACGCTCAAGATCTTGTGCTTCAAATCGGTGTCGTTCATGTAGAAGAGCGCCTGGCCCGTCACCGCCGAGTACTGCACCCGCTCCTCGGGCGGCACCAGGGCCAGCACCGCCTCCATCAAGGACGTCTTCCCCGCCGCCGATTGCACGATCACCGCCAGCGGCTCGGGCAGCTTCCTGGACAAGGCCGCCAGGTAGCTCACCAGCTTGTTGGTCTCCTCACCCACCATACCCACCCGGTCGAAGTCGGCGAGAATCCGGTCTAATAGGTGTGGATTCTTGAGCAGTGAGAGAGCACCCTCGTTGTCAGCCGACTCGACAGGATTGGATTTGCTCGTACCCGCCGGGTCTCTGCGCGGTTATCACTCCCGACCGGCCTCTACGTTGCGTGTCGAGCCTCACATCAACGCCGCGTTGGTGCAGCTGGTGCAGACCCTCGCTAGCCAGGTCCTTGTCGAACCCCGCCCTGCCATCTGTCAGTTCAGTCCAGACGAGAAGTGCGTCGTAAGAGAAGTCCTCGACACCATCATCCTCAAACACCAAGCTCGGCGCTGGACCGGCACGGGCTAGATACGGCGGTTAAAGAAGGAGCCCGGTGAAAAGGACCGGGCTCGAGTGAGATGGAAGACGGAAGAGAATCGTTAGCGCCGTGGTCGATAAAGCAAGGCCTCTATCCAGTCTGGAAGGCCAGCTTCTTGAAGAGAGCGCTGGACACGCGCGCGGCGATCTGCCTCACTCCACCACGGTTCCTTAAGTCCCGCCTCTACTTGATTTGCCCACTTAGGATCTTGGCCAGGGACCTTCCGCAAGAAAGCAGCCTGCTCTTGGACACAGAGAGCTTCGATTCTGCTGCGGAGGTCGGGATTGTAGGGGATGCCCCGCTTCGCGATCCTCAAGTGCGTGGCTTCGTGAACGAGAGCGCTTGCAAGTATCGGAGCCGGAACACCGGGCACATGCCCAGCCGCCAGATGAATGCCTCCCCACGTGTCGTATGCTGTGTACGAACCCGGCCACACAAGGATGTGCTTCACCGACCGACGTAGTACCCGCAGTCGGCGGGGATCGACCTCGTGCAGAAGGTCTAGCGCCGCCTGAATTAAGCTGAGGTAATGCGCGCGATCAACTCGAGGATCTGACAAGACGACTGTGACACCGCGAATCACGTGTCGCTCGTGCAGCCTTAGGAATAGTCTACCGATCACGAGGCCGAAGCCATGTTTCATACCGCGACGGGCAGAGATCAGAGCAACCGCCAGCCGCTCCCGCCAGCCCACTCGCTCAATCGTGCTCCTGTTCATTCTCCTTCGACCCTTTTCCGGATTCCTTCTGGTCCTCCTTGATCTCTTGAACCTGCTCTTGACGAGCTCGCTCGTCTTCGATGATCCGCTTCTGCAACTCTCCTTCTGTGACAGAGGTTCCAATGATGATCTTCGCCTTAATCTTCAAGCGGTCCCACCAAGAGAGGCCCTTGGCAAGCAGGACGTTCCCAAGGGCAGCAACATCCTGCGAAGCACCATAGACCGCACCGATTGTTCCCCCGATTAGCGCACCGACACCCACAGGTACCGGCGAGAGGACTAAGCTGCCTCCCACCGTCACTGGTGCCGTGGCTACACTGACTGCTAATCCGGCGGTCGCGCCCACAGCTGCGCCGCCAGCGGCATACTGAGCTGTACAAAACGGCTTGCATGGACTCAGCCCAAACGGATCACTGAAATTGACCGGATCCCCACCCGCAAACCCATAGAGATTGAGCCCACCCGCCAGCCCAATCGGGTCTTCCTGCGTAAATCTACCGGTAGCAGGATCATAATACCGGTTCCGCATGTACATCAACCCCGTAGCATCTCGCTTGTCCTGAATCAAGCTCCCAAACCACTGGGGCGGCGCGCCCGTAGGATCGCTGTTGTGATACGTC
>JAZDCZ010000233.1:0-12578 GCA_036679605.1 Gemmatimonadota bacterium
GCGGGCCGCGCAGTTTTCGGTTCTCGTGTTTCCGTCATTCTCGCCCTGATGCTGGCCGTCGCTCCGTGGCACATCTATTGGTCCCAGGCGTCGCGCTTCTATTCGCAGCAGTTTCTGTTCTATTCATTGGCGTTGATCTGGTACTACCGGGCGACGGACGAGCGGTCGCGAGGTCGATTCGTTGCGGCGATGTTCGCCATGATGCTGGCGTTCTTGTCGCAGCCGACGGCGCTAATCATCTGCACGGTATTTGCCGCAGACTGGCTGCTCGGGATCGTGCGACGACAACCGGTGCGACTGGGCGTGTTCGGTTGGGTGGCGGCGGTTTTGGCCACGAGCATGTGCGCCGCAAGCCTGGCGTACGACGTTTGGAATGTGCCGGACGACTGGACGAAGTTCGCCGGTGATTTGTATCAGGCACCGTCAACCCTGATCCTGGGGGCGGTCTACATGATTGGCCCAGCCGTTGTACTCGTCGCTGCGCTGACCGCGTGGCGGACGGCGAGGGATGGGCAGCGCATCCTATGGTACTTGGTCCTCGCGGCGATCATACCGCTAACCCTCTATGCCATCATTTCAACCCGCAGTTATGTTGGGCTGCGATACGTGTTCGTTTGTCTCTACGGATGGCTTGCCCTGGCGGCGCTCGGCACGGAGAAGCTCTACGTCTTGCTGCGCGATCAATGCGGTCGCGCCCTAGCCGGCGCTCCGATTGGGATGCTGCTGGTCGCTATGCTATTGATGGACTACGGCTACTTCACCAGTGGCGCCGGGTTTCACACACGCTGGCAGGAAGCGTTTGCGTACGTGGCCGCCCGTCGCAAACCCGGAGAGATGGTATTCTCCGACACACACTCCATGATCGGCCGATACTACTTGGAGGATTCATCGGTCGAAAGTATTCCGAAGTCGGCCGACGCCCTGCGGGCCCTAGATCATCCGGCCTGGGTGATCGTCGAGGCCGAAGACGTGATTCGGGGTGAAGTGAAGTCCTGGATCGGGGAAGTAGCGGAGTTGAAGGCCTATTTCGACCTGCGCGTGCTGCAGCCGTATTCGTCCACCCGCGTATATCACTACGAACCACGCGTGCCTTAACAGCTTGTTGAAAAAAGCCAATCTACCATGTGGTACCGGTTTCCAACTGGTGGAAACGGGTGTGGCACCGGCTTCCGCAGTGCGAACGCGGGTTGCAAGCCCGTGCCACGCCTCTTCAATAGGCCGCTAAGCGTAAGCGTGCGACGGTCGGTCGCGTCTGCCGCCCCATGGGGCGAGGAATCGAGCAGTTCGAGCAGGTTGGAAGAACGGTCCGTGACTGAGGAGCCCGTCTTGCGATCGCACCCCAAACGCGGTGTCCATCTTACGATGCGGCGGTGCTTTATTGTCCTCTGTCTGGCATTCACCACGATCCAAAGCATCACGGCGTGGACCTGGGGTATGCCCGGCTACCGGTCCTGGGCCATCGATTCGGTCGGCGGGTTTCAGATCCTCGGCTGGGCTAAGGAAGGCATGCGGTATCCGGATGGCTTTGACGCCTGCTATCCCCCCGTGCACAAGTACGTTTTGGCGGGCGTCAGCGCGCCGGTATGCACTTGGTACTGGGCCACGGGAAGACTCCACGCCCTCGAGGAGGCTACACCTGCTCAACAGGTGTCGGCGCGATCAACGTTCCTCCGACTCGCTTCCATGACATCCATAGTCATGGGCGTAGGAATCATGATTCTTCTATTCCGTCTGGGAAATCACTTCGGCGGTGAAGAGTGTGGGCTGCTGGCGGCGAGCCTCTGGAGTGGAACATATTTGGCCGCCTATTACGCACAAACCTCCAACCTCGATGTCCCATACATGTTTTGGTTTCTTTTGGCGCTTGAGAGATTACTCGCGTTTCACTGTAGCGGTCGCCTCTCCGTGCTTATCGCATCAGCAATCTGCGCAGCCCTCTCCGTGGGTACGAAGGATCAAGCCGCTGCCCTCATATTGGTTTTCCCTTGCCTCCTATTGTGGCCTCCCTTCCCGAACCGCGGAGGCCCCCACCCAACGGTTGGTCGCGCTCAGAGGCGCCTACTGTGCGTTTGGCTCGCAGTGGCTGCGGTTACCTATGGCATCGTGAGTCAAGCCCTGCTGCGTCCAACGAACTACTGGAACCACCTGGAGACGGTCTTTGGATCGGCGCTTCGACCGGTGCAATCCGGCTTGGGCTGGTTCGATCTCCTGATCGCCTATGGCCGAGAGTTCTTGTGCTCCGCCCATCCGCTCCTCTTAGTCGTCCTGGCAGCGGGGACAGTCCGCCTGCTTGTAAAGTCGCCGCGCGTGTTCTTGTGGTTGACTGCTCCAGTTGTGGCGTTCCACGTTGCCTTCCTCGGCGCTTCCGGCATCCTTGCGAGCAGGTTTTTGCTGCCACACCTTACTCTCATGGCGTTGATGGCGGGGATTTCTGCCGGGATTTGCTTGCGTCGCCTCCACTGCGCCAAGGGCTGGGCGGTTCCCGTGCTCGCCTTTCTGTTCCATTTTTCGGGGTTTTCATTGACCCTGTTGCTCTGGCACGACCCGCGCGCGCGCGCGGAGCGTTGGTTCGACGATCACCCCGATGTCGCGAACTCGCTCGCGACGTATTGCAAGTACGATGAGTATCTTCCACTCTATGCCCAACTGAACGCCGTGCGCGTGAAACCCATCGAGGGGCGACCCGTCGAGCCAATAGATGAGCACCTCATCTGCGTTTCCGACAATTATGATCGATATCTACGCTCGGGCGACTCTGGCAGCCAGGAGGCGTGGAGAAGACTGCTTTCTGGAGCGGGGGACTTCGAAGTATTGAAGATTCTCAATGCACCTTCGGTCCCGTTTCCTTGGGACCGCATCAACGACTGCCGTCCGAACATCCCGGGCCTCGCGCAGACAATTAGGATTCTCCGGCGGAAGGCCGTTTATCCATCGCGCAACGAAGCTGTCGTCCCAATTGAGCATCCGGTTCGGCATCGGTTACAGCCCTGAATTGGATCCTGTTTACGTGAGGGTCTTTGGTGACCTGGAGTTGGGCAGAAGGATTCATGATTACAGGCGAGTGCCCCACTCCCGCACAGATTATCGCCTTGCTGAGTGAGGCCGATGCACTCCCAACGCGGGTCTCTCGGCACCAATTCTATGGAGAGGCGGTAGTGCTTCAAGCACTGCCTACGATTCTGAGGTTGCCACCGAGCGTCATGGACTGAGTCTTGGGCGTTGCGCCGACCGGACAGGTCGATTCCAATGGGAATCCTCGACCTTCGGGCGGATTGGGAAGAACCGTTCGCTAGAACGGCGCCGGAAGACCGTGTGAGCGGAGAATCTTGGGTGTCCACTCTCGCACCCCGTTAATCACGCACGGGTCCGGAAACTCGCCCGATGGCGTTGCTCGATCGAACGGCTTGTATCCATGCGAGATCACAGATTGGCTCCTACAATGCCTGATTCTGGAAAGTGGACTGCATGGTGGAAGTTCCTTTGGATCCCCAGTTTGGGATTCCTCCTGTGCTCGATGTACGGAAAGTACGGCGCCCCGGGTGAGTTCTTCGTACGGCCCTTCAACTTGGGCAACGAAATGAATCTCGCCGTGTGGTGGTCCGGTGTTCAGTTCTTGTGGTTTGCCCTGCTCGCATGTTCTCTTGCGACCGCATTGCGTGGCACCGACAAAGTCGCCGCTCGGGCACTCCTGGCTCTGGGATTCGTCGGATTCGCGATGTTCGCTGACGAAATCGGCTCCTTCCATGAGCGAGTTTCTCTGTTTGTTCCGTTCGAGGGGGATTTTGCCCTGCTGCCTTTCGCCGTGGTTGGCGGCGCGCTCGCGGCGTACGGCATACGGGGCTTGTTCTCACGACGTGAACTCTTGGGACGCGCGTGGTTGCTGGTTCTCTACGCCCTGGGGCTCCTTGCAAGTGTGTACTTGCATGAATTTGCCGGACGTCGCTTTCACTGGGCGTTCTGGACAGAAGGGATTCGCCTTGTCGCGGAGGAAGGCACCGAATTAGCCGGTGTGTTCCTCTTGCTGGTAGCGATGGTCCACATCCAACGTCGTTTAGGCTATCCGAGCGTGCGTCTGTTACCCGCCCGCGAACCGGTCATATGGGCAACCAAGTGGTGTGTGGCGCTGGCCCTACCGGTCATCGTCGTTCGATGTGCCATGACATCGGAGCAACTTGCTTTTCCGATCCGAGGGGACTTCGGCAGCGTCATCCCCATGTTCCTCTTCGCCATCAGTGCGTCAATCGCGGTCGAGCGGGGACAGCGCGACCGCGGCCCCCGCCACCGCTGGTGGATCCTCGCCGGCGCATTGACGATCCTTTCAATGGACGCCGAAGTACGCATCCATCACTACATACTCTACGGCGCCGAGGCGCTTCGCTGGCGGCCGGAGATCGGGCTGCTCTGGGGCGTGCCCTTGATTGCGGCTGCGGCGGCTTCGGTCCCGGCCTTGAGGCGCCGTAAGCTGTACCTCTACGCGGGGGCGGCGTTTGCGCTTGTCTTGATCGCGGTGGTCGTCTCGAACCCGTTCCTCTCCTGGGTCACCACGTACCTCGTCGCCTTCGCATCGGTCGCGCTTCTTCACCGCTGGGGTGGCGAAAGATTGGAGAGCATGAAATGTCAGCCGGCACGGGTAGCCGTTTGATTGCCCAGATAGGAATCGGAGCGGACCGTTGGGCCGGCGTATAGCAGTGCGTTCAAGTCCTGGCGTGGGTTCCTCCGCAGGGTCTGGCACCGCAACCATCCAACACAGAATCATCATGCAGCCGGTCAAGGCCGTTGGTCGAGAGGACGTTCGCACTCCGCTTCTGGTTGATGCTCATGCTCACGTCCACGCTTGCTTTGACCTTTGCGATTTTGTTGGGTCGGCTTGTGACAACTTCGAAGCGGCGAAGACCGCACTACAACTGCCCGCTGTCTCGGAGGGGTGCTTGATCTTGATGGAGTCGAACGGCTCACGAGCGTTCGCGGCCCTCGGGGAGCGCGCCGCCACAGGAAAAAACATTGGTCCGTGGCAATTTGTTCCGACCGATGAGGAAGATTCGCTGGCATTGGCCACATCGGGCAGAGGCACCCTGTTCCTCGTGGCCGGTCAACAGATGGCCACACGGGAAGGCGTCGAAGTGCTTGCGCTCGCCTGTGATCGAGAGATTCCGGATGGGATGGCGCTCCGAGACACAATCGAGCAGATCCACGCGCTGGAGGCCATCCCGGTCCTGCCCTGGGGATTCGGAAAGTGGTGGTTCCGGCGGTACAAGATCGTGCGAGATCTGTTGCAGGTGGCGGAGCCGGGATCCGTCTTCATCGGGGACAGTGCGGGGCGGTTGGGATGGGCGCCACGATCACGAATCTTCGCGCTGGCGAGTTCTCGGGGAATCCTTAATCTCCCCGGCACAGACCCCCTTCCGTTTCCTAACCAGGCTAAGAAGCCGGGAAGATTCGGGTTTGTGCTCGAGGGGCGGTTCGAACATCGACGGCCCGCTGCCGGCATCAGAGATCTATTGTGCAACTTAGTGGAACAGCCTTCCACTTACGGACGCGGTGACAGTCTGCCGACGGTCTTACGCTCGCAGGTCGCCATGCATTTCGGCCGGCGAGGTGCCGTCGAATCTTGGCGATGACCATGCGGAACTGGTTTGCTTCGAAAGGTGGAGTCTTGTCATCGGGGCGTGAGATAGTCGCTGATGTACCCTTGCCGTGGCGTCGACGGTCGTTCTGAGGTTCGCCCGGAAAGGTAAGTAACGGCATGCGGATACTGCTGCTTGCTCCTCATCCCTTCTATCAAGATCGCGGAACGCCGATCGATGTCTATCTGCTCCTCCGGGTCATGTCTGAATGTGGACATACCGTTGACGTAGTCACTTACCACGAGGGGCGAGCAATTGATCTTGAGGGGGTCACGCTTCATCGCATTCCTTCTCTGCCTCTGTTGCGCAACATCCGGCCGGGTTTTTCCATCAAGAAGGTGATCTGCGACTTCCTTATGCTCCTTCCGGTCCTGCGACTCGTTCGAAAGAACCGGTATGCTGTGTCTCACGCCGTTGAGGAATCAGTGTTTATTCTCCGGATTCTCAAAGCGCTGATGGGCATTCCCTATGTTTACGACATGGATTCTTCCCTGCCGCAGCAAATGATCGAGAAGCACCCATCTCTCGTGCTGTTCTCTCGCCTGATGCAGTATTGTGAAGGATGCGCGGTAGGGGGGGCGCTGGCCGTGGTTCCCGTTTGCGATGCACTTGCGGAGGGAATAGCCAAGCATAACCCTGCCCATGTTGTTGTTCTCAACGATATCTCTCTGTTGGAGGAGGGATCTCCTGACCGCATGGATTTGCGAACCGAGTTGAGCATCAACGGCCTTCTCCTCATGTACGTTGGGAACCTCGAGCAATACCAGGGGGTCGACCTCTTGCTCCACAGCTTCGCCGAAACCGCAAAGCAAGATACCGAAGAGGCGCATTTGGTCATCGTGGGAGGTGAGAGCTCGGACATCACGCGTTATCGCGTACTTTGTGATCGGCTCCGCATCCAGAATCGCGTACACTGGCTCGGGCCCAAGCCGATTGCCGATCTGGGTGCCTATCTTCGCGAAGCCGATATCCTTGTCTCGCCTCGCATAAAGGGCAAGAACACGCCGATGAAGATCTACTCCTACCTACACAGCGGAAAAGCGATTCTCGCCACAGACCTCCTCACCCACACGCAGGTGCTCAGTGGTGAGGTCGCCCTCCTCGCGGAGACCTCCGTACCTGCGTTCTCGCGAGCGCTTCTTCGGCTCATGCGGGATGCTGACCTTAGAGCGAAACTGGGCAACGCGGGCAAGCAACTCATCGAGCGGAAGTACAGCTATCGGGTGTACCGCCAGAAGGTGCATGACCTCTTGGACTGGCTCGAAACCCAAGTGGAACGACGGGCAGGTTAGACCCGATGCTCGGATCGCAGAGCCGGCGGTAGCACGACAGCGCTAGGTGAGCGAATTCCACCCGAGCCGCTGGCTTCAGCCTGCGCGGTTGTCCCAATTGAGGTGCCCTCACGGGGTCGAAAGAGCGCGCGGGCTAAAGACCGCGGCTCAGGAATGTCATCGAGCGCTGTCGTAGTAGGATGATCGAACGGAACCTCAGCTTGGCGAGTGGCCGGACGCACGACCTGATCGTCGTTGGTGGTGGAATCTACGGTGCTACGCTGGTGCTCCAAGCCGCCCGGCGAGGTTTGAAACCCCTGCTCGTGGAACGAGATGATTATGGGGGGGCGACGTCGTTCAATAGCCTCAGAATCCTTCACGGCGGGCTTCGATATCTTCAGACGCTGGACTTCCGCCGTCACCGGGAATCGGTTGAGTCGCAAAACTGGTTCATTCAGCACTTTTCGGAATTGGTCGAGCCCCTGCCGTGCCTCATGCCGTTGTACGGACAAGGTGTTCGACGCCCCGTTGTACTCCGCGCCGTGCTTGCGTTGAATCGATTCCTATCCGGTGGAGAAAGACGTCGTCGTGATGCCAATTGCATGCGGCCTCTTGATCGAGTCCTTAATCCGTCCGAGACGGCATCGGTGTTTCCCTTGGTCGATCGCACCGGACTTCGCGGCGGCGCCTTATGGCATGATCTGGTGATCCCCAATGCGCCAAGAATGATCGTCGAGATTCTGCGGTGGGCATGTGCTTGCGGTGCTTCCTGCCTCAACTACGTCGATGCGGTGGAGTTGATGACCAACGGGAGGCAGGTCGAGGGCATCTCGTGTCTCGATCGCCTCGGTGGTGCCACGATCGAGGTGCGGGCACCGGTTGTGGTGAATTGCGCGGGTCCGTGGTGCTGGCGCGTCGCGGGTCGGTTCGATCGAGAATTGGAACGTCTTTTTCGACCGTGTCTGGTGTTCAATGCGATCATCGATCGCGAACCGCCGGCGATGCAAGCGTTGGCGGTGACGCCGAGGCGGCCCGGTGCAAGGACGTATTTTCTCTACCCCTTCCAGGGAGGAACCCTCGCCGGAACATTTCATGCACCGTCCGATGGGGAGGTGGATCATCCGCGTGCGGAAGAATCGCACCTGGCTGATTTCCTCTTCGATCTCAATGACGCCATTCCAGGCCTGGACTTCAAGCGGGAGGATATCCGACGCGTGCTCCCCGGATTCATGCCCGCCACCAAGGCTGGGAGCGCCGAGTTGGCATCGCGACCCGTCGTGCTCGATCACGGGGCGCACGGCGGACCTCGTGGCCTGTTCAGTGTTTCCGGCGTGAAGTTCACCACCGCCCCGCGGGTAGCGGGAAGGATTCTGAAGATCATTTTCCCCGGTCTCACGCCGGTCTCGTCGCCCATTGACCGTCCGAAGTCGATCGGATGTCCCGATGCGGAGACGATCCGGCGGCTCCTGCGCGACGAGCCAGAGACGGCCGCCGTACTCGTGCGACGGTTGGTCCGCGAGGAATCGGTGCTCCACCTCGATGACCTCGGGGCGAATCCGAATCAGGCCGATGCCAAGGACGACTGCGTCAACGCCAGGCCTCCGTTCCTCCGATGAACGATCACCTTCGGCCCACGGGTGACGCGAGGCGTGGGCGTTGCGCTGAAGGGCTCACACAATCAGTGGGATATCAGGGTTGGCGGCGCGGCACCAAGCGACCCGATCCGGGATTCCGGTGATGCTATGCGTGCCGCTTAACAGTACAGCGCAAGGTCGCTCGTAGCGCAGGCTTCCAGCCTGCACGACTCGCGATGACGATGCAGGCAGGATGCCTGCGCTACGAGTTCCTGGCGACTTTGCGCTGTACTGTTAAGATGGGGAGGCGCTGACCATTCGGAGTGACCGGAGGCCGGAAACGGTCGGCTCGCGTCGTTCTTCGGCCTTTTCGGCCCTTGATTTTTGGCTGTGACTTCTTAAGGTGGGTTGTTCCTCTCCCGAATTGAAGCGGTGAGGAGGGTGAGGCGACAGGAGGGCGGGTTCAGATGAGCGCGACCAATCGTCCGGGATCCGGGCTGTGGATGCCCACCATCGCTGCGCTGGTGGCGCTCGCGCTCGGCGGGACCGTCTACCGAGCGATCACCAATCGCTTCGAACGCGCGTCCACTGCCGTGCCACTGCCTGCGGGCACGCTCAATGCCGTGCCCATCGGAATCGGCTCGTGGACCGGAAAAGACGTGCCGCTCGATCCGGACATCGTCCGCGCCACGGACACCGATGATCTGCTGAACCGCCAGTACAGGCGTCCCGGCGGGGGCAACCCGGTGGGCCTGTACATCGCCTACGGGGGACGCCTCAGAGAGTTGGCGCCGCACCGACCTGAGGTCTGCTATCCGGGCGCGGGCTGGGTCATCGCAGATGTCCACGAGGCAAGTCTCTCGCTATCGGACGGCAAGGAAATGCCGTGTCAGATTCACCATTTCGTCAAGGGCGGCCTCTCATCGCAGAAGATCGTCGTGCTTAGCTGCTACCTGATTGACGGGCGCTTCGCCGGAGACATTTCGGAGGTTCGATCACTCGCTTGGCAGTTCGACGCCAGCGCTTCACACATGGCCCACATCCAGGTCGTCTCGAACGTGCGAGGCCCCATGGACAAAACCGAGGCACGCGTCCGCGAGTTTGCGACGCTCGCTGCACCGAGAATTGATGATGTGCTTGCAGATGCCATCGCCGAGCAGGAAGCGGAGCAGTCCTCTCTGTCTGCAGACGCCGAAGCGGCGAAGTCTCTTCCGAGGTCTCTCGGCATCTCGCGGCATCTAATATCGGGAGCCACACCATGACGAACGGAAGGGCGAATCCAGGTACTCTAGCCGCGCACCCCACGTCGTGGCCACGTGGGTTTACGATGCCGCTGACCGTTGGATGCCTGGTCGTCTGTTTCGTCTGGGCGTTCTGGTCGACCATCACCGGCCTGATCAACGACTGGCAAGGCGACCCGAATTACTCGGTCGGCCAGCTCGTCCCGTTCGCCGCGCTCTATCTGATTTGGATCGATCGGTCGAACCTGACCAAGCACGACCGTTCCACGTGCTGGTGGGGCCTCGCGATCATCCTCGTCGCGCAGCTCGCGCGGCTTTACGGCCTCCTGTTCTTGTTCGAGTCCGCCCAACGCTACGCGCTCGTGCTGACCATCGTCGGCGTCGTTCTGCTCGTGTGCGGTTGGCGCATCTTCTGGGCGGCGCGTTGGATCCTGCTCTTTTTGTTCCTCATGGTCCCCCTGCCCGGGAAGATTCACAACACCATCTCGGGACCACTGCAAAACCTGGCGACCGAAGGCGCCGTGTCCGCCCTTGAGCTGCTCGGCATCGCGGTGACCAACGAGGGGAATGTCATGGTGCTCAATGACCATGTGTCGGTGAGCGTCGTTGAAGCCTGCAGCGGCCTGCGGATGCTCACCGCGTTCATCATTGTGGCGGCTGCGTTCGCCTATATCGTGGGGCGACCCCGCTGGCAGAAGGTCGCCCTGATCATATCGAGCATCCCGGTGGCGATTGCATGCAATCTGATCCGGCTGGTCGTCACCGCCCTGCTGTTCATGATTGTCAGCGGGGAAATTGCCAAGACCTTTTTCCACGATTTCGCAGGTTGGACCATGATGCCACTCGCCATCGCCATGCTGGCCGGAGAACTGTGGATCATGTCCAAACTCGTGGTCACCGAACCGAAGGGAAAGACCTAGATGAAGGTACTGGTGACCGGCGGCGCGGGGTTCATCGGTTCGCACCTCTGCGAGGCGCTCCTGGGTGCATCACACCAAGTGGTCGCGTTGGACGTCTTCGACGAGTTCTACGATCCCGCCATCAAGCGCGCCAACATCCGCCTCTCCCAAGCGAACGACCGCTTTGTGCTCGCCGAAGGAGACATCCGGGACGCACCGTTCGTTGGGCGTTTGCTGGGTGAACACCACCCCGATGTGATTGTTCACCTCGCCGCCCGCGCCGGAGTCAGGCCCTCCATCGAAGACCCACTGCTCTATCAGGATGTCAACATCCGCGGCACGAACGTGCTGCTGGAGGCCACCCGCCGGCAGGGCGTGACGAAGTTCGTGTTCGCGAGCAGTTCGAGTGTGTATGGGAACAACGAGAAGGTGCCCTTCGCCGAGTCGGACGTTGTCGACTTTCCGATCTCGCCCTACGCAGCCACCAAAAAAGCGGGCGAACTGCTCTGCCACACCTATCATCATCTCTTCGGCATGGATGTCACCTGCCTGCGCTTCTTCACCGTCTACGGCCCGCGACAGAGGCCTGACCTGGCCATCCACAAGTTCGCGAAACTGATCGAAGCCGGTCGCCCGATCCCCGTCTTCGGTGACGGAACCATGATGCGCGACTTCACCTTCGTCGAGGACATCGTGAATGGGACGATGCGCGCCATCGAACGGTGCAAGGGCTACTCCATCTTCAACCTCGGCGGATCGCATCCGGTCGCTCTCAGTGCGTTGATCGAGATGATCGAGAAGGCGCTCGGCAAAGAAGCGATCATCGAGAGGCTTCCGCAGCCACCGGGCGACGTCGATCGCACGTTCGCCGACCTGTCGCGTTCAGAGGCGGCGCTGGATTATCGACCTCGAACGCGATTGGAGGACGGGCTAGAGCGTTTCGTGCAATGGCTCCGCAAAGGTGACCCCGTCGCCTCCTCAACTTCCTGAACATGCTTCGTGTGCCGATCCGCCGGCGGGTCGGGGAAGGAGCGAACGCCCGGTGGTGTATTGGCGTGCCGCTGCCGTTATGTGGATGGCGTTGATCTTCGCTCTGAGTGCTTGGCCCGGGGCGTCGAGCAGCGGAACGCACACCTTCTTCGGGGATTGGAACGCGATCGCTCGAACCGCCGCACACCTCGGCGTGTTCGGGATCCTGGCCGGGCTTTGCAAACAAGCGCTCACGCCCGCGACGGGTTCATACTCGAAGAGCAGGTGGGGCGTCGCGTTTCTTGTCGCCACATTCTACGGCGCATCGGACGAGGTGCATCAGCTCTTCGTGCCGGGTCGGTTTGGTCGTTGGCAGGACGTGCTGAGCGACTCTGTCGGCGCAGCGATCGTCCTCGGGGCCATGTGGTTCTACGCGAGCGCATCAACGCGCTTCGTGCCCGAGCGGCCCGATGCGCAAACCGGTCGGACCACCGATGAATAGCAGCCGTCGAACAAGGCTGGTTCTATTGTGTGCCACCGGTTTCCAACTTAGCACTACAGCGCAAAGTCGCTTGCAGCGCAGGCTTCCAGCCTGCATGAGCCTCGATAACGATGCAGGCAGGGTGCCTGCGCTACGAATTCACGACGACTTTGCTCTGTAGGGTTAGCAGCCTGTTCAAAAAGTAGCGTTGGCCCCCTGTGGCCAACGTGGAGCGCCGCTAGACGCTCGACAAACCGCGTCGCCCACGGGGGGGCGGCGCTACATCGAGTTTTTCAACGGGCTGTCAGGTGTGGCACCGGTTTCCAACCGGGTGTGGCCCCGGTTTCCAACTTGGGTGTGGCACCGGTTTCCAACTTGGGTGTGGCACCGGTTTCCAACCGGTGAGTGTACTGGTTCAGCGTGAATTGGACAATCCGCCCTTGGTGCTAAGCAACTCCCCGTCACGCGCGTGGCGGGTTCCTTGGTTCTCATCTTTGCCTCCGGCGGGAGTGCTCGGCC
>JAZDCZ010000234.1:0-2961 GCA_036679605.1 Gemmatimonadota bacterium
TGTCCTTCGTCCTCGAGCATGTCGCGGACGGTGTTGAGAAGCAGTTCGTCGTCGTCGATAAGCAGTATGCGTGACATGGGATCTCCTGTTTTCAGACTGGGTTTTCTAGTGCGGTTCGCAAGGCTCCGGCAAGGTCTTGGGCCATGTAGGGTTTGCTGACGTAGCCTCGCAATCCCATCTGTTTGGCGGTCTCCGGAGTGACCGTTTCGCTGTACCCGGTGGCTATAATGATCGGCAGCTCCGGGCGTAGTTCCATCATTTGCTCGGCCATTTCCATGCCCGTCATATTCGGCATGGCCTGGTCGGTGATCACAATGTCGAATTGATGAGGGTTCTCACGGAATCGACGTAACGCTTCCAAGCTGTCGGATATTGCTGTGACGCGATATCCAAGTTCTTCAAGAATCTCTTGGGTGGTCTGGATCAATGCCGTTTCGTCGTCTACCAAGAGCACCCGCTCCGAACCCGTTTGCGGCGGTAGCTCGCTGCCCGGTGCCGAACCCTCGTCTGCGACGTTGTCGGGGACGAAGACAGGCAGGTAGATTTCGATTTTGGTCCCGTGCCCCTGCTCGCTCTCGACGACAATCTGACCTCCATGGGTGAGTACGATCCCGTGGATTACCGCCAGGCCCATGCCGGTACCTTTGCCGACGGGCTTGGTTGTGAAGAAGGGTTCGAAGATATGTTTTTTGGTCGCTTCGTTCATGCCGCAACCGGTGTCTGAAACGCTGAGGAGGACGTAGGGCCCGGGCGTCATCCCGGCTCGGCCCGTGACGAAAATTTCGTCGATATCGATACGTCTCAGGGTGATGCGTATTTCGCCGGCACGTTCACCGATCGCGTGGTGGGCGTTAGTGCAAAGATTCATGATCATTTGGTGAATCTGGGTTTCACCGCTGAGGATGTGGCCTACTTCGGGGGCGATCCGCGTGCGTATTGTGATCATGGCCGGAAGGGACGATTCGACCAACGCAATAGCTTCCTTGACGACAGCGGTCACATCGACCGGGTGCAGGTCGGCGGAAGTGACACGGCTGAAAGTAAGGATTTGCTGCACCAGGCGCGATGCTCTGTAGCCGGCTTCCATGATTCGCTGGTGATTCATTCGCAGTTTGTCGTCGTCGCCCGCTCGTTTCATCGCCAATTCAGTATTGCCGATCATGGCGCCGAGGAGATTGTTAAAGTCGTGTGCGATGCCCCCCGCGAGCCCGCCCATGGCCTCCATTTTCTGAGATTGGCGAAGTTGACTTTCGAGTTTTGCTCGCTCGAACTCGGCCTTTCGCCGTTGGCTCATGTCACGCTGGATGAAGGTCAGAACGGGAGCCCTCCCTGCGGTTTCGAGCTTCGAGACGGTCGCTTCGACGGGAAAGCATTCCCCGTTCTTGCGGCGGGCGAGAAGCTCGCCGCTTCCCCCAAGACGCCGCGCGTTCGCGGGCGAACGTAGAAATTGGGCGACATAAGAACGATGAGCATTAATGCTTGTAACAGGTAGTAAACGTTCGAAAGGCTGACCGATTATATCCGCGGCCGCATAGCCGTACATTTCTTCGGCCCCGTGGTTGAAAATGAGGATGTTCTGTTTGTGATCAACCGAGATAATTGCATCGCTTGCAACCTGGATGATCCCTTGAAACCGGGCTTCGCTGTGTCGCAATGCCTCCTCGGTATCGTTTCGTTCCAGCGCATCCGACAAGAGACCTGCGAACAGCTCGACTTCGGATTCGTTCCATTCTCGGTGTTCCTCGCGGCTGAGCAGTCCGAGAAACCCACGCCCTGTGCTACCCGGTGCGAACGGAGCCAGCATTGCGCTGTGCACACCGAGCGCTTCGAATAGGTTGCGTTCGTTAACAGCTTGTTCAGGTAGGTCGGCCAGGCTTGAGAAAACAATACTCTTATGGTCGTTCAGTCCGGCGTGCATCCATTCCAGCTTCAATCCGGGTGGGGCCTCCGGTAGAGGATTCATCTTGCCGTTCGACCAGCTCGAGAATTGATCGAGCCGTTGAGAACCCGCCGACACTCTGAACCGTGCTAAATGGCAAGTCGGGAGCGAACGCCCGACTTTCGTTAAACAGGCCTGCACTTCATCTTCGAGAGGGACGGCATCAACGTTGGCGAATCGGGCGGATATACCGGCGAGCAGACGCTCCAGCTCGATGGCTGCGTCCAGGGTGGATCGTGTTTCCTCCAAGGTGTCGAGCGCGGTCTGGGTTTGCGTTGCTGCATGCCGGAAGGCGACGAGCAAGGCGACGTAGGATCCGACGACGATCAGTACCTTCAAGATTTGGCTGGTCGCGAACAAGTCCGGGGTTTTGCCGGGACTGAGCAAGAGGTTGCCGTAGGCAATAAGGACGACCGGTACGGAGATGAGCAGCGCGAAGTCGCGGGCCAGCCTCTTTTTGAGGCGATGTTGATTGCGGCGACGAGTATGGGCACGCGCGGCGATGCGTGACTTTGCCGGCCCCCTGTCGGTGTTGTTTTCGATAGCCACGATTCCTGGTTCTTTGCTTGCGCGTATGCGGTGGCGGGTGCGCAACCGTCATAATAGGCAGCAAAACAGGTGCCATATCTTGCGAGTTGATAGGTGGGCCTCGGACCGCGCCATCGGTTCAAATATGCACGTGACTGAGAACGATATCGTACGTCGGGACGAGCCGATCTAGGTCCTGTACATACCATCGAATTCGCCGTAGACAGGATCCCGGTAGCTCTTACGGAGCGACCGCTGTTCTTATGACGGCTCGTTTAATTTGCGTTGGGGATATTCATCTCGGCAGGCGCCCGTCACGCATCTCGCCGGGCCTGGCGGCGTACCGCCGCGAAGCGACCGCGTTGGGGCCTGTCGTGGCTTGGCGTAATACCGTTGATTGGGCCGTGGCCAACCCGGTCGATGCGGTAGTTCTCGCCGGCGATGTCGTCGATCGATACGACGATCGTTTCGAAGCCTATGGTCACTTGGAAAGC
>JAZDCZ010000235.1:0-2871 GCA_036679605.1 Gemmatimonadota bacterium
CATCACTGCGATGTCTTGCATCCAGTGGCGCTGCTTCGACCGGTCTTTTTGGACGGTCATGTGACACTGTACACCACCGTGCGTTTCATACCCGCGCTGACGTCGCGCGTTTTTGACATTCTGGCGCGTTACTCCGAGCGAGAGTCGCTCGAGACGGACCTGTGGACTTCACAGCTGGAAACATCTGTCCCGTGGTGTCCGAACTTACGGCCGAGATTCTCGCCCCTTCGACCGATCACCGACGCGGCGGTCAACGAATAGGACTTTATCTGCCGCGGTTCAACGCGGACCTGCATACGAAAGGCTGGGTCGCGGGAGAGGATGAGTCCGCTTCCTTGGCGAGTTTCCCGCGGAAGATAAAGTCGGTTGAACGAAACCGCGGTGAGTGGCTATGGGGTTTGCATGCTCAAGGGCATGGTCGGACTCGGTTCTGAGTTAGCGAGTGTGCATCTCCGCGTTTGCAGAGGGTGAATTCAACAGCAGTGTGCCAGGTCTTCGGTGATGAAACATTGGCGTAGACCATGGTCTTCGCGGTTGGCCGATTCGAATACACAGACGGGCAGCGCGGCCTGGTTGAAGCGAGACCGGATTCGATCAGTTGCGGAGTCACTCGTGGTGCGCGAGTCATGAGCTATCGAGGATCTTGACGTGGCGAGCAGGTTGAGAGAAGCGAATGGCGAGCCAGGAGACTTCTGCCACGCAAACAAGATGCCCCGTCTTGCACGAAGGGCACGCGATGCGATTGTCGAAAGGCGTGATTGTCACGGCGCAGTCCGATTCGACTGTGTGAGCGACGTCGATCAGTTCGCGGCAATGTGGAAGCGCCTTGCCTCGGGTCCTGTTTGCTAGCAGGCCGTACTGCCTGATCCGCACAAATCCCTTGGGCAAAACGTGAAGGAGAAAACGTCGAGTGAACTCGACAGCACCCAAGGCCATGATTCGCTTGCGATTCCCTTTGGCTCGATCCTGCCAACGAAAGCGGACTTGACCATTCGATAGCGACACCAGTCGATGGTTGGAGATCGCCACGCGGTGGGTGTAGCCAGCAAGATACTTGTAGACCTGCTTGGGGCTTCCAAAGGGTGGTTTGGCGTAGACGACCCACTCTGTTTGGTAGAGGATCCGAAGCGCGGCAGCAAAGTTATTGGGGTCTTCAAGAGCTGAGAGCCCTCCTTGGAATCTCAGCTCGCCTTGGTCATACGCCTGCCGGGCCATGCCGAGGAACTTGCCGCGAAAGAGCCGACGAAGTACGGCGATCGGCAGGAAGAATCCTGGCTGACACGAGACCCATCGGTCACCGTCGATGGCCACGCCTCCTGCCGGCACTACGCAGTGCACGTGCGGATGATGAAGGAGCTTCTGCGTCCACGTGTGCAGCACGGAAAGGAAGCCGATCGTTGCTCCAAGATGCTTGGGATCGGCAGCAATCTGCTTCAAGGTTTCCGCAGAGGCGCGCATCAGGATCGCGTACATCACCTTCTTGTTCTGCAGCGCCATGTCGGCCAGGGATGGCGGCACGGTGAATACGACGTGTGAGTATTCCACCGGAAGCAGATCCTCTACGCGTTTCGCCAACCACTTGGCACGCGTTGTCCCTTGGCACTTGGGGCAGTGCCGATTGCGACATGCGTTGTACGCAATCTTCTCGTGCCCACACTTGTCGCATCGCCAAAGATGTCCACCCAGCACCGCCGTGCGACACGCAACAAGGTCACGCATCACGCGTTTCTTGGCCCAGGACACCCGCACAGCCGACTTGCTCAAATAGGCGTCGCCGTGCTTTGCGATGATGTCGGCCACTTCGAGTAGTGGCGAGGACACGTCGAGCTACTCGGTGAAGCCTGCGTCGAGATGTTCGAGCGGAGTCTTGGCCAGGCGAAGCCGATCTGTGGAGACGTGTAAATAGAAGCCCGTGATCCGGAGGCTGTTGTGCCCCATCATCAACTGCAAGGTACGAAGATCGGTCCCAGCCTCCAGATGATGGGTCGCGAAGGTGTGGCGCAGCATGTGAGGCGTGACCCTCTTCTTGATCCCTGCGGATTCGCCGGCCGCTCGAAATCCACGGCGAATTGATGTGGGCGAGATTGGCTTGGTCGAATCGGTCTTGCAGGGAAAGAGGTAGAGATCGGGCCGATCGATGAGCCAGTGTCGGCGAGCGACGACTAACACCTTCGGCGAGAGCGGCACGATCCGATCTTTCCGGCCCTTGCCCTGTCGGATATGGATGATCATCCGCTCACTGTCGATGTCGCCAACCTTGGTGTTGGCGATCTCCAACACCCGCAGGCCGCCGGAATAGGCGAGCAAGCACATCAAGAGATCGGTCTCGTTTGCGAACGCTCGCAAGAGCCTCACGATCTCTGATTGCGCCAGGACCACGGGGAGCCTCCTTGCTCGACGGGCACATGGAATCTTGTTCACCGCCCAGTCTTTGCCCAGTGTGACTTGAAAGAAGAAGCGGAGTGCGCAGGTCAGTCCGTTCAACGAGTCGTACGAGAGTTTCTTCTCGTCGAGAAGGTGGAGCTGGTACTTACGGATGTGCTCAGGGCCCATCAGGGCCGGCGATCTCCCGAAGTACTCGGCAAACCGCGACACCCCACCCAAGTAGTTCTTCTGTGTGGCCTTCGAGTAGTTGCGCAACCTGAGATCATCGAGCATCCTTTGACGGAGATTCATCTGTGGCTCCTTTCGCCTCAGTCATGGGGACGGCAATCCCCGAGGTTGAAAGGAGCCATTATCCTTCGCCACGGTCTCGATCAAACTCGCGATCTCGCTCACTACGCCAACCGTCTGTGTGACTGGCAGCGACGCCCGCTCTCGCGTAGAGACTTAGGACGCGAATCTACCGCGCAGCGGTTTTGTTCAACCGCC
>JAZDCZ010000236.1:0-2066 GCA_036679605.1 Gemmatimonadota bacterium
CACACGCCAGGTCGAGATTGGGAGCCAGATGACTGAGCGGGTTCTGGAGGGTAATCAGGAAACCGAATAGGCGTCACGAAAACTAACGCGCGGAGCGCGGTTTCGTTCAACCGGAAAATGTGGCGAACAGGCTACGAATCTCGTCCTCAACGTCGGCAACATGCTCAACTGTCTCAGCGATCTCATGTCGCAGCAGCGCGCGATATCGTATTCTCATGCGGTGCGCCGCCATTTTGGTGGCAGCTTCGGTGGTGCCGAGCGACTCCGCCGTCTCCGCATAAGTCGCACTATCCGAACCACCTACGATGAACCCTTTGAGCCTGTCGAACCAGTCGGCCTTGCCGGATTCCCGGTGTTCCTCTTCCAGTCGCCGCATTACGCGATGAAGTAGGCCGATGGTCCACTGTCGATCGTAAAGTTGTTCAGGATTGAGCGTATCCGCCGGCCCGGCCCCATAGCGGGACTCGCCCGAAAGGAAATGCTTGAACGCCGTCAAAAGAAACGCACGGAACCGTCCCCGCTCTGGATCGGCCGCGGCAACATAGTCCTTCTCAAGTAGTCGCGCAAAAAACTCCTGCGTCAGGTCTTGCGCTTCATGGACGCTGTCGACCCGTCTCCGCACATAAGCATACAGCGGATACCAATACGTCTCGCAGAGCCGAGTGAGCGCCTCCTGCGCGTCGTCGCGTCGATGATCGCCGGCCGCTAACACAACACTCCATCGCGTCGTGGTGAAGAGTCGTTTCTCCGCATCCGGCGGCGTGTTGGGCTGATCTGCGGACATGGCAGCATTGTATCAGGACCCTTGAGCGACTGTATCAGCCCGATTCGCGCAGTGTCACAAAACGTTGGATTTTTGACATACCCCCCCAGTTGCGTAAACACGTGCTCTTCGCTGAAGGAGACGAAAACAATTGGCCCTCCTGACCGATATAAGCATTCGTGAGTAACCGCGCTCGTATCCATCAGGAGGGCACGAAAAGTGAAGTCCAGTAGAGCAGAGCAGAGATTCACGGTCGATTTCACATGATTCCGCGACTCGTCTTCACCAAGGACAGCCGACTCACTTCCTATGCCGGACTCGTCATCTTCCAAGCGATGTTTGCCGCCCTGGGCGTCTCTCGGGCTTTGAAGGCAATGGACGCCCAGGTGGTGGACCGAGTCCGTGGCGTCGTGCGCGGTCTTGTCCTCGATCGATTGCGTGGAGAAGGGTTCGCCCGCTTGATCCGGCGAAGGATCGATTCCCGTTGGTCCTATTTCGAATGCGATTGGCGCCCCAAGTGCTGGGACACGTCCTACCGCTTCCTTTGCCCGAGGCAAAGGACCTCCCGACAACGCCGCGGCTCGATTCAGCTCGATCTGTTTGAGCCCAAGAGCTTCGAGTACGTGTACAAAGTAATCGTGACCAACAAGAAGGGATCGGCCCCACCCGCACGAAAAATGGAAACATTATGTTCACTTTGGCCGGGATGCTCGTCCACAACCTGGGCCGTGAGCTCCAGATGGCCACTCGGTCACCCGAACGATCGACCCTCCCGAAGCGCCCAAGTCGATGGAAGTTCTCAGATCTGGGAACGCTCCGCCAGCGTTACTTGCATCGGGCGGGAACTCTCTCTCAACCCCAGGGCGAGTTGACTCTCACCATGAGCGCCAATCCGACGGTGCGCTCGGAACTCTTCGGCTTCCTCGATCAGTTGCAAAAAGCGGCTTGAGAATTTCACCGTCGTTCCGCCAGCTCTGCTATCCGCTGCTGTTTGGTGGACACATCTGTGGATTTCATCGCATCCTCCGTGTTTCTCAACAACGGTTCCGTGACCCGACACCCCCTTGCGGTTTTTCCTTCCCTACTCACAGGGTCCCGTAGGGTCTGGTTCCCCTGCTTTCCAACGGTACTATGAGGGTGCGGCGAGCATCGACGCTCTCACCGCAGGCCTGGGCTTTGGTGAGCCGGCCTCCCTCCCGGCGTCCTCCGATGACGACAGGATCTCCCAAGTTCCTGGGGGATCCTCGTGAATCTGCCCCGCTCTCAGACCCCGGCCGGACCTCTACGCCTGACCGTTGGCGGC
>JAZDCZ010000237.1:0-47210 GCA_036679605.1 Gemmatimonadota bacterium
CCGTGCTTCTTCCTCTTCCGCCTTGCGGTTCGCCTCCGCCTCCGCCCGTCGCTGCTCCTCTTGTTTGGCTTTGCGCTCGGCTTCCGCCTCTACCTCCGCCTGTCGCCGTGCTTCCTCTTCTTCCGTCTTGCGGTTCGCCTCGACCTCCGCCTGACGCTGGCGGTCCTGCTCCACTCGTGGAGGCGGACCCAGGATCGACGCCAGGTCGTTCACCAAGCCCAGAAAGCTGGGAGCAGTCTCCTCGCCCGCCCACCCGACGAGGTTCGCAGCTTGGAAACGACGGAACCCTCTCGGTGGTCTAACGTCGTCGATGAAAACGGGGGCGAGGATACTGCGATCCCGGCCCTCTGCTGCTTCCTCGAGCACCCAGTTCTTTTGTATGGAGATTGCTGACCACAACACGATCACACATCTGGCTTTGGTGATCTCCTGATCGATCACCTGCTCAAACGTCTTGCCGGTCGGGATGCTCCGATCCCACCACACTTTCCACCCTTGCGCCTGGAGCGCGTGCGCTAGCGGTTCGGCTTGGCGCAAATCTTCGCTCGCGTAGCTGATGAAAATGTCGCTCATCAAAAACCGGGTATTCTCTGCGCGAAGTTACGGTGCACTGCGCCCGTTGACGATAGAAGTCTCACGTACCTAGTTGGCAGGAGACCAAAACGGGGGGGAGACCGGGGGACTTGCAGCATCACGACTTCATGTTGAGTAACACCTCAAGGAGCTTGAACCAACCGCCTATCCGGTCGTTGGCTCCATCGGCCTGGTCGTCGGGCGGGCGTCCTGTCGGACGTCAGTCTGGCGGCTGGCCGGGAGAGCCACCGATTGTAACAACGGTCACAGAATAGGTCGCAGGCCCAGGCCCCGCAAGAGTCCACGGTGCTCCTGTAGACATCTATACCCTCCTCGCGAACTCGGCCACGGAAGCCCCGCAATGGTGCAGCGTGCCTATGCGCATTTGGGAGAGGTGAGGCACCGCTCGAAGACGGTAGAACATTGTATCGAGCAACACAAGGAACGCCTCAAGAAGCGGATTTCGGACCTCGGTTTGTCACCGCTATTGTCACCGCGCTCCGGTAATGCTTGACACCACAAGGCCCTGCAACCGTCTAAACGATTGCAGGGCCTATCCATAGGAGCATGGGCGGTACTGGGCTCGAACCAGTGACCTCCGGTATGTGAAACCGGCACTCTAACCAACTGAGCTAACCGCCCCAGTAAGCTGTCAAACTAACGTTGCCCAGCTCCTGCGGGAAGCAAGCACGGCGATCATGGCGCGCCCTTCCCGCGCACGTTCGCCAAGATCAGGTGGCTTTGCGCTTGGCCGTAAACGGCCGGTCTCCACCTCTGCCACCGGACACTGTGCCCTTCATCTCGTCGCCCTCGATCGTGGCGCTAAAGCTCTGGCTGAACGACCGCTCGCCGAAAGTGCGTTCGAGATCGAACGTCAGTTTTCCGTCCACGAACGATACGTTCTTTAGCGGCGTGTCACCTCGCTGGGAACTGACCGTCCCCTTCAGCATGTCGCCGTCCAGCGTGAAGACAAATTGCTGGGTGCGAGAGCCGCGGGGCGTTTCCGTCGTCATTTCCCACTCGCCGAGTACTGCCTTCAAACTGGATGCGGCACTGCTGTCCTGCGCCACGAGAGCGGCTGGGGTCGCGAGCACGGCCGCCAGAAAGATTGCTAGTGTAGACCTAGACATTGGTGTACCTCTGAGGAAGTTGTCTGTTGTATTACCAAGCCACTGCGGCGAGGGTTCACTTAATCGCTAATACGCAGGAACGACAAAGTTTGTTAACGTCGTGACCGCGACCGGACCTTGCACACGACCCTTAGGCACCCCTTGCATCAGCCCTCCCTGATATATACTTTGTATTACAAAGTTCTTTATAATACAAGATATGACACGACAGCAATCTACCCGGCTCTTGATAGGCATCCTGTTCCTGGCTGTTCTGGGTGATGCCTTGCTGCGGGTCGGCCCCTGGTCGCTCAACTTCGCTCTTTGGGTTGTTGCACTTGGGTCCACCGCATGGGTCGCCGTTCCGGTGGCTGGACCCAACGTCAAAGCCGGAATGGGCCGGTGGCTCACGGTGGCCGCAGCCTTCGCGGCGCTGTCGATTATCCGCGACTCCGAGTTCCTCCTCGTATGGAACATCATAGCCGTCTTAACCGCCTTGATCGTCGCCGCACTCTGGGCGTCGGGTATCGATCTCCTTGCTTGTAGACTTGGGCACTTCGCGACGGGTGCTATCCACACAGTGCGTAACGTGGCCGGCGGCGCAATACCGCTCTTCGTCCGTGAGCTGCGGTGGCCCGAGTTGAGCAGCGGTCGCACCCGCGGGCGATTGGTTGCACCTGCCTTGGGCGTTGCACTCGCTGCTCCCGTGCTTCTCGTGTTCGGCGGCCTGTTCGCCTCGGCAGACCCGGTCTTCGAGCGTCTCACCAGCAAACTCTTCGCGTGGGACTACGAGACCATTGCGTCACACCTGCTCCTCGCTGCATTCCTCGGGTGGCTGTCCGCAGGGTACTTCCGTGGCCTGACCCAACCGATTCCCCGTGAGAACCCGCTCGATACAGTTTCCGGTCGGGCCCAGTTCGCCACTGTCGGCATTCCTCTCGCCGCGGTCACGACCCTATTCACGGTATTCGTGAGCATACAGGCGACCTACCTGTTCGGAGGGGAAGACTGGGTGCAGCGGGCAAGCGGATTCGGATACGCACACTACGCCAGACGCGGATTCTTCGAACTGGTAGCTGCATCCGCACTCGTCGTGCCGATGCTCCTGGGCGGTCGGTGGCTGTTGAACGATGACGATGCCACCGGACTCCGCCGGTTTCGCGCGCTCACAGTCGCATTACTCGTCCTGGTCGCCTTTGTAGCAGCCTCGGCGATGTGGCGCATGCTGCTCTACACTTCGGCTTATGGCCTGACCGAAGATCGGTTCTATGCGACCGCGTTCATGCTCTGGATGGGCGGCGTGCTGGCGTGGTTTGCTTACACGATCGTACGCAATCGGATCGAGGGGTTCGCCTTCGGTGTGTTGCTCGGCGGGCTGGCACTCCTCGGCGCGTTGACGGCGATGAATCCGGACGGGATCATCGCTCGCGTCAATCTCGCCCGAGCGGAAGCCGGTCACGAGGTCGACGTAGACTACTTGCGAACCCTCAGCGCCGATGCGATCCCGGCGATCGCTGCGCGGTGGGACGATTTGAACGCATCCCAACGAGCCGTGCTGCAATCCTCGCTCATCGAACGCCAGTCACAGCGCAGCCGGACATCTGACTGGAGAACTTGGAACCTGTCGCGCCGACGCGCGGCCGAGGCACTGCAGAAGATCCAACTCCCATAGGATTGTTTTCGCGACATGAGAGTAGCTGCTCGGCGGGCCCCGAAGTGCGTCGTTCTCGCGTGGCGAGCATTTTTCACTGCCCCTTCAACGGGACGGACGGTTACCCGCTTCTGTCCTCTTGCGACGCACGTCCGGAGGTGAGCATACGCTCTGCGAAGTCGAGGCGTTCCTGCACCTCGGCCAACTGTGCTTGCGTGTGTTCCTGCATGTCGGCCAGCTCGTCACGCAGCGCATCGACGACCGGTCCCAACTCCGCATCGCTGCCTCGCGTCTCCAGCTCTTTGTTCTTGAGCTTGAAACGCATAACCAGAAACGTTAACGCGACGATGCTAGGAAAGAGAACAACAATGCCGACTATGGGAACTAAATCTGGCCCCATACTTCCTCCTCGGTGGTGCGGCCCCTCCGACCAGTGTATGTCTAGAGCAACAGGAGGGCAAGAAAAAAGGGCCGTAGCGACCCCGTCTCGTCCCGTAGGTCACGCCGAAAGCCAACACGTACCTGTCACGTCCCTTACTTCTTCTGACCCTTGATGGGCCAATCGTGCGGTAGGTCGAGGATCGCGCTGCACGCCTCACCGTTCGTCAACGTCATTCTTAAGGTGTCGTGGTCGGGAGTCGCCTGTGCTAGTCGCGAAAAGTCCACGTCAAGAGGTTGCTCGACATATGGGTTGTGGTATAAGCGCAGGTCGAGCGGTTTGCACACCGTCCACGGGTGGAGCAACTGAGCTACGAGCACGCCGACGATCCTTGTGTACCGGGGCTCGTCAGGACCGAACCACACACCGTCACGTTTGCGGTACGGCTCCGGCTTGCCGACGATCTCACCGAGGCTTGTGTGGCTGATTCGGACGCCTTGCTTGCCCAATAGGGCGTCCATGATGTCATCGCGCTCCGTGTCCCAGCTCATGGCGCTCCTGATCCGCCGGGTAGCGCCTGTCCTGTATGCTAACGCCGGCTGTCTCATCACCCCGCCACTGGGTATCTATCTTACCGAGTGTTCTGGTGGAGCGTACATTTTCGCTACGCGACTGGGATAGGATACGAACTTGTTATAGAAATCACCGAATACTAATTTTACGGCACTTGATAGCGTGTCGCCACATGCGCTTAGACTCTGAGCCTATGATGATTGTTCGGATATAGATAATCGGCACCCCACGTGCGTGGACGACCTGAACTTTACGAAGAAAGAGGAGGAGGAAATGAAGAGGATTACCTTCTATCACTCTGTTATCTGACCACGGTGTCATGTGGCAGGTCTGTCACTAAAACAACTACTTCCCGATTTTCCTGAGGTTGAAATCAACAAGGTGGAGTATCTGGCCAACCTTGGGCATTCGCACAAGGAAGGCATCCACCAAATTCCGACATTGGCCTTCGAAGACAAGAAACTAAGCGGTATGTTCTTGACCAAGAAAAAGATACGACGTTTTCTTGAAGCTCTGTAAGGGAGTGAATAATGCACATCGGAAAACAAATTGTATCTATCTCGGCCGGGTTGCTTGCATTGGCTGCAATGAGCCATCCAGCTCTCGCTCAGACTGTGTTTCCAACAGGTACTACGATCTACAATCCCGCTGAGGCCTACGGTAGCTATATCCTGATATCAGACCACAATGCGGTTGGCAATCATCCAAGTGCAAGGGTCAGGGCAGAGGGCGAAGACGTAAGTCCCGACGAAGTTCGCCTCATCGACATGAATGGTAATGTGGTACATAGGTGGCAGGTGGTTCCCTATTTCAACAAGCGCAGCAGGCTGCTCCCCAGTGGAAACCTGGTCTACGTTGGCCCCAACAAGACGATCTATGAATACGATTGGGATGGCAATGTGGTATGGACCCATGAAGGTATAGGCTCCGTCAACGATATGCGCATCTTGCCCAACAACAACAGACTGCTGATTGCCCACGAACCGATACCGGAAGAATTTCAACGACAGGTGAGAGATGTTGAGATAGCACCTTGGTGGGAACCTAGATACAGGGGCAGTAAAGAAACACAATTGGGTGCCGATCTGTATGAAGTGAACCTGGGAGGAGAAGTTGTCTGGGAATGGCACGCGCATAACCATCTCGATCTGAACCTGTTCTCACCGGCCACTCCAGAAGGCGATTGGCTGCATGTCAACTCGGTTGCCCCTCTGCCCGAGAATAAATGGTACGATGCTGGTGACGAGCGGTTCAGGCCAGGCAACATTTTGCTCAACGCGAGAAACATCAACACTGTGTACCTCATTGACAAAGAGACCAAGGAGATTGTCTGGGAAGGTACGCATAACTATAAGGGTGGCATGGCCCATAGCCACGAGGTAGAAATGATTGAGAAGGGACTTCCCGGGGCCGGCAACATCATTTTGTTCGACAACGGTCTATTCACCAGGCATAGAGCCCATACCGGTCAGACCTTCATCGTAGAGCTGGATCCGACAACTCTGGAGATAGTTTGGATATATGAAACGGAAGGTTATGCAAACATAAAGTTCTTTAGTAAGACCATGGGAACCCAGAAGCGGCTTCCTAATGGCAATACATATATTGCTGAAGACAACACAGGCAGACTCTTTCAGGTGAACTCTGATGGCGAGATAGTATGGGAATATGTCAACAGAGGAGGCACTACTCGGCCATCAATGATTCCGTACGATTTCACCCCACAACTAAGAGCGCTGCCCAGACCGGAAGAGCTTGCAGTGACGCCGCCAAACAATCTGGAGTGGCACCTCACGCCCGATATCCACCGAGAGAGGGGCGGGCCTTGAGTGTCCGAGCGGCATTCGGAGGTTTCTCCGTTCTGGCATAGGTGCATAGGTTCGTGCCTGTCTCGTTAGCAAGAAATACCACACTCACATTTTCTGGCTATCGGGCGGTGAAGGACCTCGGCAACGTATGCACGGTTCCTGCTAGCCATCTGAGACAGCAGGCCGCCTCTTCGAGGACTTGAAGGGGAAGGTGGGGAACTAACCGCTCGGCATCACCAGTTGAGGTTACACGGCCTCGGTACTGCGGCATCTACCCGCACGCACGCTCCACGTACTGGCCGCTAGGCTTTGCGCCGGCACGTAGTCCTAATCGAAGTGCCCCGGATGCGCCATCAGCTGAATGACGAACGGCGGGCTACTGTCCTCCATATCCACCGGCGGGTGCGTTCCGAGACCGTACCTACCTAGTAGGTCAATAGCACGAATACGATCGGCCGCACATTGATACCTCACGCGCCCCATCGAGCAGACCCTGGTTTTGTCTTTCGATCTCCGGTGGGATGTAGTCGAGCGACGGCGACGCGAAGGAGTCGAGCATGTTGAAGCTGGCCATGATGGTCTTTCCGGTTGAAGATTCGATCGATATTATACCGGCCGGGTCTCAACGGAGATCAACACGACACGCCTGAGTCGAAATCTGTGACAACCGGTGTGACGATGAGGTGCAAGTCGTTAGATACCTCCACCTCCTATTGACTGAAACTTATGAACGGCCTTTCAACCGTCTTCGCTTACCACGAACGAACCAAGCATCACTTCCACCAGTATGCTCGTTCGCTGGGATACATGGACTGGGCCAATCAGCCTCATCCATTTCGGTATTACCACGGCGCGTCCGAGGCGCAGTTGGACTTAGGCCGTGAGCCGGCTGCGCTTCCGTATGACCGGATCTATGAGGCGAACGCCTTGCCACCGTCACCGGTTCATCTCGGGACGGTGGCCGACTTCTTTCGATACAGTCTCGCACTAACGGCCTGGAAACACGCCGGCACGAGCCGCTGGTCATTGCGGGTCAATCCATCAAGCGGGAACTTGCACCCGACCGAAGCATATGTGTTGCTTGAATCCGCGGGGAGTGAGGATGACAGTCCGGCGCTTTACCATTATGTGTCGGAACGCCACTCGTTGGAGCTCCGCGCGTCATTCTCCCAGCATATTTGGGATTCGATCATGCGGGACCTGCCTGCAGGATCGTTTCTGGTGGGACTCGGTTCTGTTTCCTGGCGAGAAGCGTGGAAATACGGCGAGCGGGCGTTTCGCTATTGTCAGCACGACATCGGGCACGCCCTGGCGGCGCTTAACTTTGCTGCTGTTTTGTGTGGTTGGCGCCTCAGGCTGGTCTCGAGCTGGTCGACGGATGACGTGGCTACTCTGTTGGGTCTGAATCGTCACGCAGAGTTTCTGGAAGAGGAGTCGGAGGAACCGGAGTTGCTTACCGTAGTGACTCCCACCACCTCCGATGGGAAAGTCGCCGTCAGGCTTCCTGTTGCGGCCGAGAAGACGATCGAGACGATTCGCATGGACCAGTGGTATGGTCAACCCAATCGTCTGAGTCGCGAGCATGTTCCCTGGCCGGTCATCGACGAAGTAGCGGCGGCGACGCGAATGCCTCGAAATATCGCTACGGACGCAGCACCGCGTGAATCGGTGTGTGACCCGCAGTGGTCCCACCAGTTACCGAACGTCGATGCCCGACAGATCGTTCTGCAACGGCGTAGCTGCCTGGCACTGGATGGGCGAAGCACAGTCTCTCGCGAGCTGTTTCTGCGGATGCTTGCGCACACCCTGCCGGGGCCCTACCCGCCCTGGGATGCCCTGTATTGGCCCACGACCATTCACCTGGCCTTGTTTGTTCACCGGGTCGACGGTGTGGCGCCCGGGCTCTATCTCTTGGTCCGAGATCCGGCGAAGGGTCATCTGCTCAAGAAAGCGATGCGCGAGACCTTTCTCTGGGAAACACCTGCGGGAGTGCCGATCGGTTTTCCTCTCTACCGGTTAATCCAGGGGGATTTCCGCGACACCTCGCGAGCCTTGAGTTGCCATCAGGACATTGCCGCGGATGGTTTTTTCAGCCTGGGCATGATAGCCGAGTTTGCCGAGCCGATTCAGAAAAACGGTGCCTGGTTCTACCGAAACCTCTTTTGGGAGGCAGGCATGGTCGGGCAGGTCTTGTATCTGGAAGCCGAAGCAGCCGGTGTCCGCGCCACGGGGATAGGATGCTATTTCGACGATCCCGTTCACGAGGTCCTAGGACTCGCCGAGAACCAGTTTCAGAGCCTCTACCACTTCACCGTGGGTGTCCCGCTTGAAGACCATCGCTTGCAGACCCGGGCACCGTACTCTTGATGCCCAAGACCACTGCAGAATCTGACCGTTGGTTCGTGATTCTCGGGGCCTGTTATGCAAAGAGGGCTACGCTCGCGGTGAATCCGTGGATGGAGTTCTTTCCGCCGTCGTGTCTGGCGGCACGGAGTAATGGCATGAGGTACAGTCAACGCACGCCTGCCGGCCATCACCGTTCGCCCCCTGGAAATCCCTGTTATGACAGATTTCACATAGCCCATAAGCAACAGGACCGAAGGTGAACTTCATCTCGCACCCCTTGGCGTTGGTGCAACCGCTTCTGCTGTGACACTGCTTGCAGAGCAACATCGTGTCCTCCTACGAGTCCTGCACTGAGCACCCCTCCGTCGCTCCGGTCAGGCTAGGGTAGGGTAACAAGACCACCCTCCCCACCGGCTCGCTCCGTGTTAGCGCATCGATTCCCTTCTGGAACTCATCTAGCCCTGCGCGGGCCGAACGATGCGCACTCCCACCACCCCGCTCGCGGGTCACGGCCGACCGCTACCGGGCTGCCGTGCAGTACTGGTCGAACGCGGCCTGGAGATTCACGGCGATCGCCTCCGCCGGCCGGCCCTCGATGTCCTGTCGCTCGAGCAGGTGCACCAGCTTGCCGTCCTCGAAGAGCCCGATCTGCGGTGACGAAGACGGATAGCCCACGAAATAGCTCCGGGCGCGCTCCACGGCGTCGGTCTCCATGCCGGCAAATACGGTAGTAAGTCGCTCAGGACGGGGGGTGCGCTCCAGGGCGAGCCGAACCCCAGGACGCGCTGCTCCCGCTGCGCAGCCGCACACCGAGTTCACCACCAGGAGCACGGTGCCATCGGCAGCCGAGAGGACCTCGTCCACGGCTTCGGGCGTCAGCAGTTCCTCGAAGCCTACCTGCGTGAGCTCGTCACGCATCGGCTGAACCATGGCTGGATCGTATCGAAACGTCTTCATGCTTGACCTCCCTATCTAGTTCGCGCCCGCAGGTCTTTGGGAGCTTCTGACTGCGAGTCCCCTCCGGTCAATCACCACTGTCCCCGGACTGTGTCCGGCAACGGAGGAACAACCAGGTCCTGACAGCATCCTACTCCGCGGCCCGACTCAGGCGATGCGGCAAAACGTAGCCCTTGCGGTCTCTGCATTCAGCGCCTTGGGGGCTAAGCCCGAGCTTCCGCTACCCCGCGTGCCCCGTCGACGATGATCTTGCCCTCGGCGATGATCGCGGAGGATAGCGACGGGTTCATGGCGGGAGCTTTCCGCTTAAGGCGCGCTTCATGGCCGAGCCCTTGCCTGGCTGAAAGTTGATGCAGATCAGCGCTAGCTCGTTCTCTTCAAGCAGTTCGCCGAAAAAGGCGCATTTAAGACGGGGTTTTCGTTCGGGCCAGCAATGTTCTAGTTCCAGGTGCGCGCAGGATGTGCATACGCCGAACGGTCGCTCGCGGCGTTCTTGCACCAGGTGACCAAGTAATCGCTCAAGGCCGGTGGCCAAATGGCCGCGGGCGCCCGAGGGCAACGCACAGGCAGCGCGCACGAGAGCCTCGCAGGGGTCGCGAGAGAGAATGGCCCTCGCGTTGTCAGTCACCTCCAGGCGCACGCTGCGTCCGTCGTCTGGCGACCGTGTTCGATTGAGATAGCTCCGGGCCACCAGGCCCTTGATCGTCTGCGATGCCGTGCCCCGGGTCGTGGCATGGAACTCCGCGAACGCCGACACTGTGCGCGAGAACCGGTTGGCCCGCGACAGGTATCGCAGTGCACTCCACTGGGCTGCCGTGAGCCCTTCAGTGAAACCACAGCCATGGGCGATTCGCCCGAGCTGAACTACCAGCTCAGCGATGGCCCGTGGGCTTATTTCGAGTCCTTTGCTCATGCTGATATAGTAGCGTTTCCAAACTAATGTGACAAGCCTGCCCTGGAAAATATAGTTTGATTACGCTACTATATTGGTCAGCGGGTTGGCAGACGATGGGGCAAGAATGTGGCTTGGCCGTAGCGCCTATCGTGGCGTCGAAATCCTTTGTGCGGACCGCGCAGCGTACTCCGGACACGACGATCGAGCAGTACTGTTAAAGAAGGAGGTTTGATCTGATGGGTAACCTGATCACAGTCGCGACGCTGAGCGATCTGCCGCCTGGGGCGTGCCGTCGTGTTGGTGTGGGGGGCTTGGAGGTGGCCATCTTCAACGTGGATGGGACGATTCATGCGATCGGGGGGGCATGCACGCATCGGGGTGGATCTCTGGGGGAGGGCGAGCTAGATGGAACAGTCGTCACCTGTCCATTGCACGGTGCCCAGTTCGATGTGACAACGGGGCAAGTTGTGGGCCCACCGGCCAGGGAGAGCGTTCCTGCCTACAACGTGGTTGTCGAAGGCGAGGAGATCCGAGTTGACGTGCCGTAGAGTGCTTCTCCGCTTCTGGTGCTGAGAAACGATGACCTACATCATCGCCGAGCCATGCATCGACGTTCTGGATCGAGGGTGCGTCGATGTGTGTCCAGTGGACTGCATCTACGAAGGGCCAGACCAGCTTTACATCCACCCCGACGAGTGCATTGACTGTGGGGCGTGTGAGCCGGAGTGCCCCGTGACCGCGATCTTTCTCGAAGATGATGTACCCAAAGAGTGGGCTAGCTACACCAGGGAAAACTATGCCTACTTCAAAGGGGGCGAAGAAAGAGAAGTGGCGCGCGGGCGTGGAGGGTAGGCACCGAGTGCAACTGGTCTGCGGGCACGGGCGCGGAACGAACGTTCATGACCGGCACGTACACATTGAGACACCGTCCTGCGACCTGCAGTGGAAAGCCGTACGCACACCCAGGGACAGCGCATCCCTTTGAGTGGACAATCGCACCTGGAGATGCCCCGCCCTCGGCATCGTGATGAACGAATATCAAGAGACCTTCGCACGGGGAGACTTTCTGATCTCGAGCGTAATTGGGGCCCGACGGGATGTGGATCGCTGGCGATCAGGAACCGCGCGCGCGTCGGTCAGACGGTGCAGTTCCACGTCCGTGACGCCGTCACGGACGACGAGGATTTGGTTCGGCTGCTGGAGCACGATCGGACTACGAACTTGAATCCACCGCGAGGAGCGTTGCTCTTCAGTTCCAATGGTCGTGGCACCAGGCTGTTCCCTGAGCCGAATCACGATGCCGGGACTATCCAGGACAAGATTGGACCGATCCCGTTGGCCGGCTTTTTCGCTCAAGGGGAACTCGGCCCGGTCGGCGGGAAAACCTACGTTCACGGATTCACCGCGATCGTAGCCCTCTTTGAGTAAGTTTTATAGAATCACCGCGACAGCGGTCAGAGTCTGCAGTGGTCCTTCCTCATGGGCGAAGGGAGCTCGCCGTGATAGTGGACAAGGTCGTTCGAACCGAGCGATTGGAACTGGTTGATCACCGAGGGCACGTGCGAGCAGTGCTCGCATGTGAGGAAGACTCCGGGCTTCCGTCGTTTGCGTTTCTGGACGCCGAGGGCCAAACTCGAGTCATCGTCGGGCTCTCCTGGAACGAGGTACCCCAGATTCAGCTTACCGCACCGGACGGTACGGCTCGCGTTGCCCTCGTCGTGCGACCGGAGGGGATGGGGATGGTGGTTCTGACGGACGATCAACAGCGCTCAACGACGATCACACCAAGCGACACATAGGACCCGGATCTGTGCCCGCATTCCTGCGATACATGAGGATTCCTGTGAAGGTACGGGTGCGGTGTTGGATCTGACACGGCGGGCGGATGGAAGGATAGAAAAACCCTGCAACCTGCCTGAAAGCTGGCCTCGCCGACCGCAAACCCAATGGAGAGTAACCGACAATGATCACCGCCATGAACCGGATCTATGTGGTGCCGGAATACGCCGAGCAGTTCGAGCAGCGCTTCCGGACACGGGCGCGGCTGGTGGACGGGATGCCCGGGTTTATCTGGAACAAGGTGCTGCGCCCAGTCAATCCGGGAGACCCATACATCGTCTTGACGCTGTGGGAATCCCGAGCCGCCTTCGATGCGTGGGTAAAGTCGGACGAATTCGTGAAAGGGCATGCACGGTCCGGCACGCTTCCGCAAGAAGCGTTTATACAGCCGAACCAGCTCGAGTTGCACGAGGTCTTCATGGACTCGAGCCAACCGGATCTGGAGACGGAGCCACGCGGCAAGCCAGTTGCCTTTCACGAGACGCAGGATGGCGAGCGCTGAGGTGGCAGCGGGTGCGACTTGCCCGATTGTGGTCGAGAACTTCTTCGAGGAATTGAAGGCGAAGGTGGGGAACTAAGGCATCTGCAATTGATGCGAAGGAAGGGGCCAAGTCTTGGCGGACCGCGCATCGCTCCGGCGGCAGTGTGCGACGGCGGCACAGCAGTTGACTTCGCCAGGCAGGACATGGGCACTAGGAGGCTTGTGATGATCGGGGGTGGCTGCGATAGGGTTTCGTTAGGGTTATCGCCTCCCCTTCCGGATGCGCTAAGTTGAAGTGGGCCCTCTAGGATTTGGACGGGAAAGCGTGCAGGCTGCGTGCGCGCAAGCGGACGCAGGTGCACGCGACCGCAAAGCCACAGGGCACATGAGGCGGCGCCATACGGCGCCGCCGACATGGGCCCTGTAGGATTTGAACCTACGACCGACGGATTATGAGTCCGCTGCTCTAACCAACTGAGCTAAGGGCCCCGGAGGCATGA
Organism: Gemmatimonadota bacterium; assembly: GCA_036679605.1. Taxonomy (GTDB): domain Bacteria; phylum Gemmatimonadota; class Gemmatimonadetes; order Gemmatimonadales; family GWC2-71-9; genus JAZDCZ01. Next base: position 13,112 of record JAZDCZ010000237.1, read on the forward strand.
GAATATGACCCTGCGCCGAACACAATTCAACTGGCTGTGGATTCTATTAGTGCTCATAGCGCTCACCTTCCTGTGCGCCGGGGACGCTCATGCGCAGCAATGCGACGGCGTGAACGTTGGATGGGCCGCCGCCATCACGGGGACCTATGTCGTAACCGAGGCCACTGTGATCGCCCTCAAACAGAACGACTGGTGGTTCACCCCGACCCGCAGCTTCAACGTCACTTGGGATGCGAGCGCCAACTCGGGACAGGACCGTCTACTCCACTTCGCGTTGGCTTACCATACCGCACAGATCGGAACTCTGGCTTGGCAGTGGGCCTGCGTACCCAGCACTACCGCCGCATGGCTTGGCGCCGCTCTCGGAGTGGCAATCGCGCTCCCCAAAGAAATCGGCGACGGCATGCATCAACAAAAGGGCTTCTCCGGCCCCGACATGCTGGCGACAGTGGCCGGTGCCACGCTGCCTGCCCTGCACCGCACGGTCCCGTTCACGAGGGTAGCGACACTGAAGGTCAATTACTGGCCGTCCGATGAGTACCGAGATCGACCGGCGGGTGTACCGCAACTCGAGAACGACTACGCGGGTCAACGGTTCTACGCGGCCATCGTGCCCGGCGAACTCCCGGGTGGTGCCGGTCCGTGGCCTGACTGGCTGGGTATGGCAGTGGGGCACAGCGTACCCTATTGGGTTTCACGACCACCAATCAACGAGTGGTTCGTTACACTGGATCTGAACGCCAAGGGACTGCCGATCAAAGCCCCGTGGTGGCACAAGTTCGCCATCGTCGTCGACCAATTTCACATCCCGCTACCTGGCATCCGAATCAAGGACGGCGATTTGACGTTCGGGCTGTTCTAGCACGCGGGGATCGCGGAGCATGCCGTTGGTGTCCCGTAGCGCGCGTCGGTGAGCGGTGGAACCACTTGGGATGTCCGGCCTCTGCGAGCGAACCGCAGCGCGTGGAGGGCCAGTGACGTGCATGCGAAGCGAGGCCGAGCGCACATCACCCGGCCACCAACTCCCGACACAACTCCAAATGAGCATCCACCATACGATCCAACGTAAACCGATCTTCCACCCTCACTCGACCAGCCGCACCCATCCGGCCGCGTAAATCCCGGTCGCCGGCCAAGCGCTCCATCGCAATCCTCAACTCGCCGATATCGCCCGGAGCAACTTCCAACCCCGTCACATCCTTTTCGTTTACCTCGCGCACGCCGGTGGCTAACGCAGTCGAGATGACGGGCTTGCCACACGCCATAGCCTCGATCAGCGAGATCCCGAACATTTCGGCGGGAGTCTTGCTCGGCAGCACGAAGTAGTCAGCCGCGGCGTAATACGACGGCAGATCTGCATCTATCACTGGACCGGACATCAACACCTGCTTCGTGACCCCCAGGTCACATCGCCGGCTCTCTAACTGCTCGCGCAACGGACCATCGCCAACTACGACAACTGTGAGATCGGTGCCGGCAACAGCGCGGAGCAACACGTCTAGCCCCTTGTACCCAACGAGCCTCCCAACGAACAGCCCTACAGGACCCTCAGACTGCGGCGGGAATACGCGCGGTCGCACTACGTCGAGCCCCGGTGCAAACCGCTCGGCATCGACCCCGTAGGGGATTACTCTAGCCTTCTCTCTACCGTTTGCCCCCAGGTCTTCCGCATGTCTCAGATGCGCACGCGTCGCCACGACCGTCGCTGCCGCAGCACCGGCCACCTTACGTGCCAACGGACCGTACATCGCGCGGACCGCTCGCTGGCGCTGAACGTCTGAATGATGAAACACGACCGTCGGACGGCGCCGGCCCAGCAACACAGCTATATCGGCAAGCGGATGAGGCCGGTGTACGTAGACGACGTCGGCCGGACACCGCGCTGCTCTGACATATCCGCGCACCAGCGGCTGCGACCAGAGCACACCGTGGGTCGGGAGTCTGACTACCTCCACGCCGTGCGGTCCGGCTTCGGCAGTGAAGGACCCACGCCTGCCCTGCCAACTCGAACCAGTCGCACAGATCACGCGCACCTGGTGGCCGCACGCCGCCACACCCTCGGCAACTGTGGCCACGGCGTGTTCCAGTCCACCGGGATCCGGCGGATAGAACTTGCTGAGGTGGAGAATTCTCAACTGGTGAAGATCGTATTGACGTCGATGCGCGCGGCCGACCGCGCCAGCGCAGGCTGCGCGAGTTCAAGCAAGAGATTGAGATCGAGCAACAGCGATTTCTTACCGAGTCTTCTTCTCAGGTGAAGCTCTCCGACCCAACCCGCACCCTCGAAGGGACACACCACCGCCCACGTGTCAGGATGTCGCTCGGGCCGGCCCTCCACAAAGTGGCCGTCGGACAGCCACCACGTCAGCGCGTTGCCCCGCCGCTCACCGGCCTTGGCCGCTATGAGCAGCACGTCATCGAACTCCGACCGCTCGAGCATAATCTCGAGACCCTGCTTCAATTCGTCCAACGAATCGGCGTCGTTCAGTACCTCAACCGCTCTGCGGAGCCCCACATTCACACCGATAGCCTTCGCCTGAACGGCCCCGCGGCGGGCCAGTCTGCCAAGTTCGTTGAGTTCGTGCAGACGGAGAAAGCGAGCCATTATCCAGACTCCGCCTCCAATCACGATAAGAGCCACGGCGTAGGATCGTACTCCGGGATTCAGAAATAGCATCGCGGCAGCAGCAAAGGCCACGCTTGCCAAGTACATGACGCCCAGTACCTGCCGGACGGAAAGTCCCGCTCGCAACAGTTGATGGTGCACGTGCTCACTATCCCGAGAGAACAGAGGCTGGCCTCGCACCATTCGCCGGAAGAGTGTTATCGTGGTATCGAACACCGGGACACCGAAAGCGAGAACGGGAACCGCTATCACCAACAGAGTCGGACCCTTGGTCGCCCCCTCGACGGCTAGTCCCGCCAAAAGGAACCCGGTGAGCAAGCTGCCGGAATCACCCAGATACGCGCGTGCCGGAGGGAAGTTGAACGGGAGAAAGCCAAGCAGAGAACCTGCGAGCGCCGCCGCCACCAAGCCAATGGCGGGATGACCCAGCATCACAGACATTATGAAAATAGCGGCGGACGCAAAAAACGCGGAACCCGTAGCGACGCCATCGACGCCGTCCAGCAAATTGAATGCGTTGGCTATGCCCACCAGCCAGATGACCGTCACCGCTCCACCGGTAATACCGCCCAGTTCCAGACCGCCGAGAGGAAACGAAACGAGTTGGATTTTGAGGCCGAGCAGATACGTGCCGGCAGCAATGAGTATCTGAAGTGCGAATTTAACACGAGCGGAGAGCGGGTGGATGTCGTCGATAGTGCCTAGGATCAGTATCGCTCCGGCCCCTAACAATACCGGACCAATCGTCTCCGATTTGCCGAGTAGTGTGCTGCCCGTCGGGCTAAATACGAACCCGACCAGCAGGAGCGAGGTCGCACATGCCAGAGCCAAAGCCCAGCCGCCAACTCGAGGAATCGGCGGGTCAACAGTGTTGTCTAGTGCACCTACTCTCGCCCCGATCAACATGAGGACCGGCACGAACAACGCGGTAGCTACCGCGGCGATTACCAGGACTAGAAGATATGAACCCATGGCGACCCGTCATACTCTGCGAAAAGTGTTTCAATTGTCAACCGTCAGGCGTGGAGATAGCTGCAACGCACGCTCCCAATCGACTCGAGATCGCACGCTGTGAAGTCGATCGCGATTCTTTCTCCTGGCTTCCCGGACCAGCCCGGTGGTGTCACCGATCACACCACAAGACTTAAAACCAGTTGGGCCGCCGCCGGACATCGGGTACGGGCTATCGGCCGGCTCGACACTTCCGCGGAGCAGATCACCCAGGAATTGAAGCGGGACGGCACCGCGGCCCTGCTCATCCAATACGTTCCGTTTCTGTATGGCCGCCGTGGTGTGTCATCGTTTCCCAAGCGGCTGGCCCGTTGTGCCACAGCATCCGGCATCCGTGTCACTACGTTCGTACACGAGCCGTGGGTACCTCTTACACGATTGCATTGGCTAGTGCTGTCACCGATTCAGCGCCTACAGTTGCGCGGGCTGGCCCGGGCTTGTAACGCGGTAGTAACGGCCGTGCCGGCGTGGAAAAGGATGCTCGACGCCGATGAACTCGTATACGTCGGCTCGACTCTCGGTGAGCCACCGAGCCCCGACGATGACGACGCTCCGGTCGATGCGCCTCTGGTGTTCTCGCCGTTCGCGGCGGGGCTCAATTGGGAGTGGATCGCGGCAGCAGTCGCGGCCATCGGTCTGGATCTCGTGGTAATCGGCGCTAGCGCGGCTGAAGCGCGCGGGCACTCGGTGGTGAAAAAGTATGCCCGGAGATCGTGGGACTACATGGGCCGGTTATCAGCAGACGACGCCCTGAGCGAATTGACGCGCGCCCGACTTGTGCTGGCACCCTTCGTAGACGGACTAACGGCACGACGAACGTCGGCGATGGCTGCGCTCAGTGCCGGTGCCTGCCTACTCTCCAACACAGGCCCGTTATTCGATTCGATGTTTCACGACAGTCCCGTAAACGTCGCCGCCACCAAGACTCAGTTCGTTGAGTCCGCCAAGAGAATATGGACGACGGAAGACACGCCCGCTCAGCGCGACAAGCGCCTGGACTGGTATCGCCGACATCTCGATCCGAAAGTGCTCGACGAACGACTGCTCGCTTTGGTGCTTGGAGACGCATGACCAGGACACGGAAATTTCTGGGCGGACTCGCGTTTGGATACGTCAATCAAGTGGTCATCACGCTGGTCGGACTCTGGTTCACGGCGTTCGTGCTCGGCCGCCTGGGACAAGTGGACTACGGGCTTTGGCTGGTCGCAACGCAGATCCTCTCGTACCTAATGCTAATGGACTTGGGCGTGGTGGCCCTCTTGCCACGCGAGACTGCGTTCGCAACAGGACGGTCAGGCGGTATCGAGGGAGCGGACGACATCTCCGAGATCGTCGGGGGGACGATGCGGGTCGTCTTCTGGCAGATGCCGTTGGTTGCGATTGCAGCCGCTATCATATGGATTGCCCTGCCGGAGAAGTGGGTTGAGTTGCAGGGACCGCTGGTGGTGGTATTGGGAGCGTTCGTGCTCACGTTCCCCGTTCGGGTCTTCCAGAGCGCACTCGAGGGACTGCAGGATCTCGCATTCCTCGGCGCCGCACACGCGGCGACCTGGTTTGTTACAACGGGCCTGACAGTGGCGCTCGTGATTGCAGGTTTTGGTCTCTACTCACTCGCCATCGGGTGGGTAGCAGGACAATCGACGGCGGCGGTGATATGGGGAATCCGATTGCACCGCCGCTTTCCCTCCGCATGGCCCAAGTCGCTACCCTCCCTCTCATTTCGCAAAGTTCGCGAGCGATTCGCTCGAAGTACGTGGATCAGTTTGGCCCAGATCGCCCAAGTGCTGGTCCGTGGTACGGACATGTTGGTGATTGGTCTTCTGTTGGGACCCGCCGCGGTGGTGCCCTATTTCTGTACTGCAAAGTTGATCACCGTCCTCTCCAACCAGCCACAGATGCTCGCCCAGAACGCGCAGCCCGCCCTGAGTGAACTCAGAGCTAGTGACTCCCGCGACCGATTGTTCGATGTTTGTAGCTCTCTGACGATCGCAATTTCTCTCATGACCGGTGCCATCACATGCTTGGTGCTGGTCGTGAACCGTGGGTTCGTTAGCTGGTGGGTGGGTGACTCGCAGTATGGCGGCACCATTCTCACGGTTGCACTGCTCGTCGGCATGTTATTGCGCCAATGGAACACTGCAACCGTTTACGCGATCTTCGCGTTCGGTCACGACCGTCGGCTCTCGCTCACCACCATGGTCGACGGCACCCTCACTGCGGGACTCTCGCTGTTGCTGGTGTGGAGGATGGGCATCCTCGGTGCCGCCATTGCATCGGTCGTGGGCGTCTCCCTCGTGAGTCTGCCCTGGAATCTCGCTGCGCTGGGGCAAGAGACCGGTAAGGGAGTGAGAGGACTCGCCATGTCTCTCTGGCCCTGGTTCTGGCGATTCGCCCTGCTCGCAGCCGGGAGCGCGACCGTATCGCGGATATGGCAACCAAACACCTTCATAACGCTGGCAATCGGCTCGTTGGGAGTGGGGGCAGTTTACTTGTTGGTCATGTTTCCGCTTGCTTTGCGGCCCCCACTGGGCGTCTACGTGCGACCGCGCCTCGAGTCCATCCGCAACAGGTTCAGATCGGTGTGACGCGGCCTTTGCACGTGGTACACACGGTGCCGGCTCTGTTCGGAACAGACGGGGTAGTGGGAGGAGCCGAACGCTACGTCTTAGAACTCGCCCGCTACATGGCCAGGCAGGTCTCTACAACCCTTGTCACCTTCGGAGAGCGAGATCGCGAAGAGCAAGATGGAGACCTGACGATCAAAGTGCTGGGCGGCCCGATGTACGTGCGGGGTCAAAAATCCAATCCCTTCACGATGCGGATGTTTGGCGAGCTGCGCAACGCAACGGTGGTGCACTGCCATCAGCAACATGTGCTGGCAAGCAGCATGGCCGCACTCTACTGCCGATTCACCAAACGTCGCGTCTTTACAACCGACCTGGGGGGTGGTGGGTGGGACATCTCAGCGTACATATCAACCGACCGTTGGTACCGCGGACACTTGCACATCAGTGAGTACAGCCGCACGGTGTTCGGCCACGAGCGCAATAACCGGGCACATGTGATACTCGGTGGCGTAGATACCGACAAATTCTCTCCCGATAGCAACGTGCAGCGTGATGGTACGGCGTTGTTCGTGGGCCGGATACTGCCGCACAAGGGAGTAAATGACCTGGTGGAGGGAGCCCCCGATGACCTACCCGTGGAAATCATCGGGCAGGAGGTCGATCGGTCCTATCGCCAGAGCCTAGCGACCGCTGCCGAAGGCAAGCAGGTGACCTTCCGGCACGGTTGCGATGATGCAGACTTGGTACATGCGTATCGGCGGGCCATGTGTGTCGTGCTGCCGAGCGTTTACAAGACCGTGTACGGAACGGAGACGCGAGTGCCCGAATTATTGGGACAGACACTACTGGAGGGAATGGCGTGTGGAACACCCTCCATTTGCACGGACGTCGCCAGTATGCCTGAGGTTGTTGAAGATGGAGTCACCGGATTCGTTGTCCCTCCCAACGACAGCAACGCTCTGCGTGAGAAACTCGAATGGTTGCGGGATCATCCGCATGAGACCGTAGAGATGGGCCGTGCTGCACGTGAGCGCGTTCTGGATAAATTCACCTGGCCCGCGGTAGTTGACCGCTGCCTCGACATTTACTCATCGCACTCTTGAGAGAATCGTGCGCATTGCCGTTGTAACCCGCAGCCGACGCAAAATCGGCGGGGTCGAACAGTACCTGGACGCACTCGTGCCTGAATTGTTGGACCGCGGACACGAGGTTGCGTTCTGGTGTGAGTTCGATCTACCGCACGACCGACAATCGATAGCGCTACCGTCTAACGTGCCTTCTTGGTGTGCGGCCGAACTCGGTGGAACGTCGTCGTGCGCCAAACTGCGGGAGTGGAAACCCGACGTGGTCTATTGTCACGGCATCGAGAACACGCCGGCCGAAGCGGAAATTCAGACGATCGGCCCGGCAATCTTCTTTGCACACCAATACAACGGCACATGCATCAGCGGCAGCAAGACCTGGAAGTTCCCCGTCACAACTCCGTGCAGTCGCCGTTTCGGCTGGCAGTGCCTAATGCACTACTATCCGCACCGCTGCGGTGGGTTGAACCCGCTGACGATGCTTGACCAATATCGCCGTCAGGCACGGCAACTTGAAGTGCTGCGCAAGTACCGGATGGTCGTCACTCACTCGGACCATCTGCGGCGGGAGTACTTGCAGCACGGCTTCGCCACGGAGAATGTCCTCAAGATTCCCTTTCCGATTGGCCAAGGCGTCAGTGCACCACGGGAGTCGTCCACTGGCGATCCATCGAAGCTCGCGTTCCTGGGGCGTATGGATCCTCTCAAGGGCGCGCGATTTCTCCTCGAGGCCTTGCCCCTTGCATCGGCAGCGCTGAGCCGCCCGCTACAGCTCACGCTTGCCGGAGACGGCCCCGAGAGACCGGCCCTAGAACGACAGGCTGCCCAGGTTCGGCTCGCGCACCCAGACGTAACCATCGTGTTCGTGGGATGGGTGGACAAGGAACAGAGAGATAGCCTGCTGGCTGAGTCGGATCTATTGGTGGTTCCGAGTCTTTGGCCCGAACCGTTCGGAATGGTTGGCACTGAAGCAGGTCTACAGGGCACTCCCGTGGCCGCATTCTCGGTAGGTGCCATTCCCGAGTGGCTGTCGGACAGCGTAAACGGACACCTGGCCCCGGGAGACCCGCCCACCGCGGGCGGCTTGGCCCAGGCCATTGCGGCGTGCATCGCCGACAGGCAGACCTACGACGGCTTGCGCGAAGGCGCGCGAAGGTTAGCACAGCGCTACACGATGCCTCGGCATCTCGACGCCTTGATAGACGTCTTGGCTCGCGTCGCGAAGGGATGAAAGTTCGCCTCTGTTTCATCGTTGAGAGCGGTACCGACGTTCGGCTGGTCGAAGGTTTGGCCGAGCGGTTTGATCTGCAGATCGTTGCGCGGCGCATCGCCGGTGGTGTTGAGATCAGCCAGCAACCCGCCACCGAACTTCGGACTGACGTCGGACCGAGTTCCCGGGTTAAGTTTGCAGCCCATGTCGGACGGCATCTAGCACGATACCGCAAGTCGATCGATTGTGTTCTGGTTCAAGGCTACGGTCTCGCCGCGCTCGCCGCCAACGTCACAGCACGCATCACCAATACTCCGACATTCATGCTCGTTTGCAGCCCAGTCGAAGAGTACTACAGATGCCGCCTGGAGCAGCCGGAACTTGGCAAAATTTTCAGGCAGCGCGAACTGACTGCCCTCGGCATTGCAGCTCGAGTGAACGCACGGGTCGGGCGACACTACGTGGTCCTGAGCGAGCACCTGCGGCAGGTAGTGCAGTCGCACGGAGCTAAATGTCCCGTCGACGTCGTCCCGCTCTATGGCGTCGACACGACGCTGTTCGCACCACCGGAACGATCGAAGACCGAATACAAGTCTCAACTCGGCCTACCCATGGGTGGTAGCTTGATATTCTTCAGCAGTCGTGTGGCGCCCGAAAAAGATAGCATTACGTTGCTGAGGGCTTTGCGTGACCTCCGTACCAAGGGTCACGACCTCTGGCTGCTCCACAGAAGCGGCGGTTATCGCGAATTCTTGAGAGAGGCCGAGCGGCACGACATCGCAGACAGAGTGATTGCGACGGATGCAGTACATCCACACCGCGATCTCCCGGACGACTACCGAGCGTCCGATCTGTGCGTGCAGGCAAGCCGTGCGGAAGGCCTGGGGTTTTCCCCGCTCGAGGCATTGGCCTGTGGAGTACCGGTGGTGGCGACCTCGGTTGGCGGCCTGCGGGAAACGATCGTGGATGGCGAGACGGGCTGGAGTTATCCTGCCGGTGACGCAGCGGCACTCGCCCGATGTATCGGGGCCGCTACCGTCGATAAGGCCGAAGCCGATCGACGCACCACTAAGGGCCGCGATTTGGTGATCAAAAATTACGAGCGCAGCTTCGTGTTCGACAAATTCGAAGAACTCGTAAACCAAGCTATAGCGGGGGCTGAGAAAGACTGATGGCTCAACCTGAATCGGATCAGGAACTCGGTCACTACGCCAAGAAACAACTATTCAGCCCCTCGCGACTGATAGCCTGGAGCCACCGCCGCCGGTTCGAGACGGGAGTGCGGCTCGCAAAGTCGCTGGCCGGCAAGACGGTGCTCGACTTGGGATGCGGCGACGGGACGTTCCTCGCGCTGCTCATGAACGGTGACTCAGCCCCGAAGCAGGCCATCGGAGCCGAGATTTCCTCCGGGCTCGTCGATGATTGCAAGAAACGATTGGGACACATTCCACGGTTGGATTTTGTCAGAACCGACGAACTGGACGATGCCGCACACCAGCACTGTTACGATGGACTGTTCTGCATGGAGGTCATGGAACACGTCGTGGATGTGGTACCGATAATCACGCAAATGCACAATCTTCTAGCTCCCGGCGGGACCCTAGTGCTTAGCGTGCCGGTGGAAACCGGACCGCCGGTCTTGGTTAAGCAGATGGCAAGACGCATCGCGGGGTGGCGGGGCGTGGGTGATTATCCTGGCACCGCACCGTACACGTTGCGCGAATTCGCCGTCAGCATGTTTCCCGGACCACGACAGCATGTTGTCAGGCCACTCCATCGCGACGACAACGGCACCGAGTTCCACGACCACAAAGGATTCAATTGGATGCTGCTCAAGAAAAGAATCAGCGAGCAGTTCACAATCGAAAGAGTTTTGACTTCGCCAATCCGCTGGCTGCCGCCGCAATTAGGCAGTCAAGTCTGGTTCATCGCGCGACCGTGAACATCGCTTTCGTCGTTCACTACTACGATTCGGGAGAGGGAACGGGTGGCTACGTCACGGAGTTGCTTCCGCGAGTCGCTCGCGAGCACCAGGTCACTTTGTACGCCGCCGGCGTCAGGGCCCCGGTGCCGGACGGAGTCGAGGTCGTGCGCGTTCCTGCGCTCAAAGGGAAGGCGTACGCCACTATCCTGAGTTTTCCGTTAGCATATCGAGCGGTACGGCGCAAGCACGATATCGTTCACGCCCAGGGGTGGGTGGTGCCTGAGGCCGATGTAGTGACGGCACACATAGTCATGGCGGGATGGCGCAAGGCAGTGCAAGATACCGGCTGTTCCACCGGCTTGGGCGAGCGGATATTCGGAGGATTGGTCACGCGCCGCGAGGCGTCCCTGTACCGAAACCGTACCCAAATCGCTATAGCACCCAGCCGCAAGGCGAGAGACGAGTTGGCCCAGTTCTACGGGCGGGACAACCAAGTCGAGGTAATCCCGCACGGGTTTCCATCTATTTCTGATGTTCCCAGGCGAAGCGAAGCACGCTCGTCCTTGAAGTTGCCGCCTGATGTCTTTGCCGCGCTGTTTGTCGGTGACCCTCGTAAAGGGTTTTCTGTCGCGTTGAGCGCAGTCGCTGCCTCAAACGACGCACACCTGCTCGTGGTCAGCCGTTCCCAACCGGGACAATACATGAGGCGCGCACGCGAACTCGGCATGGCCGACAGACTGCATTGGATTGGAGCTTTGAATGACGTATCGCCCGCCTACGCTGCAGCAGACGTCCTGCTACACCCCACCATCTACGACTCGTTTGGGCTCGTGGTCGCAGAGGCGATGGCGGCGGGCCGACCTGCGATCGTATCACGGGCCGCCGGGATCACCGAATTGATCGAACACCGCAAGTCCGGTTGGCTCATCGACGATCAAGATGCCGGAGAGATCACCTCTGCCCTAAATGCCCTGGCCGGCGATCCCAACTATCTCCAAGAACTCGGTGACGAGGCTCGCCGCGTAGCCAAGACCCGCACATGGGACGACGTAGCCCGCGATACGCTCGCCCTGTACGAGCGAGCGCGTAGCAAGTGAGCGACCAAATGAGGGTCCTTCATTTACACAGCGGAAACATGTACGGAGGAGTCGAGACGATCTTGGCGACGCTGGCGCGGTATCGCGAACAATGCCCTGCCCTGGAGCAAGACTTTGCGTTGTGTTTTGACGGACGCATAGCAGATGAACTACGTGAATCCGGAGCGGCCGTTACGCTCTTGGGCCCTGCCAAACTCAGTCGGCCTGGGACTTTACACCGCGTGCGCAACAAACTCGAGGGAATCATCGCGGAACACACCTACGACGTGGCCATCTGTCATTCAGCTTGGTCGCAGCACGTTTTCGGCAAGGCAGTGACGGGAACTGACGCGCGCCTCGTCCTGTGGCAACACAGCGCAGGCCAGAAAACGCATTGGTTAGAACGCCTAGCGAGACGCACTCGGCCCGAACTGGCCGTGGCCAACAGCCGATTCACCGCGACATTGCTTGCCGAGAGAGAACCCGCCCTGCCGGTCGAGGTACTGTACGCTCCGGTGGCACCGCCATCGCCGCAGGCAGATGCCGGACTACGCGATCGTGTGCGCCAAGCGCTGGACACTCCATCCGACGCCGTCGTGATCTTGCAGATCAGCAGGATGGAGGCATGGAAGGGGCAGACGGTGCACCTGCGCGCGCTCGGCCGATTGCGCGACGTGCCCAACTGGGTGTGCTGGCAGGTAGGCGGGCCGCAACGACCGCCCGAGGAACGCTACTTCGACAGTCTGAAAGCCGAGGCCGCAGCACTCGGAATCGAAGAACGAGTTCGTTTTTTGGGACAGCGATCTGATACCACCGACCTATACGGGTCGGCGGACCTGTTTTGCCAGCCCAATACCGATCCCGAGCCATTCGGCATCGTGTTCGTTGAGGCGTTGTATGCGGGGCTCCCCGTGATCACGTCCGATTTCGGCGGCGGTGCGGAGATTGTGGACCCCTCGTGCGGCATCTTGGTCCGGCCCAACGATCCCGCCGCGCTTGCCGCGGCGTTGCGCGATCTCTTGACAGGCAACGAGCTGCGGCAGCGCTTGGGCGGGGCGGGCCCGGATCGAGCGCGCGCACTGTGCGAGCCGGCGCACCAGCTGAACCGACTCTATGAGATCTTGCGGCATAGGTTTTTCGATTCCCCCCGTGGGGTTTCCGGCGTTAATGAACGCCGGCTCGGCACTTCGTGACGCACCTTGAGAAGGTGCCTGCCTTGGGAACTCCCTTCAGGGTCATCCAGCGCGAAGCGCTGCTCAGCGAGCGTTTCTCAACGCTCGAACAACGGGCGTCCGCCCAAGGATCTCGATCCCAAGGCATTTGCACCGGTCCCGGTAGGTGAGAGGCAACATGGATCCAAGCCGTGGCGATTCCAAGTCAGAAGCCGATTGCTGCGTCACACTATTTGTGGCAACTTGATTGGTAACCGGTAACTATGAGCGTATTTCAAGGCACTCAGACCCTTGGCTATGACGAGCCCGCGCCGCTTACTGATCAGTGGACCGACATATTCCGGCGTGACACGGCAGTCCACCTGGGCATCATGGCCAGCATCACTGTGGCCACCTTCCAGGGTTATCTCAAGGACAGGATCGGCGGCCCCGTGCCCTACGCCCTGGCAGACCTCTGTTTTGTTGGCGCTCTCATCGTGTGGTTCGGATCACTGGCGCTGCGTCATGCACCGATACGCGGCCCTGGCTCGGTCGTCACGATTCTCCTCGGGATCGTTATCATCCCCACGATCTACCTGCTCCATCCGAGTACGCCTTTCGTCATAGAGCTTGCGGGCCTCCGCGGCTGGGCCGAATTTCCCGTCGCCTGTTTGATCGCCCTCACTACCATTCGGAGCCGCGGCCAGGTACGGGCATACGTCGGCTTGATTCTCTTGCTCTGCGCGTTCACCGCCGTGTACGGAATAATCCAGTATACGCAGGGGCCTACGACCGTCTTGGGCGTGGGATCCCTCGCAGTCACGCGCCATGGCTCGAGTTTGAATTACTACATCGAGGGCACGGGTCAGACCGACTTCAGAGCGTTCTCGACGTTCACGTTCCCCGCACCGTTCGCCGGCATGATGGTCTTTGGAATCCTGCTCGCGGCCGGAATAGCCTTGAGCAAGCGGCGGTCCGGACGGCTCAGGGTTCTAGCCGGGCTACTGATTCCGGTCATGTTCGTGGGGATGACTGTTTCCGGTACCCGGGCGGCCCTCATTACACTACTGGTGGGACTGATGGTGATCGGTTGGCTGCGACGCTTCAGCTTCGCCCAGTTCCTGATAGTTCCCGTCCTGTTTGCAGCTTTTCACGTTGCGACGATGCTCACCGCGGGCCGCATTCTCAATCGCTTGTTGACTCTCTTTCTGGAAGAGGGGCGACTCTGGACCTACATTTACGCCCCTCTCACAATCGCCGGGCGGGCGCTGGCGGAAAGTCCGTTTGGCTACGGCCTGGGCAGAACGGGTATAGGAGTGCCCTTTGGCATGGTGACGAGCCGGCCCGCGGGGTATTTCATATTCAGCGACGGAGACGTTGGGAGAGCCGCGGTCGAGATGGGCGTGATCGGATTGCTTCTGTTGGCAGCGATCATCGTCGGACTGATTCCCGCGGCGGCGAGGACGGCCCGCCAGTTGGTGGGAACGGACTCGGATGACCTGGCATTCGGAATCGGAGCGCTCATTATTTCGACGGGGCTCCTACTCATCATTGGTTCTCCTCTCTCCTCGGCCCCGCACGGAATGATTTGGTGGTTCCTGCTTGGGGCTCTGTTCAAACTGATCATGTTACACGACGACGAGACCATGGAAAGGCAGAATGAATGAGAAAACAGTAAGGCCTCGCCGCTCTCTCGATCTCGGCGCAGGTGCCGTGGTCCGCGTACCGGGGGCAATAAGAGCCGATCACTCGCGCACGGTCACCCCCGATGTCGTGGTGAACGCCGCGCAGCCGCTGCCGTTCCGTTCCGGCAGTCTCGAACGTATCTACTGTTACGATCTAGTTGAGCATCTGGAGGACATCGTGCCAGTTATCACGGAGATCCACCGTGTCCTGCAATCGGGTGGCACCCTATTCATTACGACTCCACACTTCTCGTGTGCAAACTCGTACACCGACCCGACCCACAAACATCACTTTGGGTGGCATTCGTTCGATTACTTCGGCGAGGACCACGCACTGAGTTACTACTCCACCGCCCGCTTTCGCATTACCGGTCGGACTCTCCGGTTCCACGGCGGTTTTCTGGACTCGATCGTGCGGCGCCTGGCGAATCGATGGCCGGATTGGTACGAGCACCGGCTCACATGGCTGCTGCCGGCGTGGTATCTGGAATTCGAGTTGACGAGCGTCTAGCGTGACGCGCGTTCTGCTGGTCCCCGATCTTCCCGGCGAGCATTGGCCTTCGATGGATCGCTACGCGTCCCGCCTGGTTCAACATATGGACGCGAAGGCGCTCGGATTGGAGATCTCAGTAGCAGGTGAGATTGGATCGCTCACCGTTGATGAAAGCTCGCGCTCCCCGGGGCTGCGCGAATCCGGTTCGGGTACTCATCGTTTGGAGCCCACACCCACCCCGTCGGAGTTTGGTCGCTATCTGGCCCGATATTGGTTTTATCCACGCCGCATCAAGCGAAAATACGCCGACGTTATGCATGTCTTGGATCACTCCTACGGCCACCTCTTGAACGCGGAATCCGAAGGAGCTTGTGTGCTGACGGTACATGACCTCTTTCCCGTGCTGATGCTTGAGCGGCCGGCTACGGGACTGCGAGAGCGCGTTCGCAACAGATTGCTGACAAGGGTGCTGTCTGGAATGAGACGCGCCAACGCATGGATCGTCGCCACTGAATGGCTGCGAGCAGAGTTGGCAGACTGGTTGGGCAGCAGCAGCGGTATTCACGTGATACCGTACGGCATCGACGACGCGTTCTTCGAACAACCGGGCGAGTCACCGTCCGAGACCCGGCGGCGCTGGAAAATTCCTGAGGAAGCGTTTCTCGTCCTGCACGTCGGCAGCGCCGATCGGCGAAAGAACATGCCGGCGGTGATCGCGGTGTTGGGGGAACTCCGCGATACCGGAGTAGACGCGTGGCTGCTCCAAGTGGGCGGTACGCTAACGCCCGAGCACACGGCGGAACTCGGAGACCGCGGCCTGGATTCGTTCACCCGACAGGTGGGGGCGGTTTCGGAGGCCGATCTACGACTGGCGTACCACGCCGCCGACGCTCTACTCTTCCCGTCGCACTACGAGGGGTTTGGGTTACCCGTCCTGGAGGCGATGGCATCGCGACTACCCGCGGTTACATCGGGAGCCGGCGGGCTAGCCGAGGTGGCCGGCGATGCAGCGGTAGTGGTGGGAGGCCGGGAGTTCAAGCCGTACGCCGAGGCGATGGAACGAATTGCAGGCGACTTCGAGTGGCGCAAGGAATTGGTGAATCGCGGGCTGGAACGAGCGGCCCGGTTCACGTGGGCGGAAACGGCGAGAAAGACCGCAGAGGTATACAAGAGTCTTGTCTAGCAACGATAGCGCAGTAAAGGTCACGGCAGTCGCAGCGTCGGCGCAGCTAGGCGGCACGGAGCGCGTGCTGCTCGACTTCGCCAACCGCGCATTCGAGCACGATATAGCGTTACGTGTGGTGACACCCGCCAACGGCCCTCTGGTAGAGATCCTCGACAACATAGGAGTGCCAACAGCCGTCGTGCCCGGGCCCACACTCATGCTCAGAGGTTCGCAGCAGGCCGGCAAGCTTTGGTCCTTGCCCCCTGCGCTGCTCGGAATACTGTCCTGGTCGAGACGGCTCGCCAAGCACGAGTTGCTGCGGGATGCCGACGTGGTCTATTCGGTGGCCTTCAAGCCGCACCTGGCCCTCGCAATCTCTCGGTGTCATCCGGTCGTGTGGCACCTGCACGAATTTCCACCAGAGACGACCGGGCGATTCTGGCGAACTCTGGCGCGGCGGATTCCCGACCGGTTGATCGCCAACAGCACAGTGGTTGGGGAGTCGTGGGCGGCGGGACGGGCCGGTGGAACGGTGGAAAATCGCACGGTAGTGGTACCGAACGGCGTCAATCTGGACCGATTCAAGCCGGGCGAGAAGACCCACTGGATTCACGATCAGTTGGGGATCCCCCACGACCGGCGTCTCGTCGGCATGCCCGCAGTGTTTGCCCGGTGGAAGGGTCAACTCCAGGTGATCAAGGCATTCGAATTGGCAGCCAAGGGTATTCCCGACGTTCACCTCGTGGTGGTTGGCGGGACTATTTATGACACCGTTTCCGAACGGGACTACGGCCGGGAGTTGGAAGGTCAGATCGCGACCTCGAATACCGGCGAATGGGCCATACCCAATCTTGAAGAGGGGAACGGGGAAAACGGAAAAGGGAAAAGTCTATTAGGCGATTCCGGGCTCTCCGATCGGATACATCTCCTGCCGTTCCAGTCGAAGATCGAGCGGGCCTACCCTGAGTTCGATCTCGTGGTTCACTACTCGCTAAGGCCCGAGCCGTTCGGACGCGTGATAATCGAAGCGATGGCCTGCGGGATCCCGGTGCTGGCAGCCGACGAGGGCGGACCGGCAGAGATCTTGGGAGGAGGGATCGGAGCGAGAAGAGAGGCCGGCTGGCTGGTGCCGCCGCGAGATCCGAAAGCGCTCTCTCAGGCTTTGGAAACGGCGCTGGTCTTGCCCAGCGAGGTTATGAGGTCAATTGGTGAGGCGGGAAGGAGGCGGGCAGAGGACATCTACTCCTGGCGACAGTTCGCCGAGCGCGTTGCGGCGACGCTGGTGGAGGCGCGCCGGCGTTAGCTCTAGGCCAACGCTCCCCGGGCAGATCCAGACGGTTCGCCGGCCAAACTGCACAGCAGCTCTTCCGCCCGGGCCCAGTCGTCCGGCGTATCGATATCGACCCAACCGACCCCGTTCAGCGCAACCGGCGCCAAGTGGCCGGCATCGGCCACACGACGCATTCCAGCTGAGACACTGAGCTGCTCACCTGACCCTGCCTCACGAAGCGCATCGAACACTCGGTCGTCCAGCAAGAAGAATCCTGCATCTACCGCATCCCATGGGTGCACCGTCTTGCCGATCTCCATTATCCGGCTGCCCGAGACGCGGACTTTGGTGGCGTCCTCCTCATCGAGATGGGGCGGATTGTAGTCCACCAGCAAGCGCATTGGGGAATCTTCCTCGCCCCGCTCGTCGGCGAGGAATCGAAGTACCGGCTCGCCAAATAGATGGTCGGCCATCTGAAGGAAAAACCGGCCGCTCACGTAAGGTTCAGCCGCTAGCAAAGAGAGACCGTTGGGATCATGGAACTGGGCATTATGGACCACAGTGATATCAAACGGCGTATCCACCTGGTCGAGGTGCGCGCGCACAAGGTCAGCGCTGCACCCAACTACCACTACAGCCTCCTCACAGCCGACCTCGGCAGCTTGCGCCAGAGCATGATCAATAAGTGGTTGTCCGCCCACCTTACACAGCGGTTTCGGAAGTCCGTGCCGTCCGCTGCCAATCCGGCTGCCGTTGCCCGCTGCCAGAATCACCGTCTGACGCATTCCCTAGTTCCCTTCATTGTTTACCGGTCGCAAGCCCATCCTGCGCTGGCAGGCTGCTTGAGACCGGGCAATTTGTTGTCGATTCGCTGTTTAGACCGCCGCTAACATGGCAAATTTAGCCCTGAACGGCAATGCTTCTGCCGGCAAGTCATATCCGCCGGGTTTCAGTATACCCACTGCCTGGCGATTCCGCGAGGGCTAGATCCATATCGGGTATGGATTTACGGCCTTGCACTAGATACTTTCCAAGCGCCGTGACTACTCCGATGGGTGCCGATGCCCGGCTTCGCAGATCGGGCGACAAGCGGATGGAGTTGAGTGGGTGTCCGACACGACGGCGTAAAGACTCCCCAGACTGGACGTAGGCAGCCGACTTGAACCGAACAGAACAAAGTATTTGCAGTGCACTCATCCTGGCCGACGGCCGCGGTGACGACCTACCCCTGCTCTCGATTCTCGGCATGCCCGTTTTGGTGCGAACTCTGTTTGCACTGGAGCGAGCGCACATTACTGACGCGTATATCGTGGCCCCTGCGCAGACTGACAAGCTGCGGAATGCGATCGAACGAGTAAGCAGGCTCAAGATCAAGACGCACTGGATAGAAGGACCGTCCGCGCTTACACCGTCGGTTTTCGGCGGACCTCTAGTGCTCGTTATGGGCGGGCGGGTGTTCGAACCAGGAGTCGTAACGACTCTGCGCAAGAACGCCAACGGAACCAACGGTGTGCACTTCGCGGTCGATCGCGGTGTCGACATCGGAATCGCGCTCGCCTCACCGACGGCAGTGGGTCTAATAAAGAATGCGATCGACAAGACGGGCGGGCGGATTGGACCTGGCGGAGTACGCGAACTGCTCGAAGCCGGCGACGCACAGGACGTCGAAGTTGGCGGGCTCATATGGCACGCCATCGAGCGGACCGCCGACGCCCTCCAGGCCGAGCGGAAGCTCCTGTCCGGAGTTCGGAAATCCTCCGACGGGCCCATCTCTAGGAACCTGAACCGCCCAATCAGCGCGGCCATAAGCAGGGTGCTGATCAAGACGCCGGTGACCCCAAACCAGGTGACATTCGGGACACTGCTGATAGGCCTGGCAACCGGCGTGATCGCGGCTCAGGGTGGCTACACCGCCTTTTTGATTACGGGACTGCTATTCCATCTCACGTCGATCCTAGACGGCGTAGACGGCGAGCTTGCCAAGCTCAGCTACCGTGGAAGCAAGAGTGGTGAATGGTTCGACACCATCTCGGACAACATCACCTATGTCGCCTTTCTGCTTGGTTTGATCGTCGGCGTGCATCGGTCGGCGCTACCCGACTTCTTCTTCTATCTGGGAATTCTGGGGTTGGTGCTGGCCCTGCTCACGTTCGTGAACATCTACATCTACCTCGCCAGACAAAAGAAATCAGGTAGTTTTTTGGCGGTTAAGTATGGCTTTGAAGAGGGTGGCGGCTGGCTAAGACGGTTGCTGAGGGTGGTTCAGTACCTCGGCAAGCGCGACCTCATGGCGTTCCTGGTGATGCTGCTAGCGATCGCCGGCCAAATGCACTGGGTGCTGGCGCTGTTCGGAGTCGGAGCAGCTGTCTTCCTGTTCCCTGCCTCGGTAAAGGTGACTTTCGAAATGTTTTGGCGTGAGCACCGGGCCAAGGCACGGGCCGGCATAAGGGTACCGACGACGAGTGGCGGTCACCCGCGTCCCAACCCGCGAGTGTCGACTTAGTTCGAATTCGCCACTAAGTAGGGACTGCCATACACAAGACATCCTCGGCGTGAGCCCAATCGTCGCGCGTGTCAACGTCGATCCACGGCACACCGCCTAGCCGGACCGGCGCGAGAGCACCAGCTTCCGCTACACGACGCATCCCGTCTGACAGCGTAAACTCTCCAACAGATCTCGCTTCGTCCAACGCATCGAAGATGCTCCGGTTGAGCACAAAATAGCCTGCGTCCACCGCATCCCAGTTCGCCAGGTCCTTGCCTATGGCGCTAATGCGGTTCTCGGTGACCAGAACCTTGGTCGCGTCATCGTCCTCAACAAATGGCGGCTCTGGGTCGACGAGTAGATGCATCTCCCCGCTGCCCAAGGCAGCCGCATCGGCCAGCAGCCCCAACACCGGCTCGCAAAACAGATGATCGGCCATCTGCAGGAAGAAGCTGTCTTCCACATGGGCCCTGGCGGCGAGCAGCGAAAGGCCGTTGGGTTTGTGGTAGTCCGGATTGTATACCGTCTTGATTGCAATAGGAGCATCCTGCTGCTCCAGATAGTCCTGCAGGAGTTCGGCACCACAGCCGACCACTACGATTGCCTCTTCACATCCAGCCGCAACAGCCTGCTGAAGCGCGTAGTCTATCAGGGGGCGTCCCGACACCTCGCAAAGCGGCTTGGGTTTGCCATGGGCGCCGCTTCCGATTCGCCGACCGTTTCCGGCGGCCAATATCACGGTCTGGTTCATTCAAGTTCCCTATAAGTTTTGTCCTGGACATCCAAATCCAGGCCGACAATAGCTGTCGCTCGTGTGTATGGCTAGAGGGAGGCGGCGAGTCGCCAGGTCCTCAGAATGTGGGGGATTCTAATCGGACCCCGTACAAAGCTTCATAACACCAAACAGGAGGTAGTTGGTTCCTGAGACCTACAGGACACTGAGATAGGAACCGCGCAAGATGTCGGCGACGTTCATCCTGTAGGTTCATGTACCAGCTGAGGTTGCCATATCATATTGGCGCTGTTAAGCTACTGTGCTTACGGCAGTTAGAGCCTTCGGGCACCGTTAATTGAATTCTGGAGACTGCGCCATTTGCACACGCTGCCAGCCACATCTCTCGATCGGATAAGCCGTTGACAACCGTAATATCTGAGCCCGAGACCAAGCCCCCCTCACAGCCGCCGTCGTCGCCCAACGGCAACAACGGCGATGGTGGCAAGAGTCGAGTGCGCCGAACGCTTCATGTACTGCGACGAAAGCTGACCCCGGCGGGGCCGTCGGCTGCCTCGGTGCCGTTGATGGAATACGTTAAGTACCACACGTTCTCCCGCTTCACACCATCGTTTCCGCAGATCATGCAGGTGCAGACGCAATACGGCTGCAATGCGCGCTGCGTGTTTTGCCCGATGGGTCGCGAGGCTAACCAGATCCACGGCCGGATGGACGACGTCACGTTCTCGCGCATCGTCGATGAGGCTGTCAAGAACAACGTCAAGGTCTTGAGCCCGTATCTCCAGAATGACCCGCTGGTCGATCGCAGGATGCACGAGCGCGTCGCGTACATTCGTGAAAGTCGCGGCAAGAAGCGGTTCCCTAAGACCAAGATCATCACGAACGGTGGCTTGCTGACCGAGAAGCGGGCTTACGATCTCATAAACGCCGGGCTCGAGTACATAGTGTTCAGCGTGCATGGGGTCGACGCCAATGTCTACGACGATTTGATGCAGGGGCCGAGGTTTGAGACCACGATCAAGAACATCGATCGGTTTGTGCGCATCAAGGAGGAACTGGGCTCGAAGACACCTGATATCGAGGTGTGGGCTGTACGCACCAAGGAAGTCGACCGGCAGCTAGCCGAAGTGAAGGAGTTCTGGGCGGGCCGCAACATCCGGTTCAAGGCACGCGAACTCGACAACCGAGCCCACCCCGAAATCACAGAGAACGACGATCTGGCGAACGACTACGACGAGTGGAAGTTCGCTACGCACTGCGTGATTCCGTTCTGGCGTGCGTGGATCCTATGGAACGGCGACGTCGTGCTCTGCTGCGTCGACTGGGAGCGCAAGCACGTGTTCGGCAACATCCACGAGAACACGCTGCGCGAGATCTGGAACGGCGACGCATATCGGGCGTATCGGGAGCGGATGAAGAAGAACGATTTTGCGGGTACGCTGTGTGAGAACTGTCAGGGGATTTAAAGAGGGCCCCGCCTTCATTGTCCGCGACGTGAGAGTCGCGGCTCGGCTGATGTCGCTAAGAGCGACGTGAACGTCGCGGCTCGGCCGCCTTTCACATTTCACCATAGATGTCCGCGACATGAGAGTCGCGGCTCGGCTGATGTCGCTAAGAGCGACGTGAATGTCACAGCTCGGCAAACCGTCAGCGCTAAGAGACAAGCCATCGATACAGCACCCGTAGAAGCAGCAGTTAGGCTTGATCTCAGCCGGCGGTCCCCAAAGTCCGACCAGCCCGCGAGCTTCGAGCGGATCCTGGGTCGAGCACCGATTCAGCGCCATCTGGTCGAGCTAGCGCGAGTAGGTGTGGAACGCTGTTCGGTGGTGGTAACGGGAACGGCTGATAGAGCCGCGATGGCCCATCTCGATCGACTCATCGCCGAGGTTCCGCTGGGCGATATGCGGGTCTCCATTTGTCACGACGAGAAGTTCAAAGCCGAGGACGTAGTCATGGTCGCTGGCGAGGCGGTGTACGATCCGCGGTTGTATCGCTATGCTGTCGAATCGAGCGGCCCCGTGATACTCGTCGATGGGGGAGCGCAGATTGGATTGGAAAAAACGGGAAGCGGGAAACGGGAGGCGGGAAGCGTAGAGAAGGAATCAGGAGGCGGGCTGGTTCCGGTGGACTCCCTGCCCTCCTATCTGCCCAACATGCGGCGGGATTTGCGGCCGTACTGGCGGCGGCTGAAGGCGCGGGAGGACTACCTTCAGGCAGAGCGGATGATCATGGATTCCGCTCAGAAGGGAATTCTCGATTTTCCCGCCCGGTACCTGCATCCGATTCCTGAGGATTACTTGGCCGCCCTGCTCTCTCGCACCGCGATCACGCCCAACCAAATAACGGTATTTACAGGGCTGCTGGCGTTTGTAACGACATATCTCTTTGCGGTGCAGTCGTATGGGTGGGGTTTGGCGATCGCACTGGTGGTGAACGTGTTGGACGGGGTGGATGGGAAACTGGCGCGGGTCAAGCTGTTGAGCAGCAAGTTCGGCGACCGGTTGGACCACGTCTTGGATGTGACGTTCGAGTTCGCATGGTACGTCGCTCTGGGGTGGGGTCTGTCGCAGGGGGCGGGCGGGATGCTACCGCTTTACCTGAGTTTCGGACTCATCGCGATCATGCTGGGCACGCGTGCGGTATCCGGTGCCTACACCGCGACAACCGGACGGCAGATCCACGATCACACGGCATTCGACCGCGGTTTCAGGCTCGTCGGTGGCCGGCGCAATGTCTACATCATCATGTTGCTGGCGGGACTTCTGCTCGGCAGCGTGGGGGCGGCCTTCTACGCCGTTGTTGGCTGGGGCGTGGTAACGTTGGCGGTCTTCAAGGTGCGGGCGGTGATGGCTTTTTTGGGGCGAGAGAGTGGGGGCCGCGATTGAGGTCTGCGGCGTGGCGTGAAAAGTGATCATGTGAAAAGTGAAATGTGAAAAGTCCGCGACCGTGGATGATCGGCCGCTCGGAGCACAGCCACGCGTTCGTTGATCGGCGACGTGAGAGTCGCCGCTCGGCGTTCGCGCCGGGTCCTGGATGATCGGCGACGTGAGAGTCGCCGCTCGGCTGATGTCGCTAAGAGCGACCTGACATCGCTTTGAGTCTGCTAGTCCGCCTCGTTTCATATTTCACGTTTCACCTTATTGATCGGCGACGTGAGAGTCGCCGCTCGGCTGATGTCGCTGAGAGCGACCTGACATCGCTTTGAGTCTGGCTAGTCCGCCTCGTTTCATATTTCACGTTTCACCTTATTGATCGGCGACGTGAGAGTCGCCGCTCGGCTGATGTCGCTAAGAGCGACGTGGCATCTATTGCAATCCCACAGATCCCGTCGCGATGAAATGCTAGGACCAGCATGGAATAGATGATTCGTCCACCCCGGTAACCGCTAGTTTGAGCGAATGCGGGACCGGCTGTTTGCACACGTAGTGTGGACCACGCGCGATCGGGCGCCTTTGATAGATGGGCCGTTGGCCGAGTTTCTGGCACATCTGTTTCCCATCACGTGCCGGCAGGAACGGGCCCATCTGTTGGAGTTGGGCATTGTCCAAACACATGTGCATATGCTCGTGCGCCTGCATCCCACGACCCAAGTCCCCCGACTGTTACAGAGACTGAAGGGCGCGAGTGCGGTGATCGCGCGTCGGCGCGGTCTCCCACGCGACGGCTCCATTCTCCGCTGGGCCAAGGGCTATAACATCGAGTCGGTCAGCCCTCGTGTCGCCCCAAGAGTCCGGTGGTACGTCCGCTCTCAAGCGCGCCATCATCCATCGGAATCAATTCCGGGATGGCCTGCGACTGAACCCAACGTCGCTATCAGCGACATCAGCCGAGAAGCGGCTCTCATGCCGCTGACCTCACGCTGACCTCACGCTGACCTCACGCTGACCTCACGCTGACCTCACGCTGACCTCACGCTGACCTCACGCTGACCTCACGCTGACCTCACGCTGACCTCACGCTGACCTCGCGCGCGCCGACCTCGCGCTGACCTCATGCTGACCCCTTCCGCTGACCTCATGCTGCGAACTCCTCGTCGGGAAGTAGCCGCAGTGCGTCGACATGGCGGGGCCGGAGCAGGCGGAAGTGGTGCTGGTCGAGGGTGGCGAGCTTGGGTTCTTTGAGCCGCTCGACGACGGCAAGCACGGCAGCATCGACGAACCCGATGTCGGCGTCCCCGTATCGGTCACAGATCTCGCGAATCCGGCGGTAGTCCTCGGCGCGCAGTTCCTCGACACCGTACGCGCCGGCGATGATATCGTCGAGCAGCGCCGCCAGCACGCCAGGATGTAGGCGAACATGCACCAAGTAGTCCACTTCGACGAGCACCGGTGCCGGAATCACCAGGGGTTCGGTGGCCGTATCGATGAGGTGGCGGCACACCGCATGATCGGCATCGTTCCGGTCGAGGGACGCGTACAGCGGACCCGTGTCGAGGATCAGCGCCACGAACGGGGTTCCGCACGTTCGTCAGCGCTGCGGCGTGCGGTGTCGGCATGCCCGGAGGCACCTACGCCTAAGCTGCGGGGGCGCGGCCTATAGCTCGCGACCTTCCCTTCCAACGCCTCACGAACCAGAGCAGCAATCGACGAACGCCGCTCGGCCGCTATCACCCGGAGGCGATCCAGCAACTCTTCCGGGAGGGAGATAGTGGTGCGTATCATGATATCATGATAGCCATAATGATGTCTTCAAGCAATCTACACTCCTGACATGAAAGTTACGGACAGTATGTGAAAAGTGAAAAGTGAAACCGATCTCTTCGTCCAGTCTCATGCTTTCTAGTCACTTACAGCCCTGACCAAACATGGGATATATCGTAGAATAGTCGCGACCATCTTACGATACACGATAGGTTTGGACGAGCCCATGAAGCGCATTTATTCGACCGGAAGGGTGTGGCGGCCCCGTTCCAAACGCAAACTGGATTGCATATAGTAGCACTATTCGCCAGTTTAGTGACGTATGGTACAGCGACGATTTTGGATCAAACGGGTCGAGCAGGCGTGGCGCGAGCGATCGGTGATCTGGCTCTCAGGCGTCCGGCGCGTCGGCAAGACTTTCTTGTGTCGATCTCTTCCGCGGGTTGCCTACTTCGATTGCGAGTTACCCCGGGTTCGCAGGGAGTTGCAGGATCCGGAGGCGTTCCTCGCCGGGGTCGCGGGAAAGCGCGTCGTCCTCGACGAGATCCACCGTCTTCAGCATCCGACCGAATTGCTCAAGATCGCGGCGGACCATTTCCCAGACACCTATATCATAGCGACCGGCTCCTCCACGCTCGGGGCCACTACCAAGTTCCGTGATACGCTGACAGGCCGTAAGCGCGACCTCTGGCTGACCCCCATGATCGCGCAGGACCTCACCGATTTCAAACGGGTCGACCTGGAACACCGATTTCTACGCGGTGGCTTGCCGCCGTTCTTCTTGGCCCCGACATTCCCTGAGCGCGACTTCCAGGAATGGATGGACGCGTTCTGGGCGAAGGACATTCAAGAACTCTTCAGGCTCGAACGCCGCGCTTCCTTTCTGCGATTCATCGAACTCCTGCTCACCAACAGCGGAGGCATCTTCGAGGCCACCAGATACGCTCGCCCATGCGAAGTCAGCCGCACCACCATCACTAACTATCTGAACGTTCTCTCGCTCACCCATGTTGCTCACGTTGTCCGGCCGTTTTCTCAACACCGATCGACCGAGATCGTCGCTGCTCCCAAGGTCTATGGCTTCGACACCGGGTTCGTAGCCTATCATCGCGGATGGGACACTCTACGACCGGAGGACATGGGAACCCTGTGGGAGCATTTCGTCCTCAACGAGATACATGCAGTGCTTCAAACCCGACCGATCAACTACTGGCGAGATAAGCGAGGACACGAGATAGACTTCGTCTACTTGAAGCGGGGAGCGCCGTCCGTCGTCATCGAATGCAAATGGTCTGCTGACGCGTTCGACCCGAAAAACCTGCTGTCGTTTCGGAAAAGGTACTCCGCCGGCGACAACTACGTGGTGGCCCGTGACGTCGATCGTGCTTACGTGCGGCGATTCTCAGGGCACACAGTGAAGTTCCTCCCACTCGTCTCGTTGCTCAAGAAGCTCTAGCTCCGCGCCGGGCCCTGTATGATCGGCGACGTGAAAGTCGCAGCTCGGAGCACAGCCACACCTTCGTTGATCGGCGACGTGAAAGTCGCCGCTCGGCTGATGTCGCTAACAGCGACCTGATATGTCTTTGATCCTGCCAAACTGCTTCCTTTCAACGTTTCACATTTCACGTTTCACCGCGCTCGGCCTTCCTTGCTTCGGGAAAGGTCAATGCCCCGCGCGCTCCAGCGACCACCGCAGGCACATCGCAAGAAAGGTGGCGAAGGGCCGGATATCCATGTCAAGACTCGCGCTTTCGAGCGCGGAGAGGTAACCGTCACGGCCTTCGACGCGGATGACAGTCCACGGATAACCGCCGGAAGCGAGCATGGCGTTCATTACAAACCGTGCCATTCGGCCATTTCCGTCCGGGTAGGGATGGATATAGCCAAACAGCCAGTGGCCCAGCACAGCCCTAACCGAAGGCTCCGGTTCTTCCTCTAGGAGATCAAGCAGGGCCGGCATGGCCTCGCGCACGGCCTCCCAACGCGGCGGCACATGCCGCGACCCCCGCAAAAACACGGCATCATTCCGATAGCCGGCCAGGGCGGAAGGCGCGATTACACCGGCCCTAACACAAGGTTGGAACAATGCACCGTACCATTCGCGATGGGCGGATCGAACAAGCGTGCCGGCGTTTTCCCCGACAACGACCTTCGCAACAGTCTCTTTGACAAGCTGAAACGCTTCCCAGTACCCGCGCGCAGCCAGCGCATCACGGCTTTGGCGGTCGGCATCATCGTTGTCCGAGTTCCAGTCGCCCGTCTGCACTCTCTGGATCAGTTCGGGCGTAACGCGGTACCCCTCGATCGACAGCGAGTGATAGGCGTCGCTCCCATAGATCTCGTCGACGAACCGCAGATAGGCCTCCTTGTCCGTTGGCAGGCCAGGTGCTGCCGGAAACGCCTCGATGACCGGCTCTCGGAGAGAGCCCCACATCGCCTTAATGCGCCCGACAATGGCCGGCTCCGTCGTGTCGATAATGCCGAACACCTGCTCCGGCATGAAAGGATTCGTCTCCCGCACGTCATAACCGGCAGCTTTCATGGTCCACAGGATTTCTTCGGCGATTTGGACCGAGCCAACGCTACGGAAGGCACCCGCAAGCCGCCCGGCAACAGTCGAATGACCGCCGTCGAGAAGGCGAACGAGGAGGTCGGAAGCATCACGTATGCCCGCAAGCACGACTTGCGCCTCTAGCGGCCGGCGCTGGAAGAACGCTTCTGATACTTTGATCAGCGCTGCCACCAGGGTGTAAAGACGTAGACCACCCAACAGGGTGAGATCGGGCTCCGGCGGCATCCGAGCCTGTTTCAGATCGTACAGCGACGTTCCGAATAGCAGATCGATCGTGTTGTTGGACCCCTTGTGCGCGTAGATGATGACCTGCTGCGGTATCACCGTGTTTTCGGCATGAAGCAGAAGCGATTGCTCGGGTGACAGGTGCCACCGGTCCCCGAATCGCTCCCCGCAATAGCGGGCACAAAACTCCCAGAAGGATGCATACCACGGTGTACTGTCTCCGCGGTCGGTGGCGGGACTGGTGGAGATCAGCCATCCTTTCTTGACGTGGCGCAGGAAGCCCTGCCGGGCCAGCCGCCCACGGTGCACCCGGCTCAGTTCCCTGGATTGGAAGACCCGTCTTCCACCGCTTTGAAGTCTCTCGAGTTGCGCCAACGACGCAGCCAGTTTCTCGTTGGGAGTTGCCATCTCACACCTTTTGGCCATTGCACGACTTTTATCTCGTGCGTATACAAGTATATTACGCTGGGCGATTACAAGTCAATAGTGTCGTAATATTACAAGTTTATCATGATGTACAATGACAAGTATATTGTGTGTTGGTCGCTTTCACGTTTCACATTTCACGTTTCACCATATATTGTCCCTGGCAGCCGGACGCCCCAGAGAATTGCCAAAGTGATATTCTACCGGAGATTCCGACCGTTTGAAGCCAGCCAATAAGCGAAACTGCGCTCAACGTCGCTATCAGCGACATCAGCCGAGAAGCGGCTCTAATGCCGCTGACTCCTTCCAGCGCTCGGCGTCCTTGCGCGTTTCGCATTTCACATTTCGTATTTCACCATACATCGTCCGCAACGTGATAATCGCGGTCTCCGCATTTCTTATTGCTCTCGCAGTCATCTGTCCGCTGTCGCTAGCAGCCCAGGCCAACGTCAACGTCCCGCCCGACGATCCTGCGTACGGGTATCTCGACAACCTGATCGCGTTTGGGTTGGTGACATCCGATATCTCGGGAACCAAGCCGTACAGCCGAGGAGAGTTCGCGAGATTGATCGTAGAGGCCCGAGGCAATCTTCGGGACAAGAGTGGCGTTCGCCGCTTCCCGTTGGTCGAATCTTCGATTGGATATCTCACCGACCGGTTCGTCGCTGACATCGATGCCGTTTCGGCAACTCCGACTCCCCGCGTGCTGCGATTGCGGCTGATAGACGACATGCAGGTCAACTACTTCAACTACAAGGGCGAGCATCGAGCGATCGCAACCCCGAGCATTGACGCCGAGCTACAGCCCTTCATCGCGTACCGGGAAGGTCGAAAATTTCAGGAGGGTCAGAACGCGGCTGTCGAGTCGCGCCACTGGCTGACACTTGGCAACACGTTCGGGTTCTACTATCACGGCCGCCTGATCGCCACGGACCCGCGCAACTCGACCGGCCTGGATGGTGACGTGGACTTCGAGACGATGCGGTTCTACTTCCAGCTCACCAAGTGGAACATCAATTTGCTCGTGGGCAAGGACGGCATGCAGTGGGGCATGGGGCAGCGGGGGAACCTGCTGTTGAGTACCAACGCCAAGCCGGTGGGTTCGTTCAAGACGCTGCCGCTCATCAAGCTTTCCAATACGAAGCCGATTCGGCTGCCGTGGATATTGAACGGTTTGGGGCCGATGCGCTACACGCTGTTCATCTCCCGGTTGGAGGAAGACCGCAGTGACTTCCCGCGGCAGTTCTTCATAGGGTCGCGGCTCAACTTCAAGCCGGGGAAGAACTCCGAGTTTGGATTGAGTCATTCCTACTTGCTGGGGGGCGAGGGTTTTCCTACGTCGTTTTCCTTCATTGACGGCCTGGCGGAATTTTTCTTCGTAAGGAGAAAACAGAAGTTCTTCTTTAACGCTGGCCAGGGTACCGGCGAGAATATCGCAAACCATTTCATGGGCTTCGACTTCAAGTTTCGCTTCCCCGGTCTGCGATACGCAGAGTTTTACAACGAGATCTACTTCGACGATCTCGTTGGAGGAACAAACACCTTCTTCACTCGGCAGCTTGGCTACCAGGGTGGGATTCACATGCCCAGGTTGACAGACGACGGGCGATTCGGTGCCCGCATAGAGATCGTCCACACCAGCAGGATATTTTACACTGGAGCTGCCCCACTGGTGGCGGGATTCACATTTGACCGTAGAATCTTGGGCAATGATCTGGGACCGTTCGGGAACGAGGCTTACGCAGAGATCCAGTATAAGCCAGACGGCAACACCGTTTGGTCTGGGTTTGCGAACGCACAATTCAGAGGTGTGGGAGCGGGAAACGAAAGGCGTGTCCCGGGAGTGCCGGACGAGAAGCGCTATCTGCTGGGCGGATCCCTCACGAAACATCTGAGATCGGGCGTCCAACTCCGGCTTGAGGCGAGTTACATGAGGACGGTGGATTTCGATGACGTGGCGGGGGATGATCGGGATGAGTTCTTTTTTGGGGTGACGGTGAGGGTGATCGATCCTAGGAGTTAAAGGGTCGGACTAACTGGGCGGTAGATAAAGGGCGGTAGATAAAGGGCGGTAGGAAAAGGGCGGGAGAACAGGACGGGAGGATTTGGCAACAAAAAGCCGGAGAATTTTCGCTCTCCGGCTCCTTATACGTAGCGAACTGGCCACGCGGCATCGCAAGCAATCACAATGTACGAAAGAACTCGACTCTGAGTCAAGTGCGGCGGTGCTGGCGGTGGGAGTCGAACCCACAGGGGCATTTGCCCGACGGCTTGCGACACCGCTGCGTTTACCAATTTCGCCACGCCAGCACCCAAATCGGCGACGAACCGTGGTAACCAAGAAGGCTAGACGCATGACATCACACCCGTTTGCCAAACCGCGTGCACACAGTAACGAATTGGTGGACGGGGTGAATAACCAAAAGCACACCGAGTGGGTGCGGATTTTTGCGGGAAGCGGGGGAAGGGCGGTAGAACTGGGCGGAATAACAGGGCGGAAGATAAAAGGCGGTAGGAAAAGGGGCGGTCCGCCCTCCCTACTCCCCACTCCCTAGCGCCTTTAGTTTCTCCCGCAGCGCATCCACGTCGTCGTTGACGGCAGATACGAAGACCGAGCAGTCATAGTGAGTCCCTAACCGGTCGGCTAGCGCATCGGGGTCATCCACCAAATCCATCTTGTTGAAGACGTGAACTACTTGCCCCGCGAGGTCCAGGTCGGCTAGAACCTCGTCCACGACATCCACTTGGTCAGCCCAGTCGGCGTGCGACGCGTCGATGATGTGCAGCACGATGTCGGCATGGGTGGCCGTGTCGATCAGGCGGACCCTGGTACCCTGCCCCAGGTGCATCTCGCGGGTCTTGGTATCGAGTGTGGCAAACAGCCGGTCTTCTATGAGCGTGTCGGCCCCAGTCAGGGCCTTCAGAAGGCTGGACTTGCCGGCGTTGGTGTAGCCCACCAGGGCCACGGTGGGAATCGGGCGCCTGCCGCCTCTCAGCACACCTCTGTGGCGAGCGACCTTCTCGAGTTGACCCTTGATGCGGCTGATCTTACGGCGGATCATGCGGCGGTCGGTCTCCAGCTGTGTCTCACCGGGACCCCGGAGGCCGATGCCACCACGAATGCGCGACAGGTGGACCCACATGCGGGCCAGGCGCGGCAGGAGATACTCCAGCTGAGCCAGCTCGACCTCGAGCTTGGCCTCCTTGCTGCGCGCACGCGTGGCAAAGATGTCCAGAATCAATTCGGCGCGATCCATGATTCTGACGCCGAGTGCTTTCTCCAACGTCTTGCCCTGCGCGGGCGAGAGTTCCTCGTCGAAAATCACGAGCGACGCCTCGGCGTCCTGCACCAGACCCTCGAGTTCGCGGAGTTTCCCCGCACCGATGTAGGAGCCGGGATCGGGGGCACGGACATGCTGGATGAGGCGTCCCACAACGTCGGCACCGGCCGTGTCGGTCAGACGGGCCAACTCCTCCAGATGCTCCTCGGCGCGCCGAGCGTCCGCAGTGCCTTTGCGTGGCGCCGCGACGAGAATGACTTTGTCAGCTTCGGGGCGTATGTCTATCATTCTAGTATGTCTAAGAAACGAGTGTGCTGGAAGGGTAATGAATAAGGGAGTGGGGAGTGGGGAGTGGGGAGTGCGAAAAGGGAAGTGGGAAAAGGGAAACAGCAAAAGGAGGTGTAGAAGTGGTGGCCTCCCTTCAGGGTCGTCCGGCGCGATTGATTGACAGCATGTAGCCAGATGGCTACAGTTCGATCGTGCTTCAAATCCGCAAGACGGAGGTCTATGCCAAGTGGCTTGATGGTTTGCGCGACGTCCATGGTCGGGCTCGTATTCTGGCGCGGGTCGAGCGCTGGGCGGCTGGAAATCCGGGAGATGTCAAGCCCGCGGGTGAAGGCGTTTCAGAGTTGCGGATCGATTACGGACCCGGCTATCGGGTGTACTACAAACAGCAGGGCCGAGAGGTCGTTATTTTGTTAGCTGGCGGCGACAAGCGTACGCAAGCCAGGGACATCAAGACAGCCTTGCGCCTTGCTCGCAACCTGTAGGAACGCACCATGACGAAAACTACTACTACTCCCTACAATGTCGCCGAGCACCTTCACACGCCGGAGGAAATGGCTGCCTACCTAGAGGCTTGTCTTGAGGAGGCGAACGGGGACGCAGCGTTCGTTGCCAAGGCTCTGGGCGATATCGCTCGCGCCAAGGGCATGTCTCAGGTAGCGCGTGAAGCCGGCCTATCTCGCGAAAGTCTTTACAAGGCACTCTCCGGAGAACGAAGCCCCGGCTTCGACACGATCCTCAAAGTCATAGGAGCACTAGGCTTGAAATTGCACGCTGAAGCAATTCTCGTCGCTGGCTCAAAGGCCCAACAAGGCGCTCCAGCCGACGCTCGTACCTCGCGCGGCTGAGCTTGGTCGTTATGCGGCACCCTGAATCTATTTCGGGTGCTCACATTTCCTGAGAGCGCCTTCGCATGCAAGTTTCAGGCGGGGAATATCTTGCTCGACCGCCCGGTAGACGTACCCCAGATCGACGCCCAGGTAGTTGTCACAGGGGCACGGCCTCTTCGAGCACGCGGTCGCGCAGCAATTCATCGAGTCCACGCTCCGTCACAACCTGCACGCGGCCCTAGCACGACCCGTTACGATCGCTTCACGAAGCGGCACCTCTATCAGGAAGTGGGAGTACCGGTTTATTGGATCGTGGATGCCGACCAACAATTGGTCGAGGTCTGGACGCCGCACGCCACATTCCCGACGATTGAGCGCGAGCGAGTTACCTGGACCCCGCCAGCTGCCCCAACTTCGTTCACACTGGAATTGGCCGAGTTGTTCCAACCGATCTGAATGTGAGCCTCACATAGACAGACCGTGGCCTTGTAATGATCCCCACTTGCCGGAAAATCGTAGATCCTGTAAAATACAAGATCATGGAAACAAGAATCTCCGCCACCGAACTGGCGCGGCGGCTGGGCGACATCCTCGGCCGGATCCGCTACCGTGGCGATTCGTTCCTCATCGAGCGAAGCGGCAGGCCGGTTGCCCGCATCGCCCCGGCGCCCGGTGCCACCCCTGCGACGCTCAGTGAAGCACTTGCCGCCTGGAGCACGACCGCCGAGCCGGATCCGGCGTTTGCCGATGACCTCGCACGTATCAAAGCCGAAGATCGCCCGCCCGCGGATCCGTGGGACTAGTAATCGACACCAGCGCTCTGGTTGCTGTCGAACGGCGACGCGCACCATCGCATGATGCGCTCGAGTCGCTAGGCACCGAGCCCGCCGTTGTGCCCGCTATTGTCTATGCGGAGCTGATTACCGGCGTGCTCCTCGCCGACACGCCCCGACGGGCTTCTGCCCGCCGCGCGAGGATCGAGGCGTTGGTCGGCGCGGCCCCCGTCGTGGACTTCGGTCGCGAGGCCGCCGCACAGTGGGCCCTCCTGTTCACGTTGCTCCGCCGAGCCGGACAACCCATCCCCAGCAACGACCTCGCCGTTGCCGCCACCGCCCGTGCACTCGGCTTCGGCGTCCTGGTCGGACCAGACAACGAGCGACACTTCCACAACGTGCCTGAGTTGCGAGTAGAGGTGCTGGGATAAGGACGGAGGCTGGGAATCGCCGTTTTCCCGTTGTTCGCGCGTTAGAAAACGCGCGCTACCATGAGAAGGCCAAGTTGTCAAGTTCGCCGACGTGGCGGCTACGCCTGTGCTCATCGATTGGCTACCATCCGCACTCTGATCGGTGCCCGTTTGCACCG
>JAZDCZ010000238.1:0-2397 GCA_036679605.1 Gemmatimonadota bacterium
CTTGTACTCAAGCTGAAACTCTCTCCATTCGGGGTGCGTGTCGCGCAGAGCTGCGACGAGTAAGAGTGCGACGAGTACCGTCCCGGTCAGTGCAAACACAATACGCATGGACAGCAGTTCCTAGGGATGTATCCCCGGCCATTGCGACTGCGACCAGTAGAATGCCCAGTTCGGTCCTCGGAAGTACGTACCCACGCAGGTGAGGATCAGGAACCCGACCAGGAAATAGGTGAACAGCGCAATCGCCCCCATTCTCATCGAGGAGGTTCGGCGCACGTAAAATAGGCTGATAAAGGCCCCACCGAGTAGGAGTATCGTGCCGGGGTTGATCGCTATGATCACGATCTGGTGAATCTGTGGAAACCAATTACGTAGCCATCCAAAGTGGATGGTAAAAGAGACTACCGAGAGCACAAACACGAGCGAGACCACTAAACTCTGCCATGCGACGGAGCGTCCCATGGGTCCCGAGAACCAAACGCCGACAAAATCGGTTTCCCTGTCGAGGTAAGGGATGGCCATCAAGCCGACTACAACCACCGATGGCACGAGCACGCCGCCCACGAACGCTGAATAGGAAACCAACTCTTGAAGGCCCAAGAAGTACCAGGGTGCTTTGGCGGGATTCTCCGGCACCGCCGCGTTAGCCAGTTCCTTGAGTGGCGCGTCGAAAAGCAGGGCCAATAACAATGTTATGGCGAACGCGCCCATAAAAAGGGTGACCTCTGCGATCATGAGATCGGGCCACGATAGAGTCGTGTCGTCCGGTCCGCTGCCTACCTGTGTCGAGGGGCCGCGTACCAACGCCATCAAGCCGTAGGTCTTGCCCGGCTTTCGGAAGGCATCGTCGCGTCGCTGTCGGTACTTCGTTTGGCGGGTCGAGTCGCTCATGCCTTCGTGTCGCCTCCGGTTTTGACAACTTCACCTTGCGGGTGGAGTGGTTCTCCCGGACGGCTCAGCCCACCGTCCTTGCGGATTCGCCAAAAATGTACCGATAGGAAGAGCACGGTTACGATCGGTAGGATGATAACGTGCAAGACATAGAACCGTATTAGTGCGTCCTGACCCACGATGTTGCCGCCGAGCAGGACCCGGCGGATCATGCCACCCGGATCGAAATATACAGTGACGCCCAACGCATCGGTCAGCTCTCTTGGCGAGGCAGCAATACTGCTTCCAATCGTCACCGCCCAAAACGCTAGCTGGTCCCAGGGCAATAGATAGCCGGAAAAACTCAAGGCCAGAGTAAGTACCAAGAGCAAGACGCCTACGACCCAGTTGAACTCTCTGCCGTTCTTGTAACTGCCCGTATAGAACACACGCATCATATGTAAGAATACGACGACGACCATCGCGTGTGCGCCCCAGCGGTGCATATTGCGAACCGTGGCGCCGCCACTCACGGCAAACTTGAGATCCTTCATCCTGTCATAGGCGAGTTCGGTCGAAGGAATGTAGTAGATCATCAAGATCACGCCCGTGACGCAGAGGAGAAGGAAGAGCGCCAGGCTCAGGATTCCCAGACCCCATGTGTAGGACGGTTTGAGGCTGTGACGATGGACTCGTACGGGGTGAATGTGAAGAAAGACGTTGCTGAAGATGACCAGTGACCGATTTCGTTCATCGTCGGGATACCCATGCCGGACTACGCTCTTCCAGACCGTCGATTGGAAACGTTTCCAACTGTCCTTGAAATTCCGCGACGACATAGGAGTCATGTTATGAACTTTTGCCCTTTAGGGACCGTACGCGATCGGTCGAGTACCAAACGTCCATCGGCGCCGATACCGATCTTGAGCCACGAGAGCCCGCGCGGGGAGGGACCCGTGATTACATCACCGTTGTCGGCGAACACTGATCCGTGGCATGGGCAAGCAAAGCCGTCCTCCGTTTTGCTGATTACACAGCCCAGGTGCGGGCAGACCGCCGAGATGGCGGATATTCCGTCGCGTTCTCGACGTACGAACACGCGGACGTCAGACAAGTATCGAGTCGAACCAGGCTGGAATTCTTCGACCTTGCCGATTTTTACTCGAGCGGCCGGCTCGTAGAATACCTGCGGAAACAAGTAACGTAGTGTGCCTACGGTCGATGCCGCGATCGATGCCAGGAAGGTGCCCAAGCCTATGCGCGTTAGAAAGCTTCGTCGATCAATCACTGTAGTCCCGTTAGCCGCGCGGTCGTTTTCGGGTGAAATGCCTCCATTGTGATAGCGTCAGTCGGACAACGTATAGCGCACAGACCGCAGCGGGTACAGGCTTCTTCATCCTTGATTATAGCAGCGAGGTCGTAGTCGATGGGTTCGGCCTCCTTTTCGACGTTCTGGAGGAGCGTCTTTAGAAACGCGTCGTCGTCGAGATCGCCGACGGACACGAGCTTCAGGCAGAGTTCAGGGCA
>JAZDCZ010000239.1:0-64958 GCA_036679605.1 Gemmatimonadota bacterium
GAGTGAAAGCGGAACCATTGCGCCCAAGCACGGCTATTGCGGCAGCCAGCGCTTGTATCGTATACGAAAGAGCCTACTCAAGGATTGGGAAAAGCCGGCCGGCAGGAATCTTTCCCAGGAGTTCGACATCGCCTTCCTTGCATTCTCCAAGCGCTGCGGGGTGGCTACTGGGCATGCCGAGCGAATCCTGCGAGAGCACCAGGGATTGAGGCACGGCGGATTGTACGGAGGCAGTTGACGCAAGCAGAATATCGAATCCCCACTTGTACGGCCTCCGCTGAATGTAGAATAATGAAGTGATTGATGCAGGTGAGGCCAGTTCGTAATTAGTCCCGGCCTAACGAGGCCGGGCTCGGCCGAGTAAAGCGTCCTGAGAGGACGCGTAGGCCATCGATGCACATGCAGATCATGTCGGGGTGAACAGGGAAACCCCCACCTGTCCGCACGCAGCTCTAAGCGCCTCGTCGCGCGTCGCCAGATTTTCACCTATCCGCATCGCCAGGTCCAGGTACGCTGCGTCATAAGACGACAGACCGAAGGAGCGTGCCAGCGACAGAACGGCTGTGAACGCCCGGTCGTGCCCACCCTCGTCTACCAAAATCGGCAAATCGCTCAGCAACTCAATAAAGCGCGCAGACTCGGCTTCCTTCAATCGTCGACGGCGCTCAGCAACAGCGAGGACATTCGCCACCTCCAGCGACCAGATGCCTGGCACTATACCCCGACCCGTCGCTAGGGCGT
The DNA here is from genome assembly GCA_036679605.1 of Gemmatimonadota bacterium. Taxonomy (GTDB): domain Bacteria; phylum Gemmatimonadota; class Gemmatimonadetes; order Gemmatimonadales; family GWC2-71-9; genus JAZDCZ01. Next base: position 742 of record JAZDCZ010000239.1, read on the forward strand.
CGAGCACAGCGTCGGCGTACTCGTCGTTCTCGTCTTCAAAGCACCACGCCATCGTCACCGAGCAATCAAGGACGAGAGTGGAGTTGCTCACCGCCTACCCTCCTGCTTCATCTTCTCGATCGTGCCGGGCCGGAGCTTGCGCCCAGCTCGAAACCGCCGCAGTTCTGCAACCACCTGACAGGGATCCCTGCCACGTTCCGGAGCTACCGGAACAAGGCGCGCGACGGGCGTGCCGTGCTTGGTGATCGTAATTCGCTCGCCACGAGACACTCGATCGAGCAACTTGGGAAGGTGCGTTTTCGCTTCGTAGGCGCCAATGTGTTTCATAGATTAGACCGGTCTAAGACTAGTCTGAATATGGTATGTAGCTGAAGTAAGAGCAAGGGATCATCTAGGGCTGCCCGGGAATACGGGTTGCCTCAGAAACTCACTAATCTCAAGCGTAGGTGTGGGAAGTCCCGGCCTGACGAGGCCGGGCTCGGCCGAGTAAAACGTCCTGAGAGGACGCGCCGCTCACTCGTCCTCGAGCTGCTTCAACCTCTGGTTGAAATGACGCTCGGCCCGGGCATGCGGTACGCCTTTGCTCTCCTGTAATTGGCGATCTCCACGCGCAAGATACTTCATCAACAACAGTGCTTGGCGCTGGCGCTGGAACCACGTCACATTTTGAGCCACGGCCGTCTCTCTTTCTGCGAAATCATTATTGTCGGCGGACTAATTCTTCCCAATCGTCGTACTCCAAAGCAACACTGCACCACACTTGTGCCTCTTCGGATCGGGGTTGCGGTACTCGAGAGGTATGTCGTAGTGGCCTGCGTACACTTCGATCCCATATACCCAGTCGAGCGGAATCCTGTCCCCGAATGTCTTGGACGGTGACCCGTCCAGATATACGTCCATGCACCTCGACACAACCAGCGGGGCACCCAACGCTATGATATCCCTGACCGTTCCAGCGCGAAGCTGTTCGATCTCCGTCCTGTTGAAGGAGTAACCCCACTTGATGTTCCTGCGCGACAGGAACTCACGCTGACCGGGAGTCTCGGCCGTCTGGCCGAGGATGGTGACTGCCTCCAACAGCGTTACCTGTGGAGCCAGGTTAACCCGGATGTCGATGGTTTGCTCGCCGCCAAACTCGATCGCGGCGTATTGCGGCTTGTAACCGATGCGGCGGACGCGCAAGAGATACCGTCCGGCATCGGGCGCCCTGAGCGCGAACGCCCCGTCCTTCTCGGTGAGGAACATCGCGACGTGAGTAGCGTCAGACCTGACCAACTGCACGGTAGCGCCCTCCAGCAACGAGTCGTATTCGGCAACCGCAACCACGCCGCGGACAGTCTGCGCATGTACTTGGGTTACTACCAACGCTGCGAGCAGAACCAGCAGTTTGTCACTTTTCACATCTCACATTTCACCGCTTCTAGGGAATCGAATCACCTTCGATCCACTTCATCAACCGCCCTGTCTCGAGCAACTCCCCGGGTTGAACCTGATTGATGATCGCCAACTTCTGCAAACTCACCGCCGAAGGATACGCTTGGTTGAACTGGGTGAGGGTCATCGGCTTCAACAGTTCGATTATCCGTAGTCGCATGGGTTGCGCGGTGAGCGCCCGCATTTCCGTCAGCCGGTCGAAGCTCTGGACGGCGCCGCGGATGGCCTGTTGGTAACGGCTCCAGCCGCCGCTCGTGGAAACACCCAAGAGCCGAAATACGTCGTCACCGTATTCGACGTAGGTGACATTCCCGCGCAGAACCTGCTGATCCGTTCGCACGCTGAAATCTGCACTTGCCGACGTCAGGCCGTGGATCTTTCCCGACACGACCGAACCGCCGCTAACGCCCTCTTGACCCACGAAGCCACGCGCGAGGTCCCGTGGCGTGCCACCGCCCTCGGCTAGCGTCACTTCGAGCATGGCATCCTTACGCGGGCTCTGGCCCAGCACCGCTTGTTTCTGATTCACGGTCTGCCATTCGGGCGGGAACTCGATCTCGAACCGCAAATCCGGATGCATGAACCGCTGGCCACTGAAGAAACCGTCACGAGGATTAACGCCGAAAATGAGCCCGTCGATTCGCTCGAGGTATTCGACATCTCCAACAGCATACGAGGAAAAGTCTACACCGCTTCCGGTGATCTGAGACTCGATTCTCCGTTCCCTGTCTGCCGATGTCGGGTGAGTCGACTGCCAATTTGGGACACCCGGTCCGCCCGCAGCGGCCGTTATCCTACCCAACATGCCGAAGACCTTCACCATCTCCCTGGCGTCGTAGCCATGCTGCCGCATGTAGCGGAAGCCGAGTTCGTCCGCTTGCCGTTCTGCGCCTCTGCTGTTCTTCAAGTACAACAATCCCAAGCCGCTGTTTGCAAGCCCTGCAAAATCCTGCAGACCGGGCGCCAATATCATGCCTACTCCCAGACCGATTTGACCCAGCTGTTGCCGTGACATCTGGGCCGCGGAATGGCGCGCCGTAATGTGGCCCGTCTCATGGCCCAAGACGGCCATCAACTGCGCCTCCGATTGAAAGTGTGCGAGTATGCCACGGGACGGCAAAGGCGTTGACTATCGGGTCGTCGACCACGCTGAACTTCCACGGTAGGTGCGGACGCTCAGATTGCGCGGCGATCTTCATGCCGAGGTCTCGCACGTAAACCTGCAGTTCCGGATCGTCGTACAGGCCGAAAGAGGCGAGGACCTGCGGATCGGCTGCCTGGCCCATGCGGATCTCCTGATTCTCGCTGATCAACATGAGTTGGAGACCGCCGGTGGCAGGATTTCGCACACACGAAGCCACAGTGGCGGCACAGAGAAGGGCTGCGACGGCGGTCGCATGAACGGATCGCCGAGGAGTTTTCACACTGGAAACATACCTCGACGACTACGGCTTGAGCAACAGTTCCTCGAATAGGGATATGGCTCTGGGGTCGTTGCTCTGACCCAGCCAGAAGATCGCCTTCTTGCGAATGGCCGGATCGGGGTGGGTTCTAACGATACGGATCAGAATAGGCACACCCTCATCTTTGCGCAGTTGAGAGATCGCAAAGACGGCACTCTCCCGCACGTCATTGTCACCTGAACCGTCAGTTACCAATTCTTCGAGCCCCTCGCTCGCAGCCTTGCCAGCAGCCTGAGCCACCCAGAATACGGCGCTCTTTCTTGTTGCCTTCGGTCGTGTATCGTCTTTCGCAATAGCAAGTAATTGTGGCCAGACCACGGCGCTGTCCGCCAAGGTCGCGGGAAAGACGGCCTCTTTACTGGCGCGCCCATCTTCATTAGCCGCGAGTGATAGCAGGTACTCTGCTGCCGCCGGTGCAGGCACCACGCCGAGGTCCAGAACATCGTCGCGCCCACCGCGCCACCGTCCTCCGACGTAGGCGTCGATATCGATGATTTGCCGATCGCGCACGTCGATGGCAACTCTGACCGGTCCGGATTCGCACCAACTCTCCCAATCGTCGGTTTGACTACTTGTCGAAATGTTGCGACCGTTGCCACACACCCCGGCCCGTGCCGCAAAACTCATCCGCACCTGTCCATCACGCAGCGATGCTACACGGTCTGCGATCGACTGGGCAGCTGTGGTTGTAGCTACTACCAGGGCGGCGACGCCCGAAACAATCGCGCGGGTCATTGGTTTATCAGCTCTCTCATTTTCATGTGTCACGGTAGCCTCTACCGTAGATCTCTATTGATTATCTCGAGCAGAAATTCAGGTACCCGAGGGTCCTTCGACTGCCCCAGCCAGAAGATCGCCTTCTTCTGTAGCTCGCGATCGGTCTCTTCCTTGACGATGTTCATCAGGGCGTCCACCGCAGCTGTTTCTTTGCGCTGCGACAACACGAAGATCACTTGTTCTCGCATCTCGCGATCGTCCATGGTCGAGTAGAGTTCGTTGAGACCATCAATCGGGATCTTCCGCTTTTGACCCGCCCAAAACAGCGCCGACTTGCGCAGCTTGATGGGTTCGTTCTTGTTGAGTGCAATATCTAGAAGCCATTTGCCCGCCTCTTCGCCACGCTGTTGCGACAATGCGAAGATGATTTTCTCCTTTAGTTTGTTGCTTTCGACGGTGCCATAGAGATCACGCAGGAATTGATCGTTGTCGCCGCGGCTCTGGCCCAGCCAAAAGATCGTGTTCTCACGCAGCTTGTCCGGCACATCCCTGCGCTGGGCATAGCGCCGTAAGGCCTGGGTTGCGCGTTCACTCCTGTGCTGCGACAACGCAAAGATCGCCTTCTCTTGAATCTTCTGGTTATCCGACCCCAGTAGAATTGAATCGAGTGCGATGACCGCTTCCTCACCGCGTACCTGCGAAAGCCAGAACACTGCCTGCTCGCGCACCTCCTGATCGGGATCGTTCCGTGCAACACTCAGTAGAGTGGCTGTCGTCTCGGGCCCGCGTTTTTGGGAAACCAACCAAACGGCTTTGCGTCGCAGCTGCACGGAACACCCGTCCCGTCGCTCCAGCACTCGTCTCAAGATCGGAACCGCTCTATCGGAGTCCATGTTGAGCAATGCGTTCAAGGCCATCACCCGAACGTCATCTTCTTCCTCTGGACACCCTTGTCCCTGACTCTCCGCCTGCCGGGCAATGTCCTGGGCCGCATTCGCGTTACCACGCTGCGCCAAGCGGCCTCGAACCTGTACGGCTAGCGATCTGGCATCCTCGTGAGTGGAAGCGTCGGGATGATTTTCACCCTGTTGCTGGAGCAGGTCGAGCGCGATCTCGAGTTGATCCATATCGCCCAAGCGGTAACGCGCGAAGGCCTCCCAGTAATAGGCGTCCGGCGCATACTCGGACTTGCCATACCGTGTCCGGATCTGACGAAACAGTCCCGCGGCACGTTCCCAGTTCCTGCCATTCAACTCACGGCGTGCCAAACGGTATATCGAGTCAGCCGGATCCCCCTGGATCCACGGTACGGGGGGTCGGACAGATTCGTCCGAGCCCCATCCACCCAATGCAACACCGCTCCACGGCCCAAGAGACCAGCCGCTCATAGACATGGACAGCTCGGCCATCCCAGCTGATAAACCCTGAAGCCCAGACAACCCTTGCAGTCCCTGTAGCGGGGCGAGACTTTCGAGGGCGGTCATCCCCTGTAACGCACTAAGGCCGGACAGTTGTTCAGACAAACCTGCCAACTCCGTCATCGCAACGCCGAGCCCCGCCAGCTCGGCAGGATCCGGTTCTTGTGCCACTGCCGTCGAGACCAGAGATGTACTCAAGGCCAAAGCCGCGACCGTCACATTCCATCTGCTTATTTGCATCAAAGTGCTCCTTGTACGTTCATTAATCTCGGGCCGGCCGGCATGACCGCGTGAAGCTTCAACAGCACACTTCGCTCCTCCATGCCCTGCGTCACCAATTCCAATTCGTCACCGTTCCGGCTCGTCCGGAGCTGGGCTATTTGCATTAGTAAGAATTCCAGATCGTCCAACAGGTCGCTCATCCGGACGTCCTGCGCCGCCGGCGACGCTTGCAACAACCTTGTGGTCGTGAGCAATTGCCGCGCGGGGTTCGCGTCTCCAAAGGCTACGCGTCCGGCGCGCGCGTCGGTGCGGAACATCGTGAGAAACGTCTCCGCATCACTCAGATAGTTGGCCGCAACGACACGGTACACATCGGCGACCGCCGAGGACTCAGCGACAGCGCTGGCGGCCGTTATCGGCTCATCACCACCCACTCGGTCCAGTTGCATTCCGATACCGATACCGAGCACAAGAGCAGCGGCAATTCCCATTCCCCAACGGACCCAGGGTGTAGTAACGAATACGACCTTGGTGTCTCGCTCAGCCCTACGGCCCTGCCGGATCTGCGCCCAGATTTCTTCGCGGGGGGTCTCCGGCACTGGATTATGATCGCGCGCAGCTTCACGTAGGAATTTTTCGAACTGTTCTTCAGTCATGATGCCCATTCTCCTGCAAATTCCGCCAACGCCACACGCAGCTTCGACCTTGCCCGAAACAGCTGCGCTTTGGACGTACCGACTTGGGTGCCCATAGCATCGCTGATTTCCTTATGCGTGTATCCCTCTACGTCGTGCATGACAAACACCATCCTGTATTTAGTCGGCAGATCGTCGATCGCGCGCGACAATTTTTCTTTCAAGTCGGGTTCCGCTTCTACCGATTGCCCGCCCAGCGAATCCGCTTCCTCCAGTACCACCTCGCGCTGCCGAAACCGCTTCACCTTCCTGAGCCCGTTGTAGATTACCGACGTGGCAATCGACCCGAGCCAGGTACCGAACGCCGCTTCCCCCCTGAACTGCTGCATCTTATCGAAGGCACGGATAAAGGTCTCCTGGGTCATATCTTGCGCCAGGTCGGAATCACCCGTCAGGCGGTATGCCAGCCGGTAGATTCGGTCCACGTGTGCGTCGTAAAGCTCTCGTTCCGCGGCGGCCTCACCCTGCCGGACCCGCTCGATCAGTCTCGTCTCGTCCAACCAGGTCCCCGGGCTGTAGGTTCTCGTGCCTTCGTGTTCATAGACACATGATGGGGGAAAAGGGTTACGGTGGTAAAGGGCGGACAAACTGGGCGGTATGACTGGAAGGCAACTACAGAGTTCTGCCGCCCTTTACTTTCGCCCTTCCCCAAGCTTCGGCAGCACCCCTCTTACCAACCGCTCCAGATCGACGGCCAATTCCTTCCCAGCCTCCAACACCTCTTCGTGATTCAACACGCCTTGAAACAACCCGGCACCCATGTTGGTGATGCTGGAGATACCTAGGACCTTGAGTCCGCGCGCACGCGCGACCAGCACTTCCGGCACCGTGGACATCCCCACCGCGTCGGCGCCGAATTTTTGCAGCATACGGACCTCGGCGGGGGTCTCGTAACACGGACCCAACAGGCTCAGGTAGACGCCCTCCTCGAGTCTTATACCCAGCTCCAGTGCGACCTTGCGAGTCGCCGATCTGAGATCGGCGTCATATAGATCGTGCAGGTCGGGAAACCGCGGCTCGCCGTCTACCACGGGACCCGTGAGCGGGCTCCCCCTCCCCCCCATCATGTTTATGTGATCTGCGATCAGCATGAGCGTTGGCGGCTGCATGGCGGGCCGCAAACATCCGGCAGCATTGGTCACGATCAAGTACTCCACACCCAACTCGGCAAATACCCTCACGGGCAAGGCCACCGTCTCGCCGTCGTGTCCTTCGTACAGATGGAAGCGTCCGCTCTGCAACACGACAGGGACCTCCTCGACAACACCGGTCACAAGTTCACCACTGTGCCCTACAACGGTAGACGACGGAAACCCCGGTATCTCGGAATACGGGATGCGAGTTCCGCCACTCACCGAATCGGCGAGCCGCCCCAGCCCCGATCCCAGCACGACCGCGACCTTGGGGTGAAACTCACCCAGCCGGGCACGCAAGAAATCGGCAGCTAGGTCCAACGTGGGGGCGCTGCTCACATGAGCATTCCGGCTAGGCTCGCAGACATAAACGCCGCCAGGTTGCCACCGATCATGGCCTTTAAGCCCAGGCGCGAAAGATCACCGCGTCTCTCGGGAGCTATTCCACCTATTCCGCCAATCTGGATGGCTATGGACGGAATATTCGCGAAACCCAGCAGTGCGTAGGTCAAGATCAAGACCGACCTCGGCGACAGTGTTGTTGAGGGATCGCCTAACGTCGCGGCCAGTTGGAGATACGCAATGAATTCAGTCAGGACGATCTTCACGCCGATCAGCGACCCGACAACACCGGCGTCCGCCATCGGTACGCCCATGAGCCATGCAAGAGGCGAAAGCACCCACCCAAAGATCGTCTCGAGCGACAGTCCCGGGATCAGTCCGAGAAGGGCGTTTAACATGTAGGTCAGTGCAACAAAGGCCAAGAGCATGGCGGCCACGTTTAATGCCAATTGCATACCCTGACCAGCTCCGGCCGCGGCCGCGTCGATTACGTTGGCGTCTTTATCAGCAATCGCAATCTTGAGCGACGACTTGGTGACCGGTTCACCCGTTTCCGGTACGAGCAACTTTGAGATTACCAAAGCCGCCGGCGCATTCATAACCGCCGCGGTCAGCAGGTGACCGGCAATATCGGGAAAGTAGGGAGTCAGCATGGCAACGTACGCTGCCATCACACCGCCGGCGATCGTGGCGAAACCTCCGACCATGACTGTGTTCAACTCGGACAAGGTCATCTTGCCAACGAAAGGCTTGATGAGCAATGGCGCTTCGGTCTGCCCCACGAAGATGTTGCCCGCCACCGAGAGGCTCTCTGCCCCTGACGTATGCATAGTGCGCTGCATAACCCACGCTAGACCCTGCACCACTCGCTGCATGATGCCCAGATAGTAGAGCACTGACATGAGCGACGAAAAGAAGATGATCGTGGGAAGCACGCTGAATGCAAAGAACGCTCCCGTGTTGGCCCAGAGTTCGGGAGAGCTGAGCGGGCCGCTGGCGGGGTCGCCCACCGGAGTACCGACCGGAACGTTGCTCTGAACCAGGTTGCCAAAGATGAAACGCGCGCCCTGTTCCGTGAAGCCAAGCAACTGTGTAAAGACCGTGTTCGCGCCCTGAAACAGGAAGCGACCCACGCCGGTGTTCAGCACCACGAAACCGAGCAACGCCTGTAGTACGACACCGGTTCCAACCAGCTTCCAGTTCACCTTCTTGCGGTTGTTCGACAGGGCCCAGGCGATCAGCACCATCGTCCCGATGCCGACGATCCCCATGAGGCGTTGCAAGAACGGAGTGTCGAGCCCGTCGCGTGCCGCCGCCAACTGCTCGGCGGCGCTCTGAACCAACCACATGCCGGTCATGTTATCTCCTCGAGTTCCCGCTCGATGCGAGCGACGAGGTCGGTCTTCTCCTGGTCGGGAATGAACGCGCTCTGGAAGGTATTGACGATCAACCGGTCGATGTCGCTGCGGCTCAAGCCGAGCTGAGTGTGGGCTGTCCAGTACTCATCACTCAACGTGATTCCGTCCATGAGACGACTATCCGTGTTCAGTGTCACTACACAACCTTTCTCCAGATAGTGGGTGATCGGGTGCTCTCTTACAGAATTGACAGTGTGAGTATGCACATTCGACGTAAGACAAACCTCCAGAGGAATACGGTTGTCTATCACGTATTGCTCGAGTTCCGGATCCTCATGCAGTCGAGTGCCGTGACCAATACGTTGGGCACCGCAAATGTGGACGGCCTGAGCGATGGAATCAGGGCCGTCACCCTCACCGGCATGGCACGTACATGCCAGACCATGAGCGTGGGCATGGTCGAATGCGCGCTTGTGATCGCGGGCCGGGTGACCGCGCTCTGAGCCTGCGAGATCAAACGCCAAAACACCGTCATCCTTGTAATCAACCGCTAGGTGCGAAAGGTCCTCTGACACGGCCGATGACAGAGTTCGAAGACCGCACACGATTAGCCTGGCAATTGTCCCGGTTTCTTCTTCTCCTCGTTTCAGTCCCGCGAGCGGAGCCTCCACCGTCTCTGTCAAAGTCAGCGCCGGAGTATGAAGTACGGGGCTGTACCGTACCTCTACATACCGTATGTTGTCGGCAGCGGCGTCCACTACGAACTCATAAGCGATCCGTTCGAGCGCGGCGGCGGTTTGCATCACCGAAAGCGTAACCGCATATCGCTCTAGGTATTCTTCAAGATTGTGGGCGTCTCGTACGTAGAGTGCCTCCGCCAGGGCGCGAGGTTCGTCGGCTGGCAAAGTTGTACCTTGCTCCCGTGCCAGGTCGATCATCGTCGACGGTCTTATAGAACCGTCTAGATGTACATGCAGCTCCGCCTTGGGAAGCCGACGAATCAGTTCCGGCGTTAGTGTCACTCTCTGTTCCTTTTATTATCAGTGCTGCGCGCACCCCCACCCACAACGCGCAGAATGTCACCTAGAGCTACTCGGGCGGACAGATCCAGACGGCGTCCAACTCCATCGGTCACGTATGCGGAGCCGTTTTCGACCGCCGTAGCCAGCTCCGTGTCATACATGGCTACCGCGTCGCTAACGACGCTGCCTCCCACAACGACGACTGGACGTTCGTTGACGAAGATGCGGACCTTATCGGTCACCTATTGCTATGGAATCGGCTGGTCCCAGGCGCCTCCACGGGCTGGCGGAGTTTGGCGACGTATGCCTCAAGGACACCTACTTCAGTGAACGCGGTTTCCTCCACGGGCACTCTACTCAGCACGGAGAAGGCGCCGTCCGAGCCGAGCAATGATGCCGGCAGCGCCAGCGTGTACGACCCATTCTTGCGGACCTCTCGCCCGTCCGGAAACCGCACCTTTCTGACACGTTTGCCGACCTTGCGAGACGGATCATACCACAATTCGAGACCTGATATCTGTACGGTCAAGTCGTCGCCACCGACTATGTGCTCAAAAAGTTCATAGATTTCAGAGCCCCATACCGTGAGGCGCACCAGTCGTTCATCTTGCGGTAGTACGGCAGCAACTTCCGCTCGCGTAATAGGCCCCTCAGCCAAGCCGGTCCGTATGTTGGCCATGGGCACCATAGCAACATGCGTGCGTACTCCGTTACGGAATGCATCGGCAACCAAACGTTGCAATGGCGAATCCTCGTCGGGGGCTAGCCTGAACTTGACGTGAGCCAATGGCTTACTTGGTGGCGCCGGAATATCTAGACTATCTCTCGGCTTCGGCGCGAAGACAGCGTTGACCGTATCCGAGCGGCGAGTCTCACCTGCGACCGCAACTGCCGATCCGAACGCGGCGCGTACCGCCACCGCTGCCGCTGGCGGAGTTATTCGCCAAGAAGGCTTGTAGTAGTCGTCCTCCCGCAACCGCTTCGCATCGCGAATTTCTGCAGCCAGAAGATCTCGGATGTTTTCTCCACGGTCGTAAACGACTGGGAGGCCCTTCAGCATTTCGAATCCGCCTCCGCCCGCTTGCCGATAGTTGTTGAGAGCCAGAGTGAAGGTATCGCTAGTTTGCACTAGCCTGCCCTGCCACATCAGCTGTCGGATGCGCGAACCCACCGGCCGACGCAAGTCTATCTCGTAGTTGACACCACTTACGATATCGAAGTTGAAACCAGGTACGCTGTCATTGATGATCGGACGCCCAGCGGCGTACGTCCTGAAGTACGACGCTGAATGCTCGAGATAACGACGCAGCGATTCCCCATCGATACGAACTGCTTTCAACGTATTCTCGTAGGGGTAAACAGCAGCTACGTCTCGCAGCAACACAGACCCAGGCCCCAGCCTAGCAGTTGGATTGAATGCGGCGGTTGACGAGAGTTCCGCACCACTCCTGCGGCGCTGTATTTCGTTGACGAAGTCTATGACCGGCGTATCACCCGCCCGCGCATATTGAGCGCTCCAGTTGCCCTCCGACTCCGCCAGGGGTGTAGCAACCCAAATGCGAGTAGCACGATGTGCGGCCTCCAACCTTCGCGTAACAATCGGATCGGGCGGAATGTTTTCGAGGGATAACTGTTCTGCTTCAACTCTTACCACCTGGAACCCGGTTGCGTTACCGTCTCTAACCAGCCACAGATGTGCCACCGCCAAACTACGCGCCCACGACCGCGGTTGAATGAAGTGCACACCGTTGATCACCGAGTCGGTCATCATTCTATGCGAGTGACCTACAACTACGAGGTGTGGCTTTACGGGAAGACTTGCCAGTGCACTAGCGACGTTCTCAGCACCGACTCCGCTCGTATCATAACTCGATGGATTGCTCATCCCACTGTGGATGATCACTATCCGCACGTCTGCGCCACCCGCCCGTAGCCGCTCCAACGCGAGGCCCGCTTGCGGAATGACGCGCTTGACCATGACGCGACCAGACACGTTATCGCGATCCCAGACCATGACACCAGGCGTTGTAAGCCCAGTCACTCCGACCCGTACACCACCTCGATGCAGGATTACCTCGGGTGTGAACGCAAAGGTGTCGCGGGGGAGTCGATAGATATTTGCTGAAACTATGGGGAACGCAGCCGCACCTAGAGCGGCCTGCATGACATCTAGACCGAAATTGAACTCGTGGTTACCCGGTGTCGCCACATCGTACCCCATTGCATTCAGCGCGACTACCACAGGATTGGGGTCGACGGGGTTTTCCTTAGCAAAGTAAGTCGCGAGCGGGCTCCCTTGTATCAAGTCACCCGCGTCCACCACCAACACTCTACCGGGAAAAGCACGGCGCAATGAATCGACAATAGTGGCGGCCCGTGTAAGACCCCAAGGAGCCTCTCGATCGTTGAGATAATCCCAGTGGTATACATGGCCATGCACATCTGTTGTGGCGGCTACGACTACTTCCACGGTATCCTGCGCCGACAGTGCGGCACTGCCGTACGACACAACGTACAGGACAAGGAAGACGACACTAGAAAACTTCACAGTGACGGAATTTGAGGGAAAAAACATCAAAAGCTAGTGCGACATGCACACCCGGTCATGTCGGTCTGGATCCGCCAACATGTCATCGAGCGCGATAGGGCCGGCACCGATACACTTGACAAACTGTACACCGGAAGAGGTGCCGATCCGCGTGGCACCCGCTGCGATCATCCGGAGCGCGGTAGCGCAGTCACGTACTCCGCCCGATGCCTTGACTCCCAGATGGTCGCCCACGGCAAGACGCATCAGCGCTACCGCCTCTGCGGTAGCGCCCCCCGATGGATGGAACCCGGTGGACGTTTTGACGTAATGCGCCCCCGCCTCCATGGCAATGGCCGATACTTTAACAACTTGCAACGGTTCCAGCGCAGCGCTCTCAATGATGACCTTGACAGTACACCCCGCCGCCGCAACCACTGCCCGGATGTCGTCCTCTACGTAGTCCCAATCTTCAGTAACAACTCGGCCTATTGCAGCCACCATGTCAATTTCTGTCGCACCGTCTGCAATGACGTCACTCGTCTCGAACGCCTTGGCCTTCGACGTCACAGCCCCCAACGGGAACCCAACCACCGTGGCTACATCCACATCCGTATCCCTCAACAAGTCGGCGCAGAGCTTAACCCAACTCCCGTTCACACAGACCGCAGCGAAATGATGCTCGGCAGCCTCCTCGCATAACTTCTCTATCTCGGCCTGCGTGGCTTCGGCCTTGAGCAGCGTGTGATCGACAAAATCTGCGACGCGGCGGCTCTTCGGCGAAGCTCCCAGTGCCCGTGTAGCGGGCTGGGGCGCCGCATGTTGGGGCGACGCATGCGTCGCCCGTACATCATGCGTCGCCCCTAGCTTCTCAGCGACCAACGTGGCTATCTGATCCATCTCACGCTCATTCATGCTTTCCGCCCTCGGTCAGTGTCACACTGTCGACGACTCCCACTATCACAGCCTGCACGGGAAGCTTCTCGTCCTGGAATATTTTTCTAGCGGAGCTTCCCTCTTGCACCACCAGCACCTTGTCACCTACTCCTGCGTCTACCACGTCGAGCGCGATTGTCTCGACCGATCCGTCCTCCGCATCGTTCAAGTCCAACCGCCTAACCAACAGCAGCTTCTTACCGTTGAGTCGGTCGTTCTTATGCGTCGAAACGACGCTACCCACTACGCGCGCTATGTAGATCGGACTAACCCTTTCGCTTTTCCCGCTTCCCGTCCCTCAATCTAGCTCCAACTTATCGACCTTCCCCACGATGGCTGCATCCACCGCAGCAAAGGTATCCCACAACGTAAGTGACGCCTCCCTCGACGTCGTGTAGTAGCACAGCTCCCCAGGTCCTAACCCTATGGGATCGACTGCAACTAGTGCATCTCCCCGATCGATTCCAGAAGCATCGACCGGCTGAATCCACTGAAGAGTTTGACCTTGCAGCGTTTCCTGTTTCACGGTCGCAACGACCCGGCCGATGATCTTGGCCAAGTACATTCTAGTGCCCCCAGGGAGACTGGCGCCGGCGCACGTTGACAGCCACGTTGGCCCCCCGTGCCGCCTTCAGCAGTTCAGGTTTTACGAACAGTTTGATCAGGATCGCACCGGCCAGAAACCCTCCCATGTGGGCGAGAAAAGCAACCCCACCTCCGGCTTGCACCCCACCCAGAGTGGGCAAGCCACCGATAAACTGCAGAAACGCCCAGTACAGAAGCATCAGATAAGCGGGAACCGCTATAGTGGTAATAAAGAAACCGAGAAAGATGAGCATGTGCACCCGCACTTTGGGATAGAGCACGAGATACGCCCCCATGATTCCGCTGATAGCTCCTGATGCACCCACCATTGGCACCGGTGACGACCGCTGGGCAAGTATCTGAGCCAGAGCCGCCAGAATTCCACAAACCAGATAGAAGGCCACGAACCGGCCGTGCCCCATAGCGTCCTCGATGTTATTTCCGAAGACCCAGAGAAACCACATGTTGAAGATCAGATGTAGCCAGCCACCGTGAAGAAATACAGAGGAAAGAACGGTATACCAGGCTAGATCCGCTGAGTCAGGGCACAGCATCACTGGGCCTGACGGAGTGCGCACCGGCCCCACATCGAGGCCAAACAGCCGACCCGGGATCGCCCCCAACTGACAGATCGACTGTGAGAGCCCCGGCTCGGAACCGGCGTTTTGATAGAAAATCCAGACTATGCCAGTCAGGCCGATGATGCCCAGTGTAACGAACGGAGTCAGAACGGTCGGGTTGTCATCCTTGTACGGAAACATTGAATCGCAAGCTAGGGCGCCGCTAAATCCAAGTCAATCATTGGAATAGGTCCGTTTTCCTGGATCCAAGGTCTTCCTACCGCTGTCAATATGGCAGGCTTATTTGGTATGGGGTTTGCCCCTGCGACTAGGCGCTGTGGTCGGGCATCTGATTACTTGTATACAGGAGATATTAAGGAATGGCGCAGAAAGTTATCGGGATAGATCTTGGGACTACGAACTCGGTCGTGGCGGTGATGGAGGGTGGAGATCCCGTTCTGATTCCCAATGCTGAGGGAGGCCGCACTACCCCTTCGGTCGTCGCCTTTACCAAGGACGGCGAGCGGTTGGTAGGACAGGTTGCCAAGCGGCAGGCCGTAACGAATCCAACCAACACTGTGTTTTCGATCAAGCGGTTCATGGGACGGCGGTTGAGTGAGGTCAAGTCCGAAGTGTCGCTGGTGCCTTACAAAGTGGTAGCCGGCAAGAGCAATCTGGCGTCGGTTGAGATCCAGGGGAAAAACTATACTCCGCCGGAGATCTCTGCCATGGTCCTCCAGAAGATGAGACAGACAGCGGAGGACTACCTCGGACACTCAGTCGAGCAGGCTGTCATCACGGTTCCCGCCTATTTCAACGACTCACAGAGACAAGCCACGAAGGATGCCGGAAAGATCGCGGGTCTCGAGGTTCTTCGGATTATCAACGAGCCCACGGCCGCGGCGTTGGCCTACGGTCTGGAGAGCAAGAAGGAAGAAAAAGTCGCGGTGTTCGATTTGGGAGGGGGAACGTACGACATCTCAATCCTTGAATTGGCCGACGGTGTGTTCGAGGTGAAGGCCACCAACGGAGACACGCATTTGGGCGGAGATGATTTCGATCAGCGTGTGATCGACTGGTTGGTAGCCGAATTCAAGAAAGATCAGGGCATCGACCTGAGCAAGGACGCGATGGCGTTGCAGCGTCTGAAGGAAGCGGCCGAAAAGGCAAAGATGGAGCTATCTACGACAGCCCAGACGCAGATCAACCTTCCGTTCATAACGGCGGACCAGTCGGGACCCAAGCATCTCAACCTTTCTTTGACGCGCGCAAAGTTCGAACAGCTCGTTGACGAGTTGATTCAGCGAGTGATTCCGCCGATGGAGAAGGCTCTCAAGGACGCGGGACTCAAGACGTCCGACATCGACGAGGTAATCCTAGTTGGAGGTTCCACCCGAATCCCCAAGATCCAGGACGAGGTCAAAGGTTTCTTCGGCAAGGAGCCCAACAAGGGTGTCAATCCGGATGAGGTCGTAGCAATCGGGGCTGCGATTCAAGGCGGAGTGCTGGCAGGCGAGGTGAAGGACATATTGCTGCTTGACGTTACTCCACTGTCCCTCGGAATCGAGACACTGGGCGGAGTAACTACAGTCCTCATCCAGCGCAACACGACGATACCTACCAAGAAGGCGGAGGTTTTCTCGACGGCCGAGAACAATCAGACCACGGTTGAGATTCACGTGCTTCAGGGCGAACGGGAGATGGCGATCGACAACAGGACGATCGGTCGGTTTCAGTTGACCGGCATCCCACCGGCACCACGCGGGATGCCGCAGGTCGAGGTAACGTTCGACATCGACGCAAACGGAATCTTGCACGTGTCGGCCAAGGACAAGGCAACGGACAAGGAGCAGAAGATACGTATTGAGGCGTCGAGCGGACTTTCCGACAGCGAAATTGAGCGGATGGTCAAGGACGCGGAGGAACACTCCGACGAGGACCAGTCTCGGCGCGAGCAAGTGGAGCAGAGGAACAGACTCGACGCCCTGATTTTCGAGGTGGAGAAGAACAGCAAGGAATGGGCAGATCGACTCGAGGAGTCGGTGCGACAGCGACTGGACGACGCAGTGGAGGCCGCTAAGAAATCGCTGCGCTCTGGCGAGTCGGACGAGATCAAGAATACGTTAGAGGAACTGAGCCAGGCGTACTCCGCGGCTGGAGCATCTCTGATGCAGCAAGCCCAAGCCCAGTCCGAGGAAACCCCTGACGACACGCCGGACGCCGATTCAGCAACGGCCGCTGGCGATGAGAACGTGGAGGAGGCAGACTACGAGATCGTAGACGAATCAAAGTCTTGAAGCGGAAACTAAGAACCTCATGCGGGGTTCTATAGAGAAAGCAATCGAGTTGCTAGATTGCAGTCTGGATGTTTGAAATCAAGGAATCACTGTCGAGAGAGTGTTAATGAAACGTACCAGAGATTGGATCAAGTTAGGCACAATGGTAGGGCTGGCGCTGTCACTGACGGTTGCGTTCGCCCTTGTAATTGATTTGCCCAAATCGTCGTTTGCCCAAGAGGCAAGCGTCATTCCAGCATTGAGCACAGCTGCTCAGCAGTCCGCCACTTTCGAGACCGCACAACCGCTGGCAGATCTCAGTGCCGCGTTCACGGCGGTGGCCCAAACGGTGCAGCCATCCGTCGTGTTCATCACGGCCGTGACAGAGGTCAGGCAGACTCGGCCAGGGTCTCCGTTCGAGCGGTTTTTCGACAATGACCGTGGCAACCGCCCTCCACCCAGACAAACCGGTACCGGAAGCGGCTTCATTATCTCGGATGACGGATACATAGTCACGAACAATCATGTGGTTGAAAACGCCAAGAAACTGACGGTTACCCTGTTCGATCACCGAAGGTTTGATGCTAAAGTCATTGGCCGAGATCGCAACACGGATCTGGCCGTGATCAAGATCGCGGAAACGGCACTCCACGCGATTACGTTCGGCGACTCCGATTCAGCCCGAGTAGGAGAGTGGGTATTGGCAATCGGCAACCCGCTAGGCCTTGAGTCTACCGTTACTGCAGGAATCGTCAGTGCCCGTGGTCGGGGTCTCCGGGATCTTCAAAACTCGCTGTGGAACATTCAGGACTACATTCAAACAGATGCGGCCATCAATCCTGGCAACTCAGGCGGTCCGCTGGTGAACATCAGTGGTCAGGTGATAGGAGTGAATGCCGCAATAGCATCCAGGACCGGCTATTATCAGGGATACGGATTCGCGATCCCTTCGAATCTCGCCCGCACTGTAACAACTCAACTAATCGCAGATGGCAAGGTCACTCGGGCCGCTCTCGGAGTATCGATTGCACTGGCCGACGCGATAGACGCGGAGGCCGTAGGGCTCAAGGAAGTACGTGGAGTCAGAATCGAGGACTTCACCGGGAACAATAGTCCCGCTAAGCGTGCCGGCCTCAAGCGCGGTGATGTGATCGTAGAACTAGACGGCAAGAAGGTACGATACGTCGCTCAGCTGCAACAGATCGTCGGCTTCCAGAAGCCCGGTACTACCATCGACGTTACCGTGCTGAGAGATCGCGGCGAGCGTCGTACTTACAGCGTTCGCCTGATCAAGGCAGATACAGAACCGACGCAACAGGAAGCATCAGACGACCCGCCCCGCGAGCGAGAGGAATCTGGTTCATTGGAGTCCAGAATCGGCCTCAGCGTTCAGCCATTTGACGAAAATGACATTCGACAGGCCGGGTTCCCCGATGAAGTTCCAGCCGGGCTAGCGATAACGAGCATCCAACGAGATGGACCCGCAGACGGACGACTTGTTGCCAGTAACCCGCGGCAGGGTTTTCTCGCGATCCTGACACGCGTCAACAACCAACCAGTCTCTTCACCCGCCGATCTGCAAAGGGCACTGCGTGACGTCGGAGCCGGAGACATCGTAATGGTACATGTGGTCCGTGTGCTCGGCAGGTCGTCAAGCGCGCAGATCAACACTCAAGTTGTCAGGATAAGAACACGATAGCCGGGCCGCGAGTTTACTCGTTGGTTTTCAGCCCGATCCGAACACGCCGAAAAGAGCCAACAGCGCAACCGCAACCGCGACCGCAATCAACAGTGGGAGTGTAAAGATCAGGGTCAGCAAACGGTGATCGCGTTTGAGATGCATATAAAACATCACCACCAACGCGAACTTGGCCGCCGACAGGCCCAGAAGCAGTGGCACCAAAACACTCTGAAACGCCGGGATATAAAACGCGCCGACTTCGACGAGCGTGACAATTATCAGTAGACCCGCCACAGCCATATAGGCATCCGTCGGGCGGGAATGCTGCTGCGGGGTCACCTGTTCCTGTTCGCTCATAGATTAATCGCTATCTCTGAAGCAGATACACCACGGTAAAGATCACAATCCACACAACGTCTACGAAGTGCCAATACAAACCGGCAAGTTCGACATTGAGGGCCTTCTCCGGACCCAGCTTTCCCTGCAAAGATCGCACGAGCAGGGTCGAGAGCCAAATCACGCCGATTGCTACGTGACCCCCGTGGAATCCGGTAAGCACAAAAAATGTCGAGCCAAACAAGTTTGTTTTGAGCGTGAGACCTTCGTTCACAAATGTCGTGAACTCGTAGACCTGGAATGACAGGAAAATGAGCCCCAGCACCACCGTGGCGGCGAGCCACGCACGTGCCCACAGTTTGTCTCCGCGCTCTACAGCCGCAAGTGCCATTACCATTGCCAAACTCGACATCAGTAAGTCAAACGTACTTACCGACGTTATCGGGATATTGAGAATCTCCTGCGGCGTCGGCCCAACCACGGACCGGCCCTCATACACCAAGTAGGTAGCGATCAGAGTGCCGAACAACAGACATTCCGATCCAATGAAGGTCCAGAAAGCCATCTTCCGGCTATCGATTCCAGTCGCCGTATCTGCTATAGCCGCATGCGTCATGTCAGATCTCGAAGGGCTCGAATACCCAGAGATAAATTGAAATCACCGTAATTCCCGCTGCTAGCAACACCATCCCCAACAAATGCGTAACAGCGCCTACGGCCGCGACCAAGATGCCGAACGCCGTGGAGATCGGCCAGAACGATCCGCCGGGAACATGGACCGGCCCCGGCGGAATATCTGGAATCTCGTTTACACCGCCCTCTTGCCAGAGTGGCAACCGGCTGTGCACCTCCGGCTGAACCGAAAAATTGTACACCGGGGGTGGCGAAGACATTGCCCACTCCAACGTGGCAGCATTCCAAGGGTTCTTACCTGCCACAGCTCCTCTCTTCCGCGACCACCAAACATTGAACATGAAGATCAAGAACGATGCTCCGAATAGAAAGGCGCCCACCGTGGAAACCAAGTTGAGTGAGTCGAGACCGAGCTGGCTATCGTACGTGTAGATCCTGCGCGGCATGCCCAATAACCCACTGAAGTGCATCGGGAAAAATGCCACGTTCATGCCGATCATCATCAGTGCCCAGTGAGCCTTTCCCATACCTTCGTGCAGCAATCTACCGAACATCTTCGGCCACCAATAATAGATGGCACCGAATATTCCCATTAACGCTCCGCCTACCAACACGTAATGGATATGGGCCACGACAAAGTACGTGTCGGTTTGCTGTAGGTCGCTGGGAGGAGAGGAATGCATCACGCCGGACAAGCCGCCAATAATGAACATCGCGATGAAGCCCACTGCAAACAACAGCGGCGTCGTGAACTGGATTCTCCCGCCCCACATCGTCGCGATCCAATTGAAAATCTTCACTCCAGTTGGAATGGCTATCAGCATGGTCGTTGCCGCGAACGCCGAATCAGCTACGGGACCCAATCCGACCGAGAACAGGTGGTGGCTCCAGACGCCCCACCCCATTATGGCGATCAGTGCTCCGGAATAAACGATTACCGCATAACCGAACAAGGGTTTCCTAGAAAACGTTGGCAAAATCTCCGAAACCATTCCCATCGTCGGCAGAATTAGGATGTAAACCTCTGGATGCCCGAAAAGCCAAAACAGGTGCTGCCACAGCAACAGGTCACCACCGGCAGACACATTGTAGAAGTTGGTCCCAAAGAAGCGGTCGAACATCAGAAGCACCAACGCGACCGTAATTACTGGAAACGCAGTTACGACAATGAACTGAGTTACCAAAGTCATCCATGTAAACACCGGCATGCGCATGAACTTCATCCCTGGTGCACGAAGATTGACTATGGTAACGATGAAATTGATTCCAGCGGCGATCGAGGCGATTCCGAGTACCTGCAGGCTAAGTAGCCAAAAATCGATATTCAAACCAGGCGAATACTGCTTCGAAGTCAAACTGACGTATCCGAACCAGCCTCCGTCAGGAGCAGCCCCGACGAAGAAGCTCGCATTCAGAAACAGCCCGCCAAACAAGAACGTCCAGTAGCTGAACGCATTGAGTCGTGGGAACGCCACGTCCCGGGCTCCGATCTGGAGCGGCACAATATAGTTGAAGAACGCCGCCGACAACGGCATGATCGCAAGGAACACCATCGTCGTACCATGCATCGTGAACAACTGATTGAACGTCTCAGCATCGACGAGAGCGTTGTTGGACGACGCCAGCTGCGCCCGAATGATCAGTGCCTCCAGGCCCCCCACCAGAAAGAAAAAGAAAGCAGTGGCACCGTAGAGAATGCCGATCCTCTTGTGATCGGTCGTAGTGATCCAACTCATGAGGCCGGATCGCTCAACGGCGGCGTTGGCGGCAGTGGACTCGACTGGGGAAGCGGACGCCATTCGCGATCTTACCTCAGACTCAGCAGGTATGCGACGAGAGCAGAGATCTCATCTTCGGTCAGGGACACCTTGGGCATCAAGCTACCCGGTTTCGTAGCGGGCGGATCTCTCAACCACCTTGCCAGCTCCTCGCTCGTATTGCTCAGAACAGCCCCCGCAAGAGTCATGCGGCTTCCAATGTGCGTCAGATCGGGTCCTACTTGTGCGAACGCCCTCACGCCCTGGATCGTATGGCAGCTGAAACAAATCCCTTTCCCCGCCCAAAGCGCCTGGCCCGTGGCCTCGATACTTCCCGAATCAGGCTGGACTGCAGAGGCCGTCTGTTGAGTTATCCACGCTTCGAACGAGGCAGAATCTTCAACAACAACCAGCAGCCTCATATTCGCGTGCGACAACCCACAGAACTCGGCGCACTGGCCCATGAACACTCCAACGGAATCGGGGGTCAGAGCCAGACGGTTCGTGCGGCCCTGCAACATGTCACGCTTTCCGCCCAACCGTGGCACCCAAAAACTGTGGATGACATCGGCCGAGGTCATTGCGAGCGCCGCCGGGCGTCCGACAGGAAGATGCAGTTCGTTCGCCGTTACAACCCCATACTGCGGGTACTTGTACTCCCACCACCACTGGTGCCCAATGATCTCCACCTCGACAGCACCTGCCGGAGGAGTGCCATCCACACGAAAAATCGTGCGTATCGTGGGTACGGCGATGAACACCAAAATGGCAGCTGGGGCCAGCGTCCATCCGATTTCCAACACAGTGTGACCGTGCACATGCTTGGGTTCGCCCTCTTGCCCGGGCCGTGCACGGTAACGGATCAGAGTGTAGATCAAGAGCGTTTCGACAAACACGAAGACCGCTACGGCCCAACCGAGAATGGTGCCGAACAAGCTGTCGAGTTCGCCACTGAAACTCGACGCCGGATCGAAGGTCGATTGGGGAAACGGACCAGCACACCCGCTCACTGCTGCGACTACCAACAGGACGAGTGAGATCCGAACGGCCGAAGAGGGAAACGGCAAGCTACTTAGGACTCACACTATTGAGAAAGTCTGATTATAGAGATTGGGCTGCCGCACGGCAAACCCGGCGGGAATGTTACTATGGCGCTGTCGCGCGGTCAACTTGGCAGATGGGCCCGCAAACTTGTGAGCACCGCCGGAGCGGTGTACTATCGGCATACACTAGAGCGGTTGGCCTAATCACTCCGGCTGTTCTACCCGTCCGTCGCAGCACCATGAGCATAGGCATCCATGTTATCCACCCTTCTTGAGGAATGGGGATCAGCCATGTTGGATCGAACCGACCTCTCCACCCGCAGCGAGCAGATCTTACCTATGGACCGGCGCAAATTCATGGCCTATTTCTCGAGCGTCGGACTAGGAAGCACCGTCCTCCCCGCCCTGCTATGGGCAAATGTCCAACAGACCGGCGAGATCACGAAGGAAATGGTCGCAGCGGCCGAGGACATTGCCGGCCTCGAGTTCACGGAAGAGGAACGAGAGCTGATGCTGGGCGGCCTCAATCGGAATCTCGCCGCCTATCGCCAGCTTCGAGAGGTTCACCTCCCCAACAGCGTTCAGCCGGCCCTTATCTTCGATCCAGTGCTGCCGGGCCGCCGCATTCCCACCGAACACCGGCCGTTCCGGCTTTCCGCTCCCCAAGGCTTGTCGCGACCAACCAATCTAGAGGAAGTCGCATTCTGGCCGGCTACCGATCTTGCCGAACTAGTCAGAACCCGTCAGGTCTCGTCGGTCGAGTTGACCGAGATGTACCTCGGCCGCTTGAAGCGACATGGCCCGAAGCTAGAGTGCGTGATTACGCTAACCGAAGACCTTGCCTTGAAGCAGGCCCGGCGCGCCGATCGCGAGATTGCGCTCGGCCACTACCGGGGACCGCTCCATGGCATTCCTTGGGGTGCCAAGGATCTCCTGGCCGAAGATCAGTACCGCACCACCTGGGGAGCCAAGCCTTACGAGAATCGGGTGATCGAGGAAGACGCGACCGTGGTGCAGAAGTTGGAGCGGGCCGGCGCGGTATTGGTCGCCAAGCTGACACTCGGTGCGCTTGCTCAAGGCGATGTCTGGTACGGAGGCCGAACGCGCAATCCATGGAACACCGAGCAGGGATCGAGCGGTTCGTCGGCCGGGCCGGCCGCAGCAACCGTGGCTGGCCTCGTCGGAGTGAGTATCGGTAGTGAAACATTGGGTTCCATAGTCTCACCGTCTACACGGTGCGGTGCGACGGGACTCAGACCAACATTCGGACGCGTGAGCAGAGCCGGAGCGATGGCGCTTTCATGGAGCATGGACAAACTGGGACCGCTTTGTCGCTCCGTTGAGGATTGTGCTGTAGTACTGAACGCAATCCACGGAGCTGACGGCAAGGACCCGACGGCACGCACCGTTCCATTCAACTGGAATCCCGATATACCGATATCGCGGCTGCGCATTGGCTACTACAAGAGCGCCTTCGACTTCGAACCCAGCAACGAAAGACAACGCCGTTTTTCTACGAAAGAGTTCGATACCGAAGCGCTCGAAGTACTACGCTCCATGGGTGCAGTCCTCATCCCTGTTGAAGTACCCGATGATTTTCCAACGAGCGCGCTGCGGATCATTTTGAATGCCGAGGCGGCGGCAGCGTTTGACGAACTGACGCGCAGTGGACGCGATGACCTCCTCGTCAGACAGGGTCGAGGCGGATGGCCCAATTCGTTCAGGACGGCACGTGCGATTCCAGCCGTCGAGTACATTCAGGCGAACCGCGTGCGGACGATGGTAATGGGCGCTATGGACGCCGCAATGAAAGGCGTCGACCTGTTCGTGACCCCGTCCTTTGGCGGAAACGTCTTGTTGACCACCAATCTCACCGGACACCCGTCAGTCACGCTTCCCAACGGCTTTCGCGACGATGGCACCCCCGTAAGCATTTCGTTCATCGGACGATTGTTTGGTGAGGCAGAGATGCTCGCAGTTGCAAAGAAATATCAGGACGCTACGGGATTTCACTTGGAGCGCCCCTCCGAATTTGCTGACTGAGCGCTAAGACAAAGCCATGGCTATCCTAGAGGACCTTCGCTCTGCTGTGGGAGTTCATTACGACCTGCAACGGGTGATCGGGCGCGGTGCAAGCGCGGTTGTCTATCTTGCCCAAGATCTTCTTACCAAACGCCCCGTCGCCATCAAAGTAATGGATCCGGGGGTTACGATGTCGCTTGGACGAGAACGGTTTCACCGAGAGATAGAGATAACATCGCACCTCTTGCACCCCAATATCGTTACAATCTTGGCGTGCGCGATAGCCAAGGATTCCCTCTACTATGTGATGGAGTTCGTTGACGGCGAAAGCCTGAGAGCCAAACTTGAGCGTGAGAAGTGTCTCGCCATTTCAGATGCCGTAGAAATCACCAGACAGATAGGTAATGCGCTCGCCTACGCTCATTCGGAGGGAGTCATTCACCGGGACATCAAACCGGAGAACGTACTTCTATCAGAAGATCGCGTTCTAGTCGCCGATTTCGGAGTCGCCAGAGCTATCAAGGAGGCGCGACCCGACATTCTAACCCAACCAGGCATTGCAATTGGCACTCCTCATTACATGAGTCCCGAGCAGGCGCGTGGAAGCCGGAGATTAGACGGTAGGAGCGATTTGTACGCACTCGGTTGCGTGTTGTACGAGCTACTTGTGGGCACACCGCCTTTCCCAGCGGAGGATGAACACTTAGTAATGGCGCGGCGTGTAAGAGATCCACCACCGCCTGTGAGAAGAGAGCGCGCAGATGTCGAACGACCGCTTGAGAAAGTGCTACTCAAAGCCATGGCCACGAATCCAAAGCGGAGATACGAGTCCGCTACCGATTTCGTTGACGCGCTCACCTCAGCGCGTCCTTAGCGGATATACTTGATGGTGGTACATCCTCAGGAGTTCTCGTAAAGTGCAGAGCAATTCTCCCCGAGGCGTTTCTGAGCAAAACAGATCTGTAACCGCAGCTAGAATCAGCATCCTGCCGGCCTTTGCGATTTGTTTGATCGCTGTGATGATTTTATTCGCAGGATATGAGGTCGTAGAGCGAACCTGGTTGGGTGCGGTCGAACCCGCCGTCTTGCACACCTTGCATATCCTTCGGGGTCTTGCTGCAGCAGCCATAGCTGCTACGCTGGCCACGTTGGTCGTGCTGTCCCAGCTCGAGTCGGAGACGCCAGATGATATTCCCGAATCGCCACGCACGTGGAAGAACCGTCTCCAGAGAGTACCACTCCGCACCAAGGTGATCGTTCCGATGGTCCTCTTGTCTGCAATACCGACGTTCGCCATCGGTGGGTTTACTATCTCACGCATGGAAGACTCGTTGCGCGAACGGGTCGTGCAGCGCATCGAGTTCGACACGTATTCAAAGGCATTGTCTATTCAGGCCTTCCTGCAGGGGTTGCACAGAGACTTGCGGTTTCTGAGCAAGATGCCTGAGATCCAAGACCTTGCTGCGGCTGAGGCGGCCGGAGATAGGGAGCGGCTGCCGAGATTCAGACGTGAGGCGGAGCGGGAACTAGCGATCTTCTCACAGGGCCGACGCGGATACCAACAGCTTCGTTATCTCAACAGTTCAGCGAGAGAGGTGCTGAGACTCGACGTCGCTTCGGGTACGACACCTAGGCTTGTAGCTGCAAAGAAGCTGAGCGACGATGCCGACGCCTTCTACCTCAACAGCGCATTCTCTCTCAAACCTGGAAAGATATACGTGTCCCAACTGGAGCTGGACGAACCTCTTGGAGCCAGCAACAGCAGGAGAAAGGTCCTTCGATGTGCGACACCCGTGACATGGGATGACGGAAACGGCAGAGGACTTCTGGTAGTCAACGTGGACGCCATGTATTTCTTTTCCTTGGTCGGAACCCTACCAAGACTCGCAGAGGCGTGGCTGCTCAACTCTGAGGGTATGTACCTTGGATACGTCGGAGAGTCCAAGCAGAAGCAAGCTATGTACAGCATGACGATGAAACGGCCCATAACGGCCGATTTCGATGCCGACATGAGCGATGCAATTCTGGATACATCTGGCACTCGAACGCTGGTACACGAGAACTCCCTCCTATCAGCAGCACCCATCGCATTTGACGCGGAAGCGACGGAGCAACGATGGACGCTCATGATCTCCCAACCTCTTGCTCCGGTATACACACCTGTTCGCCAAACGACCATCCTACTGTGGACAGCAGTCGCCCTCGTAGTTGCGATCGCCGCTACAACGGGAATGTTCGTCGCTCATTACGTAGCTCGGCCGATCGCGCTGCTTCGGGGAGCAACGCGCGAGATCGCCGACGGCAACCTATCCAAGCGAGTGACTGTGCATACGGGAGATGAGATCGAGGGGCTGGCAACCGATTTCAACACCATGACCGACCGTCTTCACGAAGCGAGGACACGGTTGTCGGGCTGGAACGACGAGCTTCAGCGCGAAGTGGCCAAGCGAACCGACGATCTCCGAAGGCTGCAGTCGGGTCTGGCCCGGGCAGACAAACTGGCCTCTATCGGGCAAATGACGGCAAGTATAATGCACGAAATCGGCAATCCGCTCGCTGCGATAAAGACAAAGATCCAAGTCGCTCAAGAGGCCGGCGAGAATGCACCGATTCCTCAGGACCTTCTTCCGGCATTGATTCATGAAGTGAATCGACTCACGTTGGTTCTGCGCTCGTTCGCACGGCTTGGGCGCCTCAGGGAGCCGACCCTCGGACTCATCTCACCAGATGAAGTGGTGACGGAGGTGGTCACTCTCGTTTCTGCTGAGCTGCGCAGGAAGAGGATATCCATGGTGATTGAGTCCACGAACGACGCCCCGCAGATCCGGGCGGATGCCGACCAACTGCGGCAGCTCCTGATCAATTTCATTCTCAATGCATCGGACGCCACCGAAGAAGGTGGCGAGATCGCAGTTAGAGTTGGGATCATGCCCCAAGACCAGGCCACAGACGAGATACCGCATGGAGCCAGTATCCAAGTGGTCGACCATGGGACAGGAATCCCTGCAGATCTCCTCGGCAAGATTTGGGATCCATTCTTCACCACCAAACCTCAGGGAACCGGGCTTGGACTGCCAATCTCCCGCAAGATCGTCGAAGACCACGGCGGAGCGGTGACGATCCAGAGCGGCCCAGATGGAACAGTGGTCACAATGATCTTCCCTGCCGCAACCGAACGCTACCTCCGCAATGGTGCGAGTAACGCATGACGGTTCGAAAAGAGCGATCCCCCAGCAAACTCACAATGATGATCGTTGAGGACGACGATGGCCTGAGGCCGTCGCTCGAATTGTCATTCTCGCGAAGAGGACACGAAGTGATCGGGGTCGCCTCTGTTGCAGAAGCTGCGCGACATCTGCAAGAACGCAGTATCGCTCTCGTCCTTCTGGACATTCAGTTACCGGACGGCTCGGGACTCGATGTGCTAAGGGCTGCACAGGACGTCGACCCGGATACCGTAGTAGTCATGATGACAGCTTTTCCAGAGATCAAGACTGCGGTGCGGGCGATGAAGGACGGCGCATCCGACTTCGTTGTAAAGCCGTTCGATTTGGAGGACCTCCATCTAACAGTCGAACGCGCGATTGAAGTTAGGTCTCTAAGGCGCGATGTGCGACGTCTCGAGCGCGAAAGCAGACTAGGGAATCAGGATTCAGACATTCTCGGTGAGAGTACACCCGTCAAGCAATTACGTGACGAGATCGCAAAGGCTGCCACAGCTGACACGCCTGTGCTCGTCGTTGGCGAAACCGGAACTGGAAAAGAGCTGGTGGCGGATTCCATACATGCCCTCTCTAACCGGTTTGAAGCACCGCTCGTCAAAGTGAACTGTAGCGCGTTCTCGGAGCAGCTATTGGAGAGCGAGTTATTCGGACACGAGAAAGGAGCCTTCACCGACGCGCGCGAGGCGCGCGCCGGTGTTTTTGAGATGGCCGATGGTGGAACGCTCTTTCTGGACGAGATTTCGGAAATGAAGCCGGGGCTGCAGGCAAAATTGCTCAGGGTAGTTGAGGGACACCCGTTTCGGAAAGTAGGGGGGCAACGGGAGATTTGGGCCGATGTTCACGTTCTGGCGGCGACCAATCGAGATCTCAAGACCATGTTAGAGTCAGGTGCCCTTAGAGAGGACCTCTACTTTCGCTTGAACGTGTTTCAGATCCGGGTTCCCCCTCTACGTGAGCGTGGAGACGACGTGGTCTTGCTCGCCAGATTCTTTCTAAGAAGATCTGCGTCCACTCTCAGGAAATCCCCTCTCGAACTTGCGGGCGACGCCGAGGAGACTCTTGTGGGCTACGACTGGCCCGGAAATATTCGCGAGTTGCAAAACGTCATGGAGCGCGCCGCAATTCTGTGTGATGGTGGCGAGGTAGGAGTAGAGCACCTACCCATTGAGGTTCAAAGTTCCGCGTTCGTGCAGCGGCAGGCTCCCGACAAGACAACGCATATGCCGTCTTTGGATGAGATCGAACGCCGCTACGTTGCGCATGTAACCCGACGTGTGAACGGTAATCTTTCCCAGGCCGCCCGGATTTTGGGGATCGCCCGGAACACACTCAAGGCTAAACTCGAGTCAGACAGCTGATCAACTGGCGAGAGTCGATCAATACTTGAGCAGCAAAGCCTAACTAGCCTTCCGAAAGCGACTTAGGCCGCCACCTCCTAGCCGTTCCAACCCATGCGTTCGTAGTTGACCAGATCGGCACCGTCACCGACAGGGAAGACCTGTCTCAACTACCCTCCTCTGATCGGTTCTTACCTATTGCACCACAACCACTTACCAACCACCCAACGGCGCCGCTCTCCTGTCGGACCACAACAGGCACGAGCGTTGCTTTATTGCCAAACCACAACGGCAATTGGCCGTCAAGGATTGTGACAATTCTGACTCGTTCATTTGGAGATAGATAATGACTAGACACCCGCTTTTCATGGCCCTAGGAGCTATGCTCTTGACGGCTACACCGGGCCACGTCTTCGAAATCACGACCGCCCGCCCCGATTCCAACTCGGGCGTTGTTCGCGGTCACATCACGTTCGATGGAGGCACGGCGCCCGCAGGCGTGATCCAGACAGACGCCGTCATCTATCTTGTGGGTGACGGCCTTGCTACAACTCCGAGAGCTGGCGAAACATCCGGCGTTCCCGAGCTGATTCAGGAGGACATCACTTTTTCGCCCCATGTATTGCCTGTGGTGGTAGGAACTGACGTTCGGATCCACAACAGCGATGCTATCATGCACAACGTTCACACTCGCAGTCGCAAGAACCGGCCTTTCAACAAATCTCAGCTCGGTGCAATGACCGCGACCGTCAAGTTCAAGCGCTCCGAGATCGTGGCTGTGTCGTGCGACGTTCATTCCCAGATGTCGGCTTACATCGTCGTCCTCGATAACTCGTTCTTCACCAAGTTGGGAGCCGACGGCTCCTTCATGATCTCCGACGTTCCGGCAGGCAACTACCAGTTGGTTGCCTGGCATGAGCGCTACGGGCAAGTGCAGGCCGACGTCGAAGTCACGGCCGACGGCATCACGACGGCCCAACTCAATTTCTCAAAGACTGTCCACGCGGCGGAGGGTAGCGGACTATGAGACAGACCATCCAGAAGCTGGCGGTTCTAACAGCATGTTTGCTGTGCCCATTGATAACACCAGCTACAGTATTCGGGCAGGGAGCCAAGACGGACTCGCTGCGATCAATAACGCAGATTCCGCTCAACGATGATGAGTACCAATTTTTGACGTTGGGACAGGGCCACGATTACGTCAAAGCTGAACGGTGGCGCATCATTGATCAGATCGAACAGGCTATCCCGGCACTCTACGAGCCTCGGTTACCGTTCCACGGCTACACGTTGCCTCCGGGCGCCTTTCGGGTAGCGTGGAGCACCACTTATGCTCGAAATGCAGGGGACTTTGGGAGAGATGACTTCTACTCGTTGTTCTTCAACGACGTAAAGATGGACATCATGCAGGTCAACATGAATCTACTTTACGGATTCGAGGTTGGCTCGCTAAAGGACATGGTGCTGAACCTAAACATCCCATACAAATTTCAGCGTACTTCGGGAATGGGCCATCCATTCCGCATAGAGCCGATGCAGATGACGATGAACGGGGCGGCTAACGGAATTGGCGACATTTCTCTCACATTGAAGAAAAAGTGGTTCGACCAAGGAAACGGACCACTGAATTTTGCCACGATGATCGGGGCTATTTTTCCAACCGCCAACGACAACGCGTCGTTCGAGGCATCACAGACCATCTACATAAATGGTCAGCCCATGATGGCGGTCTCGGCCGACCTGCCGGCAAACCCTACCATCAATGTGTTTGGGCGCGAACCAGACGATCTCTTTTTCCCGCGAGTGGCGCAACCTGGAAACGGCAGTTGGGGAGCGCGTCTTGGGTTCGGCGCCACCCGCCAACTCGAACGTGGTGCCATCCATTTCGGGGCCGTCGTAGATCTGCTGGCGGATAACGATGGAATCACTCCAGGAGACGAACTCAAGTACGGGGCTTCCTTCATGCTACCACCAACGTCGAGCGACCGGATTACGTTGGATTTTTCCGTCTTCGGCAAGTGGAGAGGCGACGAGAAGTTCCCCGGAACCATCATGCATCCAGAGCGCGATCCTGTCACTGGTGGCCCGGTGATGGACGCCAGCGGAAACACCGTGATGTTCATGACTGGTAGGCCCGACTTCAAGCACGGGAATACGACCTTCGTGAGCCCCTCGCTGATTCTCATCACTCGACCAAACACACGGCTGATCTTCAGTCCGGCTTTCCGCGTATTCGAGCCCAACCAAGGCCCGTCGCCGCGCTGGACCATGACGGTCGGTCAAACATTCACGTTCTAGAGAGAGCAAATACCGTGTCCATAATATCGAGGCATACTGCGCTGGCCACCGCACTCGTAGCGTTGAGCGGATGCGCCGGTTTGTCCTACCAAGACCGCGGACCAAATGCGGAGCCGGTAGAAGCGTTGGTTGGCACCAGGGCGCCTACCTTCGAGAAATATCGGACGCCACTCGAAGCCGAGGTGGTAGACCGAACCTTCAATACGAAAGAGGCCATGTTCCTCGCAAACGAGATGAATATCGCATCTTTCCCTTTCTTCGAGCAGGCGATCATCGACGGATTGGTTACGTCCGATCCCGACTTCTTGTACATGACCACCGTGGAATCGTACTGGTACTCACGGTATAACATGTCAGCCCTGATCACAGAGAGCCGCCTAGGGGTTCACACCGTGTTTGGTCCTTACGTAACTGAACGGGCGTTACGTGAGGGGAGAGGGAACGTAAACCGCGACCGGGGCGACTACGTGCGTTCTAACAAGGGCGTTCTGTTACAGGAGATCATTCCCTCTTACCTGAGCCTTACCGGATTCCCACGTCGCTTCGAGGACGCATCACCCACAATGCTGCAATTCGCGTCCGGTGACCCACATTATGTTCGCACATTGGATAAGGGCATCAAGTTCGAAAGCACCGAGAACCTGATGAGATATAAGGACCTCAGGAAGATCTACGGAGATCAGCTTCCTCAATCCGAATACGGAATGGGCATCGGCGGAAACGAAATGTGGAAGACCAGAATCAACTACAGAGAGAATTTCCTGAGCCTCCGCTGGAATCACTCAAAAATGGATCACACCATTGACATGGGCGCAGAGGGACAGACTCTCATGAAGCAAGCTCTGTGGATGGAGTATTTCTTCAAACAGAACCACCATCGCGGACGTTTCCTGGGAAACGATCCGGAAGAGGGGTTTCGTGGCTCGATGCTCAACCTAATGGCGGTGTCCAAGATGTTGATGCTCAAGAGTGCGCTGCTTTACGACGGCCGAAAGCTCACAGGCGTCGATCCGCGAGTCGCGGAACCGGGTGAATACTACTTCCCTCATCGCATTGGTGTACGGATGAGGATGGTCGGCGACCTTCCTCCACGACCGGAAGAATTCCGTGTTACTGATCGCTCGAGCCAACTCTTCGACCAGGGATCGTTGCTGTGGGGACTGAGCGAGTACTACTACTTCGCTGACCCTACGGACAAAAACAACTGGAACAACGTATTCGGTGACAATACACCATACGACGGTTCCGTAATGGAGCAAAAGTACATCGTACTCGCTGAGGGACTTGCCAATCTCGTGCTTCACAACATGGCTTCGATGCACCGCAACGATGATGGTACGCTACTATCAGAGTGGCATCCGGCTTCCGGCAAGGGATCCAAGGTAGCGACTGCGGATCTAGCCATGGCAATGGTTGGCTTGGCGAATTACGCGACACGTGTACATGGTGATTCGGACAATGTCAGTCTCTCTCGGCAAGTGCTGAGGGATCAGGCCAATTTTCTCATGAACAAACTGGAGTCATCTGATGGACGAGTAGCAAACGGATATGATTTCTCGGCTGGAAGGCCGAGCGCTGGACCAACGACCTTGCTGGCCCAATCCTTTGCGGTTCGCGGATTGATCGAAGCAAATCGAGTTCTCGGCGACCAGCAATACCTGGACGCCGCAATCAGATCGTACGGTTTCATGAACACCAAGCTCTGGGACGAGCGAACCGGTGTGTACCGTTCTTACGTGGATGCCGAAGTTACCGAGTACACACCGCTCAACGTCGGAGCGGCGCTTGCCGCAGTGCGCGAGATAGCCCTAGTAACGAAAAGTGCGGCCGAGTTGGAACGCTGGAAGCGGTTCTGGGTCCAGGCCATCGACGGCAGTGGGATACAGCAGAGCGAGTATGAAGAAACCGGAGAAAAGAATTTCTACGCGAAAGACGGTGACGGCGATGGCATTCCACGCATGGAGTACGCCGATGGCAAATACGGCATTGCCCCAGTGTTCGCCACCAAAGTATTGATTCAGACTCCAGTGAGCAGAATCGCCAAGAGTTTGACCGGCTCCCGCTGACCCAATGGGAAGGGAGGTGGCGCAAGTCACCTCCCCGCTCCTATTCGTCGATGTGCTATAGCATCGAACTTCAAGAGCTGTATCTTCTCTCGTCAACAATTGTGCCTTCCTACAACTGCAGAGTTCCGAATCTACCAAGGGCCATCACTACTATGAAAAGATCCGCTCTTTCAACCTGCCTAGTGCTTGCGATCTTCCTCACCGCTTGCTCACACCAATATGACGTTGTCATCCGAGGGGGAACTATTTACGACGGAAGCGGCGAGGACGCTCAGGTGGGCGACGTCGCGATTGTCGCAGACTCGATCGTCTACGTTGGGCCGCGCGCCGAGGGTCGTGGACGCGAGGAGATCGACGCTAGTGGCCTCGCAGTCGCTCCCGGATTCATCAACATGCTGAGTTGGGCTACTGAATCGCTTATCGAGGACGGCAAGTCGCAGAGCGATATTCGCCAAGGAGTAACGCTAGAGATCTTCGGTGAAGGATGGTCGGAGGGGCCACTCAATGAGGTGATGAAACAGCAGGCCGTGGAACAGCAGGGTGATATCAAATTCGACATCGAATGGACGACATTGGCCGAGTATCTCGACTACTTGGTGGAGAAAGGCATTTCACCTAACGTAGGATCGTTTATTGGCGCCACGACCGTGCGGATACATGAGATCGGGTACGCTGATCGTCCACCTACGCCCGAAGAGTTGGATAGGATGCGCGCTCTGGTGCGCCAAGCAATGGAAGACGGTGCACTAGGAGTCGGATCATCTCTGATCTACGCACCGGCGTTCTATGCAAAAACCGATGAGTTGATCGAGTTGTCCAAAGTGGCAGCCGAGTACGAAGGTATGTACATCTCGCACATGCGCAGCGAGGGAAACCGGCTGCTGGAAGCCGTAGACGAACTGATCACTATTGCACGCACCGCCGGCATACGAGCCGAGATATATCACTTGAAGGAGGGCGGCAAGAGCAACTGGAACAAGTTGGATCAGGTCATCAACAGGGTAGAACAAGCTCGAGCGTCCGGCCTGGAGATCACCGCTGACATGTATACCTACACGGCGGGAGCAACCGGCCTGGATGCGGCGATGCCGCCATGGGTCCAGGAAGGCGGACTCGATGCGTGGATCGAGAGGCTCAAGAGTCCGGCGATCCGCCGGCGCGTCGGTCGTGAAATGTCAACTTCAGCAGATAGTTGGGAGAACCTGTATTTTGCCGCCGGAACCGCAGACAATGTTCTACTCGTTGGATTCAAGAACGACTCACTCAAGCATCTAACCGGCAGGACGTTGGCGGAAGTAGCCACTATGCGGGGCTCGACGCCTGAGGAAACCGCCATGGACCTGGTCATTCAAGATAATTCGAGGGTCGGAACGGTCTATTTTTTGATGTCCGAAGAGAACGTGCGACGTCAAGTTGGGCTTCCATGGGTTAGCTTCGCGTCCGACGCCGGATCGCCTGCACCCGAAGGCGTATTTCTCAAATCCAACCCCCACCCTCGTGCTTACGGCAATTTCGCTCGTCTCCTGGGTAGGTACGTGCGGGAGGAGCAAGCAACTACGCTACAGGAAGCAATCAGGAGGCTCACTTCCTTTCCGGCCCACAATCTTAGGATAGAACGGAGGGGTTCACTACAAACAGGCAATTTCGCAGATGTGGTCGTATTCGATCCCGCCACGATTCAAGATCACGCTCAGTTCGACAAACCACACCAGTATTCAACCGGCATGCATCATGTGTTTGTAAATGGGGTCCAAGTGCTCCGCGACGGGGAGCACACGGGGGCTACTCCTGGAATGGTGGTCCGGGGGCCGGGCTGGACGGGTCGCAACTGATGGAGTCAGAGGTTTTCTGAAACTGCTTGCGGCGGTACCACCATATGCTTACAAGCACGCCGAAGAAAACAAGCGGCGTTACCGCCATCATGGCACCCGCCCAAAACATCGGCATAGAAAAGCCCTCGGTCATCTGCCGAGGAAACGTTTGAGGTGCGCAAGATAATAGGCCAGTGCCACGGCGGCGGCGGCAAACGTCGTCGCGAGCACCAAACTGACCGTGCCACCGTCTGCCCGGAACGCAACGAACGACCAGGCAGCAAACCCGCCGCAGAACAGGATCGCGGTAGCAATCAACAGGCGATGGAATCCGATCATGGACCCTTGTTGATAACCATCAGAAGCAATAGGGCGGGCAAGTATGCCAGGGATGCACGAAACACTCTCCGAGCATTCAGCGCTGTCACGTTCCGCGCAGCCCACAGACTGCTTGCCAGGAAAGATCCGGAAAAGAGCAACGCCCCGGCAAAATAGATGGTCCCAGCCGTTCCCAACATTGTTGGCATCAAACTCACTGGCAGCAGTGCTGCGGCATACAACGTGGCGTACCGAAAGGTTGCTCGTCCATCGGGATCTTCAACACTAATCATCTTGAGACCTGCTCTAGTGTAGTCTTCCTTATACAGCCATCCCAGCGCCAAGAAATGAGGTAGCTGCCACAGAAACAGGATCCAGAACAGCACCCATACCTCCGGACCCAAAGACCCTCCCGCAGCGGTCCAACCACCCACGACAGGCAGTGCCCCCGGTACCGCACCCACTAGGGTGGAAACCGTAGAGTGTCGCTTGAGCGGAGTATAGACGAACACATAGATTATCAGAGTCGCAGCTGCAAGCAGCGCCGTCAGTAGGTTCGTGAATAAGGTCAGGTACGCTACTCCACCAACACCTATCACCCACGCGCCCACCGCCGCTGTAGATACATCCATGCGGCCGGCAGGAAGTGGTCTCATGCGAGTTCTTCGCATCAAGGCATCGATTTCATGCTCGGCCACCTGGTTAAGCGCGCTCGTACCTGCCGCCACCATCGCCGTGCCAACTAGTAAGTGAAACAGACTCAGACCGCTTGGCAGTACCGACGCTCCAAGCCAGAAACCGGCGGCGGCGGTCAGCATTACCATGAGGACGATCCGCGGCTTGGTCAGCTCTACGATATCGACAGCACTGACGCGCCTCAACGCGATCGCTACCATCTGAACTCGGTTAGTACTGCGACGACTATGATGACCGTCAGCGGCAGAGGCGCTAACACAAAGATACGCATCCTGTTCCCCTCAAACCTCAAGTGCATGAAGTACAGTGCGACCAGAAGGGCCTTCCACAGCGACATTCCCAAAAGGAGCAGAAGAATTACTTCTCTGGACCAAGATAAGCTCGAGACGCCTAGTTCCACGACTGTGAGCACGGCCAATCCAGCCCAGACCGCCCAGTAATTCGGATGCTTGTCGACCATCACGCGTCTCCTATATCAGACAAGATAGACTATCGTGAACAGGATTATCCAGACTAGATCAACGAAGTGCCAATAGAGCCCGACCACTTCCACACCACGATGATCCGTGGCCGTGTACTTGCCACGAAACGCCTTCACCGTCACAAAAATCATGCAGATCACACCTACCGTTACATGAAACCCGTGGAACCCGGTCATGGTGTAGAAAGTTGATCCATAGATTCCCACAGAAGCCGGAAGCTCGCCCGCTAACGCTTTCTCGGCCAGTTCACTGCCGAGAGAGTATCCTGCTGCGGTGAAGCCATCATGTAAGAGGTGCGTATACTCGTACGCCTGGACCCCAACAAATCCGGCCCCGAGTATGACAGTCGCCAGAAGATACATCTTGAGTTGCCGCTGGTTTCCAGCGCTCACCGCAGCAAACGCCTTCACCATCGTAACGCTACTGCAAATGAGCAGGAATGTGTTTACGGCAGTCACCGGAATGTTTAGAATCGCACCGGCTTCAGCCCATTGCTCCGGCGAACCGAATCGGAGAATGATATACGACCCTATCAGAGCGGTGAAGAACATCACCTCCGATCCCAAGAAAACCCAGATGCCAAGCTTCTCGTTGTATACGTCGGCTCCGATCTCTCGGCGGGCCGGAGGCTGCATCACTGTAGGGTGTGCCATGATCTCCTCCTACTTGCTCGCCGGCGCAGCCGCCGGGTCACGATCGCTGTCAAGTTTCTTGAACTGTGGCAGATAGTCCTCCTCAACTAGTGGTGAACTAAATTCATATGGCCCACGATACACGTTCGGCATTTCTTTCCAATTGCCATGCGGAGGCGGAGAAGGCGTGGACCACTCCAACCCGTTGTCTTCCCAAGGATTGTCTCCAGCTTTCTGGCCGCGGAACCAGCTCACGATGAAGTTCAGCGCGAAGATCGCTTGAACCGCTAACAAGAGAAACGCGCTAACCGATATGAATCTGTTGATCGGCATCAGTGGTTGGAGAAATTCGTACTGTGTCGGGTCGTAGATCCGACGCATGTGCCCGCCGACTCCCAGATTGTGCATCGGGAAAAACGTAAAGTTGTAAAAGATGAACGTTAGCACGAAGTGAACTCTTCCCCAAAAAACGTTCATCAACCGACCGAACATCTTCGGGTACCAGAACGTGATCGCCCCAAAAATCGCGAACAAGCTTCCACCGAATAGCACGTAGTGGATGTGCGCAACAATGAAGTACGTGTCGTGGATGTATATGTCCAACGCGTTCGAAGCCATGAACACGCCACTGAGGCCGCCAATCACGAACATCGCCACGAAAGCCAAGGAGTGGAGCATCGGGACGTGGAAACGGATGTTCCCCCGCCACAGTGTACCTAACCAGTTGAACACCTTGATGGCTGAGGGCACGGCGATCAGCATCGTCGATATCATGAACGTGGTCCCGAGTGTGGGGTTCATCCCGCTCTGAAACATGTGGTGGCCCCAGACGACCCACCCAAGGAATCCGATCGCTATTATGGCAAACACCATGGAGTGATATCCGAAGATCGGCTTCCTGGACCCGTTCGCGATTATCTCTGACACAAACCCCATTGCCGGGAGGATGAGGATGTAAACTTCGGGATGACCGAAGTACCAAAACAGATGTTGCCAAAGCAGCGGCTGTCCACCATCCAGTGGGTCGAAGAAGTGAGTCCCGATCGTTTGGTCGAACAGCAGCATTATCGCCGCCCCCGACAAGATCGGTATCGCCAGTAGAACCAAGATCGACGTAATGAACAGCGCCCAGATCGACAGCGGCAAGCGAAACCACGTCATACCAGGAGCCCGCATGTTTACCACCGTGGTGATGTAGTTGGTGGCGCCTAAAATGGACGATAGGCCCACGACCGCGAGACCTATGAGCCACAGCTGTTGGCCCATGCTAACACCGGTGTATTCGGGGTTCGCGGAAAGAGGGGCGTAGGCGGTCCACCCAGCACCCGCGTGTCCGCCTTCCACGAAAAACCCTGCCAGCATGATGATGGCGGCCGGGACTGCCAACCAATACGAGGCCATGTTGAGACGGGGGAACGCCATGTCCTCCGCCCCGATCTTAAGGGGTATCAGATAGTTACCGAAAACACCCACCAAGAGCGGCATGATGGCGAAGAACACCATCAAGGTTCCGTGCATTGTGACTAGAGAATTGTAGAACTCGGGCAGCAGGAACCCGCCTGACACCATCGTTTCCGGCAGCAGCGAGCCACCAGGCATCGCCGTATCCGGAAAACCTAGCTGCCATCGGATCATCATCGCGAGTACGCCGGCAAACAGCAGGAAGACAAGGCTCATCAACATGAATTGAATGCCGATGATCTTATGATCGGTTGAGAATATGTATTTTCGAATGAACGAAAGTTCGTGGGCCTCGGCGTGGGTTCCGTGCTCGAGGGGAAGCGCAGTTGTCGCCATTAGTCGTCCTCTATCGTGAAGCAGCGGTAGTCGATCGATCAATCAACCACTGTTGGTAGTCCTCCGCAGTGTGTACCGTAACACTCCCACCCATTGTTGTATGGCCTATGCCACAAAGTTCAGCACAAGCGAGTTCGAACTCTCCAACCTCCGTGGCTTCGAACCAGACATTGATCGTCATTCCCGGCACGGCGTCCTGCTTTATCCGAAACGCGGGAATAAAGAACGAATGGATGACGTCTTCGGCTCTCAGTCGCATCACTACCGGCTGATGCACAGGTATGTGGAGCTGGTTACGCAATACGAAATCGTCGCCGGTATCCAACACGCCATCGGAGCCGGCATAGGTCACGTTCCATTCGAACTGCTTTGCATCAACTCCGTACGGCACTGCGTTGGGCGGCACGCTGTCTCGGCCCTTGATCCTGTCCCATACGCCGGCGCTCATCAGTCCGATTATCACCACCGTAACAGCCGGTACCGCGGTCCAGATGACCTCCGCTTTGACACTACCGTGCGTGTAGTAGGCCTTTCTCCCGGGCCGGCTCCGGTACTTGATGAGGAACCAAATGAGGCCAACTTCCACAACCACAAAGGCGATGCCCGTAATAATCAGAATCAGGTAGTAGAGAAAATCGATTTCACCTGAAAATGTCGAGGCGCCTGGGGGAAGGAGCCAGCTCATATTTCAACCTCCAAAGGTGAATTCGATCGTACCGGTGCCGTCCTCCGCTATCGTTACTTCGCCGCTCTGCGTGCCCAGCGTTTCGTGCCAAGCCTCTAGCTGATAGGTCCCTGCCGGCAAGCCCGTGATCGTAAACGTGCCATCATCAGATGAGGTCGCAAAGTACGGGTGCTCCACCACGCCGACGAACGCGTGCATCCAGCCGTGCACGTTGCACTCCATCGGCACCATGATCTCGGGAGTTTTAAACGTTCGCGTCGTAGTCATCCCGGCTCTGGGTTGGCTGATGTTGAAACCCCGATTCTCGGTTGGAATGGCCTTGATGTTGTGGAGCAGGGGGTCGCTGTTGCCGATCTCCAGGTCCTGGCCGACCATCACGCCGAGTACGCGAGGACTATAAAGACAGCCGTCCTGATTGATCTTTGCTGCAGAGTTCGGCATCGGATACGGCCCGCTCGGAAGTCCACCCACGATACGGATAAACACGTTGGCCAGCTTTCCGTTCGCTACGCTGACCATCGGATCTGTGGGAGTTCCGCTGTGTTTCGCCACACATTCCGGCTCCTCAGCCATGTCGATCGCCGGATTCGAGGGAACGGCACCCGAGAAACTCACCACACCGCTAATTGAGGCACTGCCTAGCGGCGCTACCGCAGCAGCCTGATCACCCCCCGATGAACCCCCTTCACCGCCACCACAAGCCAGACCTAGTAACCCCGAAAGCACTAGAAGACGTCTCATCAATTTCTCCATTTTGGAAACGTTATGCTCTTGTTTCGCGCTTCTGCGCCCGTAAGACAACTACAATTCCAAGCCCAGCGGTCAAGAGCGTTGCAACCACTGGGGCGACAAAAACCATCGTTGGTGTTGGGACATCAAGATATAGAGAAGCCCATGCGCTCACTGATCCCCGATTGCCAATCTCGCCATTGCTGCCATCGGCTGCGAAGAAAGCAATCGGTAATAGCGTGCCCGGAATGAATGCGGGTGCACGTGTTGAGTCAACCGGCACCAGGCTTCGGCTAATCTGGATCTGCCACCGACCAGCCTCGAACCTCGCCCGGTGAGCTAGTTGCCCATCACCGTACGCAGCAAATGTTCCGAGCCCGACGGACTTACCTTCGGAGACTTGATCCGGCGAACTTTCCCAATCCCACTCGTAAACTGGGCGTTTGGAGTCCCCACCAAGGAAATACGGCAGTTCCGTACCCTCCGGCGGAGTTAGCGGGAACTGAACGTGAACTCGGTCCGGACCTTGGTCGGCGGCTGCCGGCCCATCAACGTCAGTCATCGTCTGAGCTAACAGTTGGGAGTATTCTTCCCACTCCGGATCCGGGCTGCTAGAGGGATCATTCCAGCTGAGCTTGAGAGCGAGCGTCGTACCGTCGTGCGCAGCTTGAACCCACACTCCGTCCACCGCTGGGGCGAACCATCTCGGCTTCTGAATGATCTGCCCTACCAGTGGGATCCAAAACTTCTCTAAGTTGTCCCAGGCTGTGTCTGCCGGACCTTCCGGTAGCGTCCCCTCTATAAGCGCCGCCCGAATAACGTCACTCGGTTGGGGTGCCTCCTTGGGCGAAAGACTCCTCACGTATTGGGCAACCCGCCAGAGTTGCTCCTCGCTTATGATCCCCGCATCGATGACGTCACTGTTCGACGGCATGGGAGTACCGTCCAAACCAGTACGCATCCTCATAAAGATATCCTCGACCGAGCCACCGCCGTTGAACTTCCAGTTCTCGGTGAGATCAGCTGGCCGTATGGGAAAACCAGCATCATCCGTCATGGTTGGAGCGGAAGTGCCGTCGCCTCTCCCAGCATCTCCATGACACTTGAGGCATTGTACCTCCTCCACATAGAGCCGCCGGCCCTCCGCCAGCCCTTCTTCAGTGACACGGGGCGGCTTCCCAATCTCAATCGGCTCGGGAACCTCGTCTTCGAAAAAGTCCGAGAAGGTCTTCAGGTACCCGATCACATCTTCGCGTTCGCTATTGCTCAATTTCGATCGCCAGCCGGGCATCGTGGTTCCAGGCATTCCGTTATCGATGACGCGCCTCATGTCATCATCGGTCGGAAGCCCGCCACTCGCGGTAGTGCGGATCTGGTAAATGGCAAACGTGAAGTCGCGCGGCCGAGGTAACATGAATGCGGCTGCCTCACCGTCGCCGGCACCACTCTCACCGTGACAGCCCACGCACCATTTATTGTAAATCACTTTGCCACGATCGGCGTCTTGGGCTAGGAGATAACTGGGCGCGCACAGCAGGACACCAGACACAAGAGCCAGCCGCGCAAGTCGCCGACCAATTTCCCGTTTCCCGTTCGCCGTTCCCCGCCTATTCATTCTCCCCTCCCTCCGACTCAGCCGAGCCCGATTCCTCCCATGCCCGCGGCTGTGTACCCGACTGCTCGTACATGAAGATGATCACCGACCAAATTTCATCCTCTGTTAGAAAATCTTCCCAAACCGGCATTGCCGAATTCCATGGAGTACCTTCGCGCGGCAGCCCGGGACCGCCCTTGGCAATGCGCCAGAACACAAAGCTCTCCTGCAGTTGGGCAATGGTCCCCAAATCGAACCCAAGTGGTTGTGGGTTGAATCCATGGGCATAATGCCCCAAGCCATCCAACAGATCGCCATGGCACGGAAGGCAATTCTGATAATAGACACGACGTCCCTTCTCGTAGTGTTCCTCGAGCGACCCCTGATGGCGCAGAGGATTCTCCAGGCCAGTAATGTCCATGGACCTACCCTTAAACGTGATCTTGGCCGGAGGGGCGGGGTGAATCGAGCGTAACTGAGCGCCGCCGCCCACCGTCGGTCTTGCCTGGTCAAACGCGACGAAACCAATAGATAAGGGAACTACCACAAGAAGCGTCGCGCGTAGCCACCGTTTGTCGGGATCGACAAGTGTAGCGTGCATTGGTGCTTTGAACAGCCGCCAGCGCTCTTCGTTATCACTCACATAAAGCAGAATGCCAACCACCGCAACGAACATGTACTGCGCAATCACGCTACTGGGCACAGGGGCACTTGCCCATCCAAGAAGCGGAGGGATGTAGGGAATCCCAAACTTGAATAGCAGATAGGAGCCTACAAGCAGCATGACCGCTTGTGTAAATGGATGACGCATTATTTGCGACCAGCCAGAAATTGAACCAAGATTTCCAATTGCGTCGCGGAGAGTTTCTCGCCGAAGTTCTTGAGCATCATGCCGGCGAACTGGTCGAACCCTTCCGCTACCTCTGCATCGGGATCCAGAATACCCCGTCTAATACGTTCCACGGAGATCCGGCCTCCCATTCCATCGAACGACGGTCCAATCGGCGGTCCAGCACCGTCGATCGCATGGCAACCGATACAGCCATTCTCGGTCAGTAGTTGCCGCGGGTCGGTCGTACTGCTGAATGCGGTCGTGGCCGCAGGTTGTACGTCTTCGGCTCCACCTTCTGTCGTGGCTGGTAGGTCGTCTGCAGTCACCGTGATCTCACCACCCTGGGACTGCAAGAACGCGACGACTGCCCAGACTTGATCAATCGGAAGCTGTTTCCGCATGTCCGGCATGATGTTCTGGAATCCCGCAACGACATATGCACCGGGCTCCGTGAGGGCCTCGTAGAGATATGCCTTGCAGTCCTTCCCTTGCTCGCGGCTGTCGCAGCGGGTCCCAATCGGGCCCTGTCCTGCGTGGCTAGTAAGCAGATTTGGCGCTCGTTCACCGAGCCCGTGACAAGCAGTACACCCTCCTGCACCGTTGAACACCCCTTCGCCGGCTGACGCCAACGCTTCCGGTGTCACGTCGCCACTGAGATCCAGGTCCTGCGGGACATCGGACTCGAGCTGGGGAATGATGTGGGCCAGGCCAGTGTAAAAGCCGATCACCGCCAACGCCACCGTGATTACCTTGAGATTTGTACGCCACATGTCTGCTACACTTCGGCCTCGGGTTGGAGTTTTGCGCCACCTCGCTCTGCCAATCCACCGAGCCAGAAGATGAAAGCGACCATACTCAAGAAGATGATAACGCAGATGCTTATCATGTTTGCGGCGTATCCCAGCCCCGGGGTAGCAGCAGCCTCACTGGTGTCGCGTATGACCCCCCAAACGTGCCAGTGTTGCCGTATGCCGCTCCTTGCGAACCCCATCAGGCCCATGAGCCACGTGAAGGTGACGGCCAGTACAAAGAGTGCGTACTGCGATCGGTCCGGCATCTCTCCCCACCGAATCTCACCTCTGGAGTCTGCTCCTCTCAGGAGCAGAATGTCGATGACTGTCACACCGACAATGCAGGCTAGCACGGCAATCACTTGATAGACGCTGAAACCGATTCGTACGATGGCCTCCACAAAGTATCCGTAGATACCCAATGCCAGGACGACAGTCGAAGACAGTACAAACATCCCGGCCTCTACC
This sequence comes from Gemmatimonadota bacterium, assembly GCA_036679605.1. Taxonomy (GTDB): domain Bacteria; phylum Gemmatimonadota; class Gemmatimonadetes; order Gemmatimonadales; family GWC2-71-9; genus JAZDCZ01. Next base: position 44,662 of record JAZDCZ010000239.1, read on the forward strand.
ATGGTGCCGGCTGCAGCCCAATGAACTGTCGGCCGCTTGTTGGCCCTTCGATACATCAGGAACGACAGGAACGTCGTCAGAATCATGAAATTGACGGCTGTATTCTTAGCGCTCATGACACCGAGCACTCCCAAGAACGGATGTTGTGACCCCCCCATCGCCGCGAACTCTTGACGGCTGGCAATAATCGTGTGAGGCGTTCCCCACACGATCCAACAGACAATGAGCACCAGCAGCATCCATTTAGTGTAGGGTTGAAACCGCTCAGCCCCAGGAATGCGCCCCATCCCGGTCCACAAATAGTAGTTGGCGGCAAGGAACAGAACGCCGATTAGAATTGCCTGCACGATCCACAACCAACTCATGAACCCGCCCATCATGGTGATACCCATCTGCTGGTCGTACTCGTAGATTTCTCTTCCCAAGTAATAGCCCGCAAAGGGCAGCACTATGAACGTCGATATGGCTATGAAGTTTCCGACGTAGCCCATCCAGTCATAGTGCGCCCGTTCCTCATCTGTCTTGGCCGCAAGAAAGCGGTAAGCGGCGTAGCCGGCTACGACCGACCCTCCGAACACCGCGTTCGCGATCATGCGGTGAATGTTGATCGGCATCCAGGTAGCGTTCGCAAGAGCGTTCCACAACCCTACCTCAGCGGGCAACGTCTCGGCGGTTATCCCCTCGGGTGGCGACATCATGTAGGTAAGCCAACCGTTTGCGATAAACATCACCGCTGTACCCCAAGCGTTCAGCAGCAGCCCGAGGCCCCAGTGCCACCACTTCGCCCTGCCCTGGTTCCACCTGTCCCACCCATAGTAGTACAGGTAAAGTGTGAATGACTCCAGGAAAAAAATCCCCACGTAGATCCACATGGACAACCCAAACAGCTGGGCCATGTGGGTCCAAAACCGTGGATAAAGGGTGGTCAGGAAGAAGACTAACGTTGCGCCCCAAAGCGCCGTCGCGCTGTACGCAAACACTAGAAGGCGAGTAAACTCCTTGGAAAGCTTATCGTATTTAGAATCCTTCGCAACAATGCCGATGAGTTCGGTGATTACCGCAAACATCGGCACTCCGAGCACGAAAGCGGCGAACATCAAGTGAACTTCCGCCGCAATCCAGACAGCGCCGCGAGCACCTATGATCGGAAAACTTCCATAGGCACCAGTCGTGTCGGCGACAGCCTGGATAGTGGCGAGCATACTAATTGTCACGAGTGAAGAAAGGCATCTTCTTCGAGAAATCCACCGGCATGTTGCGCCGCACCTCCTTCATCAAGTCTGCAGTTACCACAGCGCTCCCTTGGCGCTTCGCGTAAGCCTCGATACGCTCCATCACAACACCACGAACAAACGAAGGTATGGCCTTGATTCTGGCTTCAGCTTCAGGAGTCCAGGGCAGCGACGATTCGACTTGCGCCCCGTAGGTAACAGATTGAGTAGGTTCTATCACTGCTAGATCACCTGTCGGCTCATAGTCGCAGGACGGATCGGCCGCCATATAGTCCCCTTCCGTGGCATAGGCACGTGCTCGGCACCCACCACACAGCATCCGATACTCGCAAGTCCCACACTTCCCACCTAACACCCCGGCACGGAGCCTTTGAAACAGTTTGGACGAGTTCCAAACGTCGGCGAACGACTCACGCTTGAGATCACCTGCCGGCACGGGTAGGTAAGGGCACGCCGTCAACACTCCGTCTGGTGTCACACGACAGTACTGCGTGCCGCAAGGACAGCGCGTTGCGTAGTTGCGAAGCGGAGAATTGGGCGCCCTCTCATATACCAATCGCATAAAGTGTGGTGCACACTTGGCACGTACCATCATCCGTCCCAAATACTGAACGTGCAGGTCGACGAGATTTGAAAGGGCCTCGTTATAGTCAGAGGCCGATAAATCACTCATGCGCGTTCCACGTCCTGTGGAAACCAAGAAGTATGCATTGAACGAGACAGCGCCCTTCTCAGCCGCCCAAGCAACGAGGCTTTCAGTCTCGTGACGATTTCCCTTGGTGATAGTCGTTTGGATAATGAAATCGAGTTCATGTGTTGCCAGACGGTCCACCGCTCCGAGTGTCTCCTGCAGCGAGCCGTGGCCATGGCGGAACCGATCGTGGTAAGTCGCGTCCAGTGAATCGACGCTTACGGCCACACCAGTAACACCAGCGTCCTTGAGTCGGCGGATTCTATCATTTGTGAGCAGAGTGCCGTTGGTGCCTACCACCACGGTGGCTCCGCGCTTCACTGCATGGGACGCGATCTCCTCGAGATCATCTCGCAGCAGTGGCTCCCCACCGGAAAGAATGAACAGTGGCGCGGCATTCAATTCGAGAATTTGGTCTGCGATCCGGAGACAGTCGCTCGTGTCGAGTTCCCCTTGGGCAGTCTCGGTGGGGCCGGCTGAGATGTAGCAATGCGCACATTTGAGGTTGCAGCGGCGTGTGAGATTCCAGGCAACTACATGCGGCGTGAAGTCACCACGTGCATCGGGAGACACCGAAGCTTCACCCGGAAAAGCCAAAGATGTCACCTATTTGGACTCACTTTGGCGGATGAATTTTTCCATGACCGCCTTTGCCTCTTCGGGAGATGTGGTTCGGAAATCGACCGGACAAGCCGAAGCTTTTTCTTCAATATCACGGATGGGACAGCGTGATACGCCCGACGCCTTCGCTTCCTCAATAAATTTCCGCATCTCAGGCGGCATTGCATCTTTGCCTTCCGCCTCCGCCTTTATTTGTCTTGCCCGAAGCTCTCTGAACATCCCCATCATGGTCTCGGCATCAAACTCATCGGCCTCAATCATGGCTTGCTTGTTCTCGTCCATGACGACGGTGGTGATTTGCCACATGTCGTTAGCCTTGGCGAAGCGCTCAACTGTATTGCGTGCCAAAGGACGCGCGATTAGAGGCACTACGCCGAGTCGATCGAAGGCCTCCGCAGTCCAAACGGACGGATCAGAAGCGGTGCGCTCGCGAATCGTCACGTGGCCGGTCATAGGACATTTGGCTTCCAGTGTTGCACCCGCTGCCTCGTCACCAGTCTCATTGCCCATCACCAACGTCTTTGCCATTTGCTCTTCAGCTTTGATCTCGGCCCGTGCAACTTCTTCGGCATCGCCGATGCCCATGATGAGCTGCATGTGAGTCGGCAACAATTTCGTGATTGCCTCGTCGAGCCATTTGTTCGTTACGAGGTCGGCTCCATGCTCTACCGTATACTCCTCGACTGCACGACGTGCGATGCCTTGTGCAAACGGCGGGGTTCTCTGGATTCGAATCTCGGCGTCGGGAGCCCATGGCAATCCTTCCTCACCATCCTCTTCGATCCACGGAATGTCTTCTGGTCGAATCCCACCGATATCCGTTACCAGCAAATTGTAGGGCGCTAGACGCAGAAGATTGTCGGCCTGCGAACCCAACTCCGTACCTTCAATCCTGTGCCCACCGTGTCTACCGAAAACGAGCAGCGATGGCTTTACTTCCTCGGCCCACTGCATGATTACTTGGAATGGCTTGCCAACCAGGATCTGCGTCTCCACCGAAACCTCCGGAAACTCCTGAGCGATTACCTCGGCGCGCTTGAGATTGGCTTGGCACAGCTTGAGAAGTCCCTTATCGATTATGTTGTTGTGCAATTCCTCCTGCTCCTCAAACTTGAAGACTTTCGAGGCTCGCTCCGACAACACATCCTTGATGTTACCAAACACGTTGTGGTGATACTCAACGTCAAAAGCGCTGCAAACGAAGAGGCTGGCGTGATATACCTGAGCTAGTTCCAACGCAGCACGCATTGCCCTATAGCTATACGCCGAGCCATCTACACATACCATGAACCGTCCCTCTGCGAGAGGCTCATCTCGGTTTACTATCAACATGTCCTTCTGAACGCCTCGAACAGCCCGAGCGACCACACCCCCTAGCTGCGATAGTGGCTGTCGCCCTATCCCGTGAGCGCCCATGATGACCAAGTCGTAATCGCGCCCAGAGGAACCAGCAATCTTGTCCGCCTGATCTTCGTCCTCTTCGACAATCCGACCGTCTTCGCCCAGCTTCACGTCACTCCGAACCCGGTCTCCGCCATCGTAGCTAGCCGCAACGTCGGCGTCGAATCCAATCAGGCTGGGCAGCCTCCCTCCACCGCTGTTGACCTCCTTGACGATCTCTTCATAATTGATCCCCTCCAGGAGCTGACGACGTAGCTCCACTTCGGCCCCCATACAGCGCTTTTCCACCTTGTCGAGAAACGAGTCGGATATGAGCTGCAAACCCTTCTCGATCAGCTTGTCGTGAACCTTGCGTTGGCGCTTTATCTCATCTTGACTCTGGAACTGCGCGGGTAGGCCGGTCTCGAGCTGTCGGAAACGAACATCATGAAGACGGGCTGCGTAGACATGGTTACCGGTGATACGACCACCAGATTTGCCACAAAGCTCGATTGCTCTGTCGATTGCCCAGTCGGAGTATTGCGAGTTGTCGACGGGTACAAAAACTTCACGGTACATGCTACAGCCCTCGCCATAACGGTCGTTGGGGGATCAATCTACCTATGATATCACGGATTGCACAGACAGAACCAGAAGTCTCCACCCTCGTTCACAACACCATGCCTGAGAGTCGAAACAGCTCTGTCGTCGGGCGAGTATGGGAGTCTACTCGCCGCGTGTCAAGGGACGAGCTGCTGGTCAAGGAGATCGGAGACCGAGAGCGCATCGACCGGACATGCCTCGCAGGCGCGAATCAGCACGTTCCGCGCTACACCGTCGGGGCGGTGGAACACGGCTACGCCATCGTCATCCAGCTTGAAGGCCAACTCCCCTTCACTCACACAGTCGCCGAATCCGACGCATAGAGTGCGGTCGATCCGGACGGTGAGATCGCCCACCAGCTTCTCGTCTATGTCTCCCAAACTACATCCCCTCTAGCCCGAGATCAGAACGGGCCTGATCCATCATAGCGGGCGTGATATCGGCTATCCCATGGTCTCGGGCATATTCGGCGTAAATCTTCTTGACCATTCCTCGCACGAAGTTCGGCACCCGGTCCAACCGTTCCTGAGCGGCAGGAGTCCATTGGGCCGCAATACCTGGCACGGGCGAGTCAGCGTCGACTTCATCGAACGCATCATCTTTGCCTTTGAGGGTGGCGCGAACTTGCTCTAGCGGCTGTTCAGTCAGGGTTCGACCCCCGATCTTGACTCCTAGCGCATCTACCAGTTGGCTCTCCATAGGGTTAGCCAACATCGCCACACTGCGCCCACACTTCGGGCAGGAGAACGCCGCGGCGAAGGTTCCGTCGCCCGGCACGGCCCTCTCCTGAAAGTCCATCTGCTCGTCGCAATCAATACAGAGAAACTTCATGAACCACCCTCCAGAAGTCTTTCGATCAGGGTCTCCGGCAGCTCCGGCACGCGAAACTGCTGATCTGCGCGTCCACTGCCTGGCGGCTCCTCCGGCGAAGGGCTAAACGGTATCCGGCCAAGCAGAGGCACGCCAAATTGATCTGCCAGCCGGTCACCGGCATCACCGCCAAAGAGGCTACCGGCCAACCCGCACTTCGGGCACATGTAACCACTCATGTTCTCCACGATCCCAATTACTCTAACCTCCGACTCTCGGACTAGGTGCAGCGCCCTCTCGACTGACCTACGTGACTCCTCGCTCGGAATAGTCACCGCGATCACACCATCGAGTTCAGGCACTAGAGCGGCCAAGTCCGTTATGCGTGCTGACCCTGGCGGGAGATCTATGAGAAGCAGGGAAAGATCCCCCCACGCTACATCGCTCAGAAACTCACACAACGCTGTGGTTTCCAGCGTCTCGCGCCACACGAAGCGATCCGATGCGGGCTCCTTCCATTGGAGCGGACGCCCTTCCTCCACAAGCAGGTCGGTCGAGAAGACCTTGATACCATGGATGCCATCCGCGGGCTCGACTGAGTTTTCAGTGATACGAAGCGGCCCGCTGGCTCCAAGCATCGCCCCAGTCGTGGGACCGTTCAGATCTGCATCCAGCACACCCACTCCCACGCCGCCCCTCTTCGCCACGCCACATGCCAATCCAGCAGTAAGGTAGCTCTTCCCAACACCACCCTTCCCGCTCATGATTGCGATGACGCGGTCGACCGTACTAAGCCGCTGCTGCACTCGTGCGCGCTTTTGCACAACTTGCTGCAGGATTTGAGACTGATCATCTCCTGGCAGCTCTCTATAGGTTCGGAACTTCACAAATCCCATCCTGCGCGTGCCAACATCCAGAGATTGAACATGACAACGACAAGTGCCATCGTGTAGAAGCTGGGCGGCATTCGAGGGTCGGCGCCGGCAAAGAAGGCTCCATTCACCAGGGCCGGCAACCTGAGGCCGTGGACGGCCCAAACGCTTCGCGCTAGCCACGGGGTCTGCCAGCGAAGCAAACCGTACACGATCATGCCAGCCACGACTGCGCCCAGCAACATCCATAGCCATGGCGGACCGTACCTATCGGGCAGAAACCCATGTCTTGCCATCGCATAGGCGGCTGCTTCGTAGATAATGGCCACGTGCAGGTACACGAAAGCTGCCTGCCGAAACTTCATTTCACGTCGACCGTCTGTTAACATCAGCACCGTCCGTTTGAATCATGTTCGACCTTCAGATTTCTCAGGTCTATGACGGGATCGCCTGCGCAGCTCATACGCAAACGTACCTCCGCACCGGTGCCGCTAATAGTGGGTGCCGGAATCTTCGTCTTGCTCATTATATACTTGCTGGTCTCTTCTCTGCTCCCCACGAGCATGGCCACCTTCGATCCCACTCCAGCAGTCACTGCAGCGCGGTCAGGACCGGTAGATACAGTGACTATAGATGCATCGTCTACAGATCGCTGGCAATTCTTCAGCTTTGCCGGAGGGTCTGTGATGCATCCACCTGACTCTGTGGGTTGGGACCTCGCGCTGCGACGCTCCAACGTTTTTGTGTCGGGGGGCGCTTTAGATCTAGGAGTTCGGACCTTCGATGAGGTCACAGCTGCGCCCGCATCCGGTTATATGAAAACTAGCTTCGGGCGGGACACGGTAAACAGCGTATTAGATCGCTGGTACAAGTATAGCTTCATATCTCACCGCCTGAGTCCCAATAGCCACATCTACGTAGTCCAGACTCGCGACGGCCACTTTGCCAAGATAGAGTTTCTTAGCTACTACTGCACCGGCATGGTGTCGGGATGTATCACTTTCCGCTATACCTATGATGAACGGGGCGGTGCAAGATTTCCTTGACTCGGCTCGAGGCTCGCGTCTTTCCGGAACTCCACTCGTAACACGCCCATCGGCGAGTGCCGTGCTCAGTCCGCAGCCTCTCCAAGTGGGTGCGCTTCCAGCTCCTTCTTAATTCCAGGATGAGCGTGCCATAAGTAGTATCCCATTCCCACTGCGGCAATCGCGTTGCCGATCGCGACATTAGTCCATGCCAGCCGCCCCAGAAGATGCTGCGCAACGATCGCTACTATCACATAGAACCCGAATTCAAATACTGCAAAGAAAACCACTACCACAAACAGTGTCGACGGAAACAGCTCCACTTCAAAAGCAAGCAGTGCCGCGATCATGCCTACGATCGCAAACCCGAGCGCATGGACCATCGTATATGCCACGACTGCCGGGAATGTGACTTGCACGAGCTGAGGTTCGCGAAGTCCGAAGAAGAGTGCCTGGCCAAGCATAGCGGGAGTGAAGAACGCTCGGCCTGCTACCAGATCGACAACGAAGAACCATGCGGCTACTGCTGTCGCACCAATGAGCCCGGCAATGAATCCTTCACGGGCAATGCGCTTGAAATCCACAGTCGACTCCTGAGGGAGGAGACACAAAATCTATTGTCCGCAATATACGACGCGAGGCCTTTTCGACCAGACCAGGTTCCTATCGTCCGTTGTAGGACTGGATGATACGCACCAGATTTCTACTATCGATGTTGAACAAGTCGATTCCGGTCACCTCTCCCGGGTGAGACCTGCTCATGTAGCGAACCTCTACCGTGCGGCTCTTGTCATCGGGTCGATAGAGAACCCGCGATCCTAAAGGAGCCGTATTCTCTATCCCGTCACAGCTCCTCGTCAGCTGCTGTCGTCGATTGAGAGATCGATCGAGCCACACTCGACACAGACCTGGGGCAGGAATAGCGCTACGTGGAACGTCCAAACGAATGGGGCCAGCCGTTTCACCCCCCTTAGAACCGCAACCTGAAATGCCCGCGGTCATGAGGCTCAGTAGCATCACTGTGGCTGCACGCACGATTCCTCCTGAACAAGGCCTTTGTTCTTTCTATTATGGTCAGAAATCAGTACACCGCAACCGCGTAGCCGTTAGCGCTCACCCGTTAGCCGGATCATCGCTTCTTCAACCCAGTCTGCGGCCCGATCGGCAATGTCGAGAAGCGAAAGAGCTACGCCCCGCACAGTCTCCTCTAGGGAAGGCTGCTCGTCCAGCTCCGCTGGTTTGCCGAGGATCTCTTCGAGTAGAGAATCGGCTTTCTGCCGAACATCGGCGCTGTTCTCGCCGATGGTACGCGAGCGTCGTTTCCCATTCTCATACCACTCAATGCGAACCTTGCCTTGCTCAACGTATCGCCGCCCCAGGTGTGGTTTCTCGCCTACGGTACGAGTGAAGCGTGGATCTCTCCTACGTTGTTTGGCTGCCATGAAGCCTCTACGGATGTCAGGCGAATGAAGTTCCAATTAACACTGGACGGTTTCCTACTGTGCAAGCGGCTGCACGAGGAACGCGAACTCCTCGACTATGCGACCGCCAATCAAGTGTTCGTGGATGATGCGCTCTAGAACAGGCGGATGACAGTGGTGATACCACGCCCCCTCTGGATAAACGACGGCGATCGGCCCTTCTTCACATAACCGCAAACAGTTGGCCTTCGTGCGGTAGATGCCACCCCCCTCAGACAATTTCAATTCTCGTAACCGGCGCTTAAGGTACTTCCATGCCTCTAAGGATCTTTCTCGGTCACAGCATTTGGGCTTTGTCTGATCACAACAAAGAAAAATGTGACGCTGCAGGCCTGGGATGCCTACCTTCTGCGAGATCGTTTGCAGCTTGTCGCTGACTGACTGTTTTTCGGTTTCGCTCATGAACTAATGGTAGTTGTCTCGAAAAAGCGGGCAAGTTCAATTGCCGGGCAATCGAAACCACGTTAACGTGCTCGACATCAGAGACATAGACAATTGCGAACTTATTCTCACTTCCTCGTTACCGCTCTAATCGGCGAACGCCTAAAGAGTCGCACGCGTCTGCGACTCGGTGCATTTCTGGCGGGAAGTGTAGCACCCGATGTACCGCTATTCTTGCTCACGATCGGTTACTACTTCTACCGGCGTCTTACAGATGCAGCAGGATCGCAGGGACTCTACGGTCCGACCTACGACAATCTATTCTATAACAATCCAATTTGGATAACCTCTCACAACCTGCTTCACGCCCCACTGATCATTGTGCCGCTGGCTTTGGTCGGGCTCTACTGGTGGCGTCGAAAACACTCTTGGGCGGCTGTTCTATTCTGGTTCAGCACGGCATGTGCCTTACACACAGTAATTGACGTCTTCACACATCATGCCGATGGTCCGCTCCTCCTGTTTCCGCTGGACCTGGAGTACCGGTTCGCAAGTCCTGTTAGCTACTGGCATCCGGCGTTCTACGGAAAGATCTTCGCAACCATCGAGACATTGGTGGACTTAGTCATTGCAGCGTACTTGGCAACTGTTTGGCTGCGACGAGAACGCGTACCCTAGCACATTATCATCGTATTCTCGCCCCCTGCACAATCCATCTTCCCAGCAGCCCGCGCTCAGCTGGAGTCATGCCAGTCAGGTTACCCAGCGGCATAGTCTCAGAAAGCACGGCAACGGAATTTATCCGATCGGCCAGGGCCTTTATCTCGTCGGGAGAATCGAATCGAACGCCGAGTGGCGCGACCACGTATGCGGAGTTCGTCGGCGTAACTGAGTGGCAGGACTCACATCGATCCCTGATTATTCCTCTCACTGTCGTGAAAGACACTTCCGCGCCCACCGTGCCGCCCGAATTCGACCCTAGCTGTCGGCTGGGCGGCCTAGTGGCGACTGCTAGTCCTACCATAGCGACGGCCGCCGCAGGCATGATCCAGACTCTATTCTGCCCCTTGTTGCGGAGATTGAAGTAGTGCCGTACAGAAGCCCCAACAAGCGCCAATCCTGTCAATACGAGCCAGTTATACCGCTGACCGTAGGTCATCGGAAAATGGCTGCTCATCATGATGAACAGAACTGGGAGGGTCATGTAGTTGTTGTGCAAGGATCGTTGCTTGGCCTTGGCACCCAGGGTAGCGTCGGGTTCTCTGCCCTCGGCGGTGGCCGATACTAGTTGTCGTTGGGAGGGTATGATCACTGCGAAGACATTTGCCGCCATGAGCGTCCCAAGTACGGCTCCAACGTGAACGAACGCCGCCCGGTCAGTGAACACCCGTGTAAAACCAAACGCCAGCCCTACTACCAACAGAAAGCAAACCACGCCCAACTGCGGATCGCTGTTCCCAAATCTCGACTTGCAGAGCGCATCGTAAACATGCCATGTAACCCCCAACGCGACGACACTCAATCCTATCGCCACAGGCATGCTCAATGGAGATTCAGGAGGTAGGAGTACCGCCCCAACGCCGAAGTAATACACTATGGCAAGAAGCGAAATACCGCTCAGCCAAGTAAAGTACGCCTCCCATTTGAACCAGTGCAGTGTGCCCGGAAGACGCTCCGGAGCAACCTTGAACTTCCGGACTTGGTAGAAGCCACCTGCATGAACGGCCCACAACTCGCCTGCCACTCCCTTCTTTGGTGTCTCAGGAGCAGCGAGGCGGGAGTCGAGCCAGTTGAAGTAGAAAGAAGTGCCGATCCACGCCACTCCCGTAGTGAAATGGAGCCATCGAACTGCCAAGTTGAGCCACTGACCGAAGTGCGGGTCCATGAGTCTCTACGCCCTCCAGCGATAAGGTCGTCGGATCATCCTAGTTGGTAATGATTACTTTATCCCGCCGCAGAGACGCCGTCAATTTGATAGGGAATTGTGTATGCTGCCATACATCACATCGATCGCGGTTTGGGAACGAACCTCGGCACACGATCACAGTAGGACTGGTACTCCGCACCGAATCTGTCGCTCAGCTCACGTTCCTCGAGAATCACTATCAGATAGAGCCCCAATATCGTGGCTGGAATCAACAGGTAACTGACGAGGTAGTTCGTAAAGAATGCGACCGCAACGACAGCAAAAGTGACACCCACATATCTCGGATTTCTCACTCGAGCGTAGATACCTTCGGTCAGCAGCTTGCTGTTGCCGTCGTCCACGGTAACCTCAGGGAGACCCGCGAGTATCCGAAATTTCAGGTGTCGCCTGCACTGCACTTCGATCGCGATGGATATTCCGTAGAAGACTACGGCCAGGGGCATGAGTGCGAAATTTGTCCCAAACTCGACAGAGAGAAGCGGTGCTCGTACCGAGAAGACTAGGCCTGACAGGACCAGGCAAACGACCGTAACAATCGAATATGTGATGACGGGATGCAGCTTGCGCCACAACCCCGCCAGCGGATGAATGATCCACCAGAATGGAATGGCGAAGGTCATGGACACCAGAATGAGAACAGCAACCGAATAACGAGCGGTATCCATAGATATTCCGAGATAGTGTATATTAGTATCGGCGATATTTAATATTAGTATAACCTAATTTCATGAGAGATCAAGTTTTCGCTTCCCATACTTCGATCCCATACGTGACCGCCAATCAGATGCGAGACATCGACCGACGCATGATCGACGATTACGGCATCGGACTGATCCAAATGATGGAAAACGCCGGGCGCAATCTGGCTCACCTGGCTCGACGGCGGTTTCTCGGTGGCGATGCTACGAACCAGACGATCGTTGTCTTGACTGGACGTGGTGGCAACGGCGGCGGTTCAATGGTGTGCGCCCGCCGACTCAACAATTGGGCAGCGAACGTCGTAGTAGCGCTAACCGGAGCACCAGAACTGGGTTCAGTTTCCGCCCACCAACTTGCCACCCTGGAACAAATTGGAATCCGTATCGTAGATCAATGCGCCAATCTCGAACCTGCGAACCTGATCGTGGACGGGATTATCGGCTACAGTCTGAGTGGTAATCCCACTGGTAATGCGGCGGAGATGATAAGATGGGCCAATGATAACAAAGCCCCAGTCTTGTCTTTGGACGTGCCTTCGGGAGTGGAGGCTACAACTGGGGAGGCCAAGGAGCCGGCCGTCCATGCCGATGCAACGATGACCCTCGCCTTACCCAAGACCGGATTGCGTACCGGGAACGCAAAGAACCATGTAGGTGAGCTGTACCTGGCGGACATCGGGGTTCCGAACGCACTCTATCAGGAGATGGGACTTGGCGGTGTTCCTGGGCTGTTCGCGCAGGTGGAAATCATAAGGCTGCACTAGAAGCGAACCGCTCAAACTCGCGCCACATCCCTGGCGTTGCGGCTTGCCGCCATCTAGCTTTGGTGACCCTCACGACCGACCTCTGATGACTGATTTCATCACACAACTCCAACAAGGCTTGCCTGAGCGCTACACGGTTGAACGCGAGTTGCGTCGCGGAGGCATGGGCAACGTTGTTCTGGCTCGAGAGCGGCATCCCAACCGCCAAGTGGCAATCAAGGTCCTGGATCCAAGCATAACGGCACGATTGGGGAGGGAGCGATTCCTTAGGGAAATCGACCTTGCGTCTAGTCTCACTCACCCCCACATCGTTCCGATCTTCGCAGCTGGTGAGGCTGCCGGATTGCTGTATTACGTCATGCCCTATGTCTCGGGCGAAACTCTGCGAGAGCGCATTTCGCAGATCGGCCGACTACCGGTCGAGGAGGCCATTGGCATCGCTTACGAAGTAGCCGACGCACTCGACTATGCCCACCAACGAAACGTCGTGCACCGTGACATAAAGCCCGAGAACATTCTCATACAGGGAAGCCATGTTCTCGTTACCGACTTCGGGGTGGCGCGCGCGATCAGTGAGGCCGGTAGCGAACCGATCACCCTTCCCGGTGTCGCGCTCGGGACCCCGGCCTACATGAGCCCCGAACAGGTCACAGCCGATGGAGGGATCGATGGACGGGCAGACGTATACGCGCTGGGCTGCGTGTTATTCGAGATGCTTGCCGGCCAACCACCGTTCACGGGCAAGGATGCGCGAACCATTCTGACGCGCCAAGTCATGGATCCGATACCGTTGATTCAGACCAGCAGAGAAGATGTTCCGGACGATCTCGCGGCGATAGTCACAGCGGCGTTGGCTAAGGCGCCCGCAGACCGTATTTCCTCGGCAAACGATCTCACACAGTCGTTGGCGGTTGTCAGGGCTGCCACCACCTCGGGGTTCTCTACGCCCCCGCCGGCGACGCTCAGTCGAGATCACCCGGCTGCAACACGCAGTCTCAAATCTGTTGCCGCAATCGTCGCCGTCTTGATACTGGTGACCATGTTGTGGCGCCCTTGGAAGGACCGGGCGGCCACGCTCGCTGCAGCAAACACCGTGTACCTCGATTCCGTCGCTGTCATGTTGTTTGACAACCTGACAGCTGATGCCCAGTACGATCGTTTGAGCATTGGGGTAACTGACGAGATCATCCGCCGTCTGAGCCGGATCCCGCCGCTCAAAGTCATCTCACGATATTCGGTGGAAGCGCTGGAAACCGATAAACTCACCACTCCACAGATAGCGGACTCTCTAGGCGTGCGGCACGTAATACGCGGCACACTCCAACTCGTCCGCGACAGCATCCGTGTTACCGCACAGTACATCGACGCATCCACCGATCAGGTTGTATGGGCAGAAACTACGACCGGAAACTCGGCCGATCCTTTTGAGATTCAGGAGACCATAGCAAGCAACATCGGCGCAAGACTGACCACGTTGATGGGACTGAGTGACCTACCTGACACACCGGGGGGCGTCCATCACGGGCCGGGATACGACGAGTATCTTGTAGGATCGCATTGGAAGAATCGCCGCACGCCGGAAGGGCTTAGGCGAGCGTTGACGGCATACACCAACGCCATCGGGCTCGATTCCGCGTACGCCCTGGCATACGCCGATCTATCGACGGTCTACGCTCTGTCACTCACCTATCGCTACGACATCGGCTTGGACGGCTACCGGGCGGCGGGTATGGCACTGGCCAGGGCCGAACACGCCGTCGAGCTTGATCCAAATCTCGCAAACGCCTACGTAGCACGTGGTTACATACGCGCGATATCCAACGCGCCCACCGAGATTGTGGCAGCCGATTTCGAGCGAGCCAGGGAGTTAGCACCCAACTCACCGAGCGTACCGTCCTGGTCCGCCCGGGTGTTTGGGAGACAGGGACAGTTGGACGCTGCCTTACGTGAATCCCTGCGCGCCGTCGATCTCGATCCGCGGTCGGCAAGTCGGCATGTCGGGTCGGCATTGTGGGCACTCCGGGTCGGGAAATACGACCTCGCAGTCTCTGAAGCACGTAAGGCCACCAGGTTCGAACCGGGACTCATGTTGTCACGAGCCCTGGAGGCACGGGGACTGCTGCTCGGTGGCAACTTCGCCGAGTGCGTAACGATTGAACTTGGACCCAACTCAGTGATCCGCGCGACATGTCTCCGTGCAATGGGGAGCATTGATGAAGCCGAGACACTAGTCGATTCTGTTATGACCGATCTTTCTGCTGGTTCGCAACACGACACCGTGTTCACCGATGTACCAAGAACCGAGGATCTTGCTGTTTATTATGCGATGGCGGGGAATGTAGACAGCTCACTCATGTGGATTGAGCGTAGTTACAAGCTCTCGCCCAGCGGCATTGAGATCATGGTGTTGGGATCAGCTCTATTCGACAGAGTCCGTGACGACCCAAGGTTCGTCCGAAATGTTGAGAGAATTCGTGGGCAAATCTGGAGCCGAGTGCGGCAAAACTTGCCGTAGGACACACCGCACACCGGCCTCGCCAAACGCCGAAGTCATCACCCTCCGTTCCGAACGCGTCGCAGCACGCCTGCACGACCGAGTGAACGTCGAACAAGATGGCAAACATGTCGAATGCACCTACCTTCACTGCGTGGACATCTCAAGCCATGACTCTCTGTCGCACGATGAATGAACTGAGGCAACGATATCGGTGACGTGATCGAAGGTCCATCTCTCCCGCCCGTCGTCAAAAAGCTGGGAGTTGTCTCGTTTTTCAACGATCTCGCCAGCGAGATGGTGTATCCCCTTCTCCCCAACCTCATCACCTCGCAACTGGGCGCGCCGGCCCTAGCACTCGGTGCGCTCGACGGTATTTCCGATGCAGTTTCGGCAGTCGTAAAACTAGTCTCCGGTCGGCTCGCCGACAGAGCCCGATTGCGTGGGCCTCTCGTCATTGGAGGCTACTGTATCGCGGCGGTGGTGCGACCAGCCATGGGATGGGCGAGCACCGTTTGGCAGGTGATTGCTCTCAGGGCAACCGACCGAATGGGCAAGGGCGTCCGCAATCCCCCTCGGGACGCCGTCATCGCCGACGCAACGGACGCCACCCTTCGTGGCCGCGCTTTCGGATTCCACCGCGCAATGGATCACGCTGGTGCCGTTGTCGGCCCGCTCATCGCATGGCTGTTGATTGCCTCCATGAGCATGGATCCCACCGATGTTATCACCTGGAGTGTCGTGCCGGGGCTACTCGCGGCAACCGTGGCAACTGTTGCAATGCGAGGCCTAGCAATGCCTGCGCAATCATCAGCCACCGACATGTCTGCACCTCCCGAACGATCGGCCGCGGCAGCGCCATCACGACCAACACTCATTCTCATAGTCTTGTTCGCCTTTTCCCGCGTACCCGAAACCCTATTCCTTCTTCGCCTGCAAGATTTGGGAGTGACAGTTGCTTTGATTCCAATAGCGTGGGCTTTGCTGCACATAGTCCGTTCTGTCAGCAGCTATCCGGGTGGCTGGTTGTCTGACCGCCTCGGCCCGCGGATTACCATGATTGCAGGTTGGACCGTCTATGGCACAGTGTGCACGGGCTTCGGCATGACACAGTCAACGCTGACGGCTGGTCTCTGGTTTCTTGGCCTTGGACTGGCAACATCTCTAACAGAGTCACCCGAACGGGCATTCATAGCAGCGTCGGCTCCCATCCAGCGCGGCACCCGTTTCGGCATCTACCACGCCCTGGTCGGTATCGCGGCGCTGCCCGGCGGATTGATGTTCGGATTGATCTACACCAAGAGTGGCGGAGCGCTCACCGTACTCGTGAGCGCTGCTCTCTCCATGATGCTAGCAGCAGCTGGATTTGTCTCCAAGCGATAAGGCACCTGCCCGGCCATTTTGAGTACTATATGTATTCGAATCCTCGATTAACCCACAGGTCGAGCACATGACGCCCTCAGAGCTTCCCGAACTAGAACACCACGAGATGCTGCGGTATTCCCGCCATCTCATGCTGCCCGAAGTAGGCCCCGAGGGACAACGACGCCTCAAGGCAGCTCGAGTCGTGTTGATCGGTGCCGGTGGACTTGGCTCGCCGGCATCACTTTACTTGGCGGCAGCCGGAGTCGGTACGCTCGGGATCGTGGATTTCGACGTGGTGGACGAAACGAATCTCCAGCGACAGATACTCCACGGGACGGATACAATCGGCCAATCCAAGCTCGTGTCCGCAGAGTTACGTATCAAGAATCTCAATCCCCATGTACGTGTAGAATCATTCAATGAGCGTCTGACATCGGAAAACGCATTGGAGATTCTGCGTGACTTCGACATCGTGTTAGACGGAAGTGACAACTTCCCCACCCGATATTTGGTGAATGACGCGTGTGTCCTCTTGGGTAAACCCAACGCATACGGAGCGATATTCCGTTTCGAGGGTCAGGCATCGGTGTTCTACGCCAACGAAGGACCTTGCTATCGCTGTTTGTTTCGTGAGCCTCCGCCACCGGGCCTCGTACCATCGTGCGCAGAGGGAGGTGTGCTGGGGGTGCTGCCTGGAATCATGGGCTCCATCCAGGCGCTCGAAGTAATCAAGTTGATACTGGGCAAAGGAGACACCTTGATCGGACGGCTAGTCCTGTTCGACGCACTCAAGTTCCAATTCCGTGAACTCAAGCTCAGCAAGGATCCTGAGTGCAGCGTCTGCGGTGAGCAACCTACTATTCGTGAATTGATCGACTACGACATGCTGTGCGGAGTCGGCTCTGAACCAGCATATGACGGGCCGGAAGTGACGCCTTCAGCACTAACCAAAGAACTGGAGCAGCGCCGCCCGATCGTTCTGCTTGATGTGCGCGAAGCCCACGAGTGGGAAATCTGCCACATCGAAGGGGCGCGACTCATTCCCCTCGGCGAGTTGCCGGCACGATTAAATGAGTTAGACGGACACGACGAAATAGTCACACACTGTCACAGCGGTGTGCGATCCATGCAAGCACTCGAGATCCTGCAGGCGGCAGGCTTCAGAAAGGTGCGCAATCTAAGAGGCGGCATTGACGCATGGTCCACCGACGTTGATCCGACCATTCCTCGCTACTAGAGTGTTCTCGTGAGCCGTCAACCCATCCGCCGAATTCTATTGAGCGTCGTCTTTGTGGCCGCGATCGGTTTCGCACATTACATGGACCTGAGCAGTACTGGCGGATCTCAACCCAAATGGTCACGCGACCTGGGGTTCACGTTGGAGAATGTCGCCGGCGAAGTTGGTCTGGATTTCATTCACCAGGCCACGACACTCGACCCGAAGCTCGACAACGTAGCGCCACACATCGCCGCCGTTGGAGCCTCTGTATCTGTGACAGATGCGGACAATGACGGTTGGCCTGATCTCTACTTGACCAGCAGCCGCTTTGGTACCTCCAACGCTCTGTACCTAAATCAGCAAGACGGCTCCTTCCGCGACGTGGCGATCCGGGCCGGCGTCGCCGATTTGAACCGCGAGGGTGAAGGCGTATCCATGGGCTCCGTTTGGGGAGACTATGACAACGACGGCCTGGAAGATCTGTTCGTATACAAGTACGGATACCCCCAACTGTTTCGCAACTTGGGAAACCTCGAGTTCGAAGACGTAACGGAGTCGGCTGGACTTCACCGGTGGATGAATAGTAACAACGCACTTTGGTTCGATTTCGATCGCGACGGCCAACTCGACTTGTATGTAAGTGGCTACTTCCGATCCGACATCGACATGTGGCACGTGCAAAGCACGAAGATCATGCATAACAGTTTCGAGTTCGCCAACAATGGTGGAGCGAATGTTCTCTACCGGAACATGGGTGACGGGCACTTTGAAGACGTAACCGATCAAACGGGGATGGTGAACACCCGCTGGACATTGGCGTCGGCGTCGGCAGACTTCAACGGAGACGGCTGGCCCGATCTGTATATCGCCAACGACTACGGCCCCGAGGAACTCTATCTGAACCACAGCGGAGAGCACTTTACTCTCACGAGAGCGGGTCTAGCCGATGACTCGAAGAGTGGAATGTCGGTTGCCTTGGGCGATCTATACAACCGCGGGCGCTCGGACGTATTCGTAACGAACATCTCCGAACGAGGCTACCTGTTCCAAGGCAACAACTTGAGGATCAACTTCATCGATGAACTAGGGCGATTCGAGGAGGTCGCCAAAGGAGTTGTAGCCGATGCCGGCTGGGCCTGGGGTGCTCAATTCGGAGATCTCAACAACGACGGACATCTGGATCTGTTTGTCGCCAACGGCTTTATCTCCGCCGACACACAGAAGGATTATTGGTACGGTATGTCTAAGGTATCGGGCAGTGCAGGACAGATTTTTGAGGACGCACGCAATTGGCCGCCGATCGGTACGGCGAGCCTGTCCGGGTACGAACGATCTCGCGTGTTGCTCAATACTGACGGCGCTGAGCTGGTAGACGTTGCCGACGCGGTTGGTGTAACGGATGACTACGATGGCCGAGCAGTCGCGATGGTCGATTTATTCAACCGCGGCGTGCTCGACGTGGTCGTGGCAAACCAGAAGGGGCCGATCCTGCTCTACAAGAATTCCGTCGACCCCACCAACCATTGGATCACGTTCAAGCTCGTGGGCAGCAAGAGCAACCGCAGCGCGATCGGCGCCGAGGTCGTCGTAGAATTCGGGAGCGTGAAGCAACGCCAGATCGTGGGCGGCGGAATGGGTTTCTCGAGTCAAAACGACCGGAGACTACACTTTGGTTTGGGTAGGGAACGGCGTGTGCAAGTTACCATCCAATGGCCGTCAGGAGAAAAGCAGACGTTGCGCAGGCTAAGCGTCGACCAACTCCACGTGATCCAGGAAACCTCGAACTAGGGTTTATGGTGTGACCGAAGCAACTCCGCACACACTGAACGGTGGCGGCGTACCGCTCCTAGGCAGACTCTCGAACATCAGCCCAAAATATTGGATAGTCGCACTGGTTACCCTGATTCTGGTGCTCGGCGAGTTCCGCAGTTCGATTCTGGGCGGCTACGACCGGCTGGCGGTAACAATCGGTGTGTGCATGGCGTCAGAGTTGGTGCTCTCGGGGTTGATGCGCGGGAAGATCGCCAACCTGCAGAGCGCGTATGTAACTGGAATAAGCCTGGCGCTCCTTACAAAACCACAGGCCAATATCCTTTGGCCGTTTGCGGTTGGCGCGTTCCTCGCAATTGCCTCCAAGTACGTATTGCACTACCGCGGCCGCCACATCTGGAATCCCAGCAACTTGGCGATCAGCATTCTGCTTTTGGTCGCGGCCGGCAATGTGTCGATATTGAGTCACCAGTGGGGCAACGACCTAACAACCAACGCCATCATCTGGGGCTTTGGCCTGCTCATAACCTGGCGCTCCCGCGTTTTTCACATCACCGTCACCTACGTAGCCAGCTTCATCGTGTTGGCGCTAATCCGCAACGCGATGGTCGGTGGCCCACTGTTGGCCGAAATCGCACCGATCACCGGCCCTATGTACCAACTGTTCGTCTTCTTTATGATCACCGACCCGCGGACAACGGTGAGCGCCCGTTCCGGACGGTTGCTTGTTGCGGTTCTGATAGCGCTTGTCGAAATGGCGATACGGCTGTCCGCCGATTTCCAGATAGGGTTCCTTAGTCTGCTCTACCCGTCTCCACCGATCGTTGCGCTCTTCATTGTGGGACCAATTGCCATGCTGATCGATCTATACAGGAAGGGCAAGACACCGGTTACATAGGTCGGCATGCCGATTGGGACGGATAGCGTAGCCTCAAATCCCTATGGCTACACCGATCCGAAAAGC
>JAZDCZ010000024.1:0-3392 GCA_036679605.1 Gemmatimonadota bacterium
GTTGGACACACTACGACCCGAACAGTCATCCCCGACCAAGGATGCCAGGGATACAGCACAGTCACTTCAGTACCATGAGCATTCTGTCGTGTGGTTGTACAACGAGTGGCGCCCGCACATGGGAGTCGACGGTCTCCGCCCCGACGATGTCTTCAGGAATCGAAAATCCGAGAAACCAAGACGCGACGCCAAGACGGTTCCGGCCGATATCGAGCACCGGCTATTTGGCGAGGCTCGCGTGTCGGGATACCGCTTGCGACGCGCCGCATAGGCATCCTCCGCCGTCCCTCATGCTGCATCCGGCAAGGATATTCTTTCCTATCATGCCGTCTTGCTGCGTCGCGTGCCTCCTCCCTCGGCGAAAGCCTTTGATCGCCCGGCGTCAGCACCATGATTGTCCGATTGCCCGACGCGAATGAGTCTTGAAAGAGCCTGATTATCATGCTCCTTGGCGGTCCGATGGCCGCATGACAAGCACAGGCGGTGTAAGTGGCCGTGGGCTAAGTTTCCTTGTGCTAGCCCGCCCGCTTGGATGCATCCGGGGCCGAAGCACCGCGAAGCAGTCCGCTAACGCTGAGATCCTCGTCCAAGTCCGTCCAGTGGATACCCTTGCCATCACCGACAAAACGCCAGTTTTGTCGCTGGTCCGGATCAGCGTGAAGCAATCGAGGGAACCAAGCGAGCGGCACAATCACTCGCCGCCCGTCGGCCAACTCGACCGTGAGTTCATTGTCATCGATTGCCACATCAATCGCTCGGGGATCCACGCTAGGGTCGGAAGAAGTCACGCCATGCCTCCAAAAACTCTTGTCGATGTTCAGTCACGAGTCGTTCTAGGCGACGGAGCTCGTTTCCCCGGAACCGATTCGAGGATGCCAAGGAAACTGATTCGAGCCAGAACTTAGCAACGGCACCGGCCTGCTCCAAATGGATGTGGGGTGGTTCTGCACCCTCGTTGCTGTAAAAAAAGAACCTCGCGGAGCCGATCCGTCTAACTGTTGCATTTCAGTTGAACTTCCTTGGCACACTTGCATGCGCGAAGCGTTGCCCTCAGTTTGACCGAACGCTCGTTTGCAACAGACCGGGGTGACAGCGTCAGTTCCGGTCCGGAAACGCACATTTCCAATTGCCAGTCGCGTGCCATGTACATCGTGGGTTGCAGTTTACCTTTTTGACGCGACCGGGGAGGCGAGTGGGGGAGATAGGGGGAAAAGGGAGAGCTTGGGGATAGGGAGGGGCCTGTGGGTAAGTGGTAATTTGATCTGGGGTTACGAAGGTTGTGTTCGCGCGTTTTCGGGTCCACGAAGCGGTCGGGTGCTTCCGTCATCAATTGTTGCTAGGCGGCCAATCTCACCGGCCAATCTCACCGGCCGACCGGCATCGCGCCCCGAGACGGCAAAGACTACAATCGAGCTTCGGACGAGAAGTTTTGCGACGGAGAGGAAGATGTTCCGGAGCTTCGACGACCGAGGTATGACGATCCCTGGCGGATCGTCAGCTGGAGTCGTTCGATGAACGACGTGTTCAGCGTCGAGGAATCTTCGGAATCGAGAAGTGCATCCTTGAGCCGCCAATCGGAGCAGAGGATCGGGGCACGCTCGACTTTGATGACTCGGTTGTTGCGCCACATCTTCTGGACCTGGCCGTAGAGACAGGCAGGACCCAGAAGCTGCTGAACCACGCGCTTGTAGTACTTGAATCCGTCGGTGGTGATAAGAAACGGAGTCGCGAATTCACCACGATGGATCGTTTCTCGTAGGAGCTTCTCCGTATTCCGGTAGCTTCGCCGACCTACCACCGTTGACGGCCAAAGTCTCGACCTCACTTCGATTGATGTGAAGACCCAGCATACTTCGCTCTTTCTGGGTGCGAACGTCCGGATCTCGTCGAGCTGAAGTTCGTCAAGCGAGAAACCTTGCGTCATCGCGTCGTTGAATCTCCGCGCCGCCGCTGCCGCCCGCTCGAGCCAACGTGCGACGGTGTTCCACGAGATCCCTTTGATTCTGGCGATCGCGGACTTGCTGACTCCCTCGACGCTCATCGCGACGACTTCGTCGAAGAGGTTTTTCGAGTACTGGATCCGGTGGTAGGGAGTGGTGGTTGTTGAGCAGAACGTGCGTGCACAGGCCGTACAGCGGTATCGACGACGCCGGCCGCGCTTCAGCTTGAAGGACGAGTGGAGGACAATGTTGCCTGCAGCTCGCTTCCCAGCGAACGGGCAATCGGGATTCGGGCAGCAGCAGTCGGTGGTTCGCTTGCTTGGCATCCGCTCGGCTCCAGGGGGAAATGCTACACGGGGAAGAGCCGTAAACGGTATCATAGCAATGACGTAAGGTCAGCGACTAACACCGGATGACAGAAGCAGCGCCCCGTTTATTCGTCCGAACTACGAGCAGCGTCTTTCGCACCCGCTACGTAACCCCACCAGACTCCCCCGGGAACCGAAACTAGGACAGAGAACGCCATGACGACGTAAGGCGGTGGTTCTTTGAAGTACTCGGTGCCGCCGGTGTAGAACGAGGTTCCACAAATGACTCCAATAAAGATTCCACCGAACATCCAGGGCAGACTCAGCATGAGTATCTTCTTGGTCATAGAATTTGGTTCCGTTTGGGTGCTTCTGTCATCCCCTGTTGGTAACATGACGCTCAACATCGGCTCATTGTCGCATTTGCGGGCGTCCTATACAAAAACTCATCCGGCCAAGATCGTCGGTGCTGGTTGAGCGGATCCTTCTTCCACGGGATATTAGTGATGTCCAATTTGATGAAGGCCACCGACCATCGGGGTGGAGATCACTTGGCCGTTGCTGGGCGGGTCAACCTTCCGCGGAGACGGTGCATTTCGGTCGAGGGACAGGTGCGGCCGCACTTCGTGATAATAGGTCAAATAACCTGACACGATTTGCCGAAGGTGGTTCGCACCAAAAAAACCGCCGGGGGCCGCAACGCCAGGCCGGCGACCCGCTCCACCGGCTCGTCCGCCTCGCGCCCGCCCAGCAGCACGATGGGCGAGCTCAGGCCGCCGCCGAGCAAGGTGAAGGGCCCGCCCGTCCCGGGCAGCTTTCCCAAGCCCATCCAATTGGTCGTCCTGCAGCGGAGCTCCACGTCCTCGAGGTGCGCCCGCGTGTGCGCGTCGCGCACGGCCAGCGTGAACTCCGGCCAGAAAACGGGCGGGACCAACCGCACCCGAACCTCGTAGACGGTCTGGCCGCTCTTCGGCTCCACGCCCTTCAGATCAGCATTGTCAGACAGCGGAACCCGGGTCGTCTCGAGGAAGTGTCAAGGCTCGGGCTGTCAGGTCCACCTCAGTTCGGGCAAGCTGGTCCACTTGAAAGCGGCTGGAAAAAAGGAGGTTACGGGCTAGGAGGGCGGAGTATTTCCGGCTGGAAA
>JAZDCZ010000240.1:0-5430 GCA_036679605.1 Gemmatimonadota bacterium
TGGAACTGGGGCCGCATGGAGCGCGATCCACGGAACTTCGTCATCGTTCGCATGCCGAAATCTAAGTTCGATCCGCGATGGCTGGAACCAGAACAGATCTCGGTGCAGGAAGAAGTCGCCCCTGGCGTCGTACAGCTCGTGAGCCGAGCCGTCACGATGCGCAAGTATCGCTTCCCGCTGGAGAAACTGCTCACAACGGAAGAGATTTCTGCTCTCAAGTCGATTCCCTATGCCGACAGCAAAGAGAAATTCCTCAAGACAAAGCTGGCACCGCTCATCAAGACCGTCACTGAGCCGGAAAAGTTGGTCTCTCTCGTCGATTGGAAGAGACGGCCTGCCGATTGGTTGTCGCACGGATCGAGCGGCACGTACACGATCGCTGAAAGCGGGGGAGACTACTCAAGTCTATCGACGTGGGAATCGACCGAGAACGCCGACTTGACAGGAACGGGGCCATGTATCGCACTCGTGACGGGGACATGGTCAAATCCGGAAACTGGGGGCTTGCTGATAGACGGATGGACGACGACATCAAGTGATTACGTCGCTATCTATGCTGATGGCCCAGCGAGAGCCAATGGACTGGTTAGCTCCGGGAAATATGTTAAACGAGCCGTCGACGAGCACGTGTTCGATGTTCGGGAGAACTACGTGCGTATAAGCGGAGTCATAATCCAGCTATATCACGAAGCGACAGGCGGCGGCGCCGGTATCACTTGGGGCGACGTTGAGGCTGGTTCCGGGGGCGTCGAGTACGCTACGGCCAACGTCGTTTATGCGACGTCGGGCATCGACTCGAACTGGCTCGTCGGGATGCATATCTACGCGAGTGGTGCGGACCCCGACCTCTATATTGCGAACAACATCATTTACGGCATGACACCGTCGCCGACTTACAATCGCCACAGGGGATTCGACCTGAGCGATAGTGGAGTGCACGTGTATCTATACAACAACACGGTCTACGATTGCTACGAAGGCGTGTATATATACACCGGCAGCCCATCGAAAGTCTATGCGAAGAACAACCTCGTCTACAACTGCTACGACAACTACGCTGGCGCAGCGGCTCAGTCTGATTCCACCAACAACCTTTCCGGACCGACGCAATCGGATGCGCCTGGTTCGAATCCCAGAAATGCCGTGACCGTGACGTTTGTCGATGAGGCCGGCAAAGATTTTCATCTGGCTTCCACGGATACTGGCGCTCTGGACTACGGTGCTGACCTGACGAGCGATGCGACTATGCCGATTAGCGTCGACATTGATGGCGATTCCCGTCCGCAGGGTTCTGCCTTCGACATCGGCGCCGACGAGTACGTCAGCGAAGCCACACCAACGCCTACGCCGACGGCTACGAACACCCCTACGAACACCCCTACGGATACACCGACGCCAACGCCAACAGATACACCAACCAATACTCCGACGGACACGCCGACACCAACGAACACGCCTACCAACACTCCAACTCACACACCTACGAACACACCGACTAATACGCCAACAGACACACCTACGAACACGCCAACGAATACGCCTACCAACACACCTACACCTACCGTAACCCCGACCTTCACACCTTCCGGGAACTCCATCGGCGTGCTGTGGCCTAACGGCGGCGAGACGCTCTGGGCTGCCGGACATGTACTCATGTCCGGAACGAGTGTGGGAGTCACGTCCGCCACGGTGGAGATCAGCTTGGCGAGTCCGCCCTCGTGGCAGCCGCTGTGGCCATACACGGTGGATATTACGTCCGATCCGTTCTACTTCCAGGCCCAGCTTCCATCCGCCTCCTCATACTTCGCCAAAGTCCGATTCACAGACACGACCGACACGAACGTGACGGACATGTCGGATGACTTCTTCACCATCCTCTTCGGCATAACGCCCACGCCGACAATCACGATGACTCCAGCGCCGACCGTCACACTCACGCCGCTCCCGACACTAACTCTCACGCCGGTCAAGTGGCCTTCGCTGCCGACGCCTACGCCGACACCTACTCCGGAATACTCCGATGCGTCCGTAGTGTACAGCTCTCCACGTGGCGCGTGGTGGTCGTGGGGGAACGGTGCCGATGTCGTGACGAAGTGGTTCCGCGTACGCATGCAGCAAGGCAATCTCCATCTCATCCGCCTCTACGTGCACTCATACTCGCCCGCTGGACCACCCAACTCCGGATTCGTGGAAGGAAAACTGTATCTGGAAGTCGCCCCTGGCGAGGTCACGCCTGCGACGTACGCCGGTCCGTGGTACGAGGGAAGTCCGAAGCGAGGTGACGAAGTCACCATGAAGGCGTACGGACGGCATGAATATCCTGTGGAGTTCATTCCGCTCTACGACTGGGAGACAGAGCATGAGTACTTGCTGAAGGTCACTTCGTGGTACGCGGAATCAAAGCTCGTTCTGTATGACCGCGGTCCGGCCGCCACTGGTGGCTATGCTCCCTTCGTTGGCCTCTCTAACAAGACATTCTACTCCATCGTCTTCAACAAGCCCATTGCCGCATCGGCAGTCGTATCGACAAGCTATATCATCTCCACTGCGGAGGCAATCATCGCTGGCGTTACGCATCCAGTCAGCACGCCGACGCCGCTCATGATCAACGGCATTCCGCCGATAGGCGTAGACCAGACAGGAAGCGGCTTCGACATCTACTGGACTCCAGTCCCGACACCTACGCCTATGTCAACGCCTACGCCGCTGGACTTCGCCTCGCCTACACCACCGCCGCTGGTATGGCATCTCGGTCCGGACAACGTCGGCCGTGCAACAGTTCCCCTTCGTGCTACCGGACCTCTCGACATCGACACCTGGTTCCACGTGGACACGGCCTCCGACCGTCTTGGCCTTGCCAAGACTCCGGAATACTTGCTCGATGTTAGTGGCACGGTCGCGGCGGACGGCATCCGCCTGCGTATGCCTGGCTCGCCAGGATACGTGCTCACATATACTGCTGGTGGGATCGGAGTGTGGGCCGCCACCTCCGGCGTGATCGGGGGAGGCGGAGGGAACTGGATGCTCGTAGGTGACGTGCTGTCCGCGACCGATGCCGCTAACATCGTGTCGATGACGGCGACGCTGCAGGTCATAGGTGCGACTGGCGAACTCTACGGCCTGAAGCTTGGCCAGGGAGCAGGGAGTCCGTCGGCGGGAGACGTGCTCATCGCAGCTGACGGAGCCGGCAACGTGAAGTTCAGCCAGCCGCCAACTCCGTTGGCTACGCCGACGCCTCTGGAGATCTTATCTCCGGCCGTGACGTTCTCCGTCTCGCCAGAGTCCATTCCGTCCGGTGCAATGTTCACCTTCGTGACGGATGCCAGTCCGAGTGTGCTGACGTACGCCGTGCGGTCTCAGGTCGGGGACCTGAACGGCGATGCGACCAGCTCATGGACTGGGTGGGAGTACTACTCCGGGAACGTGTACGTCAGAGCTCTCAATGAGAGCGAGCGTGCCGTCTATGGAGAGCGTGCCAACATCGCAATCGAGGCACGAGTCCTGAACTGGAGCGGTACGCACAGTGCGGTGCTGAAGAGCAACGCGGTTGCCGGGAGGGGCGACGTGACATATGCGGAGACGGCCGTCTCCGACGGCGTGCAGACGACATACGTTCTCGGCCAACCTGTAGCCGATGTGTATCTCAACGGCGTGCTTCTCCATCGTCCTGGTGACTATACTCTTTCCGGCTCCAGGACCGTGGTCCTGAAGCAAGCTCCGCCTGCCGGATCAAGACTGCTATTCGACTTCTACTACGTTGCTTCGCTGGACTACGAAACCCAGCGTGCTCCCCTGGAGCAGCCAGACGGCCTACGGAAGGTGTTCACGGCAGCGGACCAGTACGCCGTCGGGTCACTGGCCGTCTTCATCAACGGTCTTCGGTTGTGGCCGAACGTGGACTACGTGGAATCGTCCGACCAACGGCAGTTTACTCTTCGCGAGGCACCTAACGCCTCGGACGAGATCGGCCTGACATACTTCCAAGCCGACAGCTTACTGTCCCTCGGCCTCGCAGGCGACAGAGAGCCGACCGAAACCCCAGACGGCACGACGTTGACGTTCCACTTCGCGAAGCGAAGCGCCTGGAGAAGCGAGAAGGTCTGGGCCAATGGTCTGCTCCAGACCAGAGGTCTGGACTATAACGATCTTGTTGTGCGTACAGGCTACCGTTTCATCACCGCTCCGTTGTCGGGGTGGCGGCTCCAGCACCGGTACTTCCTCATCCCACACGGTCTCGTACCTGACGAGCCAACGCCGATGGCAACACCCACGCCAGCCGCCACCCCGACGCCTTTCAGCACACCGACGCCACAGCCGACACCGACGTTGCCAGATGACATCTACGTGAACGAGACCGGGGACACGATGACCGGAAGCTTGTTCAATCAGCAGCTAGTGTCCGCCTACCGCCTCGCCGTCAATGCTTCCAGCCCGAAGGGCTGGCTTCATGTGAGGTACGGCGACAGTGGTTTGACGCCGGTCAGCTTTGCGGATGACGTGGTAGTCGAGAGCAACATCGCCGCGGGGATCAGCATCCTGTCCGTCACCGGGAGGGCGACACAGGTCGCGTTCGGGAGCGGCATGGACAGCTACGCGGCCAAGATCTACCTCTCGCCGGACCAGAAGACCTTCGTGATCGGCAGTGCCACCTGTGACACATCCATCAGGTTCGAGACAGGGAACGCGCGGGACACGTTCTCACTGAGTCCGTATGGCCATGCGATCCTGAACGGATCGCTCGAATTCAGCGACATCCTCGGCACGAAGCTAGACCTGTGGGGGGATTCGTACGCGATTGGCGTGTCCGACTTCGCGCTAGACGTGAACACCGACAAGTACGTGAAGTGGCACAGCGATGTCTTGCAGGACGCGATGGTGCTGGACGCGGAGGTCGGGGACCTCACGCTCCAACATGACGTGCGTATTCCGTACGGTGCGCTCCGGCTCTCCGAGTCATCACAGATGACCGTTGACTTCGGTCAGGGTGAGACGCTAGAAAACAACCCGTATCTCACGTTGCGCGTGCCGACTGATCGTACCGTGTTCGTCGGTACGCCTTCTGACTTCTACCGCATTGCTGTGAAGCCTGAATTTGGCGACGGCTATGCCCTCCTCCAGGTCGTCAACGGCCTCGTGGAGGCCGCCAGCTACGAGGCCAGAGGCATGCTCTACTGGAGGGAGGACGTGCCGGAGGCGGATCGTATCCGCCTGAAGGGCGCAACGTACGCGATCTCCGTGGAGCCGTGGACGCTGAGCCTCAGAACAGATCGTTACGTGAAACTCGTCGCTGATACCGGTCTCAATGTGCGATTCGATGGCGACTCCGGAGATCTCTACGTCTCCGAAGGAGACCTGATTCTGGAGGCGACGGAAGCATACTTCCAGGGCCGCGCAGTGTACTTGCGCAACACGCCGGACATCCCGCAGAGA
>JAZDCZ010000241.1:0-2334 GCA_036679605.1 Gemmatimonadota bacterium
GAAGACTTCGATTTTGCCCACATGGATCGCAACAGCAAAGACCCCGAAGAGCGTCTCAACTTTCTCGTCTATGATCGTTTTGTGCGTGCCTACGCGCGCGATGTTTTTTATCTAGAAGCGGCGAAGCGTATGCTCAACGACGGTCTCTTGCCCGACGCGACGTTTATTTACCTTCGCGGCACCGACGATGTGCAGCACGGGTTTTGGAAGTTCATGGAGCCGGAAAAATTCACCGGCGTCACCGATGAGCAAGTCGAGCGCTTTGGCAAGGTGATCGAGCGATACTGGCAGTGGACTGACAAAGCCGTCGGCAAGATCCTTTCTCACTTCGACGATCCCCTGGTCGTCGTGCTCTCTGACCACGGGGCCGGCCCGGCCGTTGGTAAGTACAAGGTCATCACCAAAGAGTATCTGCATCTGTCGGGTTCGCATAGAAATACTGGCATGTTGATCTTGAACGGTCCGGGGGTCAGGGCAGGAGAGAAGATCGATTACGCGAGCGTCTACGATATTACGCCGACTCTGCTCGCCTATCTCGGATTTCCCGTTGCCCAAGACATGGACGGGCGGGTTTTGCAGGAGGCTTTCGTCTCCGGCATCGCCGATGGCACTGCAGGAACTATCCCCACCTACGAAACAGGAGACTCGAGCGGCGTCGTTGCATCTCAACCCGAGGTGCCCTCGGAAGTCGACGAGAAGGTGCTCGAAGGGCTGCGTTCGCTGGGTTACATAGACTGAGCGTGGGGCGGCGGCACCTGATGCCACCCGATTTAGGATGGCAAATTTCTCTGGACACGGTAGGGTCGCCGTTGCTAGGGTCCGAAACGACCGACATGGAGGGATGCGTTCGTGCATCTATTTTCGTGCATATATTAAGGTTGCGAACTAGGTGTTTAGCTATCGTGGTGGCGTGTGCGGTGTTGCTGTGCCTTGGGCTTCCGGCGGCGCCCGTGGTTGCTTTCGAGGCCGATCTGGAACAGGCGATCAACGGACTCGAACAAGGCACGGCCCATGTGACTTTGTTTTCCACGAGCGGAGCCGAGAACGGCCAGGGTGTAGGGAGAACGGCCAGGGTGTAGGCCGAGGGAGTAGGGATGGCGATACTGCCGGTTCGGTCGAGATCGGACTGACCGTGTTCGGCCGTCCTCTCAGACTCGAACTGCAACCTATCGATATATTCGCACCGGGCGCGACGGTCGTGCACATAACCGATCAAGGTCGCTTCGAAGAACCTGCCCGCGCCAATACCTATCGCGGCGTCGTGCTTGGTGCCTCCAGTTCGGTTGTCGCTGTCAGCATTGAGGCGGGGAACCTCGAGGGTTTGATCGTTGTCGACGACGACCTTTACCTCATCGAACCGGCCTCACGCATTGATGCCGCTGCAGCTCCCGACGAACTGATCGCCTTGCACGGCTCGGCCACGCAGACGGGGTTGGCCGTCAGTCCTGGCGGGCGTAACAGGAGTAACGGGCCTGGCATGAGTGCCTTGAACCGCGCGGTGCCCTTGAACTTGCTCCAGATCGCCGCCGTGGGCGATTTCGAGTACTTCCAACTGCACGGTGCCAACGCTTCCACTCAGATAGCCTCGGTCGTCAATCAGGTCGATGCCATCTATAAAAGCGAGATCGAGACGAGCATTCAGATTCTGGCGACCTGAGCGCTGCCGGTATCGGCCATTTGTTCTCGAACAAATTCGGCATCAACGCCGGCTTCGGATTTACCAATGTTTTGTGCAACGCGAGCACTGGCGCGAGCATCACAACGACGAATTTCACGAGTCTGCATCCGCTGCTCGTTGAGCACGAGTTGGGGCACAATTTTGGATCGCCGCATGATGGCGAAGGGGCCTGCGCGAGTGCTCCGGGCGGCTTCATCATGGCGCCGGCGGCGACCGGCACGCAGTTTTCCGATTGCAGCAAGGGCATCATGCGTGCCAGCCGCGACCAGGCCGGCTGCATCACGCACTGATCGCGTTGATCACTGGCGTTGGCGGCGGCTCATGTCCGGCCTGTGCATGCGATGTCAATCAGAGCAGCGTCGTCAACGCCACTGACGCGTTGCTCATCTTACAGAGCAGTGTCGGCCAGCCCGTCAGCTTGTCTTGCGTGGCGTGCTGAGGTCGATTCTTTTCAGCCCACCGAGGCGGGGGCCGGTTGCCGTTGGGCTGCCGCCTACTCGGTACGGTCACCGTCCGCGCGGGGGCGGGTTCACGAGGGCGGGTTAAGGTTGGACAACAGGACGGGTTTTGCTTAGTCTCGCTCGCTGCCGCACGGTAAGGATGCCGACTGACGGGGCTTTGCGGTGCGGAAGACGCTTCGGCGGAACGGGTTACGG
>JAZDCZ010000242.1:0-7603 GCA_036679605.1 Gemmatimonadota bacterium
GAACATAAGCCTGTTCCACTATCGTAATCACGGCACCGACTACGGTCGCGTACTTATCGGAATGCAGGTGCCGGATTCGGACCGCGATCGCTTCCAAGGCTTTCTCGACGAACTTGGCTATCCTTACATCGAAGAGACCGACAACCCGGCCTATCGGCTGTTTTTGGGGTAAACGGGAGCTTTACGGTCTCCGCCGCTGCGACGATCAATCGCACAGGTGGGCCCTATTCGTCAGCCCATTTCAAACGCACCTTTAGGTTGTTGTGCCAGCGGTACTCGATCAACCTGTCGTGTTTCGGCTCGTAGTACAGCACATTGCGATCGATCTTCGCTAGGCGACACGCTCGTCGCTGTGGGTCGCCCTTGAACTTTCCCAGAGCGGCCTTCTGGGCGTGGTTGTCGAGCTTCTCCTCGGCCAGTAATTGTTTCAGCTTGCCGTTCTCCTCTTCGAGCTGGCGCAGCCAGCGAGCATCGCTGAGTTCGAGCCCGCCGTACTTCTTTTTCCAGCGATAGAAGGTCTGCTGGCTGATGCCGTGTTTACGGCATCATTCGAGTGCCGGGATGCCTATTAGATGGAACGCCGAGTTTTCAGGGGAGCAGGTCATACGGGCCACCAATGTTGCATCAAGCACGACGACTGATTAATAATTAGAAATGGATGAGATTACACCTACCGAGCAACAGGAGTCCCAAGATAAAGATTCGACGATCGCTGAGTTACACCAATACCTGAATGAGCGGCAATCACGAATGCAGATATTGGCGTGGGTATCCGTGGCAGTGGTGAGCATCAATGTCGTCCCGGTAATTTCTCCCTGGGCATACAGCCACCTGGGACGTTTCCTCAGTTTCGTCGGAGTTGAAGTAACGAGCCCGACGACTTCCAGTTTTCTCATGGTCGTAGTAGCGTTAGTGATCGGCAACTTCGCTATTGCCATCATCGTCGAGGCTGCCGAGTACTTATCTTACTTTTCTCCCTTCAATATGAGCGGATTCTTCGTCGACAGTGGTCACAGCTTTGGCGAGGTTGTTTCACAGGATGAATTTAACAAATTTAGGAAAAAACCCACAATAGGCTTGGTAGGCATACAGGTATTTACTGGCGTTACCCCGGACGGTCGAGGGTACGACAGCGTCAAGTACCACGTCAATTATCTGGCTGTCAGTATAGTGTTCATTTTCCTCTTGTACCTAAAAGGCCTACTCACTTAATCGCGCGGAGAAGCACTCAGTGCGGTCTTCACGTACAGGTTGTCCTTGTGTTGACTCAAGTGTTCGCCGCCAGCCGAATCGAGACTAGTTGATCCGGTTGTTAGCGTTCCATAAGAGGAGAACCCCACCTTGAAACTGGATTAATCTACATATTGTTCGACCGTGATTGCCCCCGCGCAACTCAATAGAAGACTCATTTCAAACGACGTACTGTACCACAATTAGACGAATGCGTTCGTAATACGAGTGAGCGCGAGAAACCATTGAAGGGATTCGGCTCAGGAGGAGCTATGTCATGAACAGGCAGATTTGCGCGGTCCTGCTGCTCGTCCTTTTCTCCGTGTCGGCGTGCAATCATAACGGTCAAGCCGGAAAATTGGAGGCGGCACGGGCCGCGGCCGCACAAGTACAGCAGGAGGCTTTGCGATTACAGGCGGAACGCCAAGAAGCTGCCGTCAGGCGCAAAGATAATGCAAGAAATTACGCCCGCAAGGCAGGCGAGCAGATCATGAATGCTATTGGTGGTGGCAGGGATCTCATCGTCAAGCATAACCTGAGATATTACGACCCGACTGCAAAGACCTTGGAAATAGCGATGGAGGTTTCTTTTAACGGTTTGGTCTGGAGAAGTAACAACTATCTGGTTAGCGGAGTCTTGACGGTTAATGAGAATGGACGTAATCCCAAATTTGCAAGACGAGCTGCGAACCAAAACTATATGGACCAAGAGACGACTATGATAGCAATCGGAGTCATTGCCCTTGCTGGTGGTGCATATGTTCTTAGCGAAATGAGCGACGAGTCAGGAGATACACGAAATAAGAAGAAAAAGCCCGTTGCAACGACTTGGGATATCGGGGAACTGGAACTGTGTAATGGAATTGGGTCGGAGAACGTAAACGCCGCGTATGCATTTACCAAAGATGGAAAAACCTACACGTCGGGCTGGTACATTTTGCGTGATGACAAATGCGTGACGATCAAGCCTATCAACGAGCGAAAAAAAGTGTACGTGTTCGGTATCTCCAAGAACAGAACGTGGTCGGGAGGTACGCCATTTTGTGTCGATATGGTCAATAGCTTCGAGCAGGCACAGGCGACCGCCTCGTGTACGAATGGATTAACCACACAAGACTTTTTTGTGATGACGCTCACCGAGCCAAGCTACGGTCACATGAGAATTACGTTTGATGCCAAACTGGATGCAGACCTGGAAAAAATGATGGCAGAAGCACGCCGCAACTAATCTCAATCAAAGACAAATCGCTGTCCGATCGGAACGCATAAACGGGCAACTTGTCGTGAACCGCATCAATACAACCACAGGAGCCTACCTAGCTAACCCGGGCCGATTCGTGCATGGCCGCCCGACACCACCCCCATGGCCCCTCGCTGCGTGGATCAACCCGCCACTTTCAGCCCATGGCGGGCGCCAACTTCTGCGAGCTTTTCCAAGTCGGGATTCGCCAGCGCTACTTCCCGGGCCAAGTCGGTGAACATCTTCGAGGCGCCAAGCCGCGACGTCATCGAGACCATTTCGCCGCCGTCCTTGCCGAAGCGGAACCAATGCACGATGCCGGCGGGAAGATGAACAAATGTGCCCGGCGATGCCGTCGTCTGCTCGGCACCGATGCCGAAATCGATCTGGCCCTTGACGACAAAGAAGGACTCATCCCAAGGATGACTGTGCGGCGGCGGGCCACTACCCTCGGGCCCACGCTGGAGGAAGACCTCATGGCCTTCGGTCGCTTCGCCCGATGCGAGCACGGTGACGTGTTCGCCGACGATGTTGAACGCAGGCGCGTAATCCTTTGGCGCGACGAGGAACGGTTTTTGCCAACCACGCCAAAGACCTACGCTCGGCCTCAGTACGTCTGGCTGAAGTGCGGGGCCGTTCCTACCGGGTTTTCAACGTCATGCGTCCGAACGACGAAACTCTGTGGTACGCTGTCAAACCCTCAGATCAGGACCGCGCAGAGGGCTGGGAAACAGCCGCTTAGCGTTACCGCGACCGCAATGTTCCCAGTATCCTGAATTGGAACATGGGACGACCCGGCGTGAGCGGATCTGTCGGCGTGCGGCTACACTAAGTTCCTGCCGGAAGTTGTCTCAAAGTCGTTGACAGGTTCCGCTGGGCTGACTTCGTGACCTCCGGATCACCCGGGTCAGCCCCTACCCGTGGTAACCCCTCAGAGTCCGGCGCTGATCGTGCCACGGCGGATGAGGTTCTGACGAGGCACAGGCAGGATCGGATGACCGCGCGTGGACATTGTCCACACTTGGCCGGAATAACGCCAGGGCATCGGATTCTATCCCCCACATGGGGTCACCGGGTACTATCACCCATAACCCACGCCGAAGGCAGCGTAACCCGACGCATTCGCACTGGATGCATCAATGAAAGTGTGTGTCGAAAACTGCCGTACAGAGACGCTGGCCTTTAACCGCGTACAACAGCGCCAGATGCGCGTCTCTTCAGCACACCATGCGTGCGCATCGCGCACTCACCAAAATTATGACACTGCCCAGCATACTGCTGTAACGAAACGGCTAGCTAACCGTAGAATCCGTTCGTATGGGCGATCTGCCCCGGATTGTGGGAGAACCGCACCGGATCGGTTTTGCGTTGACCATCACCTGCTACGCGCGGGCAATACTCGGTTAAGGAGACTCACGCGGTGCGTCATTCAAGGACAGTCTTATTGGTTTTGCTCGTGTTGGGTACGTGTGTCCTACTGACCCCGCGCGCCCACGCTCAAACCTGCGGTATGCTGCTAGCCGGATGGGACCGGCCTATTTCCTCTACCGGCGGGCAGTTCTTTTTCCCAAGCAGTATTGCAGTCGACTTGAGCGGCAACACCTACGTCGCTGACACGGCTAACCACCGCATTCAGAAGTTCGATTTCGAAGGTGTGTTTATCGCTGCCTGGGGAAGCTTCGGTTCCGCTGACGGACTATTCGACTCTCCCAGCGCCGTTGCCCTGGACTCAATGGGTAACGTCTATGTTGCTGACACTTTCAATAATCGCATCCAGAAATTCGACTCCGATGGAACATTTCTCACCAAGTGGGGAGGTGGCAGTCTCGGTTTCGATCTACCA
Source organism: Gemmatimonadota bacterium (assembly GCA_036679605.1). Classification (GTDB taxonomy): domain Bacteria; phylum Gemmatimonadota; class Gemmatimonadetes; order Gemmatimonadales; family GWC2-71-9; genus JAZDCZ01. Next base: position 4,314 of record JAZDCZ010000242.1, read on the forward strand.
ACCGGGATCACGGTCGACTCAAGCGGCATCATTTATGTCGTTGACAGGGATCGCGTTCAGAAATTCGACTCCGCCGGAACGTTTCTTACCCAGTGGGTAGGCGACAGTTCCTTCGATCGTTTCGCTTTCTTAGGCGATGTGCGTCCCCTCTTACCACGAGGTATCGCCGTGGACTCAATTGGTAACGTCTACGTCTCCGGCAGGGCCGAGACGGGCGATGGCCGCATTCAGAAATTCAACTCTAGCGGTGCGTTTCTTACCCAGTGGGGCAGTTTCGGTTCCGGTGATGGGCAGTTTGTTTTTCCAAGCGGCCTTGCCGTGGACTCTAGCGGGAACGTGTACGTTGCTGACTCGGGTAATGCCCGGATCCAAAAATTCGACTCTAGCGGGGGATTTCTCACCCAATGGGGACGCGATGGTTTCGGCGATGGGCAGTTTCTCGACTCACGAGGCGTCGCTGTTGACTCAAGTGGTAACGTGTACGTCGCTGACTCTGGCAACGACCGCATCCAGAAACTCGACTCCAGCGGAACATTTCTTGCCAAGTGGGGAGGCGGTGGTTTTGTAAATGGAAAGTTCGGTAATACACAAGCCGTTGCTGTGGGCCCAAGCGGGAGTGTCTACGTCGTAGACGAGGAGAACAACCGCATCCAGAAGTTCGACTCCAACGGAGTATTTATCACCAAGTGGGGAAGCTACGGTTTCGGTAGTGGGCAGTTCCGAGTCCCACGAGGCGTTACCGTGGACTCAATCGGCGACGTCTACGTTTCTGACTCGGGGAATATGCGCATCCAGAAGTTCGACGCCAACGGAATGTTTCTCACCCAGTGGAGTCCCCCGCCCCTGGATCCCGGCTGTCATAGGTGTCCACTGCCCCCCGTACTGGAGGGCGTTGCCGCGGACTTAAACGGGAATGTCTACGTTGCTGATTCGCAGACCGACCGCATCTGGAAATTCGACTCCAATGGTATACTTCTCCTCACGTGGGGCGGTAGTGGTTCTGGTGATGGGCAGTTCAGTTCGCCGCGAGACGTTGCCGTAGACTCAACTGGTAACGTTTACGTCGTTGAGAGTAGTCGCATTCAGAAATTCGACTCTAACGGTGTGTTTCTTGCGCAGTGGGGACGTTTTGGTTCCGGTGATGGGCAGTTTGTTTTCGCAAGCGGTGTTGCGGTGGACTCTAGCGGAAATGTGTACGTTGCTGACTCAGGCAATGCCCGGATCCAAAAATTTGACTCTAACGGTATATTTCTCGCCCAGTGGGGCAGATCCGGCTCCGGAGACGGCGAGTTCTCCTTTCCAATTGGTGGCGCCGGTGGTGTCGCTGTCGACCCAAGCGGTGATGTCTACGTTGCGGATACGGATAACGACCGCGTTCAGAAATTCGACTCCAGCGGGGTGTTTCTTGCCAAGTGGGGAATCCCGGATCCTGGCCGCGGGCAGTTCTCCTCTCCGGAAGGAGTAGCAGTAGACGCCAGCGGCGATGTCTATGTCGCCGATACGGTTAACAACCGCATCCAGAAATTTGACTCCAACGGAGTGTTTCTCGCCAGGTGGGGAAGTTCCGGAACCGGCGATGGCGAGTTTGCCTTGCCAGGCGACGTTGTCGTCGACATGAGTGGCAACGCCTACATTGCTGATACAGAGAACCACCGCATCCAGAAATTCGACTCCAACGGAGTGTTTCTTACACAGTGGGGAAGTTCCGGCTCTGGTGATGGGCAGTTCCGTTCGCCGCGAGGCGTTGCCGTAGACTCAACTGGTAACGTTTACGTTGTTGACTCGAATCGCATTCAGAAATTTGACTCCAACGGCGTGTTTCTTACCCGGTGGGGAAGCTCCGGTTTCGGTGACGGAGAGTTCCGTCTCCCGCAAGGACTCACGGTGGACTCAAGTGGAGACGTCTACGTCGCGGACACATTCAGTAATCGCATCCAGAAATTCGACTCCGAGGGGGAGTTTCTCACTGCATGGGGAAACTTCGGCACTGGTGATGGGCAGCTGAATGCTCCAGAAGATATCTCCGTGGACCCAAGCGGCAACGTCTACGTTGCTGACTCGGGTAACGCACGTATCCAAAAATTTGACTCCAGTGGTATCTTCCTCGCGACGTGGCAGAGCGTCGGCATCACCAATCACGTCGTCGGTTTCGGTCACACGAGCGCTATTGCCGCAGACTCAAGTGGCAACGTCTACGTTGCTGACAACGGTTTTGGTGCCGTATGGAAATATGTCTGCGACACGGTGACTCTTCCCTCGTGCCCAAATGATTGTGGTGATCCTACCGATGATGGCGTCATCACGGCTTCCGATGCACTGACTATCTTGCGCACAGCCGTCGGGCAGAGATCTTGTCGTCTGTGTGTATGCGACGTTGATAGCACTGGAACGACGACGGCAACCGATGCGTTAATCACGCTAAGAATCGCTGTTGGACAATCAGGCACGCTAAACTGCTCGGTGGAGAACGCGGCATTGGCGCATGAATCGAAATGAGCATCCGATTTCCCGGGCCCGGGCCCTAGATCACGATCCGGGAATGGCTAAACGATCGAAGGTCCACCAGAACTACAAAACTCGATACCGTGTCACCATTGCTCGCTTGTTTCGCTCGCAGGTGACCAAGGCCATTACTCTTTCTCGTCGCTCTTCTCGGCAATCTTGGGCAGATCCACACCGAGGATCTCGGCAAGCTTTTTTTGGGTGCCGATAATCACTTCCGCCTTCTCAAGCTCACGCACGAGCCGGGCGTTCTCACGGCGCAACTTCGCCAGCTCCACCTCCGACTCGCTCTTGCCCTGCTTGCCTCGCTTCTTGTCCAAGGCCTTCAGCGTGCCATCTCGTCGCTGCTTACGCCACTTCGTCAGGTGCGAGGAATACAAACCCTCGTGCCGCAGGATCGCGCCGCTCTGCCCGGGACTGCGTTCGAGTTTCTCTAGCACCGCCAGCTTATAGGCTGCCGAGAACCGTCGTCGGCTCGCCTTCGGCCTCGCCTCCGGATCCGGCAACCCGATCGCTTGTGGACTGTCCCCTGAAACGCCCGTGACGCGACTCGTCTCCTGGCTCCCCAACTCTCCAAGTCCTGTCTGATCCATCCTTCCTACCTATCCTCTTCCAGCCCCCTCATTCACTAATTGCCGAGAATGGATTGTCTCACGTCACGTTGGTACAGGGGGGTAGTCGCAAATCTGTCGGCGGCCGGCGCTGTGCTTGGATCGGCGCTCCATCCGACAACCGCCGCAAACCTCGCGGCGCTCGTCCGTATCATGAACACCTACTACAGCAATCTC
>JAZDCZ010000243.1:0-126720 GCA_036679605.1 Gemmatimonadota bacterium
CGGTGCAAACGGGCACCGATCAGAGTGCGGATGGTAGCCAATCGATGAGCACAGGCGTAGCCGCCACGTCGGCGAACTTGACAACTTGGCCTTCTCATGGTAGCGCGCGTTTTCCAACGCGCGAACAGACACGACCAGCGCAAGGTGATGGTCGGGCGGGGCCGGTAGGTTGCGCTGGCGGGCCCAGTGGTGAAATCTTCTAGGGGTACTGCGATGTGACCACTCGCGCCGCTTGCGCAACTGGAGGTAACAATGAACACGAAGCTGGGAGTTTCCCGTCGGCAATTCCTGGGTGGAACTGCAGCAACGTTGGGCTATCTGGGTGCGTACCCGGCCAATCTGTGGGCTGAGGAGTCGAACGGGAGTGCGAGTGCACTGCCGGGTCTGCGCCTTCTCGAGAATGAGGCGGACGAGTACGACGCCTTGGTCAAACTCCACTTCAACGAGAATCCGTACGGCCCGTCAGAATCGGTGCTCGCGGCAATGAACAAGGCGTTCAAGTACTCCATGCGGTATGGCTACCCGGACGGAGGCATAGTGTCTGCGATCGCCGAACACCACGGAGTTAAAGAGGAAAACATCATCCTCGGTGCGGGGTCCGGAGAGATCCTGGAAGTGGTGGGGCTCACGTTCCTGGAGCACGGCAAGAAGGTTGTCGGAGTAGATCCCACATACGGATCGGTGTATCGCCACGCAAGCGGGATCGACGCGGACGCCATCAGGCTGCCGCTATTGGACGATTACCGGCAGGACATCCCGGCGATGATCGATGCCACCAAGAAACACTACCGCGAAGTCGGGTTCGTCTATTTGTGCAACCCTAATAATCCAACCGGTCGGACCGTCACGAGCGATGAGGTGCGGCAGCTACTCGACGGGATCCCCGAGGACGTGCCGGTCCTGATCGACGAGGCGTATCACCACTTTGTCGAGGATCCGAAGTACGCCACATCCATCCCCTACGTGCTCGAGGGACGCCAGGTCATCGTCACACGCACGTTCTCAAAGATCTTTGGCATGGCTGGGATTCGCATCGGCTTCGGGATCGCGCCGCCGGAGTTGATCAAGCGGATGCGTCCCTATAGCACGGGAAGCGTGAACGCGCTTGCAAAGTGGGGCGCCGCCGCGGCATTGGTGGATACCAGTGCGCAGCAACGTGTCCGCAAGGTCACGCTCGACGTGAGAAAGAAAACCATGAGCGAACTCGAAGGTTTGGGCTACAGCGTCATCCCGTCTGAGACCAACTTCTTTATGGTTGAGACGGGCCGCCCGGTAAAGGAAGTTGGAGATGCGTTCCGCAAGCGGGGCATCGCTGTTGGACGGCCGTTCCCGCCGATGCTGGAACATTTGCGAGTGTCGGTCGGCACAGAGCGGGATATGGACCGATTCATGACCACCTTCAGGGAGATATTCTCGGCATAAACTCCCTTTAGGGTCATTCAGCGCGGAGCGCTGCCGAGCGCGCGTTTTCCAACGCGCGAAACTACGTGAGTTGACCTTCTAAATGCCAGGACCCCACAGATCGCGCGCCCGATCGCGATATGATCGGCTGAGGAACAACTCGGTTCCATCTTGAAGGAGAACCTGGTAATCACCTCGCGCCCACGGGCGTAGCTCAGTGACACGGTCGACATTAACGATCGTAGATCTGTGTATACGTGGCAATTGGGTTGGATCGAGTATCCCCGCCAGATGTGACATCGTCTCGCGCAACAGGTATGCTGATGGTCCAACATGTACCCGTCATTATGACGACCTTTCCGATCTTTGCCAAGCGAGTCATTGCGATCCTCCGATAAATCGAGAGTGGCTCGAGCTGTGAGCACGCGGTCAGTACGACGCTGACGATCTCATGGAGGGTCGCCCTGTGAGGTTCTGCTTAGAAGAAGTTTGTGGCGGGTCGGACTATGACACAGCAGTTGGGACATGGCTGTGGTGAACCGGCGTACTGAGAAGCAGTTTGGAGCCATAGCCTCGCCGTCGTTGACGAGGCGGGCCCAAGGAGATGTTCCGGCGTTCTCATTGTAGCGCGCGTTTTCTAACTCGCGAACATGCTCGGGTCGCTGGTTCCCCGGCACATTCGTAGTCTAGCTTCTAGTTGGGGCTACCGACTCCAATACCAGACCGTCACGACTCCGTCCTCTTTGTCCTCTGAATGGGAGATGCTGATCAGCCGCTCCTTCTCGATACCCGAGGCGAACTCTGCTGCCTCGTCGAAGAGCGTCTGCCAGCGCTTGAGTATTCCTCGAAACAACTTGTACTCTACTTTGGACTTCATCTTTGCTCCACGTCAACGGTTCTCGAGCTGATGCTCGGGTCGATACCGGTGCTCTAGTGTTTTCGTGCGAAAGGGCCGAGAGCATGCGTACTCGGGCTGTCCTTGCCCGTCGTCGACAAGTTCTCTAGCTAATCCCCCTCTTCTTCCAATCGGCGATGATCTTGGGTGCATCCTCGAGGAGTCGGTTTAGGTCGCCGATGACGCCATCGATTATCACCGTCAATTCCTGCGCTCGTACCGCCGCCGCTTTCTCGACCTCAGTTAGAACTTCGAGTTGGCCGTCGGTGGGTCGCGCTTGCGCCCCCTGGAAACCGCGTGCGGCGAACCGGAGCTGCTCGAGCAGTCGGGGCCAGTCGCGATAGCCCATGCTCCCCGGCGGTCGCCTGACTTCGGCGGACAACGCGGTCAACTTACCCTTAGCGTCGCGTGCGGTTCGCCGAATCTCCCTCTCGTTAGAGAGTTCCTTTCCGGTGATCGATTCGAGCAAGCCGTCGATCTGCTTGTCGAGATCGTTCATCGTCCCGACCATCTGATTGAGTTCGCTCTGTAGATCACGGGCTCGCATCGCCGCCGTGAAGCGCGCCTCGTAGTCTGCTCGCGACGCGCCCACGGTCGGGTCGCCACGGAGTTGGAATTCGGTCGATAGTTCCTGGCCGGCAACCATGACGGTTGCCGTGTACGTGCCGGGCACCGCGGGCGGTCCTTGGGGAGCGAAGTTGAAGAAACCGCCGCCTCTGCCACCCTGCCGCTGTCCCGGAATTGGGTCAGCGCCCTTCCAGCTGAGATTCCAGATAGCCCGGTTCATGCCCGCGCTCGCGTTTCGATCCTGCAACTCGTTGACCAGCGTTCCGCTTGCGTCCGTAATGCGGATAGTTACGCCGCCACCGTTCGCACCACGTCGGGGCCCCGCTCGACGTGCACCCCGATTGGGTGGGCCGGAACGGTTGGCTGCCGCAGCGCTACCGTTTGAACCGCCCGCTCCATCATCTGCTACGCTCGCACCTCCAAGTTGAGCAGCCGTCTGTTCCGAGAGATAGTAGTTGATCCAAGCCCCGGAGCGTGGATTCGTTCCTGTGAAGATACTTTGGCCCAAGCTGCTGCCGCGGCTCCAGCTCTCCCACGCCGTAGCCGTGCGCGCCTGGAAGACATGTGCTTCCTTCTCGAGTGCGGCGGCGAGTTCCACCATCGGCTGGATGTCATCCAGAATCCAGGCGCCGCGCCCGTGTGTGCCGATCACGAGATCGTTGTACTGTCGCTGAACGCGAATACCGCGTACCGAAACACGCGGAAGGTTGCCCCTGATGCTCACCCATGTCTTGCCCCGGTCCCAGGAGCCGTAAATTCCACGCTCCATCCCGACGAACAACAAATTCGGATTGGCCGGATGTTGCCGGATCACTTTTACGTAGTCGTTTTGCGGGAGTCCGGCTGCGAGATCACGCCACGATTGCCCATAGTCACGAGTCTCATAGAGGTGCGGGGTGAAGTCGTTCAGCCGGTGGTTGTCGACCGCCATGAACGCTGTGCCCGTCTCAGTCGGCGACGCTTCGATGTTGCCGATCCAGGTCTCGGCCGGAAGTCCCTTTACACGGTCTCGTACATTTGTCCAGTTAGCACCGTTGTCGCGACTGATCTGTACGTTGCCGTCGTCGGTCCCCACCCACAGCACGCCCTGTTCCACCGGCGATTCAGCGATTGCGAGGATGGTGGTGTGAAATTCCGCGGCGGTGTTGTCGTTGTAGATCTCACCACCGGAGTCGCGCTGCTTCTCGGGATCGTTGGTTGTCAGGTCCGGGCTGACGACGTCCCAACTGAAGCCATAGTCGCTGCTCCGAAAGAGCACGTTGCCGCCCCAATACACGACGCCCGCATCATGCGGCGAGATGTAAATCGGTGCGTCCCAATTGAACCGGTACTTGGCCTGCGCCATCGACTGGCCCTGGGATCCCACCATCCACGGGTACGGCTCAATAGAACGCGTTTGACCGGACTTGGTGTCGGTGATCCGGAAGTAGCCACCCTGAGCATTCGAGTAGACGAGATTGGGCTGGCCAGGCACGGGTACGGTAAAGAACCCATCGCCACCGCTCACCGTGTACCACTCACCGGCCATGATGCCACGATCTTTCGAACGCGACGGACCGCACCAGTTACCGTTGTCCTGCAATCCGCCGCAGACGTAATAAGGGTCGCGATCGTCAACGAACACGTGGTAGTACTGCGCGAGGCTGACGTTGCGCATGATGTGGAAGTTGGCGCCACCGTCGTAGCTCACCTGCATCCCACCGTCACTGCCCGACAAAACGTGTTCACCGTCGGCCGGATCGATCCAGAACGACTGGTGGTCGCCATGCACACCACGTGCGATGCGCTGGAACGTGCGACCGCCGTCGGTGGACTTGGAGAGACCACCCGACAGCGTGAAGAGTGTCTCATGGTCGCTCGGGTCGACGAATACATCCGAGTAGTAGAACGGCCGGAAGTTTATTTGGGTCTTGTTGTCGTTTATCATGTCCCACGTTTCGCCGTAGTCCTCCGAGCGGAACAGCGAGCCGGCCGTCGGATACTCCGTGATCAGATAGACGATGTTGGGTCGTGACTGCGCGACGCTCAGTCCGATTCGGGCCATAGGTTCTTTGGGCGTGGTTGTGATCTTCTTCCAGGTGTCACCGCCGTCGCGCGATACGTACAAGGCCGTTTCTTTGCCGCCGTCGTCGAACCGCCACGGGCGGCGCCGGAAGGTCCACATGCCGGCGTAGACATTGCGGGGATTCGAGAGATCGATATCCATGTCGGAACAGCCGGTGTCCTGGTCGATGTACAGCACCTTGGTCCAGTTCTTACCGCCGTCGGTTGTCTTGAAGACGCCGCGCTGTTCGTTCGGTCCCCATTGGTGGCCGAGCGCACAGACCAGTGCAACGTCGGGGTCACGCGGGTCGACGACGATACGCTTGATGCGTTCGGTATTCTCTAACCCCAGGTGGGTCCACGTATGCCCGCCGTCGGTAGAGCGCCACACGCCCAGTCCGTATGAGACAGAGTTGCGAGGGTCGCCTTCGCCCGAGCCCAGCCAGATCACGTTGTAGTCCGAGGGCGCAAGCGCTAGAGCGCCTACCGAGTAGGCCTCTTCGTCCTGCCACTGGCCTTCGAACGTCGTGCCGCTGTTCGTGCTCTTCCACACGCCGCCATCCGCGCCGCCTACCCAGAATGTCTTGGGATCACCCGGCACTCCTACGATGGCAGAGGTTCTGCCGCCCATGTTGACCGGGCCAATGTGGCGCCATTCGATGTCGCCCAGGGCTTTGGATATCGTCTCGGGATTTTGCGCTGCGATTGTCTGAGCCGGCAGTGCTGCGACCGCGAGACCTACGACGAGTGAACGGATCCGATTGCTGAGCATAATCCCTCTCCCTTGGAGCATTTATCTGGCTTGTGGCAGACCGATAGGGGTATAAGAACGCGGTGGTGCGGCTAGGTCAAGGATTGAGGTCTATTCATGGTTCCCGGCGGCAGAACCGGGTGTTTGTGGACGGCCGTGCTTTCGCTGGGCGCCGGCGCTACCATTAGGTTAGTCGGCCCTGACAGCCAAGGCTGTGCCGATCCTGCCTATCACCCCGAAACTCCTCGGGTGCTCGCCCGTAAGGTCCCAAAACCCACATGCTTCCCAGGGATCAAGATATGCGCTCCTTACTCCAAGACCTTCGGTTGAGCTTCCGTACCCTGAAGAAAGAGCCTCTATCCGCCGTCATTACCAGCGTCACGCTGGCGCTCGGCATCGGGCTCTGCACGATTTCGTTCAGCCTGGTCTACGGGCTCTTTTTCCGGGGTCATGACGTTCCCGAGCCAGGTCGCCTAACGCTGATCTACCGCACGAATCCGTCGCGCGACATCGATTTTATGAGCGCGACGATGTACGACTTCTACGACTGGAGAGAGCAGCAGACATCGTTCGAAGGCATCGCGCGGTATAGCGGTGGGACGATCAACGTCAGCGGCGTCGAAGGCCCCGAGCGGTTTGATGGCGCCTTCGTGTCGGCCAACATCTTTGATGTGCTGCAGGTTAGGCCCATCCTGGGAAGCACGTTCCGCCCGGGGGATGACGAGCCCGGCGCACCGATGACGGTCGTGCTCGGGCACAAGATGTGGGAAGAGCGTTACGAGTCGGACCCGAACATCGCGGGAAGGTCGATCAAGGTGAACGGCGAGGCGGCCACGATTCTGGGAGTAATGGAGAAGGGGTTCATGTTCCCGACAGATCAAGAAATCTGGGTCATTCGCCGGGACGACCGCAGTGAGACGACCCGGGACAACAGTACGACATTCAATGCGTTCGGCCGCCTAAAGGACGGCGTGACGCTTGACCAAGCCGGCTTGAAGTTGACACTAATTGCCGAGCGTCTCGCCCAGGAATACCCAGAAACGAACGAAGGAGTCTCCATCCGTTTCCGTTCCTTCGTTGAGCAGGACACGGGGCCGGAGCTGGTAGCGGTCTTCAGTGCGATGCAAGTTGCGACGATCCTAGTGCTGCTCATCGCGTGCGCAAACGTTGCCAATTTGCTCATGGCGCGAGCCACGCTCCGTACCCGCGAAGCCGCCGTACGATCGGCGCTCGGTGCCTCACGACTCCGTGTCGTGCTGCCGTTCTTTGCCGAAACTACCATCCTCGCAGGTGTCGGAGCGCTCCTCGGCATGGGCGTAGCCTACGTTGGCGTCAACCTCTTCGACAGCGCCACACAAGGGAAGGGGAAACCTTACTACATGGACTTCGCGATCGACCTGCCGATCATGGCGTTTGTCATCGGTATCGTCGTGTTTACCGCGATCGTTGCTGGTGCGGCGCCGGCATGGCAGGTCTTGAAAACCGATGTCAACGCAACGCTCAAAGACGAGATGCGTGGCTCTTCGGGAATCCTCGGCAACAAGTTGACGGGAATACTAGTCACCGCCGAGATCGCGCTGTCGTGTGCGTTGCTGGTCGGTGCCGGTCTGATGGTGAAGAGTATCGTTAAGCTCAGCACTTTCGATTTCCCGTACGCAACCGAGACCGTCTTTACCGCGCGTATCGGACTGTTCGATACCGATTACCCGACGCCCGAAGCCCGACGTCAGTTCTTCCTCGACTTGACCGAGCGGCTCGAAGCCATGCCGGGCGCGCGATCGGTGTCGCTGACCACGAATCTGCCCGTCTCGATTGGAGGTCGGAGCATCGGCATCGAAGGAGAAACATACCTCACGAGGCAGGACTATCCCGAGGCGCGTAACTCTACCGTCGCGCCAAACTTCTTCGAGACGTTTGATGTTGACATCATTGCGGGTCGCGATTTCCGGAGAAGTGACGATGCGGAGGCCCCGCCCGTTGCGATTGTGAACGAACCGTTCGCCCGCCATTTCTTCCCCGACCGCGACCCAATCGGTCAGCGGTTTGCCGAGTTTGCAAGCCGTGACAGCCTCGGCGCATGGAAAACGATTGTGGGGGTCGTGCCGGATCTGCGAATGGAAGGGTTCGACCCAGATCGACCGGACCCGTGGGGCTACTACGTACCTACGACCCAACGGGACATCCGGTTCATGAGCCTGGCAGTGAAGGCTGCGACCGGCGTCAGCGCCGTGGGACTGACTCCGGCGGTGCGGAAGGTGCTACGAGGGATCGACCCGAACCTTCCGATGTACAATATTGATTCCATGCAGGGGGTCATCGATGATGGCTCGTGGTTCTACCGAGTATTTGGCACACTGTTCATCGTGTTCGGAGCTGCTGCCCTATTCATGGCCACCGTGGGCCTCTACGGTGTGCTGTCTTTCTCGGTCAGTCGCCGCCTCAAGGAGATGGGCATTCGAATGGCCTTGGGTGCCAGTGCACAGGACATCGTCGGATTGGTGGTGTGGCAGGGTGGCAAACAGATCGTGGTCGGACTTGCCCTTGGACTCGTAATGGCCTTTGGGGTGACCCGCGTCATTGGTATCCTGATGTTTGAGGTGACGCCGCAAGACCCGCCGGTGTTTACGATCGTGTTCGTCACAATCGCGCTGGTAGGATTCCTCGCGAGCCTGATACCGGCCCGACGGGCGACCGCCGTCAGTCCAATCGTCGCGCTCAGGTACGAGTAGTGTGAGCACGAATACATGACGCGCGATCAAATGCGTGTGAACCTGGGATGTACACTGCGATGTTGGTGGAGTTGGCAGGGCAGCGATAGGCGGCCTGGAACTCACGACGACGTAGAGGAGTGCGGTAGAAAAGGGCCGTAACTGGTGCAAGCTACGGCCCTTTTGTTACCGTCTAATTTTGCCGACCGCCCGGCTTCTTTTTGTGCTCCATCTTGCCGTCGTCGTCATGCCCCGGCATCTCGCCATGGCCCATCTTCTCCATCCGTTCGTGTGCGTACGCCGTAAATCTCTCTAGCTGTTCCTTGCTCAGCACCTCTGCAAGGGCTGCGTGGTGCTGCTGCATCGTCTCGTGTATTTCTTGCAATGCAGTGTGATATTTTTCCTTGTCCGTGTCGGAGACATGTTCCTTCTCTGAATTCTCGAGTCGAGCCAGGTGAGTCAATGCCGCATTGATGCCTTCAACATGCGGAGCGAGGGAATGCTTGGTGGCAGCATCGAGCCCCAACTGGTGTGCTACGCTGTCCAGCACGATAGCTGGACCATGCATCGCCATCTGGTTCGCATGTTCCGCGCGCTCCTTGTGCTCTGCCTCGCCGTGCCCGTGCTGCGCTAGGGCTGGAGCGACCAACAGCGTGGCCAGGGCAATGGTCACAAAAGGTGTTCTCATCGTTGTTCTCCTTCTTCCTGTGACGGGAAGGTAATTTCCAAAGACGGGGGTCCAATCAATTCACAATCTAACGACTGCGACCCGACAATCGGTAGTCTGCCCAAGGTAGGGCTCGACGTCCAGGCTGCCGGCTTCTTTCATTGCGGTTATTTTCCGAACTTGAGAACCAGGCCACGTTCCGTGGTGCGAGAATAGGAGCGGCAAGTGGAAAAGATCGTCATCCGTCGACCGGGCGGCTTTCGCCGGCTCGAGATCGAGTCCCTCCCCGATCCCACTCCAGGCGACAATGATGTACTGGTACAAACCAGAGCGATCGGCGTCAATTACGCCGACTGCGTTGTGCGGATGGGATACTACGCCTCTGCGAAGGAGTTCGTCGGATGGCCAGTCACTCCGGGTTTCGAATTTTCCGGTACCGTGTCCGCGGTCGGAGAGAAAGTGACCGACCTTGCAGCGGGTCAAGAGGTCTTTGGTCTAACCAGATTTGGTGCATACGCCACTCATGTAGTGGTACCGCGACGTCAAGTGTACCTGCTTCCGCCCAACGTTACGCTGGAGGAGGCTGGAGCTTTCCCTGTCGTGTTCTTGACCGCCTTCTATGCGCTGCACATGGTCGTTCACATCCATAATGAGTCAACGATTTTGGTGCATTCGGCAGCGGGTGGTGTTGGAAGTGCGTTGTTGCAGCTGTGTAGGCTGGCTGGCTGGCGTAGCATTGGTGTGGTGGGCAGCACGCACAAGGTCGAAGCTGCGCGTGCGATGGGGGCCGACTTCGTCATTGACAAAAGCAACGAGAGACTTTGGGAGAAGGTGGAGCAATACGCTCCCGAGGGACTCGACGTCGTGCTTGACGGCAACGGGGCTACGACACTGCGCCAGGGCTATAATCACTTGAGACCCACTGGCAAATTGATCTCCTATGGTTTCCATTCGATGTTCCCCAGAGGACGTGGTGTGGCCAACCCGATCAAGTTGGCTTGGGATTATCTCCGGACACCGAGATTCAATCCTGTCGACCTGCATAAGCAGAACAAGACTCTTGTGACCTTCAATTTGTCTTTTCTGTTCGATAGGGATGATCTATTGGAAGAGGCGATGCGGTCACTGTGCACTTGGTTGAGCGAAGGGAAGATTCATACGCCCAATATTACTACCTATCCTTTCAGAGACGTTGCGCGTGCACATCAGGACTTGCAGTCGGGTACCACGGTCGGGAAGCTCGTCCTAATTCCTTAGCCAGTTTCGCCGAGCTTACGTGGATGCAACCCTTGGGCTACTTTCAGCATCTGATCTATAGACCTCCTGAGGTACATCTGAGGTACATCGTTTCAAATTGCACTGCCTTTTCAACTTGTCTTGGAGTCAACCCATGAGTCCGGATCGATGCCGCGGCGCACTGCTCGCCGCAGCCGCACTGCTCGTCCTGTCCCTTCCCGCTGGAGTCCTCGAGGCCCAGGGTAACGGGTCGGACGGGAACGAACTACCGCTAGAACCAGCCCGCTGGGCCCGCTTCACCACGTCTGAGGGTACCTGGACATCACTGGACGTGAGTCCCGACGGCCAGTCGATTGTGTTCGACATGCTCGGCGACCTCTACACGATCCCCATTGCGGGAGGAACTGCCCGTCGGCTGACCCATGGGATGCCCCATGACGCGATGCCGCGCTTCAGTCCCGACGGAAAGCAAATCGCCTTCGTCTCCGACCGCTCAGGAGACAACAACGTCTGGCTTATGGCGGCTGACGGCAGCGACGTGCGACCCCTCACCAAGGGCGTCGGCGCCGAGTACATGTCACCCGAGTGGACGCCGGATGGCGACTACATCGTGGTGTCGCGCCAGGCACCGCTCCAAGGACTCGAGAAACTCTGGCTCTACCACGTGCGTGGCGGGATCGGGATCAACATGACTCCCGCGCCGGGCCGCCTGCGGCTCATGGGGCCGGCGTTCGGTCCGGACGAGCGGTACGTGTGGTACGGTCAGCGCAACGGTGGGTGGAGCTACAACGCCATCTTCCCCCAATTCCAAATAGGCGTCTACGATCGGGAGGCGGGCACGCGCACGACGATGAGTTCGCGCTACGGCTCGGCGTTCCGGCCTGCGCTGTCGCCGGACGGGAATTGGATCACCTATGGCACCCGCTACGAAGCCGAGACGGGACTCGTTCTGCGGGAACTGGCCACGGGCGAGGAGCGGTGGCTTGCTTACCCCATCCAGCGGGACGAGCAGGAGTCCTTCGCGACGATGGACGTTCTCCCCGGCTATTCGTTTACTCCGGACTCTCGTGCAGTCGTGATTTCATACGGCGGCGGCATCTGGAGGGTACCGGTGGACGGTGCCGATCCGACGGAAATTCCGTTCACGGTAAATGCCGAGGTAGCCGTCGGACCGGAAGTGAAGTTCGAGTATCCCATCGAAGATACGCCGACCTTTACAGCAAGGCAGATCAGGGATGCCGTGCCGTCACCCGACGGGAGGAAGCTCGCGTTCACCGCCTTGGACCAGCTCTACGTTATGGATTTGCCCAACGGCACGCCGCGTCGGCTCACCAACCGACAAGTAGGCGAGTACTATCCCACGTGGTCGCCCGACGGCGCGTCGATTGCGTATGTGACCTGGGACGACAACCAAGGGCACATCATGCGGGTGCGTGCTGTCGGCGGCACCCCGCGCCAACTGACTCAGGTCTCGGCGTACTACCAGCAGACGGCATGGTCACCCGACGGGAACCGCATCGTCGCCGTCCGTTCCGATGCGCGCAATCTGCAGGAATCGATCGACCCGTTCGTGTTCGACGGTCTGGGTGCCGAGTTTGTGTGGGTACCGGCGAGCGGCGGTGCCGTGACCGTGATCGGCCCGACGGGCGGACGTGGCGGACCGCACTTTGTTAGCAACGATCCAGACCGGATCTATACGTACGGTTTTGCGCCGGCCGCCAACAGCGCAAATGGTTCGCGCCCCACGGTCGCGCTAGTCTCGACACGGTGGGACAACACCGATCTCAAGCAGCATATTCGGGTGACGTGGCGCATACCCGTATTCGCCGGCGGTTACAAGATCTCGCCGACTTCCGACTTGGTGATGCCGCGCGATTACAGCGAGGAAGAAAGCCGCGAGAATATCCCACAGCGGTCCGCCGGTTTCGTCAAGATGGCACCACAGGGTGATCTCGCGTTGGCCCAGGTGAACAACGACATCTACGTCATCACGGTCCCGAAGACGGGCGGGCCGGTGCCGTCGGTATTGGTGACCAAACCAGATAGCGCACAAATGCCGGTGCGGAAACTCACCGACATAGGCGGGGAGTTTCCCACCTGGGGAGCTGACGGTCGGACGGTTCACTGGTCGATCGGCAACGCCTTTGCAACATATCGAGTGGACCAGGCGGAGGCAGTGGATGACAGTCTCCGCCAAGCAGGCACCGACTCGACGGCCCTGAGAGATGCAGCATACCGGCCCGAAGAGATCCGCATCGCCATTGAAGTTCCGCGCGATGCTCCGCAGGGTACGGTAGTGCTCCGTGGCGCGCGTGTGGTCACTATGCGCGGCAACGAAGTGATTGAGAACGCCGACGTAGTGATCGAGAACAATCGGATCGCTAGCGTCGGCCCGAGTGGTTCGGCACCCGACGGTGCTGACGTGATCGATGTGAGTGGCACGACGATCGTCCCCGGATTTGTAGACACCCACGCACACATGTGGAATCTGTGGGGGCTACACTGGACGCGTCCCTGGATCTACCTGGCGAATCTCGCATACGGTGTGACCGCGACGCGCGATCCACAGACTGCGACAACCGATGTGCTCGTCTACTCTGATCTGGTAGACGCCGGCCGCATGCCGGGTCCGCGCGTGTACTCCACAGGTCCGGGCGTGTTCTCGAGTGAGGGAATCAACAGTTTGGATCAAGCACGCAACGTGCTGCGCCGCTACAGCGACTACTACGATACCAAGACTTTCAAGATGTACATGTCCGGCAATCGGCGACAGCGTCAGTGGCTCATCATGGCCGCGCGCGAACTGGAGCTTATGCCCACTACCGAGGGCGGACTCGACTACCGGCTCAACATGACGCACGCCATGGACGGGTATCCTGGGGTGGAACACACGATGCCCATCATTCCGGCGTACAACGACGTGGTCGAGTTGTTCAAGACATCGGGCACGACCAACACACCGACGTTGGTTGTTTCCTACGGTGGCCCTTGGGCGGAGAACTACTATTACACGAACGAGGATATCGTTAACGACGAGAAGATCGCGCACTTCACACCCAAGGCTGAACTCGATTCCAAAATCCGGCGCCGTAATCCTGGTCCCGGACCCGGTGGCTGGTTCATGGAAGAGGAATATGCGTTCAAGAAGCACGCTGCGTGGATCAAGCAACTCGTTGAAGGCGGTGGCCGCGCCGGTATCGGCAGCCACGGCCAATTCCAAGGTCTGGGCTACCACTGGGAATTGTGGGCAGTTCAGAGCGGCGGCATGAGTAATCACGACGCGCTCCGCGTGGCCACAATCCTCGGCGCCGAGTCGATCGGACTGGGGCACGATCTCGGATCGATCGAAGGCGGCAAGCTCGCCGACTTGATCGTCATGAACGCCAACCCGCTCGATGACATTCGCAACACCAACACTATTCGCTACGTGATGAAGAACGGCCGCCTCTACGATGGCAACACGCTCGACGAAGTGTGGCCGCGGCAAATGACGGCTGCCGACGAACCGTGGCGCCACATCGCACCCAACGTTCAACCCGGCGTCCGCGGAGGTTCCCGATGACTGATATTAAGAAACTCTCGATAACGGCCGCTGCTGTGGCGTTTACAGTTGCGACTCTTTCCGTGGCGCCGGCGTTTGGCCAGGGTGGGCCCGGCAGTTCGGCAAGCAAGAGCAGTAAGAAGCCCTTGCCCCTCAAGGCCGCGCGCAGCGCGAAATTCACCGCCACCGAGGCCACGTGGATGTCGCTCGACGTGAGTCCCGATGGACAGACGATCGTGTTCGATCTGTTGGGCGATCTATATACGATGCCGATCGCAGGCGGCAAAGCGACGCGGATAACCAAGGGCATGGCGTTCGATGCACAGCCGCGGTTCAGCCCGAACGGTGAATCGGTGGTGTTCATCTCCGACCGGAGCGGTGGTGACAACGTTTGGACCATACGGCTCGACTTTACCGACACCACGCAGATCACGCGTGGCAATGCGAACCTGTACCTATCTCCCGAGTGGATGCCCGACGGTGAGCACATAGTCGTCAGCCGTTCGGGTGGTCTGGGCAGAGTGGCGAAGCTCCAGATGTACAACGTGAAGCGGCGGAGTCCGCTGCCGGTGATCCGCGGATCCAACAGCCTCAAGACAGTGGGTGCAGCACCGAGTCCCGACGGCCGCTACATCTGGTACGCGCGACGGTCCGGCGACTGGCAGTACAACGCGATCTTCCCGCAGTACCAGATCTACCGGTATGATCGGGAGACGGGTAGTTCAACGCGTTTCACGAGTCGGTATGGGTCTGGATTCCGACCCGCGATCTCGCCCGACGGCAGGTGGCTCGTCTACGGAACCCGCGAGAACACCGAGACCGGCTTGAGGAAGCGCAACCTGGAGACCGGTGCAGAGGACTGGCTCGCGTATCCCGTTCAACGCGACGAGATGGAATCGCGTGCACCGCTCGATGTTTTACCAGGTTACAGCTTCACTCCAGATTCCCGTGCGGTCGTCGTCTCGTATGGCGGCAAGATCTGGCGCGTGCCAATGGATGGCGGTGAGGCGGCGAACATCCCACTCGATGTGGACGTGAACTTGGACATCGGACCAGAGGTCAAGTTCAGCTACAAGATCGACACGTCGGCGATGATCACCGCACGACAGATCCGCAATCCGGTCGCATCCCCTGACGGGAACAGCATTGCGTTCACCGCGTTCGACCGCATCTGGATCAAGGACATGACCAACGGCGACGCTCGCCGATTGACGGACTCAGAAGAGGGCGAATACCATCCTGTCTGGTCGCCTGACGGCAACTGGCTTGCGTTCGTGACCTGGGATGACAGCGCGGGCGGTTACATCGCCAAGGTGCGCTCCGACGGTTCCGGACAGTCTCAACGTCTCTCGAATACGGCAGCGCTGTACTACAATCTCGCCTGGTCGCCCGACGGGCAGCGCATCGTCGCTACCAGAGGTGCGGCCCGTGAGCTAAAGAAGGCGCCGGATGTTTTCTTCGGTCCGCTGGGCGGCGAGTTCGTTTGGGTCCCCGCCGCGGGCGGTAACGTCACGCTCATAGCGCCCACCGGAAGCCGCGACGTCGCACACTTCAATACGAACGAGCCCGACCGAATCTACGCGTACAGTCCCAGAGAGGGTCTGGTGTCGTTTAGGTGGGACGGGACAGATGTGAAGCAGCACCTCAAAGTCCGGGGACGGTTACCGTCGGGGGGAATCGGCTCAATGCACCCTACTGAGTGGGAACAACTCCCACGACGTGTTTTCCCGACCTTCAAGGAAGAGCTGGGTTCGGAGAATGACGAGGTGCTGGAAGGCGGTCGACAGCCGCCACCGGCAGGACTCGTAATGATTTCCCCCACAGGTGGTCGTGCAGTGGCGCAGGTGGGGAGCCACATCTACACGATCGATATACCCGAGGTGGGAGGCCCGGTGCCGTCGGTGTCGGTGGCTAGCCCGAACGGCGCGGCGGTGCAGGTGCGAAAGCTGACCGACGTGGGAGGCGAGTTCCCCTCGTGGAGCGCGGACGGTAACCGTGTCTATTGG
The DNA here is from genome assembly GCA_036679605.1 of Gemmatimonadota bacterium. GTDB lineage: Bacteria > Gemmatimonadota > Gemmatimonadetes > Gemmatimonadales > GWC2-71-9 > JAZDCZ01. The sequence goes on from JAZDCZ010000243.1 coordinate 15,816, forward strand.
GCAATCGGGAACGCGCTGTTCACCTATGACCTTAGCAGGATCGAGGCGCTGGAGGACAGCACCGTGCAGGACGCCCGCGACAAGGTGGGGCAGGCGTTGATAGTCAGGGGGATCATCGACAGTCTGAAGGCGACGCGCACAATAGTCGACAGTCTGAAGAAGGCCGATACCGAAGTGCCGGACTCGTTGGACACGAAGCTCAATGGTCTGATCGCGGACTCCGTGCAGGTCAAGGCAGATTCGTTGCTAAAAGCTGCCGAAGAGGCACGAGCCAGAGCACAGGCGATCACGCAACATGCCGACTCTGTCAGGGCCGGACTCGACAGTGCCACTGCCGACACCGCGCTCTACAAGCCGCAAGAAGAGCGCGTCGAGGTAAAGCTGCCAAGTGACAGGCCGCAGGGCAGTGCGGTGTTACGTGGCGGGCGTGTGCTCACAATGAACGATCACGAGATCATAGAAAACGCCGACGTAGTGGTGACGGACAATAGGATCGTCGCGGTCGGCGCGCGGGACTCGGTGGAGATACCCGAGGGTGCTACGGTGATCGATGTCTCGGGCAAGACGGTCATCCCTGGGTTCGTGGATACCCATTACCACCCGCAATGGCTCGTTCCGGAAATTCACGTCAAGCAGGCCTGGCAGTATCTCACTACACTGGCGTATGGTGTCACAACGACGCGCGACCCGCAGACCGGTTCTACGGATGTGTTGAGCTATATGGATCGGGTCGAGACCGGTGGGATGATGGGCCCGCGGATCTATTCGACGGGGCCCGGCGTGTTCATCAATGACAACATCAGCAACGCGAAGCAAGCCAAGACGGTCCTCAGACGTTACAGCCAATACTACGATACCAAGACGCTCAAGATGTACATGTCAGGTAACCGGCAAAAGCGGCAGTGGATCATTCAGGCTGCGAAGGAACTGGAGTTGATGCCGACGACAGAGGGCGGGCTCGATTTCAAGCTGGATCTCACGCACGTCATCGATGGCTATTCGGGAGTCGAGCACGCGTTACCAATCGCGCCGATCTTCCACGACGTGGTCGAGTTGTTTAAGGCATCGCAAACCACCAACAGCCCGACACTGCTCGTTTCGTACGGTGGACCGTTCGGCGAGAATTATTTCTACACGAAGGAGAACCCGCACGACAACGCCAAGCTGCGGCGGTTCGCGCCGCACGAGAGCGTTGACGCGCGGACACGGCGACGCGGTGCCGGTGCAGGTGGAAGTCCGGGTCGAGCCGGGTGGTTCCTCGACGAGGAATATGTGTTCCCGAAGCACGCCGAGTTCGTGAACAAGTTGCTGACCGACAGCGCGCGCGTCGGGGTAGGCAGCCACGGCCAGTTCCAGGGGCTGGGCTACCACTGGGAAATGTGGGCAATGGGCTCAGGTGGAGCGTCCAACCACGACATTCTCCGGGCAGCTACAATCTACGGCGCCGAAGCGATCGGGTTCGGTGATGACCTCGGTACGGTGGAGGCTGGGAAGCTGGCCGACATCTTGGTACTCGATGATGATCCGCTCGCGGACCTACGGAACACGGTGAGTATCCGGTACGTAATGAAAAACGGCCGGCTTTATGAGGGCGATTCACTCGACGAAGTGTGGCCGCGTCAGCGTGCGCTACCCAATCCGCAGTGGCGGAACCTGGGTCCGCAAGGAGTATCGGCGGGGATTAGGCGGTAGAAGAAGGGCGGTAGAAACAGGGCGGAATAACAAGGCGGTAAGAGAAAGGCGGTAGGAAAGAGCGGTAGGTGCCGCTCTCTGCCGCCTTTTTTGCCCGGTCACACGGTGGTCTACAGCGCACAGATCCTAGTTAGTGGCTAGATACCCCTCATTCCAGGAGATCTCAAACCGGTCTTCGCACCGTTCGCATTGCATCGCTGCTGGATGGCCGAGGAGCAGCTGCCGTGTGCGGCAACAGGGACACACCGCGTAGCCCTCGTTCCAGCGTGCGGGTATGAGGTTCTCGTTACCGGCATGTGAAACGATGGTCCAGCGGCTGGGTGCGGTAGCGACTATCTCGAAGATGGTACGGGAGAACGAGCGTTGTCTTCCTCCCACCTCGATCAGAACACTCGACTCTTCCTGCGCTACCGCCGGGTACCACGCCCCACGGCGCAATCCGCAGTCTACATCTTCGCTCAAACGCGCCCACTGTGCTGGTGACATTGTCGCATCCTCCAAGATGTAACACCCTAAAGGATGCGTCAGATTGCGTGATGCTGCCGTGCCTTATGTCACAAAGTATGGGCAGAGCGCGGCCTCTAGGCCGGGACCACGACACAGGTGACAGCGTTCTTCCTCTCGCCAAGACCGCCACCGCTCCATATCTTTGCGTCGTATGTCCGACTTCTTCGAACGTCTCAGCAAAGCCCTCGAGGATCGCTACGTTATCGGCTCCGAACTCGGCGCTGGTGGGATGGCTATAGTGTATCTCGCCGAGGACCTGAAGCACCATCGCAAGGTAGCGGTTAAGGTCCTGCGGCCCGATTTGGCAGCGACACTCGGCTCCGAGCGATTTCTCCGCGAGATCGAGGTCGCCGCCGGGCTGCATCATCCCCACATCTTGCCCCTCTACGACTCGGGCGAGGCCGACGGTTTCCTATACTACGTGATGCCCTATGAGGAAGGCGAGTCGCTGCGGGAGAAGCTGGCGAAGGAAGGTGAGCTACCCGTCATGGAGGCTGTGCGGTTCCTGAGAGATGTGGTGGATGCGCTGGCCCACGCGCACAAGCACGGTGTGGTTCACAGGGACATCAAGCCGGACAACGTCATGTTATCGGGCAGGCACGCTTTGGTGACTGACTTCGGCGTGGCCAAAGCTGTCACAGAAGCCACGGGCCGACAGCAGCTCACGACGGCGGGGGTGGCACTCGGCACGCCCGCATACATGTCTCCCGAGCAGGCCGCTGCCAATCCGCACATCGACCACAGAGCCGACATCTATGCCGTTGGTGCTTTGGCCTATGAGCTGCTCACCGGTCGCCCGCCTTTCATGGGCACCACGCCTCAGGCAGTGTTGTCGGCGCACGTCACCGAACCTCCGGAACCGGTAACGAAACACCGCGAGACCGTGCCACCGGTGCTCGCGCAGCTCGTAATGCGGTGTTTGGAGAAAAAGCCCGCCGATAGGTGGCAGAGTGCGGAGGAGTTGTTGCCACAACTAGAGGCGTTGGCCACACCGAGTGGAGGGTTAACGCCCACCGATACTGTGCCCATCCAGGTCGCCCATCGTGTCACTGGGCGACCGACGACGACTGTGGCGGTCATGGTTGCGATCGTCGTGCTGGCGATAGGGACCGCGGGCGTATTGTTCATGAAGCGCGAACCTAACATTGTCGCTGTGGGTGCTCAGACAAAGCTGACGAGCGCGCCCGGCCTCGAGCTAGACCCGGCGATCTCTCCCGATGGAAGGATGGTGGCCTACGCGGCGGGTCCGGCAGGGCGTATGCACATCCAAGTTCAACAGGTAGCTGGAACGCGGGCGGCTGACCTGACGGGCGGATTACCCGGCGACCATCGTTGGCCCCAATGGTCGCCCGACGGAACGCAGATTCTGTTCCAGGCGTCCCCGGGCGGAATCTATGTGGTTCCGGCGCCGCTTGGAGGCACGCCCAAACGTATCGCGCAGCGTGGTTTCAGTCCGGCCTGGTCGCCCGACGGACGGGAGGTCATTTATGCGGTGGACAGCAATATCTATGTTCAGCCAGCAGACCGGGGCGATCCGAGAAGAATTGCGAACGATTTTGAGCCACATTCGTTTCAGTGGTCACGCGACGGATCACGCATCGGATATGTGTCCGGCAACTCGGCTTATGTGTTCGGGTCCACAGAGCTAGGGAACATCGCACCGAGTACTCTTAGGATCTTCACTATCGAAGGTGAACTCCATACAGATCTCAGCGCTGAACCGTATCTTTACGTGAGTCCGGTCTGGCTCCCCGGCGACAACCAGCTGTTGTACGTGTCGGATAAGGGTGGAACGCGGGACATGTACCAACTTGGTATCACTCGCTCGGGCGAGCGCGCCGGGCAGCCCCTCCGGCTGACGACAGGTCTGAATGTCCTGACGATGAGCCTCTCCGGGGACGCCACGACTCTGGCATACTCGGTATTCAGAAACGAAGCGAACATATGGGCGATTGACATTCCCGCTCGAGGTACGATTTCGAGTGCGGAGGCGCAGCCGGTGACGTTCGGCAGCCAGTCGGTCGAGGGTATCGGGGTCTCACCCGATGGTCGATGGTTGGTGTTCGATTCGAATCGCAGTGGGAATCAAGACATCTATCGGGTTCAACTTCCGGATGGAGAGCCCGAGCAGCTCACGACTCACCCGGCAGATGACTTTATTCCCTCGTGGTCGCCGGACGGTCAGGAAATCGCGTTCTACTCATTCCGGCAGGGTACCAGAGACCTCCATCTAATGAGTGCGGACGGTAGCTCATTGCAACGAGTGACCGACGATCCGGCGCAAGAGCGCTATCCAGATTGGTCTCCCGATGGTAACAGTTTGGTTTTCTACGCCGACAAGACTGGTTCGCAGGAGCTATACCTCATCTCGCGCGAGGACCGTTCGTCGAGTTGGGGCGAACCACGGCAACTTACGTCCGACGAAGGCCATGAGCCACGATGGTCGCCCGACGGGCGCTGGATCGCGTATGTCAGCGGAGCAACACTTCGAGTCGTTTTGCCTGAGGGTGGTGATCCTCGCACGTTGGCTGGGGGTGCTGCCGCAGTGGGGGACCCTGTGCCAATCTTCCCCGAATGGTCGTCCGATGGGCAAACAGTCTATTACAAGGGTGTAGGCTCGGACGGGTCGGCTAGTTTCTGGGCCGTTCCCGTGGTCGGCGGTACTCCGCGATTGCTAGTTCGGTTCGATGATCCTACGCGGCCGTCCAATCGACCGGAGTTCACGACCGACGGCAAGCGTTTCTTTTTCACGGTTGGACGGCGCGAGAGTGATATTTGGCTCATGGAGCTGATTCCACCGAAGTAGGGTGCGTCTTTCAAGACGCTTTTCTTGGCCGAGCGCGGCCTTTAGGCCGGGACCAATGCATCCGTTCAGGCCTTCGCGCCGTCGCTGCCCCCCTTTTCTCCACCCAAGTCATACCGCCGAACTCACCCGCTCCCTTCCATTCCACCACCCAGCTCCGATCGCCACGGTGAGTGCTCCAACCACGACCGGCCCCAGGCCAACGGGGGATGTCGCCGTCGCCGCCATCGCGATCGCGAAGAACGCGGTCAGTCCTGCGAGCAACGGCGTGACCGACAGGGATAAGACGCGCCGCATCGAACCGCGGCGAGCATCAATTGTGACGAGATCCGCCATGACGTCGTCCACCAGCTCTGGTCGCGGCGCCTCTTCGGCGCTGAGCGCACCATGCACCGATTGAAGCCTGCCGAGTTCTTCGCGACAACTGGTACAGTCATGGAGGTGATCGAGCAACTCGTCCACCTGCCAGTCGACTGCAGATCCGATGGATACCAGCCGGTCGAGATCAAGACAACGATTCATTGTACCCATACCTCCAGTGGCGCGCGCAGTTTCTTGAGCGCGCTGTGTAGTGAAGCTTTGACCGTGCCCTCAGCGCAGCCGAGCAGCGCAGCGCACTCGCGCGTGGTCCGCTGCTCGAGCATTCTGAGTATTACGACGTCCCGCTCTCGGTCGGGCAGATCGAGCAACGCTCGACGCATCGAGCGCGCTAGTTCATGCTGTTCGGCCAGGCGTGACGGATCGGGACCGGAACTTCCCATATGGAGCGAAGGGTCCGGATCGAACCGGGCTCGCGACTTGTGGCGCGCTACATTTGCCAAGCCGACGGTGCGTGCAATCGCGAGCAGCCAGCCCAACATGGTCCCTGTTGCGGCAAACGTGCGCCGTTTGTTGTAGGCGCGATGCCAAATATCTTGCAGTAGATCGTGTGCCTCGTCTTCGTCATCGACGAAGGAGCGTACAACCGCTAACAAACGAGGAGAGTATTGCTGAACGATTGTCCTGAAGACCGAGTGGTCGCCCGCTCGGAACCGCGCGACATCTAGATCGTGCTCGAAACTCACGCCGTCGACACCTTACTTTCACCGGTCCATAGCAGGACGGCAGTCGGGATAGCGAGGCCGAGCACCAGCACAGGTGGAATGATCAATACGAACATACCGGCAAAAAATACCGGTCCCGCTGCCTGTAGTACAACAAGTTCGAAACTGTTTTCGCCCGCCAAGTATGTCGAGACGACCAGGAACAGGCCCATCGCCCAATACATGAGATGCACAAGCTCACGTTTGCCGATGCGGCGCGCCCAAAACCCTAGCAGCAGTCCGATTGTCCCAAACAGCAGGGGTTGTACCACGGCGGCAAGTCGTCTAGTGTAGTGCCAAACCAATATGTTCGTTTCCTTCCAGTCGAGCGAGAGCCCGTCCAGCCCAACCCGACGCTCCATGGCGAGAGCGGCTGTTCGCGCCTCCGCCTTGAGATTGCCGAGACTCATAGCGTTCGGTTCGCCCAATTCGCTGCCGCCGGCCGCCGCGGGACCCACGTACGCTACGAGCACAAACGTCAGCAGCGCCAGAGTCAACATGGCGGCAGCGGCAACACCGGACGTTCGGAAATCGATTCCCCCACTTCGTGGGAAGACGTTGTCGACCACGGAGATCCCTGCAGGAAACGCGCTTAGGACAAAGGCGAGCCCACCCCAGAATGGTACGTTGCCCAAGACGCCGGCGACCCCGCCTCCGGTGACGAGGGTGATGCCGGACAGCAATGCGAGTAGGATGGCCGTCCAACCAAGAACAGTCTTGAAGAATTTGAGGAAGACCTTCATGTGACCCCTCCCGGGACCGGGTTTCATGTTTCTCTCTTGGAGATGGGTCGACTGGAGAATCGGTTTATTTGAAGCCCGAGGCAAGAGTCCGAGGGCGGGCTCCTGGCATGCTGCCGTACCTAGATGTATCCTTATTGCGATTCGACCAAGGTGGGCGGCCTACCGCCCATGGACCTCATGCAGCATCGCGCCGTCACTCTCAGCACGCTCTCCCGTTTTCCGAGGCATTCCCTCGGGACGCGAGGCCGTCCTCAGGCCACCGCCGTGGCATTTCAGTGGCGTCGTGTCCACCATCCTCACTGGAGAGAAATATGAAGAAACCGATCCTCGCGTTCGCGCTCATGCTTGTTCTAGCCGTCCCCAGCTATCTGGTGGCCCAGGACGACTATTCAGAGAGCGAACTTGTAGTTGTGACCTCCATACGGGTTATTCCCAAGGACGCGGAGCGATTTTCGGCCGCCGTCCACAAGATCGTCGAGGCGGCTGAACAGGCGAAGCTGGGCCCCGACTTCGGATGGGGCGTCTGGACCGACGAATTCGTCTATCATATCGTCGGCACCGAGAAGAATATGGCCGCCCTCGACGGTGGCGATGAGCGGTGGATGAAGCAGTTCGAGGGAACGCCTGGCCAAGCGACGCTTGCAGCGGCGTTCGCAGAGCTGACGGACATTCCCACGGAGAATCTGGGATCGGAAATCGTTCAGGTCGTACCGGAATGGTCGTATGGCTTGGATAAGATCCCGGAACAGCCCGGCTTTGCGGAGGTTTGCGAATACTCCTTAGCATCCGGCATGGACGAAAAATGGGACGCCTTGTATAAGGATTACATAGGAATTCTCACTAAGCTCGGCTATCCCTACGGACATATCGGCCATCGTTTTCGGTTCGGTTCGCCGGCCGCTCATGTTGGCGTAACGATTTACGACTCGAAGGAATATTTCTTCGGACGAAACGATGTCGAGCGGTTGGTGGAACAGAAAGGAATGGGCGACGCTTGGGGTAAACTGCTCGCCGACTTTTTGCCCACTGTGACCGGCGTGAGTTGTTCGCACCTGGCCTATGTGCCGGATATGAGCTACCAGCCTACACCTGCTACTCAATAACTCACAACACAGGGGCGGCTCCGTGGAGTCGCCCCTGGATCCCCTAACGTCAGGCGTGGGTTTCTGTTCTAGGGGCTAAATTCGCCTCGAGAACCACGGGCTCGATCGCCGCGCATCTCGGGCAGGTCGCCCTCCCACAGCCCGGATGCGGCGCACGAAATCGGCCAAGGCGCGATTCACAGTGGCGGAATACGTGCGCTCTTCGCCCAGCCTGCGCGCCTCCTTGAGTAACTGCTCATCGAGCATAAGAGTCGTACGTTTCATATGTATATAATGAGCGGGCTCCGGGTGGCTGCCAAGTCGCCGGAAGATCCCTTCATCGCCTCCCCATGTTCCCGTCTCTCCTTTGAGGCGCTCCAGGGTCAGGGGTAACATCGGATTACCTGTTACTGCCTTCCGGCACTGATGCCGACGATCTTACGGCAGTGAGGGCAACAGAATACGCGGTTTATGGCGAACCACCCGCGCTTTACCTCGGTCAGTTTATCGAGCGTCCGTTCGCAAAAGGGACACACGGGGTTCACGTCTTCCTTCTCTATTTTTACCATCGAAGATCCCTCTCTGGAGTTTGTTTCACGCAAACGCCGGCATGACGGCAACGTCGCTCCCAATGTGCGACTCTATATCCGTCGGCACCAGGGCGGGAGACCTCGCCTTTTCGTGGTAACGGATAGCCCAAGGAAAAGCGTAATGACGTAACAGAAACGGGGTAATAAATAGTGTTCTGTTACCACCATTAGTGGTCCATTACCCCATTTCCCCGCAGTAGGTGCGGGCCCCCGGCTCCTGGATATGCGGCTAGCCATAACGACATTTACTCCCGCGTTAATGTCAGCCAAAGCTATTGCATATATATTACATATGACGTAATATGTATGTCATGAAACGGACTACGATCTTTCTGGACGAGCCGCTCCTGACCAGGGCCCAACGACTCGCCGCCCGCGAGGGACGGAGCTTCGCCTCCGTAGTCAGGGAAGCGCTTGTCACCTACCTGGATGTGCGGCCGGCCGCTCAGGGACTGCCCAGAATAGCTGGCGCGTTTGAAAGCGGATTTCGGGATACGTCGGAGAGAGTCGACGAGCTGCTCTGGGCCGATCCAGACGAATGACCGTCGTGGCAGATACTGGTGCCATGTATGCGCTGGTCGATCGAAGCGACGCGTGGCACGAGCGGGTCACCTCTTGGTGGACTGCGAAACCTCGGGACGTGCTCGTACCGGTAACGACCCTGCCGGAGATCACCTATCTCCTCGGGCGTCGCATTGGAGCCCGCGCGGAAACCGCCTTCGTGCATTCGTTCGGGGAGGGTGAACTCCAGTGGATCGGGCTCGACCAATCAGACGTCCGGCGGGCCGCGGACTTGATGGAGATCTACGGTGACACTCCGCTTGGCTTCGTCGATGCATCCGTCGTCGCAATTGCCGAACGACTGGGCGCGGTGACCATCCTTACGTCCGACCGCCGCCACTTCTCTATCGTGAGGCCTGCGCACGCACCAGCGTTTGAACTGGTGCCGTAGGTCGGTTCGGCCTACGTGTTATCCCGGAATCTCACCCCGCAATATCGCCGCGAGTTTGGGCGGGTCGATGTTTCCACCCGACACGATACAAACCACCGTGCCGGTTCCCTTTGCTCCGGCTAGTGCCGCCGCAACAGGTGCGGCCCCGGCACCTTCGGCCACTACGTGGTTTCGTTCGACCAAAGTTCTTATAGCGTCCGCCACGCGGTCGACCGGTGTTACCAGTGAGCCCGCAAGTAGTTGCTTGGCGAGCGGCCACATCTCTGCGAGCACACTCTTCCCCCCGATTCCGTCGATGAAGCTCGGTTTGTAATCTGCCTCCACGGGCTCTCCGTGCGCGAGTGACCGAGCCAGCGGTGCTGCCGTTTCCACTTCACATGCATACACTTTCGTACTCGGCTGCAGAGCACGAAACGCCGACGCGATTCCGCAGCTCAAGCCACCGCCACCGTAGGGCACGAGCACTTTGTCCACTTTGGTGAACTCATCGAGGATCTCCAGTCCGATGGTCGCGTTGCCCGCAATCACGTCGGGGTTGCTAACAGGGTGAATGAACAACCCATCGAGCCCGGCATAACTGTGAGTGACAATGACTTGCCACCACTCGTCGAACGGAACCTTGATAATACGAGCGCCGAGTCGTTCGATCGCGTCGAGCTTGGTCCGCGGGGCGTGGTCTGGGACAACGACATGGCAGGGTATCCCAAGTTTCTTGGCGTTCCACGCCAATCCCTGCGCCATGTTGCCCGCACTCGCCGTGTATACCCCGTCCTGCAATTGAGCCTTGTCCATCTTGAGCAACACATTGGCCGCGCCGCGAATCTTGAACGAACCGACCGGCTGCAGGTTCTCCAACTTCAGATAGATTGGGGCGGGCGCGTCGACGTTGAGTCGAATGAGGGGCGTACGTAACGCGGTACCCGCGATCCGTTCCTTCGCAGCGATGATGTCATCTAGGGGAATGGGCTCAAGGGGTCGCAAGCGTGGGTCCTCCAAGTTCAACCGACACACCGGCACCTGTTTCTGCGGCCCGGTTGTAGACGAAGTGCGCAGCTGCCAAGTCCTCGACGGCCAGGCCCAATGATTTGAAGAGTGTGATCTCGTTGGGTGATTCGCGGCCGCTTAGTTTCCCGAGCAGGATGTCACCGATCTCTCCCACGATGTGACTTTCGTCCAGCACGCCCTCATTCTTTGGGAATAGAAAATCGCCGGCCTCGGTGACGGTGGATTCCACGCGGTCGACGAAGAGGCGGGACTTGAGAACGGCGGAGGTGTCCAACTCTCGCGTGTGGCGCACGCTCGACCCGACCGCGTTCACGTGACATCCAGCGGCGAGCCAGTCGCCCATCACAACGGGGTCATTGGAGGATGTTGTCGTGCAGACGATGTCGGCGTCTAGTACTGCGTGGCGTGCGGAGTCTACCGCATCAACCGCGATACCGAGCGCGTCGGCAGCCTCTTCAGCCAAATGTTCTCGGCGCGCGGCGCTCCGGCTGTAGACTTTGGCTTGGCGAATCGGGCGCACAGCGACCATTGCTTCAAGGTGCGTCCGCGCCTGCACGCCCGACCCGATGATCGCAAGGATGGCAGCGTCGTCACGGGCTAGTATGCGTGTTGCTGCTCCAGAGGCAGCCGCGGTACGAATTGCAGTGATCTCGCTCGCGTCCAGTATCGCGACAGGCGATCCGTGTTCGGTCTCAAACAGCATGACCGCACCTTGGTGTGAATCGTAGGCGGTGCCGTGGTTACCCGGAAACACGGACACGACTTTCAGTCCGAAAGTTTGGGGTTCGCTCATGTAACCCGGCATGAGTCCCAAAATTCCCAGGTTGTCGGGAAGCCGAATGCCCTGCCGCAATGGGTTGATCGCCTTGTCTCGCGCGAGGGTCATGAGTGCTTCGTCCATCAGGTCGATGCACGTCCGCATCGGCAAGAGTTGGCGGACTTCTGAAGCCGAGATTACTAGACAGGTCAAAGGACGGTATCCAGCAGTGCTTCTACCGCCCGGCGACCCTCGGCGGTGGCACCCGTCCAATTTTGGTGCCCGCGAAGTTCGGAGTGGCCGATCGCGATGCGCCCAAAGGGTTGGCGTATAACATCCGGCGGTGCCGTTGATCCATCCTGCGGAAACAGAAACTCCGGGCCTGGGTTCACGTACGCGTGTCCCCAGCGATTGAGAATGATGCCCGCGATGTCAGTCCGAGGGTCGAAACCGTGAGCGCCGAACAAACGTACCATCTGCTCGCGTATCTGCCGTTCGTATTCCCGGAACGATGTTTGGAGCAGTTCCGTCCGCCCGCGCGTACCTTGCTCGACCGCTGGCCGGCCGGGGTAGTATAGCGGCACATAAAAGGTCATTACGATCGGTCTGTCGGGATGTAGCGAAGGACGATAGTCGCCCATCACCATCGGTCGCCTAATGTTGCACGAGAACCCGAAGCCGCCGGACCACATGCAGGCCGTGACTCCTAATCGGTGCAGGAATCGCCAATTGGTGAGCGCCACGTTGGTGACCAACACCGACGAGTGACTGAACGTGCCGTAGGCACGCTGATGTTCGGGCGGCAGGTCTCGCACAACGCGGCGATTCATCCAGCCGCCCGATGCCATGACGACGGCCCGCGCCGCTAGTCGATACGTCGTGCCGTTTCGGACGTATGTAACGACCACACGCTCGGCAGGCGCAACTTTGCCCCGATGCTCCACGCGTACAACGGTGGAGTCTAGGCGAATGCGTACCGGATTGTCGGGCAGGTCGAGCGTGTCGAACGCGATCCGCTGTGTGATGACGTCGCCGATTTGCCGAGTGCCACCGATGGCATCGGGGACTAAGTTCTTGACGAAGAACCGTGCTATTCCTCCGTTGCCACCCGGAAACGAATGCACTGCGGGATAATCCGGCGGGCCACTGAAGCCAGGTAGGCTAAAATGTTGTCCCCAATAGGCTGAAATAGCATCGCAGCCCAGCCCGATGGCGCCCGCAAGTATCGGGTCGATGTAGGCGGTAACCTCGGGTGGCAGACCAGCGACGTCTTCCAAGTACGACTTGTAGGTCATCGAATCGAGCCAGCGGGGAATGTCATCCCTACGGTATGTCTCGACCAGTGTGCGTCGGGCGCGCAGTAACTCCCTGCGCGTCGATTCCGGCCACGGAGTGTTTGTGAGATCGTTGCGCCATATGTCGACGGCCCATGATCCGTTTGTGCCCGTACCGTTGCCGTCGAAGAAATGTCCTACAGTCGCCTGATCTGCTGTCCAGTGCATGAAGCCGTAGTTGTCCAAGGGAAACTCTAGCTCGCCAAGATTTTGGTCCCACTCCTGGTAGGCGAACTCGCGCGGTATTCCCAGTGAGGTGAAGTAATCCTCTGGGCCTCCGGTAACCGGCACCGGTATGAAATCGTTGGATCCCTGGGGTCCTATCAGCCGCTCGCCGTCTACCATGAATTCGTTGCGCTTGGCTTCGCCGCCGAATAACGGATGGTTCTCGAGAATCAAACAACGGCCGGACGGGCGTTCTTGTCGAAAGCGCAATGCCGCGGCCATCCCTGCGAAACCGCCGCCCACGATCACGAGGTCGTATTCTTCTGCGGTGTCTACCGCGTCAGAGACGGGCTCATCAAACGCGCCATCGCGAACCGAGTGCGCCACGCGGAGAACGTCGGGGGTGTTGCCGTGCGACGACGCGTAGTCACCCACCCCGCCGTAGCCGTACCACTCAGCGCCTTGATTCGCCGGGCTGTGCCGAGATTTCGGCAGCACGAGCATGCCACCAACACTCGCCGCCGAGACGTTGATGAAGTCGCGGCGCGTGATGTTGCTGTCGAGTCCCAAATCGTGGTCGTACGAGTGATTTGTCATGGGCGGGATGTACTCCTTAGGGATATACGGCCACGGATCATTGACTAGGATACGGATTTACGCAGCTTGCACGGACCGAGGAGCGGACCCGCGTCCCTAACGATCATCCGCGGCAGTTCCTCCTTAGTCCTAGCGCTTAAGCGCGAACGCCCCGATGTGTATATCCAAGTTGTGGTTGATCCGCATCCCAACGATCCCGTCGGTGTCGATACCGGACTTGGGAGCGCGGAACACCTCGATGCCGTTGACCAAGAACACCACTTCGTTCGTCTTTATCTGGATGCTCATCGCGTTTGTAGCTTTACCGTCCTCGTCTTCGACATCGATAGCATCGTGTTTCGCCCACCCACCCTTTCCCTCGCTCAGCAACGTCAGGTCCGTCCCGTTGCGCTGCTTCACCAGGTACACGCCGTCGCCGCGAACGAGGAAGTAGGTATACCGCTGGCCGGCTCCCATGAGATCGCTGCCGCCGATGATCAATCCGTAGCCATGGGCGTGTCCGAGCGAGCTGGTCTGGGTGAACGACCCGGATGCCGTATAGGTGCCGGATGCGGCATCTCCTTCGCGGAAGAGAATGACGGCCGGACCCACGGTCACGTGCCAGCCACTCCCCATCGTACGGAAGTTGAGGTTTTTTAGGCTGCCGCGGTCGGGGCGTGCCTGCCATCCTTCGGCCAGGACTCCACCATCGGCAATAGCTTGGTCTGCATCGTGCTCCTGGGCGACGGCAGATGAAACGGTGCACAGTGCCGCGACGGCGGCAACCAGGATCGAACGCATGGGTAACCTCACAGTCAAAGAGTTAGAGGGCTCTGTGATTTAGCTCGAAATCGGAACGATGTCCATACTAACCCGGCGTTACCTGGTCTGTTCCTTCATCAGGTTAAGCTCCGCGATATCGGGATCCCAGTGCATGTCGCCGAGTAGGTGCTTGACGAAATATTCCGCCCGCAGCCAGAACCAGTAGTTCCTCATGTCACCGTAGCCATGGCGTTGTCCCGGGAACATGAAGAAATCAAAGCGTTTGTTCGCCTTGATGAGCGCCTCTGCCATACGGTACGTGTTCGCAGGGTGGACATTGTTGTCGATATCTCCGGTAGTGAGCAGGAGATGTCCCTTGAGGTTTTTCGCTAGATCAGAGTTCTTCTTGATGTCGTACTTGAAAGAAACCTTTCCGGAGTCGTCGACTACTTCTTCTACGCCGTGGTGCGTTTCCGACCACCAGCGGTTGTAGACGTCGTTGGTATGGTTGCCTGACGATGACACGGCGACCTTGAAGAAGTCGGGATAGACGAGCATTGCGGCGGTCGACATGAACCCACCACCCGAGTGACCGTAAATGCCGACGCGCTCGATATCGACGAAGTCGTGGCGGTCGGCGAGTTGTTCGACAGCGGCCTTCTTATCTGCGAGCCCGTAATCTCGGAGATTGCCGTAGCCGTAGTTGTGGTACCACTTGGATCGCGCTGGGTGGCCGCCGCGGTTTCCCACTGTAATCACGATCATACCGAATTGCGCCAGTGCCGTCTCGTAGCGGTTGGTCGAGAAGGACTTGGAAACTGCCTCTGTCTGTGGCCCCGGATAAACGTACGCAACGATCGGATACACTTTCGTTGAATCAAAATCGAACGGCTTGTAGATCACCCCATAAAGGTCGGTGATGTGGTCGGCGGCCTTCACGGTATAGGGCTCTGGAAAATGGTATCCTGCCTCCATTAGTTTGGAGAAGTCTGCCTCCTCCAAGTCCATGATCTTTCTGCCGGTTGCATCGAATAACGCCGAAGCAGGTGTGGTGTTGACCCGCGAATAGTTGTCGACAAAGAACCGGGTCGACTCGCCCATCCTGACCCTGTGATCGAAGTTGCCAGGGTCGATCAGCTGGAGCCTCCCTCCGTCCACGTTCACGCGGTAGATGTGCTGGTAGTATGGATCCTCGCCGGGTTCGCGCCCATCTGCCGAGAAATAGACGGTGCCACGTGCTTGATCTACGTTTACCACGCTTCGCACCGAGAACGGTCCCTCCGTGAGCCGGTTCTTGAGCGTACCGTCCGGCCCAAAGCGATACAGGTGAGCCCATCCGTCACGTTCGGACCACCATATCATGTCGCCCGAATCGAGCAATTCGAGTCGCCGAGTCTCAGTGTAGGTGTTGAGTCGCTCCTCGATCAGTACAGTAACCTCGCCGGTTGTGGCGTCCGCTACGCCTACGTCGACGCGGTGTCGATCGCGGCTCGTACGAACGAAATAGAGCTGATCCGAGTTGTCTGCCAGCCAAAGAGATCGCCGCGGCTCATCGCTATCCGGATAAATAAACTGACGCGCGGTGAGGATGCTGATATCCTGATCCTTGAAACTCTCCGCTTTTATGGTCGTCATCTCCCGATTCTGGAGATCGTAGGCTAGTAGCTCCGACTGCGTGACATTTTCCTCGCCGGGCATGTCGTACCTGTAGCTCTCGAGTTCGGGCCGCTTGTTCCCGGTTGAATGGATAACCCACAGGTCCTTTGTCTTGCGTTGGTCCGATCGCACCAGAGCGAAGCGGCGGGAGTCTTTAGACCACGTTATGCGACTCGCTCGCTTGCGCTTATCCTTGTTCTTCTCTTTCTCATTGTCGGTATCACCGCGCCCGCCGGTTGCGTAGCTGTAGTGCTCTTCACCGTCGGTGGTGAGCTGGATTTCTTCGACCTCGATTTTTTCTCCGGCTTTGTCGGCTTCCTTGCCGTCCTTGCCACGCCGCGCATCGAGAATTGTGTCGTAAGCTGCGGCACTCATCATGTAGAGGTTGTGATGCTTGGCAAACACTACCGTCTGGCCGTCAGGCGATACGCTTGCCCACGAAGGGTGGTTGTCCGGTGCTTCGAAGTCGTCCAGTTCGCGAAGCGTGCGAGTCTGCACGTCGTACTCGAAGTGGAACATTTGTTTCTTTGCCTGCTTCTTCTCAGGCGTTCCTTCTTCTTGCTGCTGTTCTTCGTCATCCTCTTCAACGTCCGCTTCGGCGGTCTTTTCTTCATCCTGTGAAGATTCCACTTCGAACTGCAGTGTGTTCCCGTCGATGAACTTGATTTTCTTAATGGGCAGGTGCTGCCCGTCCCACGGATCCTTGGTGATCCTCGTCAGTTCCGCCGCGATCCGGTCGTTGTCGAAGATAAGGCGCTTTGTGCCTTGCACGGGATCGACGATATAGTAGGACTTGCCGTTCGAGGTCTCCCACTCGTACCAAAACTTCTGGCTTCCCTCGATCCAGCGCGGACTCACTGACGTGCTGTATATGAGTTCGTTGATCCTGTAGGGTGCGAACCGCCCGGCAAGGCGGTAGTTGGCGGTGGTGACGTGGCGGTCGGTCTGGGCTGCGAGTTGGGACGCGGTGACCGTGGCCACGATCATGTAGAAGGACAAACAATAGGCAAATCGCCGAGCCATCGAGAAACCCTCCGTCAGATCGTTTTGAATTGAATGTTGTGCTTGCAAAGAGACGGCCTAAAGCGCTTTCGCGCAATAGGCCGCATATCTATTCGCTGAGTGCCTAGCCGACTTATCTCCTCCGGCTGCCTCCGCCTCTCCTCGATCTCAACGAAGGACCTTGTGGTCGTGAGATTTCTTTGCGCTCACTGGGCTGGATGGGTTCCACGGCCGGCTCGAAACCCGGTACGGTTTCACGAACCAGCGTTTGGCCCAGTAGTTTTTCGATGTCCAACATCAGTAACCACTCGTCTGGTGACATAAGGGTCAAGGCTATCCCCTCGGCCCCGGCGCGTGCGGTCCGACCCACTCGGTGAATATAGATTTCCGGGTCGGCCGGTACGTCGTAGTTCACTACCATTGCGATGTTGTCGACGTCGATGCCACGAGCGGCGACGTCTGTCGCCACTAGAATCCGAGTCTTACCATTCTTGAACTGCTCGAGTGCCTTGTTGCGGGAACTCTGGGTCTTGCCGCCGTGCAGCGCAGAGGCGTTGCTTCCGTCGCGACGCAGATGGCGGGTGAGCTTGTCAGCTCCGTACTTGGTGCGTGTGAACACCAGTGCGCGGCCTTCCGGTACTTCCTTCAACTTCTCGGCGAGGACTCCGCGCTTCTCGGACTTATCAACTGCGACGAGAACGTGCTTTACACCTTCGGCGGCCTCAGCGCGCCGCCCGATCTCGACCGCGGCATGTCCCTGCATGGCGCGTCGCGCCAAACGATCGACGTCTCCGGAAATAGTCGCGGAAAAGAACAGTGTCTGACGTTTGGCCGGCAACGAATCGAGTATTCGGTTTACGTCACGAGCGAATCCCATGTCGAGCATGCGGTCAGCCTCGTCGAGCACCAGCACCTGGAGCTTAGAACTGTCCACGTGTCCGCGACCCATATGATCGAGGAATCGTCCTGGCGTTGCGATCACGATTTCGACGCCACCTTGGAGTGCGCGTGTCTGCGGGACCATACCGACGCCACCGTAAACGGCCGCCGATTTCACCTTACAGTGGCGGCCGTACGTCTTGGCGCTGTTCAACACCTGCTCTGCCAGTTCACGAGTCGGCACAAGGACGAGAGCTTGTAACTTGCCGCGCGGGCTGGATTTCAAGCGCTGTAGGATAGGCAATAGAAAAGCGGCCGTCTTGCCCGTTCCGGTCTGTGCAGAGCCGACCAAGTCGCGGCCCGCGAGCCCAACTGGTATCGCTTGCTTCTGAATCGGTGTGGGACTGGTGTAACCCTGGTCCTTGACGGCCCTCAAAAGTTCGGGCGCAAGGCCCAATGAATCAAATGACATCTTTACTTTTACATCCTTCAATAAGGCGTACGCAGGCATACCAGGTGACGTCCGTGTCACCGGAATGCGATGCGGTTGTTTGTCTGAACCTGAAGAATGAAGAACGACGAGTCTAAAACGCGCCGGTGCCCATGCTTAAGCGGGGACCGTTCTACGTGAGCGGAAGGATACCAGCTTGCGGTTCGTGCTACGGGAACAAAGCTAATCGCTTCCTTGGTCGAGCGCTAGGTGTGATCGCTTAAGTCGGTGCGCCACATTGTGTTAAGTAGCTAGGTGTAGCCGGATAGCCGGACTAGCCATCACGAAGTCAGTTTGGGCTTGAGCAAGGGTCGGCGGTCTGAAATCGGGGTCAGGCGGCCGAATCTCGCTCCTGGACGCCGCGCCCACTAGGGGATATCTTCGCTGGCTATCAGAGCCGCCGTCACTGCGTTAGCCGGTCCCGGCTCCGTCCGATTCCCATCTATGGAGGCACTATGTCAAGTCGTAAGGTATTACCCACCATTCTCGTGGCGCTCCTGCTGGCCGTCATGAGTCAAAGCGCTTGGGCCCAGGCGAGCAACCTTGCCCAGCTCTACACCTTTTCTCCTAAACAGGGCATGTCTGTTGGGTTCGAGAGTGCTCTCAAGCAACATGTTGAATGGCGGATGCAGAACAACGACCCGTGGAGTTGGACTACCTACCAAGTAATCCAGGGCGACAACCTGGGCGATTTTGTGGTTCGCTCGGCAGACCACGGCTGGGCTGACTTCGACGCCTACGACGCGGGCTTCGGCCCCAAAGGAAGCGTCCAGTTCCTGGCTACCGTAGGTCCGCTTATGGAGTCAGAGACCTCCTCGATAACGGCGCTCGATACAGCGCACGTGCGACTACCGGAAGACCTGGCTGCGATCACCTTGATTCAGGTCATCACGTACCAAGTGAAGCCTGACCAAGGGCAGAAGTTCAATGAGGCCATAGGCAAGATCCACGATGCGATCGTGAAGAAAGACTATCCCGTACACTATGTTTTCGTCAATCAGGTTGTCGGTGGTGCGGGACCGGCCGTAACTCTGGTAGTACTCTTCGAAAATTGGGCTGCCTTCGAAGATCCTGACCAGCCCATGGCGGCACTGCTCGCCGAAGTCTACGGTCAGGAAGAAGCTGGCAAGATATTTGAGGAGTTCTCCGGCAGCTTTACGTCGGTCGAGAGTTCCGTGCTGCGGGTTCGGCCGGATCTTTCAGTGACTTCAGGCATGTAGCGCTCTATTGCAAGAATGGTGTGGGGG
The DNA here is from genome assembly GCA_036679605.1 of Gemmatimonadota bacterium. Taxonomy (GTDB): domain Bacteria; phylum Gemmatimonadota; class Gemmatimonadetes; order Gemmatimonadales; family GWC2-71-9; genus JAZDCZ01. Next base: position 35,140 of record JAZDCZ010000243.1, read on the forward strand.
CTCGGGAACACCGGGCCTCCACGCCGCACGCAGTCGAAATCCTCCGTTACACCTCTGGGAGCGTGCACACATCGCGCTGGACATCCTCACCGAGGGTCGAAACGATCCTTCAGGTGTCTGGCACGGGCAGTTCCACGATAGGTCGCATGCTCTGTTGCTTGGTGACCTGAACGGTCGAGCGCTGCAATTGCCGCACGAGAATCAGCCACAGCAACGCAGCCACCAACATAAACGATGTAATTCCTGAGGTGCCTCGGCCCTCGAGCTGATCGGCTGTAGCACCGCTGAGCCAAATGAGCACGAAAACAGCGGCGAGGCCTTCACCCAACCGTGCCCCAATTCCATCGATTACAAGCTTGACCATGTTACGGGTTCCCCGCGAGATGGGCACGAATGTCTGTTCCCAGTTGGATCGATGGACCGACGACTTAAGACCTCCTTCCGTTGCTCGCACACCCGACCGCAATAGAAGCGATGGGCTAGCGAGAAGCATGGCTGCGCCCCCGACAAGTGCTGCCGGTAGGATCAGAAGACTTCCCCTGACGCCGATGCGACGTTGCAACTTTGGCACGATCAGCACCTGAACGACCAAGGCGGCAATGTTGAGTACAGTGTAAAGATCAGCGAACAGTGCGGCGCTTTCCTTAGCGTCGTTTCCCGCTGTTGCCGCGGCAAAATAGAATTGAAACTCTACGATGATACCAGTGACCGCCCCCATTACGGCGATCGCAAGGAGGCCCAACATGTAGGGCTCGAGGATAATCTCGCGAAGCCTGCGTCGCGGCGTGTCTTGGGATACAGGCGATGGTTGCATGTGCAGCGGGAAACGGCGCTGGGCTAGCAGGGTGACAGTTGCCGAGGCGACTATGAATGCGGCGCCAAATAGGATCAAGTCGGCGGGCGCGACGAACTCCGAAAGCGCTCGGGCAAGGATGCCACCAATGATACCGCCGCTAATTGTTGCGCCGCCAATCACTCCGTATGGCTTTGCTCGACTCTCTTCAGGTACGCGATCGAAGAGATCTGCTGCCAGCAACCATTGCAACGAGAACAGCACGCCGAAAGCGAGTGGCACGATCATGAAGAACGCGGTCATGAGCAAGCCACCGCCCGGCCGCACCACACTGTAGAAACCCGATAAGACGAGTGCCAGGGCGAGTGGCGCGACGATTCTCAACAAACGGGGGCCGATGGCTCGCATGAGCCCTATTACACCCAGCGCCATCGGGATCGACAAGACGGCGATACCCACGTAGGCTCTTGGCAGATCGAGTAGCCCGCCACCCTGGAAGTACAGCGCGTCCCGAGCGGTCCTGGTGAGCACCAGAGATGTGCTCATCAACAACATTGCCCCTGCGGTATACGCAGTCCGGTGCGAGAGATTCGCCTCTCCAGCATCCGGAACGCGTTCTACCATTTCCAAGTCTCTAAGCCCGACTCTCTTTCGCCTTCTGCTGGTACCTCTTCCCGATGTTTATGGCCAGGAGCAGCATCAGGATGACCAAACCAATATTGAATATCGCGAAGCCGGACGCGCGCATCGCCAAGTACGTCGTGCCGACGAACACCAACGCCGCGGACATGACATCGCCTGCGCGTACGAAAAATGAGTCGATCGCCTGTTTGGCGCTGTATTTTTCTGCCCGCGTCGTCGGGAGGAACAACATATTTCGGACGGTATTGTTCAATGAATAGTCTGTAGAATTCTCTGCGGTCTTAACCCACCGAATTGCCGCCAAGACCGGGTAGAACGCCAGAACCGAATATGCTACGAGGGAGAGGATCGGGAGAATGAGTACGCCAAAACGAACGCCCAGGTACTTCACGATGCGCGAGACCAGGAACAGTTGAATGAGCAATCCGACGACATTCACAACGCCGAAGAAGTTTGCATAGAAGCGTCCAATGATCTGTTCTACTGAGAGCGCACCCGCGGTTCCATCGGCAACAGCCTGGCGTGCGGCATCTTCCACTACACTTCCCAGGATATACTCTCCAGTGGTATTCACCCAGTTGATCAGCAGCAACATGAAAGCAATGAGAAGTAGGTAACGATTCCTGAGCAACAGTTGGAAGGACCCTGATCCCACACGACTCTCGGCAGAGGCAGGTGTCTCCGGTGCTGGATTCTTGCGTTCCTTCACACATGGTAGGGTGGAGGAGTTTTCCATTTCCTCTCGATGGTCTCTTTCCTTTAAATGATCTCTCTCCTTCTCGCACTCGCATCGATCCACAAACCCGGTGATCTGTACCTCTACAATGAGCAGCACCGCGGCCACCAACATGAGCTGGTACACGCCAAGAGGCTCGATCAATTGACCGGCGATCACGGCGCCGAGCACTGCGCCCAAGGATGCACCGAACGCCACGAGAGGGAAAAGGCGTTCTCCCTGTTCGTTGGTGTAGATGTCGTTGGCGAACGACCAAAACTGCGCCACGATCATCAGATTGAAGATGCCGATCCACAGGAAGAAGACGATTCCCAGCGGAACTCCTGCTTGTGCCAGCAGGTAGAAGAGCCCCAGGCAGCCGACGAAGAACGCGGTGACCCAATTTATCAGCTGTCGTCTTGGCAGCCGCTTTGCGAGTCGGGCGTACAGCGGCACCGCTAACGCCAAGAGTACGACCTGTCCGGCCGACAGGTAGCTCTTCAGTTCGGCCGAACCTTGCGCCAGAATCAATGCCTCGCGAACCGGCTTGAGGATGTAGTAGGCTGTAAGGATCAAGAATACGTTTAGGGCTAGCATCAGGGCGATGGCGCCCTCACCAGCGCGCACCTCAGAGAACAAGCCGAGGAATTTCTCCAGCGCGCTTCGTGCAGGTTTTGGTTGCTGGTCAGGACTGCTCAAACGAAGCCACCCTCTCTAGGGTTCGTCTCCTATCTAACTACAACACGTGGTTCAGTGGATTGTGTTCCTCCAGCGACACCCGCGTTTGGAAGCTAATATGGAGCGACCAAGCTCGCGGGTTCGCCAAGCTCGGAGTTTCGTTGTCAGGAGGGTGCTCCACACTAGTCAGCTGTGGCGCTCTACCTTATGATAGGAAGGTCCATCACCTCAAAGTGGGATTTGCCGCACAGCCCCAGGAGTGTCACTCAATGTTGTCACAGGAACTAATCTCCATGCGACAAATTGTCTTTGGCACAATGGTGGTAGCTACGTTTGCCACACTGGGGCAGCTGAACGCTCAGATTGCCAAGTCGCCTCCACCAACGGGGACTGTGACTCACCCGCTGGTACCAGGGGAGCGGTACCGGTCGGGCGGCTTCCACAAGTTTCTCTTTGGAGGCGAATACCGCGACCTCTGGACCGTTCCGCTGACGGTACCGGTGCTCGATTTCGATGCTGAAGCTGGCGGCTTGACGCCCACAACGACGTCCGGATTCGGCCAATCGGTGGCGCTCATTCTTCGCGGGAAAGACAACAAACGCTACGTCCTACGGTCTCTCGACAAGGACCCCTCTCGTAGGCTGATACCGGAATTGCGTGGGACGTTCGCTGAAAGGATCGTCCAAGATCAGATAAGCTCACTCTTCCCACTTGGCGGCCTAGTGGTGGATCCGCTCATGGACGCGATCGGGTTGCTGCATTCCAACCATCGCCTAATGGTTGTGCCCGACCACGCCAGTCTTGGGGAATACAGCGACGTCTATGCCGGCATGGTGGGAATGTTGCTCGAGATTCCTGCTGCGGGGCCGGACAGCGCTGCTGGATTCGCCGGATCGCATCTGTTCGTGGATTCTGAAAAACTTTTCGAGCACCTTCGGAACGGACCGTGCGACCGAGTGAACGCTCCGGAATATCTCAAGGCTCGCATGCTCGACATACTGGTCGGTGATCGGGACCGTCATGCAGGTCAGTGGCTGTGGGCGGCGTTCGAGGACGACGGCTGTCGCACCTGGAGAGTGATTCCGCTTGACCGTGATCAGGCCTTTGTGAACTACGATGGTTTTGTAATGTGGTTGATGCGGACGACTCGGCCGCAGCAGGTTCGATTCGGTCCCGAGTACCCCGACATCGGAGGCCTTACCTTCAATGGTTGGGAAATAGACAGGGCACTGCTTGCCGAGCTGGACAAACCGATCTGGGACTCCGTAGCCAATTTGATCCAGCGCGAGATCACCGACTCCGTGATTGAGGATGCGGTCAGACGCCTCCCCTCTGAGCACTATGAGCTGCGGGGCGACTTCCTTGTGGGAAGTCTCAAAGCGCGCCGCGATGCGCTCCACCGAGCAGCCGACCGTTACTATCGAATGATCAACAAGTGGACCGATATTTTGGCGACAGATCGGGATGAAATTGCAGAGATCCGGCATTTTGCCAACGGAGACGTCGCAGTGAGCATCGCGTTGCGAGATGGTCCGTCAAACCCACCAACGGGCGATCCGTACTTTCGCAGAACCTTTCACCCCGACGAAACAAAGGAAGTTCGTCTTTATCTCGGCGGTGGGGACGACCGGGTCAGGGTCAGTGGGGAAGGGGGGCGCGTCACGATCCGTGTGATCGGCGGTGAGGGTGACGATGTCTTGGCAAACAGATCGGATATAGGGGCCAGACGAACGCGGTTCTATGATGCCAGTGGCAACAACTCTTTCGAGCGAGGTAAGGGTGCCCGTGTCGACACCAAGTCTTTTGAGCGACCGCCGTCGAAGGACCTGGCTCACAAGTACGCTCTCGATTGGGGCGGGGTGCACCTTGTGGCACCGCTCATCTACTTCGATCCGGATGTCGGGTTTCTGTTAGGAGCGTCCACTAGCTTCGAACGCTTTGGGTTTCGCAAGACACCGTATACGGCGCGCCACAGCGCAAGCGCGGCGTACGCCACCGGAGTCAAGGCTCCTCACTTGAATTTCAACTCTCGGATTCGGAGAATCAGTAAATCGGTGGACGCTGAGTTCGATATTGCTTTCTCGGGCATAGACATCGTGAGGTTTCACGGATTCGGCAATGGCACACAGGCGCCCGGTCCTAGCTCGTTCTTCCGTGTCGAGCAGTTGCTGCTTGCGGTCTCGCCGATGTTGATCGTTGCGCCCGATGCTCCGATCGAGGTCGGCATCGGGCCGATTCTCAAGGTTTCGAACATAGAACGCGAGGCGAACTCCAACAGTTTCATCGCCACAAGCCCTCCCTTCGGTATCGGCTCGTTCAGCCAACTGGGCGGACAACTTAGGATGGAGCTGGACACGCGCGACATACCGGGGAATGCTACGCGTGGGGTCTTCATCGAGGGCGGTGCTTCGATCTATCCCGAAGTATTGGACGCCGTAGCTGCGTTCGGTGAGGTCCACGGTGCCGGATCAACCTATCTCAGTGTCAGCATGCCGATGGAACCCACCCTAGCATTGAGGGCCGGCGGTAAGAAGGTCTGGGGCACGTTCCCGTTTCACGAGGCGGCATACCTCGGCGGGGCCGACAATCTTCGGGGTTTCCGTGAGCAACGCTTTGCGGGTGATGCGGCGGTATATGGGAACGCAGAGCTACGCCTTTTCTTGGCGAAGTACGATCTCCTAGTTCCCGGCCGGTTCGGTGTGTTTGGGGTTGCTGATGGTGGGCGCGTATTCTACCACAACGATCCCAACGATCCGAACACCCTCCACACAGGCTACGGTGGTGGCATATGGATGACCTTCATCAACCGGCAGCACACACTGAGCGTTGCAGTGGTCAACGGAGACGATCTGACCGGCGTGTACGTGCGCGGTGGGTTTCTTTTCTGAATCTCAAATAGAGTCAGCTGCCGCCCGGAATGTGATTTACCCCTCCCGCGCAAGCGTCATCCACGTCATCTTATGTGGCCATGTCACACGTGCTCTCCAAACTTGAAACTGCTTTTGGTGACCGCTATCAGGTAGAGCGGGAACTCGGGCAAGGCGGGATGGCGATCGTCTACCTGGCTCACGATCCAAAGCACGATCGCAAAATCGCCATCAAGGTAATGCGACCGGAACTGGCATCCGAGATCGGCGCAGAACGTTTCCTGAGGGAGATAAAACTAGCGGCGCGGCTAACACACCCTCATATCCTGCCGCTGCACGATTCGGGTGAGGTCGATGGATTGTTGTTCTATGTGATGCCGTACATCGAAGGCGAATCCCTGAGAGAACGTCTCGACAGCACCCCCCAATTGCCGTTGGATGAAGCTTTGAAGATCGCCGAGAGTGTTGCCTCTGCTCTGGATCATGCTCACCGCAACAATGTGGTCCATCGGGACATCAAACCCGAAAACATCCTGATGCACGACGCTGGGGCAATGGTTGCAGATTTCGGGATCGGGAAGGCGGTTAGCACCGCGAGTGCTGGTGGCATCACTGAAGCTGGTACAGCGTTGGGTACACCAGCCTATATGAGTCCTGAGCAGGCAACTGGCGATACGGAACTCGATGGGCGCTCGGACATCTACAGTCTGGGGTGCGTGGTGTACGAAATGCTCGGTGGCGAGCCACCCTTCACCGGCCCATCTGTACAGGCGGTCATCGCGCGACGTCTAATCGATTCAGCGCCCCGCCTGCGGGCGCTCCGGGATGTGCCGGATGCGCTCGACAGGGCCGTTGCTCGTTCGCTCGCACGGAATCCAGTTGATCGGTATGGCACAGCCGCGGAGTTTGCCAATGCGCTCAGGTCAGCTAGTGCCGAACCTGCGGCCGGCCAAGCCCAATCGATCGGTGCCGAAGATAAGTCGATCGCTGTGTTGCCCTTCTCTAACATGAGCGCTGACCCCGAGAACGAGTACTTCAGTGATGGCATGACTGAAGAGATCATCAACGCGCTCGTCAAGGTCAAAGGGCTCAAGGTGGCTTCTCGAACGTCATCGTTTGCGTACAAGGGCAAGCTTCTGGACGTTCGCGAGATTGGAATGAAGCTCGGTGCCGGGGCTGTGTTGGAAGGGAGCGTGAGAAAGGCGGGAAACCGGATTCGGATCACAGCACAGCTCATTGACGTGGAGGATGGCTACCACCTTTGGTCGGAAACATATGATCGTCAACTGGAAGACGTGTTTGCAATCCAGGACGAGATCTCGCATGCGATCGTCGATGCTCTGCGAGTGAAGTTGGTGGGCGTGAGCAAGCCGCTCGTAGTGCCAGAGACGGAGAACCTTGAGGCGTACACGCTGTACCTCAAAGGTCGCTTCTTTTTCAACAGGTTTACAGAGTCTGACCTGCGTAGGAGCCTAGACATGTATGCCGAGGCCCTGGAGAAGGACTCTACATATGCTCGGGCGCACGCCGGCATCTCCGATACCTGGATGAACTTGGCTGACGATTGGCTCCCACCGCGGGAAGCTTATCCCAGATCCAAATCAGCTGCAGAGGAGGCGCTGGTTCTGGACGACTCACTTGCCGAGGCTCGCACTTCGCTTGGGAAGGTCATTGCTTGGTACGACTGGGATTTTGAGACAGCAGAGGCTGAGGTTCTTCGGGTGATCGAACTAGATCCGGCGTATGGAGAAGCGCACTTCGCTCTTGGTACGCTCCTTCCTGCGATGGGTCGTACGACTGAGGCGGTCGCCGCCATGAGGCGAGCATTTGCTCATGATCCACTGTGTGCTGGGTACAGCCGTTGGCTTGCGCGCATGTTGTTGTTTAACCACGAATATGAAGAGGGTATCCAGCTCATACAGCGTACGCTCGAACTTGATCAAAGTTATTCGAGAGCGTACCTCGACCTGGGTAATGCATACTTGCTACAAGGGGACCCCGAGAAAGCCTTGGCGTCTTACCAGCAGGGACAGATCATCGAGGGTAGTGTGATTTCGTTCAACGCCTCCGCAGCACGAGCGCTGGCGGCGATGGGCAAGGAAGACGAAGTGCGACGGACGCTCGATGAATTGGAGGAGCTATCGCAGGAACGATATATTCGGGCTGAGGTGGTTGCCGCTGGGTACGCTGCCATCGGGGAAGTCGATCAAGCTTTCAAATGGCTTGACGAGGCACTCGAAGCTCGTTCCGCCGGACTAATTTATCTCGCGGTGGATCCTGCATATACCACGCTTCGCTCCGATTCGCGGTTTGAAGCGCTTACTGCCAAGGTCGGCGTAACAGATCGGTAGACTGACCACGGCATTGTACTTCTAGATCTCACCCCGCCGCGCGAATCCCGCGATGTGCTCGGCTGCTCTATACGCCAATGCTTGGATTGTTTCGGTGGGTTGTCCGCGGCCACCTGTTACCAAACTGCTTCCGTCGCACAGGAAAAGATTCGGCACGTCGTGCGTGCGATGATACTTGTCGACCACGGAGGTCTTCGGATCGTTGCCCATCCTGCACGTGCCGAGCAGGTGGTATCCAATCCGCTGCTCAAAGCTGGTCGGCCCCCAGGTCCGTGACGCGCCGGCGGCCTCCATGATCTCGAGCGCACGCTCCACGAAGAACTTGATCGTTGCGATGTCGTCGGGATGATCCTTATACGTAACGCGCAGGGCCGGTAATCCCCACGCGTCCCTGAGTTCGGGATCAAGCTCGATGCGGTTGGTGGGGACGGGCAACGAAGTGCTGTGCACGTCGGTGTTCATCATGCGTGAGTAGTGATGGTGTAGCATGCTCTTGTACTCGGCGCCCCACGTAGGCGCGTCGGGCGGGAGGCCACCGTTGGCGACGAGTAGCGGGTACCCCCAGTAGCGCGCGTCGACACCGCCGCCGCCGTAGAAACCGCGCTTAGGATCGGTTTCGTAGAAGTCCCAGATCATGCGCGTCGCCATCACGCTCTTCCAGTCGTTCAATGGCCGCTCGAACACGCCGGTGGTTGACGCATTCCCGTTGAACATGAGATGCGTGCCGACGATGCCGCTGGAGTTGGCGAGACCGTCGGGAAACATGTTGCTCTTGGACATAAACAGCAGGCGCGGTGTCTCCGATCCGTTGGCGCTCACGATCACCGCTCGCGCCGGTTGAAAATGTTCTACCCTCTCGGCATCGAAATAGACCACGCCTGTAGTCCTTCCGGCCTTGTCGATCTCGATTTTGCGGACGTAACTCCCGGACCGCACTTCGCAGCGACCGGTCGCTTCGGCTTCGGGTATCGTGGTGAACAGCGTCGACGACTTGGCGCGGTGCTCGCAACCAAACCCAGAGCAGTAGCCACAGTGTTGGCATGCAGAGCGTCCCTTGTACGGTTGGGAAATGATACACATCGGAGCAACCTGCGGATGGAATCCAAGCGAGCGAGCGCCGCGCTCGAACAGGACTCCGGAACTCTTGACTGGGAGTGGCGGTGTAGGGTACCCGCGCGATCGCGGCGGGTCGAACGGGCCCTGCTCACCGGAAACGCCCAAGTCCCACTCGGCCTTGGTGTAGTACGGTTCCAGTTCTTCGTACGTGATCGGCCAGTCAGCGAACCCGGTCCCTGAAATGGGGCCCAGTAGGCTCCGTTCCTTGAAGTCGATTGGCTTGAAGCGCCAATAGTTGGATGTGAACATGACGCTGCCGCCGCCCACCAGCCGATGGTATACCACGCCGCCGGTGCCCTGTTCGGGCTTCGCATCGGGGCCGGCCTTGAACATTTGCGGTTGCAGGTCGGGCCGGTTGTTGAGCCAGCTCTGAAAGAAATACTTGAACTCGTCGTGCTCGAAATCCTTTGCCTCGAGTCGCGGCCCCTGCTCGAGCACCAGCACGGTGAATCCGGCTACTGACAACTCCTTGGCCAACACACCGCCGGCTGCACCCGAGCCTACTATTAGAAAATCGACCGTTGTGCCCTGCGGAAATTCTGCGTTGCTCATCGTCCCATCTCCTCGGCGTCGTAAGCGCCAAAGGGCGGCCGCCACACAAAGCGCGGTTCAAATCCGATTATTTTCCACCCTGCGCCCTCATAGTTCCCACCCCATTGCGGATGCGCAAACGTCCCCGTGATTACCCCAATCCTCACCTGCCCAAAGAACGGTGTGTCCTGGATCTCTCGGAGAATTTCAAGTTGGCGGTCGCTGGATAATTCGGCGATCCGCGCGGTGCCCGGCCAACGCTGTGCAACTTTCTGGTTGAGATCTCCCAACCCGTCGAGCAGTGCATCCTTCTGGCCGGCCTGGAAAGTGGCAAGCGCCCGGTCGATAAAGACCACGGCTCGCGCCTCTTTTGCGCCCGGCAGGTCATCATCGGTTGGTATGATCTGGGCGGCGATGGCCTCGATGTCTGCCGCCTGATCGGTGGTCAGCACATCGTAGCGAACCGGCTCGCCCTGCTCCGCAGCCCGGGCCGCTGCCATGGCCTGCATGAATGCGTGCGGGTCCGTACCGAGCCAGCCGGCGGCAAGGGCGCCGCTGGCCGCTAGGAATTCTCGTCTTGAAGTGGTCGAATCGGTCATGAGTTGAGTTGGTTGAGGACGAATCAAAGTGCACTCTAACGGGCAAGTCGGCTAGTGCGCATCAGAAACTCTGCAACCCCCCTCGTTGTGCTTAGTTCCAAACAAGGTCCCATTTGCCTTCGGGTTCCCGATCTCGTAAGATCAGTTCTGGAAAGTGCACTTGATCAACCAAGTGGAGAGCCTGAAACACTACTGAGGAGTACTGTGATGAGCAGCCAAAAGCCTGAGGGAGATCGCCGAGATTTTTTTCGCCGTAGTATTGGATTGGGAGCCGGTGCGTTCGTTTTCGGACGCTGGCCGGAGGACCTGCTACGGCCCCGACCGTCGGCCAAGGCGACCCCGCTCATAATCACCAGTCACTCCAATCAAACAGGGCAGAATGCCATGAGAGCGGCATGGGAGATCTTGGGCTCCGGTGGCTCTGCCCTCGACTCGGTGGAGAAGGGGGCCAACGTAATCGAAGTGGATCCAGAGGACACGAGCGTCGGTTATGGCGGTCTGCCCAATGAGAACGGTGTGGTTCAACTAGACGCGTCGATTATGGACGGGAAGACCTATAATGCCGGCTCGGTGGCGTCCCTCGAGAACATCAAGACGCCTGCATCGGTAGCCCGACTCGTGATGGAACGTACGGACCACGTAATGTTGGTAGGTAAGGGCGCGCTCGAATTCGCGAAATCTTTCGGCTTCAAGGAAGAAAACCTTCTTACCGAGAAGGCTCGGAACATTTGGCTACGTTGGCGCGAGCGGCGTAGCGCAACGGACGACTGGGGACCGCCGGATCATTTGAGAAAACCGTCGGGTGAAGAAATGGGTCGCATGCTCGAGGGACCGGACGACTTTCACTACGGCACCACCAACGTTTTGGCTGTGGATGCAAACGGCGATGTTGCCGGTATCACGACCACGAGCGGTCTGAGCTGGAAGATCGATGGCCGGATCGGTGACTCACCTATCATCGGGGCGGGACTCTACGTCGACAACGACGTCGGTGCCGCCGGGGTAACGGGACGAGGAGAGGACGTTATCAAGTCATGCGCATCGTACTTCATCGTAATGCGGATGGGGGCAGGGCGGTCTCCGCAGGAAGCGTGCGAAGATGCGATCGAGATGATCGTGCACAAGTACCGTAACGTGAATCCGAGCTTTGTGCCGGGTGAGAAATTCGTAGCCATCAATCGGGCTGGAGAGTACGGTGCCGCTTCAATGGGCAGCCGCCGCGTACCGAAAATGTCGGTCCGTAACGACAGCGGACTAGAGATTTTTGAGGGGACTACGAGTTACGCGCCGACGGGATAATCGGAGAATCTGATCTCGTAGACGTTAACCCTACTCATCCAGCGCGTCTATTAGTGTCCTGAGGTACTGTGCAATGGGGAGCGTCATATCCCTATCGGTCCAATAGTCGTTGTGCGTCGCGGGGTTCCAACTCGTGGCCAAAGAGCCGACATTGATTTCGTAATCCACCATGCGTGAGACAGTATCCCTCTGACCCTTCGTCAGCTTGGATAAGTTCTTTTCGTACAGTGGTCGCAAGGGCCATCCCAATAGGTCGTCGCGGTCGTAGAAGTTGAGCCACTTGGCGGCTGCTCTGAGCGCATATTTCCGAATCTTTGGGCTGGGTAACCGTATCGGTCGCGCGATGGGGAATGCCAGGCTGAAGAGCGGTATGTTACACCCAAACGTAACGAATCCAACCAAACCGGGGAGTGAGGCGAGCGGCCCTTTGTAACCGCGTTGCTGTGTATCCCAAAGATAATTGGACATGATGTGACAGCCGAGCGAGTGGGCCAGCACGACCACGGGTGTGTTGCGCTCGGGGATCGTGGAACAGAAGTTCTCGATGGCAGAACTGATGACCCGGTGTACGATAGAGTATGCGCTATCCTTCTCGAAGTCACGGTGGTAGGCCAGGGCGTCTCCGAACCCGTTGACCACGAAGTTGCGGGCCGACATCCAATCCAGTTTCACCTCCTTCATGCATTCAAGGAGAGTGTCCTCACGAACTTTCATCACGTTCGCCCAGTGGATCTCCTCCCATCGGAAGCGTGATCGCAGCTTGCCGAGGTGTTTGCACAGTTGTTCAACGAGGCCCGCTGAGAAGCCGGCTTCCTGCGAGCCGATTCCGTGGATCGTGAATACGACGATTTGTTTTTTCATTGAGTGGCTGACTAGCTCTTCCGCTTGTCCTCGAGCGCAATGAAACTCATGACTCGCGCCGCTGCGTAGCGGAACGCGCGCTCGCGGAATGCGAGAAAGGTCACGCACGCCACGAGCAGGGCCATCAAGAGCAACTGCAAACCGATGAGCGAGAACGGACCAACGTGTCGGGCTCCAGCAATGAGGCGAACGGGTTCCCAAAACGGAATTACCAGGGCGATAGCGAGCGATGGCAACACGAACCCTCTGGCCAGTCGGTATTGGTCCCGGTAGACTTGTATCGTACGGAAAACCTGAGGTGCGTGGGCCATCACTACATAGTCGAGTGTGTGCATGAACTCACCCGCCTTGCGAACTCGATCGCTGTCGTCCCGATCGAGAATCTCCGCTAGAGTCGGTCCGCCGACACCGGTGTCACGTACACCGGCCTTCGAAAATCGCCGCCCCACCGTCGTGCTCGTCAGTATCTTGAATTCCCACAAATCCTTTTGGTGCCGAAACACACTGCGGGACACGGCGTGCATTACAACACCAATCACCGATGCGGCCCCGAATAGAACCGTTACTGCCAAGGCCAGCTCCAATCCGGTCCACTCGGGAAGCCGTTGGATGTTGAAGGCCGGCGACGCCACGTCTAGCAGCACGGCAATCCAGAACAGCGAGTACAGTCCCTGCAGCAACGTCACCACCCCTAGAGGATACGGAAACATCAATACCTCCTATGTAGCCGACACGACGAGTAGCAACACGATCAATACAACGGCCACTGTAACGATAATCCATACTCTGTCCAGCGGTATTATCCGGCGCCGCGGTCGGATTACACGAGGACCCGCACCGTGCAGTGGAATTGTGCTGTCTCCGGGCTCCTGGTCAGGTTCGTAGGAGCGCAGCTTCTCATACGCTTCGTTGATCGCCTGCAGTTGCTCACCGGCCTTCCGCTGCAACTCGGCGTCGTGCGAGAAGCGATCCGGGTGCCAGACCTTCGTGAGATCGCGATAGGCGGACTTGATCGCCTCCCGAGAAGCTCCAGGTTCCAGGCCGAGCACGCGAAGGTGACTATTCATCCTAAGCTAGTGGATACGGCGATTTGTTCTTTCATATGGCTCGCCAAGGTATCCCTATCTCAGCGCCGAGGCCAGCCAGAGGTGGTCGTGGACTTGAACGGAAGAATAGTTATGAGCGTCGGTGCGTTACTTCCAGTGTGACATGACAGGAACAGCCGGTTGGCGCCTTGGCCTTGCTTGCACAGGAATCGCATGCACTTGACGCGCCTCTCGCCCTCTGTAAAAGCCCAAATGCGACAAACAGTACTGCCGTAGCGATCACACCTACGACGGCGGTCATGTCGAACTCAACAAGCCGGCGAAGCCCATGAACGCCATCGACAGGCTTCCGGCGATTATCAGTACCAGTGCTGTACCTTCGGCGATGTCCGGGATGTCGGCCATTTCGGTGTTTTCGCGGATCGATGCCATGAGCACGAGTGCCAAGGTCAAGCCAAGCCCTGCGCCCACGGCGAAGAACAGTCCCTGCAAAAATCCGTAGCCGCGATTCGTCTGGAAAATGGCAAGACCGAGAATCGCACAATTGGTGGTGATCAGCGGCAGAAAGATTCCTAATTGCCGGAACAACGTGGGACTCAATTTCTTGATCACCATCTCGACAATTTGCACCAGCGATGCGATCACGACTATGAATGAAATGAGACGGAGGTATGGTGCAGCCGGGAGAATGAACGTATTCAGGAACCATGCGCAGATCGACGTAATTATCAGAACGAAGATATTTGCGGCACCCATCCTGACCGCGGTCGATACGCGCGCCGAGACTCCCATGAAGGGACAGAGCCCTAAGAACAACGTCAAAGTGAAATTGTTCACAACCATTGCAGACACGAGGATCCAGAGTAAAGAGTCCGTCATGCCGCCCTCTCCGATCTGACGCCCTCGGGCCACTCGCGTTCTGCGGGCTTGACCCTCTTTCGCCGTTGCACCCAACTCAGACCAAGCAGTAGGAATCCGAGTGTGAGAAATCCTCCCGGCGGCAAGATCATCACGACCCACGGTTCGTAGGACGGCCCGAACAAACTCACCCCAAGGAAGCTGCCGGTACCCAGTACTTCACGTACTGTGCCCATGAGCAAAAGCGCGATGATGAACCCGAAGCCGGTACCGACTGCGTCGAGCAGTGCACGTCCCACAGGGCGCTTCGATGCAAACGCCTCCTGTCTGCCGAGAATCATGCAATTCACGACTATCAGTGCAACGAACGCTCCCAGTGCTTTGTGCACGGTGGGTACTACGGCCTCTAGAGTCATATCGGCTACGGTAACGAACGTTGCGATTATGAGGATGTATGTAGAAATGCGAACTTCGTGTGGAATGAACCGTTTGAACACGGAGACCAAGAAGCTGGATCCTGTGAGCACAAAAAACGTTGCCAGTCCCATAGCAAGGCTGTTTGCCACCGTGTTGGTGACAGCAAGTGCAGGGCAGAGGCCCAGCATCTGTATGAGTACGGGGTTCTCTCGCCAGATACCGCGCAGCAGGTCGACTTGCGCCGTAGTCTCTCTCACCGCGATCCTCCGTCGTACGCGTCGATCATCGGTCCGAGTCGCTCCAGCGCATTGTTGATGATCTTGATGACTGTTCGCGACGAGATTGTGGCTCCGGTGATCATGTCGATCTCACTATCGCTCCCTGAGTTCCGTCCAATCTTTACTCCCGCGAGTGGCGGTACCGCACCGTCGAACTGAATTACAAAGGTTGAATCTTTTTCTATCTTGTCGCCCAGCCCTGGCGTTTCCTTGCTCTCCAGGACCTTCATGCCGAGCAGTGTTCGGGAAGTTGGATCGTATCCGAAGATGATTCGTACCATGTCCTGGAACCCTGGCTCGCCGGCGGCGATCGCGAACCCGACCTGCCGACCATTCTCGTCGTATCCAAGATAGATCTGCTCGACTTTGTTTGGATCGATCCCGTCGGGAAGCTGCCTCGCGAGCGCGTCGTTCTGCACGTAGATGGTATCGTAATGGTCGGGCGCCTTGAGTACCTCTTGGATAGCCTGCTGCAACACCGCGGCCTTGTGCGCGGTAATCGCGGGCAGCGTTCCCACATACACGAAGACGATCAAGAAGCCGGCAAGAGCACCAGCGCCTCCAAGCGTCGCGAGTAACTTCCACGCCGGCACGTGGCGCTCGACGGGTGGTGCAGTTCCATGCGCGTCGGTCACGGTCGCACCCCCACCTTACCGGTGCCGAAGACCTGTGGTTGCGTTATGCGGTTGATGAACGGAACGAGTGCGTTCATTAGGAGTATCGAATACATCACGCCTTCTGCAAGCCCGCCCCACAGCCGAATGATCACGACGAGCGTTCCTATCCCGATTCCAAATATCCAACATCCCTTATTGCTGATCGGTGAGGTGACCATGTCCGTTGCCATATAGACCGCGCCGAGCATGAGTCCACCGGAGAAGAGCATGAACGGAATGCCCGGGTAGCGTGCTGGGTCGATCGAATGCAAACTTCCCGACAACGCAGCAACGGTTATCAATATGCTTACGGGAATACGCCAGTTCATGTGGTCTCTCAGCACTAGGTACGCGCCGCATGCTACGATCACGATCGCCGACGTCTCACCTAGAGATCCCCCTGTCGATCCGAGCATCAACCGAGTGTAATCGGTACCGAGCTGCTCGAATTTCAGCTGGCCCAGTGGTGTAGCGCCGGTCATCGCGGTGACGACCTCAGGGCTCATGAATGGGAACGCGAGGTTATCGCCGCGTAGGCTCCACCAACGCACGGCGTTCGCCGGCCATGTAGTCATCGCGACAGGGAACGCCGCCTGTAGAAACGCCCTGCCGAGGAGTGCCGGATTGAAGATGTTCTGTCCGAGTCCGCCGAACACCACCTTTCCGAGCCCGATCCCAAAGGCTCCTCCGACGATCGCCATCCATAGCGGAAGTCCTGCGGGCAAGGTGAGTCCGAGAAGGATACCAGTGATCGCAGCTGAGCCGTCTCTGATCGCACCTTCCTTCCCGAAGATCAGTTCGGTCAGAACTGCACCGAAGGTGCTTGCGATAATCACGAGCGCGGCACTCGGGCCGAAGTAGTAGAGCGATACAGCTACGACGGGAACGAGACTGCAAACCACCGACCACATGATTGTGGGTGTCGTGTCCCGCGCCCTCAAGTGAGGTGACGCCGTTATCAGCAGTCCCGAACCCGTCAAGCTGCCTGGCGCCTTCTCAACGCAGCCTTTGCAAGTTGAAAAAGTTGACTGAGCGGGATGTTCGATGGACAGGCGTAGGAACAGCAGCCGCACAACATACAATCCATCAGATGACTCTCGGCCATCTCATCGTAACGCTCGGCCAGTGCCAAGCTTCCCAGCAGTTGGGGGTTGAGAAATACGGGACAAGAATCCAGACAGTGACCGCATCGAATACAGGGGTACGACTTCTGCGGTTTGCACTCGGACTCGGTGAGTACTACCACTCCGGTCGTGCCCTTGAGTAACGGTGTATTGAGGTTGGCCTGCGATGCGCCCATCATGGGACCGCCGAACACGATCTCAAACGCGTCATCGGTGAGACCGCCGCACGCGTCCAGCAGGTCGCCCAGCTTAGTACCGACGGGGACTATCAGGTTTGCAGGGTGGCGAACTCCTTTTCCCGTAACCGTGACTATCCGCTCGATGAGGGGGAGGCCCGTCTCGAAGACCTCTGCGATGGTCGCCACCGACGCAACGTTCTGAACTACGACGCCCGTGTCTATCGGCAACTTTCCGGACGGAACCTCATGACCCACGAGCGCATTGATCAACATCTTCTCTGCGCCCTGAGGATACTTGACGGTGAGTGGGTGAACGGTGACGTCGATGTCACCGGGCAATGTGGACTGAACCGCCTCGATTGCATCGGGTTTGTTTTTCTCTATGCCGATGATGGCGTGACTGACACCGAGACATCGCATCATGATTCGGATTCCCAGCTGGACCCTTTCCGGATACTCGACCATTGAGCGATGGTCCGTAGTCAAGTACGGTTCGCACTCGCATCCGTTTACGATCAGTACGTCGATCGCAGCATCTTCCGGAGGTGACAGCTTGACGTGCGTCGGGAACGCGGCGCCGCCGAGCCCGACTACCCCGGCGTTCTGAACTGCCTGCACGATTTGCTTAGGTGACAAATCCTTCCAGTCGGGGATCAGACGCGACCGAGGTACCTGGGCAGAGTACCTTTCCACCTGGATCCGGATGGCGGGACCAAACGATCCGTCCGGATGCGGCCACAGGCATACATCGGTTACGGTGCCGCTGGCCGAGGCGTGTACCGGCGCGGAGATGAAACCGTCGGCATCGGCTATCTTGTCACCGCGCTCAACCCGATCTCCCGCCTTTACGATCACCTTCGCGGGCTTTCCCGCGTGTTGACGCAGAGGCAGTATCACCTCATCCGGGAAGGGCAACCGCCGGATCGCTACCGAGGCCGTGAGTGCCTTGAGGTCCGGTGGGTGAATGCCGTGGCGGAAAGTCAGTTGAATGGCTCGGCCCGCTTAATCCACTTGTCGAGGTCCCGCTCATTCGGATTGAGCGGTGTTCCCGGATGTATGATCAACACCGGACACTTTTCGGCCGCCATGACAAGCTGCCTGAACGTGCCCGCATTAGGATCTTTGATATAGGCCTGCTTCTTGTCATCATATGCGAATAACTTGCCGTTCAGTCTAGTGCACTCGTCACACGTAGTGCACAGAATCGAGTCGACATACGGTCCCATGACCAGTTCATCGTCTTCCTCCTCGTCATCTTCCTGCGCTATCGCAGACGTAGGCTCCGCTACCTCTACTGGAGTCGGTGCGGCACTGGCGGAGGGTGTAGTAGCCGTCGCGGTCGCCGGCAACCCACCGGTCGAAAGATCTGGGCCGATTGGCTCGAGACCCGGCATCGCCTGAACCTTGGCGAGCAGGTCAGCAAGCGTTTGTTTGCCGTTGCCGGCCCGCATCAATCCTTGGGCCATTCGCCGAGCGATGGTTCGTGGATAGCTTGTCTTCAACTCGGCAAGTCTACTTTCATACTCGGCTCTGATCTCCTCTTCTCTGCGCGCAAATTCACCCTGCAATTCCGATTGGATCTCTTGTCGTACCACCGGTGCGACCTCGAGTCCAGCCATCTGGCGCAACTGCGACCAGATGTGTAACCGATCCTCCGCGAGCCGCACGATTTCTTCTGCTACACTCAGTTGTTTGAGAGTACGATCCTCTTGGAGCACATATATGAACGGTGTACTCTCGTCCCGTTCGGCAGCGGGAAGATCCATGTAGTTGTGGAACGGCACGAGGTTATCGACTTCGGTTGGGTCCTTGATCTTGCTAAAATGCTTTTGGAATCGCGTCTCTGTGGCGGCCCAGTCGGCAATGGTTATCGGCAGTGTCATTTTCTGATCCTCACCGTTCTCATCGACGTAGGTCATCTCGTAGGACGGCCACCGATCGTCCATCATTGGGTTACCGTCCAGACATAGCTGGTCGGCGATCGCCGGTCCGGCGCTTGGATCGTAGGTGAGCAGCGGGAACGCTCGACTCTCGAGCGCCAGCCGTGAAGCGCGTGTCGCTGCATCGTCAGCCAGACCGTGCTCCGGCGGGCAAGGGCAGTGAAGAGCGAATACTGCCGGAGATCTGACCTGCAGGCCCTTGAGCACGCCCTCAATGAGATGCGACGCGGCCGCCTGCGACGATTGAACCACGAAGACATTCCCGTGCGCCATCGCGATCAAGGCCAACTCCTTCCGTGTCTCTTCCTTGCCGTGTTGGTCTGTGCCATACGCGGCCATGTCAGAGACTTGTCCCAAGAACCCGCTAGTGCACGCCTGGCCTCCGGTGTTCGAGTAGACCTGCGTGTCGAGTACGATCACGCGGATTGGTTTACCGGACGCCAAGAGACGAGACAGATTCTGAAAACCGATGTCCAGCATGGCACCATCGCCTCCCACGGCGAAAATGGGGGGGCACATGGAGAACTCTTCATCAGTGAACTGCCGCCAGTCGAACCTGCCGAGAAAAGGATCGTGGGTTTCAGGATCATACTCACCGCTCAGTTCCAGCTCTGCACGACGAACCGCCACGAATCCGTCGGCCATTTTTCGCATGTGTCCTTCGAAGATCCCGATGGCGATGGACGGGGCATCCTGGAACAGGTGGTTTACCCACGGGACGGGATAGGGATTGTATGGATACGTGCTACCCCAAACGGATGAGCAGCCAGTCGCGTTTGCGATGCCACACGTCGCGCGACCCTTGCCGCTCGGGCCTTCGGCATATCTCCAGTGGAGATCCTTGAGATCGCGGATTATGTCGGTGATCCGCTCCACCGATCTGTGCTTCGTCTCCGTGAGCGGGATGTCGATGTCACCGTTCGAAGAGATCTGCCCTACGGTTTCGAGATCTGCATCTGAGGCCAGGAGTTGCCGAGCTTTGGCGTCGAGCGCATCGATCAGTTCATCAAGTCGCGCCAGATAATTCTTGACCCTTGGCAGCATTAGCGCGTTCACCGCTGACAGTACCAGATGGATGACGGTTTTCTCGCCGCAACCCATACAAGCTCCGTCACCGCCCAGCATTGACCGATAGTTTTGCTTCTTTAGGAGTAACGAAGGCAGAACACCGATCCCCTCTTCGATGCTGGCGACCTTGATGTACCGGTCGTCGGTATCCGGCAGGTGTTCCCACACCTTCCAGTTGTGACGCAGCCGCTCGACTACCTCCTCGTCCTGCTTCACAGTGATCAACGCATCGTCAGGGCATACGTCGACGCAGATGTTGCAGCCCTTGCACGTCTCAGGGTTTACGGTGATCGACAGGAGTCCGCCCGTGCCTTTTTCTTTGCTCTCCGGGACATCAAAGAATGGTGCCGTCTTTGCGAGCGGAAAGTCAGAGATTGCGGAGAAGACGGCTGCGAAGTCGCTGTCCAAGGCCGTGCGCCGTTCGGGATTCAGCTTGAGTTTGTCTACAACCGTTTTGTACGCTGTTGAAAGAACGTCGGCGAACGTAGTGAAAGGGACTCCTTTCATGATGCGTCGCGACTCGCGCCCAAGGTGAGGTATGATCTGGCGGACTCTGTCGAACGACACCCCATTTGAGATCGTGTTGATCGCCGTCGCTATCACTTCCTCTACTGTGTTTACAACACCGGGGATTGCCGTATCGGGACATTGGGTCCAGCACTGGCTGCATCCGGTGCAGTTCGCCGGAATGAACTTGGGCACTTCGAACCGCACATCGGTCATGTCGCGGATGGTGCTGGTTGCGGCCGGGATCGCGCTGATGGCTGCAAACGGATCGGCGATTCCGTCGGTGCCCGTTCGATAGAGATGGCATACCTGCTCCCAAAACCTTCCGGGATCTCCGATCCCGTCCTGAACGTCTGAGCCATCGAGAATCGCAGGCATTATGGGAGGTGAGCTAGGCTCGTCGCCCTCGGCTGTGAAGTCGGCGTAATCGAGCGCGCGCACTTCATCATATCCCCGCCTGATCACACGTACGTTATCCTCAACGATTCTCTCGCCCAGATGCCCAAACTTCTTTGATAGTTGTGTTCGGATTCCCGAGAATAGCGCGGCTTCGTCCAAGCCCTCTCGCTCGATCAACGGAGAGATCTTGAAGAACGCTCCCATGAATGCTGCTCCCTGCATCCTGTAGCGCAGGGCCGCGTCAGATGCCTCGTCGGCCGCAATCGTGAAGGCATCCAGCACGAAAACTTTGATCTGTCTGGACTCTATCGATTGCTGAACGCGACCTGAAAGCCCATTCCAAAAATCCTCTTGTTCAACGTCGTTTTGGATTACGAAGATGCCGTTATCGGTCAGTCCCGCGAGCGGGTCAGAGTGTCGGAAAACATTTGGATCGGGGGAGAGAACGGCATTCACGTTGTGCAACTCACAGTTCAACCTGAGCGGTTCTTGTGCGAGCGTTGCATAAAAGGTCGTGGGCTGTCCCTTTTTCTCCGACCCGTACTTTGGGTTCGCCTGGATGTTGAGGCCCAATAGTTCAGAGGCAGTCATCGCCAAGTTCTTTCCCATCGTAATCGCACCCCATCCGCCGACGGAGTGAATACGAATCGAGGTCGAGTCGGGTGGGAGCAAGTTCACGGCTTTGCCGGCAGGTAAGGCCAGTCCGGCAATGTCGGGATAGCTGTCGAGCAACTGTTCCTGCCAGATCCGTAACTTGGGGAGTTCTGTTCCTTGCCGCACGAACTCGATTCCGAGGTAGAACTGTTTTCGCTTTCGTCCACCGTCCATCATGTTCTCGACGGCCGCGACTAGCTGGTTGGGTTGGAGGTCACGGCTCCCTAGGCCAAAGCAGCCAGAGTAGAAGACAGGCATTTCGGATGGTGCGCACGCGCCAACTGATGGATAGGCTTTTCCGTTTGTCGAGAGCGAGTTCTCCAACGCCTTCATCATCACGGCCCGAATCTCACGAAGCATTGGAGCATCTGCTGCGAGCGGCTGGTCGACCCGCTCGAGAACTGTTACTCCCTGCTTACCTCGGAGCATTCGTGTGACGAGATCTTCAGGAAACGGCCGAAACATTGTGATGTTCAATACGCCGACCTTGATCTTGCGTTCATCTCGCAGATAGTCGCAAACGACCTCTGCGTTGGGTACCACCGAACCTTGTCCAACAATCACGAACTCAGCATCGTCGAGGCGATAGCCAATGGCGCGGGCATAGTGTCTGCCCGTCAGAGCTTCGTATTCCGCCATGGCTCGGTCGACGATATCCGTCAGGTGATCGAAGTAGAACGGACGTTGGGCGGCAACACCCTGCAGATAACTGTCCTGATTCTGTACCACGCCGAGCATGGCTGGGTAGTCGAGATCAAACATTTCCGGAATGCGTCGTCGCCGCTCGCCGAACACCATTCGTTGTGCTGGAGTGGGTGAGTCGATTATGTCAGCGGGATCACCGAGGAACTCCTTGACGAGTGCGCGCTCCGGCAGTCTGGTCGATTGGATCACATGACTCGTGAGAAAGCCGTCCTGAGCGCAGATGCCAGGGTTGAGGGAAAGCTCTGCGATGCGGTGCGAGATCAGATTGAGATCTGCGGCCTCTTGCGGGTCCTTGGCGAAGAGTTGGAAGAAACCAGTATCGTCAACTGCGTGGTAATCGTCATGCCCGGCGTGAACATTCAGAGAATGCTTCGTCATGGCGCGGCAGGCCACGTTCAAGATATAGGTCAACCGCTTCCCGACTGCAGGATAGAGCGACTCGTGCATGTAGGCGATTCCCTGGCCGCTCGAGAAGTTGGTGGCCCTTAGTCCCACCATGCTCATTCCTGCGGTAACAGCCGCTGCGGCATGTTCGCCTTCAGGTTCGAAGAAGATCAGTTTCCGCCCGTGAACGTTCGTCTTTCCTGCGGCGACTGCCGCCGCCCAGCCTTCGCCCATCTGAGTGGAAGGTGTAATCGGATAAGCTCCGGCGGCTTCGCTGGCAGCGGTCTCCATCTCCACGATAGCGGTGCTTCCGTCGACCGCAGTGGGAATGCCGGGGTACTTAGGCATTTCCTTGGTGGCTTCACGCTTTCCACGTTTCATGCGACTCGACTCCCAAGGGGTTCATGGGGAACAGTGAACTGGGCTCCCTCGACCCACACGATGGCACCTGTCGGGCACCGCTCGATGGCATCGCGACCGGTTAAGTCGTTCTTGTCATAATCGACTACGGCCAGACCGTTTATCATCTCGATGGCTCCCGGCGCGGCGTCGAGCGCGCACTTTCCGCACGCGTTGCACGCAACCTGGCACACCGACTCGGCATCGTCGCCCTCCAGAAGACTCTTGCATTGGACGATGAGTCTTTGATCCATCGGCATTATGGTGAATAGGTCGCGTGGACACGCTTCGACGCAGTCCTCACAGGCGGTGCAGAGATCGGGCACTACTACTGGAAGTTTGGACTCGTTCATGAAAATTGCGTCCAGGTCACACGCCTCCATGCAGTCATCGAGTCCGAGGCATCCCCAGGAACACCCCTTGCCTCCACCCGCAACCGTTGCCGCAGCCTTGCACGTCTGAAGGCCGCGATACTCCGCCTGTTGCATCGCCACGTCGCATCCGCCCGCACACAGCAGGCGAGCCACTCGTTTGTCAGCCTCGCCCGCTTCGATCCCCAGATAATCGGCGACATCGCTAATGTCATCGACGCCCATGACCGTGCAACTTGCAGGTTGAATGTCTCCGACGACGATCCCCTCGGCAAAGGCCTGGCATCCAGGCTGCCCGCATGCACCGCAGTTTGTCCCAGGTAGGAGATCGGCCACGACTGCGATGCGGGGATCTTCCCACACTTTGAATCGTTGGTGGGCGAGAGCGATCAAGGTCGCGAAGGCGAGACCGACGCCACCGAGAATCACGACCGACAGGAGAATGCTAGTGGCATCCATCAATCGGCCGTCACTCTAGTGATCTGGGAGGTTGGCCTGACTCAACAGCCATGCGGCCAACTTATCCGCAGGATCTGCCGAGGCCGGCTCTGATGCAGTAGCAGTACCGCTTGCTTCGGCCGCACGCGGTCGCGGTTGCGATGTCATGGAGACGAGCTGTCGCAGGTCCTCGACTTGCTGGAAAACGCTGATGCCGCCGAGAGCGTGGCGTGGCTTGTCATCGGGGACGCTTGAAACGTTCAAACGATCGCAGAGGTGGTCGCCGCCCCGGGGATCGTGAACGAAATGTGCGGCCGACTCGGAAACCAACGCAACGACAGCGGGTCCTTCCCATGCCGCGATCCCAGCCAGGTCATCCACGTTTGCAGTCTGAATGACCAGCACGCCGGGTGAGACGAGTCGCACCAGGGGCGCGGCCGGAGCCTCACCTCTCACGGCAAGCACGATTTTCTGACATCCATCCAGAAACTCAGCAAGGCCGGCCACGGTCAAGTCTGTTCCGTCCACGTCTACGACCAGCGGAGGAGCAACGTCTCTCTCCGCCTTTCTCCATCTAGAGAAAGGCAGTGACTCCAGTAAAGTCGCATGGTCGGAGTGCTGGTACTTCCCAGTCTTCGATAGGTTTACGACTCGTGCGGCACCGAACGCTCGACCCAACTCGTCGAGTCGGCGCGCCACCGTATCGCGCAGATGCCCGCCAGTCTCAACGCGTACCACAAAGAAATCGGATTTCCTCGCGCCCATCTTCGAGAGCGTATCGAGAGCTTGCTCGATTCGCTCGATCGTGATGCTGTCGGTGGGACTATCGGTGTCGAGCAGCGCTGCGAATCGCTCGGCATCGATTCGGTCGGTGCCGAACAAGCCAAGTTCCGCACGAATGCGCGATACTTGTCCGTTCTCCGAAGGTCGATGAGTTGAGAGGAAGCCGCGGACCTGTTCAGCTGTTACGGCTATGCTCGATCGGAAGTTCTCTATTCGACCAGAGACAACCTCCAAGGCTTGCTTGACACGTTCGTCAGACGGCATACTTGTCGAACTCGGCGTTTAGTTTTGCTATTTTCTGCTGCGCGTCGTATGCAGGCAGCCCTCTCGTGTCTTCGTAGCGCGGTAAGCTCTCGTTCCTGTACAACAGACCGAGACGCACCTTCTCACTAGATTCCCCCATCGCCCGGGCTTGAGCCAGGTCGCTGGGATCGTGTGCTAGGTGATGCTCGTAGATCGCTTCCAATCCATCCGGAATCGGGATTCCGTCGGCGTGTACCAATAATTCGGTCATGTCAGGATTTCGAACGGCTTCAGCGAAAAGGTCAGGTGTGAAAATCGGACAGCGCTGCAGAATTCTCACAAACGCGAAGCCTTTGTGACGGTATGCCGCCTGTAGTGTCGCGTAAAGGTGGGCAGGGATCCAGTCGGCCGTCTGAGCGACGAAAGACGCATTGGTGATGCCTAGAACCGTAGAGAGCGGATTTAGCGGCGGAAGATAGCTACCGCGTGGCTGAGTGTTTGTCGCGTAACCAAGCGGCGTAGTAGGAGAGGTTTGGTTCTTGGTGAGTCCGTACACCTGGTTGTCCAATAGGAGCGTTACCATATCCATGTTGTAGCGGGTGGCATGAATCCAATGGCCGGCGCCGATCGAACAGCAATCACCGTCTCCCATCACGACGAACACGTCGAGTTCCGGACGGTGGAGTTTGATACCGGTGGCAAGTGGCAACGCGCGCCCGTGCAGTCCGTGGAAGCCGTATGTGCTCAAGTAATGTGGAAAGCGGCTCGAACAGCCGATCCCGGAAACAAACACCGTACTCTCTGGCGCTAGCTGCTCGGCCTCGAGCAGCCTCTGCACTGCTGTTAGGATTCCGTGGTCTCCACAGCCTGCACACCAGCGCGGCGCCGGACCGGCGTAGTCCTCCATCTCGAAGAAACGGTCGTCCTCTAGGCCACAACCCAGTAGCGAACATGCGCCGTCAATCATTTCTGCGTCCCTTTCTTCAGCTTGTCGCGCAGCACGCTCAGGATTTGGGCTGGTCTG
Source organism: Gemmatimonadota bacterium (assembly GCA_036679605.1). Taxonomy (GTDB): domain Bacteria; phylum Gemmatimonadota; class Gemmatimonadetes; order Gemmatimonadales; family GWC2-71-9; genus JAZDCZ01. The sequence continues at coordinate 61,065 of JAZDCZ010000243.1, forward strand.
AGTGGTTCGCCGGGGACTCTAGTCCAGCAGTCTACATCGACCAGAGTGCTGGCGCGTAGCAGCCAAGTCAATTGGCCGCGGCGGCGGTTCTCGTCCGTAATGAACGGATCACCGGGGTCGTCGCTATAGTTGATCTCAATTGTGATTACTCTCTCAAACCGCGAGAATATTTCCTTCAATCCGGGCTGCAATGGCGACAAGAACGTCAAGTGCGTGGATGAGACCGACAATCCCTCTGCGCGGCCCCGGTCGATGGCCTCTTCGATGGCACCTTTGGTGCTTCCCCATCCCACGACCAGGAGGTCTCCCGATTCCTCTCCGTAGATCGGTGGTGCCTTGAGCGTCTGTCCGAACACGGCGAGTTTGCGGCTTCTCATAGCGCAGCCGCGCTGGTGAGCAACGGGGTCGTAAGCGACCTTGCTCGACTCGTCGTGCGAGAGGCCCGTAACCGTGTGCATGCCGTTGGGTTGGCCGGGAATGATGCGCTTTGAGAGACCGAGCTTGGGATCCCAATCGTACGGACGCGTGCCCTCAGAGACGGCACTCAGATCAGCCGGAGCGGCCAGCCATCTTTCGTCCAGTTCGGGCCGGCGAAAAGGTTGCACGCCGGTTGCCAGGTTGGCATCGGAAAGAACGATGACCACGCACCGAAACGCTTCAGCAATTCTGCGCGCAGTAATCATTGAGTGGAAACAGTCCTCGATGGTAGCCGGCGCCATCACTATATGAGGTGCATCGCCGGGCTGACCGAAGAGAGCGGCGAGTAGATCGGATTGTTCGACCTTGGTGGGGAGTCCAGTGCTGGGTCCCCCGCGCTGTACGTTTACCACCACGAGCGGCATCTCCGTCATGACAGCGAGTCCGAGATACTCGGTCTTGAGAGCGAGGCCCGGCCCGGACGTGATAGTGAACGCCACTTTGCCCGCGTACGATGCGCCGATGGCTACGCCGACAGCGGCGATCTCGTCTTCTGCCTGGTGAAGGATTCCGCCGAATTCCTCGAAGATCTCTCCCAGGTGGTGCGAGGCCGATGTCGCTGGGGTGATTGGGTACATGGCGCAGAGTTCCATGCCCGCTGCGACAGCTCCCATAGCGAGTGCCTGATTGCCGTTCATGACGACTTTGGATCCGTCGAGGTCAGAGGGAGGAACGTCGAATCGAAAATCGAGGTGCTCATCAGCCCATTTCATACCGAGTTCCATTAGCTCGATGTTACTGTCGCGCACCTCCTGAGATTTCTTGCGAAATTGGTATGCAATTTGTTCTTGGCATTTTTCTGCGTCGCGCTGATAGATCCACACCAGGAGCCCAAGTGCGAACATGTTCTTGCCGTGACGGGCGTTGTCTACAACGGTCAGGCATTGTTCTTCCATGGGAACTCGAATGATGCGGTACGAGCGCTGCGAGAGTTCCTCGATCGCTTCGTCCCACAGTTTCTTGCCATCCGCTTCGTCGACTGCCGCCCACATGTCCTCGATCAAAATGATGGCGTCATCCGCAAGCGCGTCCAGGCGATGCCTCGCAAGCAAGACTTGATCGTTAAACGCAACGACTAGATTGGACTCGTCTCCCCAGTTGGTGACAGGTGCCGTTCCGATGCGGATGCGGTTTCCCGAAGCGCTCGTGGGCGCTCGTGGGGGAGGTTGGATTTCGGCAGGAATGATCTCGACCGTCCAGACACCGTTGCCCATCTTTGCCGACACGGCTCCGAAGATCTGTCCGCATTTCTGGGCACCCTCTCCCGAATCGGAGACTATCTCCACTGTGTGCTCAGATAGGTGCACTATGGGCGGAACGGTCACGGCGACTTCGGAAGTCGTATGTTGCGATGTGGCTGAAGAGGTCATGGTCGGTCCCCGGGGCCCGCCGCGAGCGTTGATGTACTCGATGCAGGTCAGCGTATGTGTTCTGGTCTAATTCATTAATAGTTAAATCATCTCAGCAGACGCTTTAAGGAAGATTGTATGAAGAGATCTTCACAAAGCGACAGATCTCGATACCTTGGAGACGACGGTTTTGACAAGGTGCCTCCATTGCAGGCCGTGCTACCTTGCCAGCAGCACGGCCGATGGAAAGGTTAGGAGGACTCATGGTTGGATTTCGATCTCTGATCCGCTTCGTGGCTCTCAGTTCGAGCGTCGCCGTTGCTTCGTGCAGCGTGAGCGATTCTCCGTCCGTTACTACCACGACGCGCGACAGCGCCGGCATAACGATTGTCGAGAACAGTTCGTCGACGGGAGCCGGGCTACCCATCTGGCGTTTCGTCGAGCCCCCATCGGTGGAGATTGGCGTACTGGAGGGTGATCCTGCCTATCAATTGAACGGAGTAGTTGGTGCGATTCGTCTTACGGACGGTCGCATAGTAGTTGCCGACGGAGGTAGTAGAGAGATTCGTTTCTTCGGTGAATCGGGAAATCACTTGCTCACAGTTGGTGGAAGAGGGGAGGGGCCCGGAGAGTTTGCACGCCTCGCGTCGATAGACCGGTTGAATGGCGATACGCTTGTCGCGTCGGACTGGCCGATCGGTACGCGCAGCTGGTTCGACTCCAACGGACTCTTTCTGGATAAGACGCGCGTGGGTCCTTACTGGCCGGGGCTAATAGGGCACACATTGGTCGACGGGTCACTCTTGGTAGACGTGTACGAGAGGAACTCGTACGGCAACGAGTTAGAGTGGTGGGCCGCACGTGGCCAGGAGGATCTGTTCCGGCCGAGCGGACAAATACTTCTGGTCTCGCGGACGGGCGATCGAGCAGACACCGTGCGCAGCGTAATAGGAGAAGAATGGTTCAAGATTGGCAAGTTGAGGCAGGGTCTCACCATTCATGCCCTCCCGTTTGCACGTACTACCAAAATTGCGTGGGCGAGCGATAACATATTCGTCGGTGAAACGGGGCATCCCGCAGTCGAAGTCTATGGGTTGGACGGCAGGCTACTGAGACTAATCCGATGGGAGAGTTCTTCGGTCCCGGTGACAGCTCGAGATCGCAGCGATTTCAAGAGCGAGTTGCTGGGCTCCCTGCGGCGACCCAATAGGCGGCCCGGGTTTGAAAGATGGCTGGCAGCCGTGACCTATCCTGATACGAAACCCGCCTTTCGAGAACTGGCAACAGATCGCGCCGGCCGGTTGTGGGTCGCGAGCTGGCCGAAGGCGGGAACTGAGCGCGACAATTGGATTGTGTTTGCGTCAGATGGTCGAATGATTGCAACGGTCGATGCACCGGAGGGTCTCACGTTGATGGATATCGGCGACGACTACGTAGTGTCACTTTGGAAGGGCGAACTCGGCGTGGAGTATGTGCGAGTTCATGAGTTGGTGAAGTGAGGAGATTTTAGCCACTGCATACCATAGGAATGGCCTTACCATGACTACATCTATCAAGCCGGGCCTGTCCCATGAATTTTCGTATGTAGTACCCGAGAACAAGACCGTACCACACCTGTTTCCGGAGGCAGCCGAGTTTCAGGTGATGCCGAGGGTTCTTGCGACGGGTTTCATGGTCGGGTTGGTAGAATGGACCTGTGTTCGGGCCCTAGCTCCACATTTGGAATCGGGGTCGGTCACAGTCGGAACCCACGTGAACCTGAGCCACTCGGCGGCGACGCCACCCGGCCTCACCGTCACCGTTCAAGTGCGATTGACGGAAGTCAAAGACAAGAAACTCACCTTTGGGGTTACGGCACACGATGGTGTGGACACGATCTGCACTGGAACGCACGACCGATTCATCGTCGACGAGGCACGCTTCGCAGCAGGTATCGCCAAAAAGCGAATCGGCTGAGGTTCCGATCCATCTTTGCTTTACAAATCATCCGGGAGTGTACATGGACCGCCGTAATTTCGTTCGTTTTTCTACCCGCCTGACCGGAGGGGCAGTCGCTGGATTTTCTGCACTACAGGCACTCGCATGTAACGGTCGAGTGGTTAGGCAGCCGGAGGGCGCAAGCGGAGAAGGCGGCTACGGTCCGCTGTTCGAGGCAGGTCCCGAACTAGCGCTGCCCGAGGGGTTCGAGTATCGAGTAATTGGAGTGGAGGGCGCTCAGATGTCGGATGGAAATGCGACACCGTCGATGCACGATGGTATGTGCTCTCTCCCGTTACCCAACGGCAATATCCGGCTGATCAGAAATCACGAGGTAGCGAATCGGCCAGCGGACGGAGCGGCGTTCGGTAGCCAGGACCAGGCATACGATCACCGGGCTGGTGGAGGCACGACGTCCTTGGAGATCGACCCCGCTACGCGTGAGGTGGTGCGCGACTTCGCGAGTCTGAATGGCACGTACCGCAACTGTGCCGGTGGTCCCACACCGTGGGGTTCGTGGCTGTCGTGCGAGGAGACATTTGCCGCGCCTGGTGACGGTTTCACCCAACTGCATGGCTATGTCTTCGATGTGCCGGGATCGTTAGAAGACACTCGGCCTGCGGTACCGCTGCGGTCGATGGGTCGCTTCGTTCACGAGGCGGTCGCAGTAGATCCCGCGACCGGGATCGTGTACGAGACCGAAGACAGCGGGCGCGCGGGGCTATATCGGTTTCTGCCCGACAGCCCGTATGTGAACGGAGAGGGCGGGGATCTCACAGCGGGCGGCACGTTGCAGATGCTGGCGGTCAGCGAACAACCCAACTACGACACAGCGACTGGTCAGACGGCAGGTGCGGTGCTTCCGGTCACCTGGGTGGACATTCCCGATCCCGATCCGACCGATACGGACAATTCGTCGGCCGTGTTCGAGCAGGGTTGGGAGTCAGGCGGCGCCCGTTTTAGCCGGCTGGAGGGTGCCTGGTACGGTAGCGGCAAAGTCTACGTCGTGTCGACGAGCGGTGGGGATGCTAGGCGGGGTCAGATATGGCAACTCGATCCGTCCGGTTCGGATGGTGGCGAGCTGACGCTCCTGTTCGAATCGCCAAGCGCTGCTGTGTTGGGTAACCCGGACAACATATGTGTGAGTCCCCGCGGCGGTATCGTGCTGTGTGAAGACGGTTCGAACGATCCGCAGAAACTTCGCGGACTCACGCCCGATGGAGAGATCTTCGACTTGGTTGCTAACATCGCGAACCCGCGAGAGGTGGCCGGAGCGACGTTCAGTCCGGACGGAGCAACTTTGTTCTTCAACGCTCAGGGTACGCCTGGGCAGATTCTCGGGATGACGTTTGCGGTGTGGGGCCCGTGGGAACGTGGCGCACTGTGAGAGTTGCTTCGGCGACGAACGGCCAGCCGAAGGTTTACTTGTCGGAATACTCTCTTCACGGCTGGCGACTCAGATGGTCCGAAGCTCCCGCAACGTCCGGTTGCTCTGAACGTTACCCGTGTTGACGGTCGACTTGGGCTCAAACAGGAGTACGTGAACTTCTTCCGCGGCCACCGGTTTGTGCTCCACGCAGCGCGGCACGATCAAGAACTCACCTTCGTCGAGCGTCACGTCTTTGTCGCGGAACTTGATGAGCAACCGACCCTTGACCACCAAGAACAGTTCGTCTTCGTCGTCATGGCTGTGCCATACAAACTCGCCTTGGAGCTTGGTCAGTTTGACGTATTGGCCATTCAGTTCACCGACGATTCGTGGATTCCACTGGTCGTTGAACAGCGCCAACTTTTCCTTGATGGATACCTTTTCCATACGTGTAACCTCATTGTTTGCAGACACTCGGCCTAACCACCGCTAAAGCCGCAGCCCGACGGGTCAACCTCGCAAGCGTTTGATTTCCTCGAGCACTTCGATATCTGCCGCGTCCTGCAGGCGTCCCGTTCGCTTAGACGCGATCAGGTGATCGATAGAGGCAGTTGGAATTCCCACCCCCTCCAGCTCGAACGTTGTCGCCTCGCGGATTGCTTCGGGGAAATGAATGTTCCATGCGACGGTCATGATATCAACTTTTGGTATGTCACCGATCACTGTAATGAGTCTGTTAGCAATCTCTTCAGCCAGCCACTCCTTGGCCAGTCCAAACCCTAGTTCGCCGAGCGCGCTCAATACGCACCTTGCGTTCTCGACAGTCGCTTCGATCAGGATATCTATGTCACGCGTCGCCCTTGTAATGCCCCACAATTGCATGGCCGAGGCGCCGATCAGGACATACTTGGCGTGGTGCAAGTTGAGCGCGGAGCAGACCTGCGCAAGCCGGGTCTCGTAGCGATCTGTCACGGCGTCAGCCGCTCGCGCCGATCCCAGGCCAAATAGTCCTCGTAACTGTCGAATGTTAGTACCCGATTGGTTGGGCCCGGCGGTCTCCGCAGCTCCGCTACGCGGGCGGTCCGCTCTGCCTCTTTGACTCGTTGCTCCGGCGTAAGACGCAGATCGGCCTCGAGCTGGGCACGACGATATAGCCCAAGCCCTGGCCTCGGATTCACATCGTAAGGATTGACGGTCGTCTCCTTCACTAGAGTCTGGTCCCGCCCCTGGGTAAGGGGCTGCGCCAAATACCGGCGCAGAGCTTCAACTACCAGCCAGCTGCGCGACCGGTCGAGCGCAAGCGCCCGCTCATCGGCCTGACTTACGACAGACTCGGGAATCGTGATCGAGATACGTTTGAGTGCCATAGTATGAGCAAGTATTACTCTTGCATACTAACGTCCCGGTAGGTTTGTGGCAAGGTGCCGTCACGGTTCCAGCGGGGCGCCCGAAGTTCTCGGACCGAACCCAGACAGATTATCTTGGATGTCCGAAACGTCTAGGAGTGCTCATGCCCACAACTCGATCGATTCTATTCATTTCCGTTGTCCTGTCGTTGATCGCCGTTCCAACGTGGGCCCAGAGTTCACCGACTGACTACCGCGACGAGTTCCTGGAGCACTTCAATCGATCCACCCGCAAACTAGAGATGCTTTCGAAGGCCGTGCCCGAAGAACTGTATGAGTGGAGCCCGGGCGAGGGAGTCATGTCTATCGCTAGGGTCTACGCCCACCTCGCGCGCTACAACTACCTGTATCTCGAAGAGAACCTCGGCATCCCTGCACCATCCGGCATCGATTGGGCCAACTTCGAGTCGATCACTGACAAGGCGACGGTGGTGGAGCTGCTAGGGAAGTCGATTGAGCACGTCAAGCGCTCGACCGGGCAGATGACAGAGTCTGACCTCACGCGACCGACGGTTCTGTACGGGCGTCGGGTCGCTGGATGGGCTGTCCTGTTTCAGCTACTGGCACACATGAACGAGCACACGGGACAATCAGTCGCCTATGCCCGGATGAACGGCATCGTTCCGCCCTGGTCGAGGTAACTCAAGCACACGATGGACACTCGCTTCGAGGCAGGGATTCAGCGGTTGCGCGAGGCGGTTCTCACGGGACCGGGGATGCTTGATCGTGACTTGCGTGCGGCGGCGTACCAAGCACTCGATAACCCGGGGCCGCTAGCGGTGTACGTCAAACAGATAGCCTCGCAGGCCTATAAAGTGACCGACGACCACGTCTTGGCGTTGCGCAACGCGGGCTTCAGCGAGGACCAGATTTTTGAGGCCACCGTGTGTGCGGCGGTAGGGGCGGGTCTGGCGCGACTGGAACGAGGTTTGGATGCCTTGAAAAGTGCAGAGCGAGCATGAGACTGGCCTGCCTGGAACGTGGCCATCGGTTCAAAGAGAAGCTCATACTCTGGATGGCCTGGCTCATGATGCGCTCCGAAGTCCCCGATATTGCCAAGACACTGCTGTACCGCCCGGATTTTTTCGGGAAGCCCTTCGGCGATTTGGTTCAAAAGCTACTGCGTGGTCCGTCGGAGTGGAGCGTGGGCGAACGGGAACTCTTCGCCGCCTATACATCGAAGCTCAACCAGTGCGTGTTCTGAACTGGATCCCACGGCGCGGTCGCGTCGGTGGAGCTAGGTCAAGATCTAACTCAGGCAGTACTCGCTGATCCGGCTTCTGCACCTATTGACGATCGTCTGCGCACGACGCTTGGCTTGCTGAAGAAACTGACTCTCTCCCCAGACCAAGTGGGACCGGCGGATGTGGATACCGTACGTCAGTCTGGGGTGAGTGTAGAGGCAATCAGCGATGCGATCCACATATGTGCTCTATTCAACATCATCGATCGCGTTGCCGACTCCATGCAATTCCGGATCCCCTCGCAACAAGAGTTTGCCCGTGGTGCCAACCTTGTGCTCAAGTGGGGCTACAAGCTATGACCACACCGTGAGCTACCCCAAACCTAGAGGTCGAAAACAGATGAGATTTACTATCGCGTTATTCGGTTTATCCGCTGCTTTGCTCGTCGCGGGCTGTGCTGTCGACTCGGAACTTCCGCCCTGCGCGCCCGACAACGCTGGGCTGACGCTTCCCGACGGTTTTTGTGCGCTCGTGGTTGCGGACGTTGAGGTAGGTGACAGCGTGGCCGCGGTGCGCCACTTGACTGTAGCCGGCAACGGCGACGTGTTTGCGGCACTCAACACGGGCGGGTTCGTGGTGCTCCGCGATTCAGACGGTGACGGCGCTGCCGACATTCAGCGGCATTATGATGGCGACCGAGCTACCGGAATCGCGCTGCACGACGGATACCTCTATTTCGCGCCGGATGATTCTATCATACGGTATCGGTGGCCTGAGGGTGCGCTCGAACCCTCGGGCGACGCCGAACTGGTTGCCGGTGCGCTCCACCGAGAAGGTCGCTGGCATAGCGCAAAGGGCTTCGCTATCGGAGCGGACGGCTCGCTGTTCGTGAACATCGGTGCCCCAGCCAACGTCTGCATGCAGCAACCACGCGGCCAGGGACAATCTGGCATAGATCCCTGTCCGTTGCTGGAGGTGGCCGGAGGGATTTGGCGATTTGATGCAAACCGAACCGGACAGACTCAAGCCGTGGATGGCGAACGTTACACAACTGGCATGCGCAACACTTTCGCGCTGACGATTCATCCGGAGACGGGATCGCTCTTCGGAGTGCAGCACGGTCGGGACGCGCTTGCCGGGTTCTGGCCGGCTCTGTTCACCACCGCCGAGAGCGCGGAGAAGCCGGCTGAGGAATTCATGCGGCTCGAGCGCGGCCAGAATTATGGCTGGCCGTATTGTTACTACGACCGCGAGCGACAGTTGAAGGTCCTGGCACCAGAGTATGGCGGCGACGGAGAAGTCCAGGGACGTTGTGCAGACAAGGCGCTGCCCGTCACCGCTTTTCCTGGCCATTGGGCGCCTGAGGCGGTGAGCTTTTATATGGCAGATCAATTTCCTGCACCGTACCGTGGCGGCGCGTTCGTGACGTTTCACGGCTCGTGGAACCGTGCGCCAGAACCACAGGCCGGGTATAACATCGCGTTCGTCCCGTTCAATGGTGATGACCCGGCCGGAGAGTTTACTGTGTTCGCCGACGGCTTTGCGGGGGATGATGTATCTCCCGGTGGTGCGCTGCACAGACCCACCGGCCTAGCGGTCGGACCGGACGGATCGCTGTACGTAGGCGATGACCGGGGCGGACGGATCTATAGAATCATCTATACAGGTGATCGCTAGTTCGATGCACGCTGTCGCTTGAGCGAACAAATCTGCTGAGCCGCGAGTTTACTTGTGGAACGCGAGTGGGTGCCCTTCAAGTTGAAAAGCTAGTCGAGGGCCGATAGGGACAATCAGTCGATGCGGTAGTCAGCTACCTGAACCTCCTTGCCATAGTCGGCGTAGTCTCCATCGGTTCTGCGTTGCCGGAAGGATCCCCAGTTGATACTGCGGTATCTGGGAGCGCCAAGCGTGAGCGATTCTAGGGGAGCGTAGTCGGTGTTGTACGACGGGTTGAAGAAGAAGGGTATGCTGTAGCGCTCTAGTTCCTTGCGAGGTAGCACCCTGTGCAGTGCGGCCTTGTAACGGTCATTGGACCATACCTGCATCATGTCGCCCACGTTGATGACGAATGCCCCCTCGATGGGCTCTATGTCGACCCACTTGCCATGCGATGAAACCTGGAGTCCGCCGCCGTCATCCTGCAACAAGATCGTCAGCGCGCCGGCGTCGGTATGATGGTGTAGCGCCATGTCGCCCAGTGCTGTGAGAGTTGTCGCGTTCTCCGGTTCTAGCGGATCGTCGAGAGGGTAGTAGTTGAGTCGCACGAAGCTGGTGTGATCATCGCCGAAATGAGGGCGCAACAGCTCCCGCGGTTGATCCAAACTTAGACAGAGTGCTTCAAGAATCGTAATGCCGAGTGTTTCGCAGGCTTGGAAATACTCGACCATTGTGCTGCGGAACGATGGTAGGCCGGAGGGCCACTGATTGTGCCCATCTATCTTCGTGTAGTTACTAGGATGGTTGTCCGTCAGTTCCGAGTGGATGACGTTACCGAAATCGAAGACCTCTTTGAGATCGCGCATATTCCTAGTCAGTTCTCGGTCGTAGTATCCCCTAGGGTTGTCCTTGCTGCGTGAAATGGCCAGCTTCTCATCGCGCGGCAGCGCGAAGAACTGTCGCGTACGAACCCAGACGCTTTCTAGGAGAGACGAGGATACACCGTGGTTCACTATCTGGAAAAAGCCGAACTCGGTACAGGCGTCCGCGATCTCTTGTACGGCGCCGCGCCGCTCGTGCTCGTCGTCACTGCCGAGCACACCGATATCGACTACAGGGACTTTCTCCATATACCCAAGGTCACCACATGTCCGGCACAGTCAACCTCGCTCTGATCGGCACGGGTAGGATAGCGGAGACGCAACTCGCGCCCGCTTTGGCTGTGGCAGACGGCGTGCAGCTCTGGAGTGTTCTTAGTAGAAACAAGGAACGCGCGGCCGAATTTGCGGAGAGTCACGACGCAAAGTCATCAGGGACTGCATACACGAGTCTGGACGCGCTGGTGAGTGATCCCGATCTCGACGGGATCATCATTGCAACTCCCGACAAGTTGCACGCGCAACAGTGCATAACAGCGGCGCGGGCAGGCAAGCATGTGTTGGTCGAGAAGCCCATGGCCACATCGCTGGATGATGCCGATCGGATGATCGAGGCGTGTGAGGCAGCCGCAGTGAGGCTGGGCGTTGCCTACCATCTTCGTTGGCACGGTGGACATCGACTCATTGCAGGCACAGTGCAATCAGGAAAACTCGGAGATATCCGACACATGCGGGTTCAATGGAGTTGGCGCGCGCCCGACGCGAGCAACTGGCGCGCAAGCTCGGACGTGGGTCGTTGGTGGAGCTTGGCGGGTGTAGGCACCCACTGCCTCGATCTAATTCGATGGTTGATGGTTCCAACTTGCGGTGAGGTCGAGCAAGTCAAGAGCGTGCTGAGCAACGCGGTGTGGCGTGGTCCACACGATGAGTCTGCGGTCGTGGCGCTGCGCTTCGAATCCGGTGCCACTGCCGAGTTTTGTTCCTCGGTGAATTTCGAGTCGCCGCACCGGATGGAGATCTATGGATCAGACGGATATGCGATCTGCACCGACACCCTCGGCGCACTGGGAGCCGGTACGATACAAACACGAGACGGCGATTTGGAGTTCTCTGTTGCCAACCCCTACGTGGGTGAAGTGCTGGACTTTGCAGCGGCCATACGTGATGAGCGAGCGCCTGAAGTAGACGGGCGCGAAGGGCGTAGAAATGTTGAACTTTTGCTTGAAATGGTTGATGATTGATGGTCACGTTGAGACATGACACGGTCCATGTAACAGTGGGAGACTATTGAAATGGCCTATAGGAAATTCAAGGACAAGAGCGGCAATAACTGGGAGGTGCGCGAGCAGTCGCGAGACGAATGGTACTTCGAGCCGGCGTCCGGGAATCCGGGCAGCCGCAAGGTGGTGCGGTCTCCGGGGTACGAGAAGGACCCGTTTGAAATGAGCGAGCGCGAATTGCAGAAACTGTTGGGCTCCGATGAAGGTGAAGTGCGTACCAAGCGTACGAAATCCCCGTTCCTTGACTGATCCAACGGTAGCGCGGTGAAGTCCAACTTCTTCCAGCGCTATCTCCTACCAGGGTTCGTACTCCAGTCGATCGTGATCGCTGGTGGCTACGGCACCGGACGCGAACTCGTGGAGTTTTTCCTTAAGTTCGGGCCAGGTGCAGGGTTGGTGTCCATGGTCCTCATCGCGACGCTTGTCATGAGCGTTGTGAGCGCCGTGAGCTTCGAGTTCGCCAGGGTATTTCGTTGCTTCGACTATCGGAGCTTCTTCGTCCAGCTCTTAGGAAGGGGTTGGTTCGTATACGAGATCGGTTATCTGGTAGCAGTGTTACTGATATTGGCGGTCGTGGGTGCAGCGGCGGGAACCATACTCAACGAGTCGTTCTCGGTTCCGTATGTGGTTGGTGTGTTGAGCATGATGCTGGCAGTGGGGTTCCTGGTTTTCAAGGGTACCGGTACGATAGAGAAGGTGATGGCCGCGTGGTCCTTTGTACTGTACGCTACATACATCGTATTATTCGTTTGGGCCATCACATTGTTCGGACGCAGCATGTTAGCGCAGCTTGGAAGCGGACCGACCGAGCCGGGCTGGGCGCTTAGCGGGCTAAAGTATGGTGTGTTGCAAGTCTCACTCATTCCGGCGGTCCTGTTCTCGGTACGACATATTACAACTAGGCGAGAAGCGCTTACAGCGGGAGCGCTCGCCGGGGTGATAGCGATGATTCCCGGTTTCATGTTCTATCTGGCCATGGTAGGACAATATCCAGCTATCCTTGAACGTCCGGCACCCGTCAACTACCTGCTGGGCTTGCTGGGTTCACGCACCTTTCAGATAGTCTTTCAAGTGGTGTTGTTCGGTACGCTCGTCGAGACGGGTACCGGATTGATCCACGCCTTCAACGAACGCGTAGCCAACACGTTCGCTGGAGTAGCTCGACCGATGCCCGTATCGGCCCGTCCCGTGATAGCCGTTGGTTTGTTGAGCGCTGGTGCTCTGCTGTCCAAGCTTGGCCTAGTAAACCTGGTGGCGCACGGGTACGGAACGGCATCATGGATATTTATTTTTATCTATGCCTTGCCTGTGTTGACCTGGGGTGTATGGAAAATCAGAACCCAAATCGTGAGAGAATGAATTCGTGCCACGAAAATTATATTTCTTAGGGAGCGCCAGCACACTTGGGATTATCGTAGTTGTTTCCCTGTGGTGGAGTACCGTACTGTGGTCCCTCGTTCTTGTTGGGCCCATCGTCCTACTCGGCGTTTACGATATCCTGCAGCGCAAGCACACACTTCTCCGGATCTATCCAGTGATCGGCCATGGCAGATACGTGATGGAACTGCTGCGACCCGAGATCCAACAATATTTCGTCGAGGACAACATCAACGGGACGCCTCTCAGCCGAGAGCTGCGGTCGATCGTCTATCAACGCGCTAAGGGTGCCTTAGACACTCTCCCATTCGGTACACAAAGAGACGTTTACCGTGTCGGCTACGAATGGTTGAATCACTCGTTGAGCCCCACGCAGGCACTTGAACAGGAACCCCGAGTCAACATTGGAACTGAGCAGTGTACGAAGCCCTATGCTGCGTCACGGCTCAACATTTCGGCCATGAGCTTCGGAGCCCTCAGCCGCAACGCGATCCGGGCGCTTAACAAGGGGGCAAAGGAAGGTGGGTGTTACCACAACACGGGTGAGGGCGGATTGAGTCCCTATCATCTCGAGTTCGGTGCCGATGTCGTATGGCAGATTGGCACCGGCTATTTCGGTTGTCGCACGAGGGAAGGCAACTTCGATCCCGCCAAGTTCCAGCAAAATGCAGCCCGCGACAGCGTAAGAATGATCGAGATAAAGCTATCTCAGGGAGCCAAACCCGGGCACGGCGGAATTCTGCCAGGAGCGAAAGTGACTGAGGAGATAGCCACCATTCGTGGCGTACCGCCTGGGTTGGACGTGATTTCGCCACCCGCGCACACGGCGTTCAGCGACCCGACTGGACTGCTGAGCTTCGTGCAGACACTGCGCGAGCTGTCGGGAGGAAAGCCGGTGGGCTTCAAGCTCTGTGTAGGGGATCCTGTCGAGTTCATGGGAATTTGCAAAGCGATTGTATCGACGGGAATACTGCCGGACTTCATTACGGTAGACGGTGGGGAGGGCGGAACCGGAGCGGCGCCGCTCGAGTTTTCCAATTCCGTGGGGACTCCGTTGAGGGAAGGCTTGACCCTGGTCCACCACACGTTATTAGGTTGTGGGTTGCGCGACAAGATTCGCATCATCGCCGCCGGCAAGGTCGTCACGGCGTTCCATATGTTCAAGACAATCGCGCTGGGTGCAGACGTATGTAACTCAGCGCGGGCAATGATGATCTCCCTAGGTTGTATTCAGGCCAGACGCTGTCACGACAACACATGTCCGACCGGTATTGCCACGCAGGATTCACAGCGGAGTCGTTCTGTGTACGTGATGGGCAAGGCCAAGAGGGTAGCGCGATATCACGGTGATACGATCGCGTCATTTCTGGAGCTGCTGGGCGCTGCCGGGCTGAAAACAGGGGACGAGATCTCACCACGCCATGTGCTCCGCCGAGTGGATCCTGTGACGGTCAAGAGTTATGCAGAAATCTATCCTGCTATCGAGCCGGGAGCGTTCTTGCGTAAGGACGTTGACGAGCGGTACCTGGCAGCGTGGAGTGCGGCCAATGCGACGAGTTTCCGGGGTGATGCAATAACCTGTGATTCCGGGAGTGGTTTGAATACCCCTACAGTTTGAGCAGAGCCACCAATGTGCCTAGCGTACCCAGCCAGAATACAAAGTTCCATTTGAGCAGCCTGCTTATCTCAACATGCAGTTCTGACTTCAGTTCAGCGATTCGTTGCTCCAGCTTCGCATCAAATTGTGAAAAGCGAAGCTCGAACAGTTCTCTGAATTCTGAACGATACGTTGCGTCCACGTTGTTGAACCAATCTACCAGCTTGTCCGCTTAGAAAATCTTGCGGTTATCGGCATGGTTTTCTCGTTTCGCCAATACCGCCATCACACTACAAAGATAAGCTCGGCAGGTCGTAACCAAAATAGCGCTCGGTGGATCAAGAAAGTGCGGGTGATTTCGCTGATCACCGGCGGGCCGGGCCTATTGACTCACCTCACAGAATGTATTATTGTATTAGTAGACCAATACAGTAAGGCGGATGTTTACTAACCTAGATCCCAGAAGCCCGGTACCGCTGTACGACCAGATCGCTTCGCGCATACGGGTGGGCATCGCGTCAGGGGAACTAGAGCCTGACCAAGCGCTGCCGTCAGTGCGACAGTTGGCGGGGCGGCTCCGAGTCAACCCGGCCACGGTGGTTCAGGCGTATCGCGAACTCGAGACCGGAGGATTCGTCGAGATGCAGCAGGGGGCTGGAACTTTCGTGAAGGAAATCGCAAGGGAGAAGCGGTCCCGCGAACGAGAGAAGCAGGCAGGTGAATTGGTAAGGGAAATGCTTCAGCGGGCAGCGGGACTGGGAATCGATGCGGAAGAGGTCGCGACCGCGCTGAGTAAAGAACTCGGGTAGAGTAGAGCCATGGATACGCCGATACCTAAGCCGGCAGCAATGAGAGGGCAGCAATGAACAACGCTATCGAGATGCGTGACGTGCTGTATCAGGCAGGAAAGTCCTTCGAGATCAGAGATCTCACTCTCAACGTGCCTACAGGTTCGCTATACGGTTTTCTCGGCCCCAACGGTGCCGGTAAGACAACAACGATCCGACTGCTTTTGGGCATGCTGCGCGCGAAGCAGGGCAGTATCACTGTCTTGGGTCGCAGCATACCACAAGACGCCCCCCGGGTGCTGATGTACACCGGATACGTGCCGGAACGACCCCATCTATACCCAAGTCTGACCATCGACCAAGCTCTGCGGTATCACGCGGCGTTCTACCCCAGCTGGGACTGGGATAAAGCCGGAACCATGCTGCGGCAATTCGAGTTGGATGGCGATCGCAGCATTGCGCGACTCTCCAAGGGAGAGGCGGGAAAACTGGCGACACTGATAGCGCTGTCTCAGTGTCCTGAACTGTTGGTCTTGGACGAGCCGACCGATGGTCTGGATCCGGTCGTGCGACGCGATGTATTGACGGCCTTGATGGAGTACGTATCGCAATTCAACGCAACGGTGTTCATATCGAGCCATCTGGTTCACGAATTGGAGCGCATGTGCGACTGGGTGGGTGTCATGGACAAGGGGCGGCTGGTGGCCGAGATGCCGATGCAGAGCTTCAAGAACAGCATCAAGCGGTTGCGGGTGAGTGGCGCTCCCGCACTAGTTGAGGACGCCCCATTCGTGCTGCTCTCGCGGGAGGACAGCGACGGTGTTCACGGCGTGGAAGAATGGGTCGTGCGTGGCTGGCAGCAGCCTATGCAGCAATACTTTGAAGGTGTGGGCGCAACGCTAAAGGAAGTCGTTGACCTCGATCTGGAAGAGGGGTTCGTAGAACTCCTGCGGACTTTCAGAACGGCTCGGACCTAGGAGAAACGGCGATGTTCAAGGTGATACTGCAAACACAATGGACTTGGTCGAGGATGTTCGTCCTGCTCGGCGTCGTCCTGGCATTTCTCCTTCCGGTCTTGACGGTGCAGCGAATCGGCATTGGAGACGCATCAGACAGCTTTGCGGTCGGAGGGGTCTTGTCATCTGTAGAGAATTGGAGCGTATGGTATAGTGCCCTGGCCGCAGGGTTGGGATTGTTGGTCGCGACAAACACCTGGGCGGCGGACCACCGGGGCAAGCACGTATATGCGCTCTCGCTTCCGATTCCACGGTGGCACTATGTGTTGCTCCGGTTTGGGGCTGGAGCCCTCATGCTGCTGGCACCGGCGCTGGCCATCTGGGTCAGCTCAATGGTTGCCACGGCGGCTACCGAAATCCCAGAGAGTCTGAGAGTGTATCCGCATGCGTTGAGTGTGAGATTCGCTCTGGCAATGCTTGTGGCCTACAGCATGTTCTTCGCGATTTCGGCGGGCACAGCGCGTGCGGCTGGTTTCGTCTTGGTGGCCATAGGCGGCATCTTGGCAGCAGGAGTGTTGTTGTCCGCTGCGGGGTCCACGATCGATATGTCCGGAATGGTTGCGGATCGTTTGCTCTTGTGGCCAGGGCCCTTGGAGGTATTTACGGGGCCCTGGATGCTGATAGACATCTGAGCCGCCATGTCCCTTCGACTGTTGGAAACGTCTGTTGTGGTGCTCGCACTTGTGGGCGGGATTGCGGCCCTGCCGTCCGCCGTGTCTGCCCAAACCACGAGTGAATACCGCGCTCGGGTCGAGCGGCTCGACAGTTTGCATAAAGAGCAGGTGGCGGCCAGACGACAGGACGCCAGCTTGGCTCGAAACAAAATCGTGATCGATACGGTCCGGTTTGGGCAAGTCATATTCTTGGTCCGACACCAGTACGCCGGCATCGTGCGCACCGCGGCGCAGATGGCGTGGCGTCGGATGAGTTACGCACCGCAATCTGACACGGACCTGTTTCGTGGGATGGTAATGTTCGATCTCCTACCACTGGATAGAGCATCGAGAGGTGATTACATAGACCGTTGGCTACAGGTCAGCAATGATACGAATGGGGTTATTGGAAGCATAGAATCCGGAGTTTCTCACGTTTTGAAATCACGGCTGGACGAATCTTCCAGGTTGTGGTTTGAAGGCCGTATGACACTGAGCAGACCTGACACCGCTTCGTGGAGGAATGCCTACATCGAGCTGGCGACCTCCCCGTTCAGTAACGTGGTCAGTTGCTATGCGGGCGATCTTGGCGCTTGTCGTCTTTCCATGGGCTTGATAGGAGGGAGTGAGCCAGTCACACGGTGGTACGACTCTAGCGATCGACGGATTCTTGTGTCTAGATACCGCGGCTGGGTAGATGCTGGCCGTCGGTGTAAAGAACTTGGGAACGACTCGGATTGCCAGGAAGCTCTGAGAACGGCTGAGCTCCGTTCCCCCTCAACGTTGTTCCCAGCACCGCCGTTGTCGATGTCTTCTAGACGCATGTTGGTTAGCATGGCTTTGGAATTGGGTGGCACCGGAGCGTACGAACGATTGCTGACGGCGGATTCCGCCAGCACTGAACGGAGGCTGGTGGCCGCAAGCGGTGTGGCGTGGGATTCGCTGCTCCATGACTGGCGCGCCGCCGTTTTCGCCGCACGACCAAAGCCAACCACGATCTCCAGAACGCTTGGTTGGACGGCGTTCGGGTGGATAGTTGTTTTGGGGGCTTTGGCTACGCGGAGTTCTAGATGGCGTTGAAACCCAGACACTGGCTGCTAGCCATGATTCTTATTTGTGGCACCATAGCGGTGGTGTTCTTACCGCCTACTGGCGGGTGGCAGCAGCTCGAGCGTGGTCGGCGCCACCTGGCGTTTCTGGGAGGTGAGGTAGTGCGTGGTCACGAGGAACTCCGCGCATTGGAGCAACGGGATTCACTGATGGCGACTCTCTCATCGACCCGCCCCAGCAATTCGGGGAGTTATTTTCTGGTAGATGATGGGTTGCCGGATGCCGAGCAGAAATTGTTGGTTGGCGGCGTGTCAGAACTCTTGCCCGAGTCAAAGGGCGCTCGCTCAACGTCGCGTTACGTGCTGGCGGTGATAGTCGATTCCGTCGAGACGGTAGGGCCGCGGGAGGGAAGGGAGCGCTGGCGGTCAGACATTGTGTACTTTTTACCGGAGGGAACCGACTCGCGCTCTTGTCTCAGCGTCTTGCGGATAGGAACACTTGACATGGCGAATTTCGAACGGGGCCTGGCTAACTACCCCTTTGCTAGACCTGCCCTACTGGGGCCATGCGCGTACTATGCGGCTTTCGGAAAACCGGGACGCGAGGTTGGGGCATGGCTTTCGAGGGATAGATACGCGATCGCGCAGCTACCCGAGTGGACACTCGGTCGTCGCGTTCGCCACGTTGGGGCGTCTCAACCCAGTTATTATTATTGGCGTGTGCGAGATTACTACCGTAGAATGGCATGTGCTGCCGGTCACCGCAGTTGTGACGATCTCATCGGCTCATGGAAAGCCTTGAGGACTACGTCGCCGATTTATTCAGGGCTGAACTCTTACCGTGGAAACGGGGTCAACCATTCTTTAGGCGGACAGGCAGGTTACTTCCTTTCGGACCTGCTGCTGGACATAGGCCGAGAAAAGTTCGGCCGGTTTTGGTCATCAGATTTACCAGTTGAGCAGGCGTTCTCTGAGGCGGTGGGAAAGTCGCTCGACGACTGGACGAGAGCTTGGGTTGTGCGAACATATCCAAAGTCAAGACGGTACGGTCCGAGCCTGCCACTGGGGACCTACGTGACGTCGTTGCTTCTTGCGAGTGTGTGCGTAGTTGGTATCTGCCTGTTTGCCGGGCGGCGTTCCGTTAGCTGAAGCTTCAATTCGGGCCTGACCGCGTTCACTTCTCGTAACGCTTGCGCAACGATTCTATAGCGGCTGCAATCTCATCGCCGGCATTACTGACACCACCCTTGAGGGTTCGTTCCAGCATGGCGCGCAGGCTCTGAACTTCGCTTAGGCAGTTTCTCATCAGCCCTTCCGTCCTCTCCCGCTCTGTAGCCAAATGGCTAATGGCCTGCTGGTCTGGTGAGGCCCCTGTGCCGCCTCGCGTTTTGGACTGAATTGCTTTGTGTCGCTCCGCCGATTCGGCGTCGATGTGCGTGATACGTGTGACGAGAGAACTCATGTGTGCTAACATCTCATCCACCGCTGGAAGTACAGCGTCTACAAAACGGCGCTCGATACGCGGGACTCGACTCAGTAGCCGCACTATTTCTGCTCGCTCGGCCCTGGCGCTCTGGAGAGCAACGTTGCCCGGTGTACGCAAGTGGCGGTCGCCACCCTTGGTGTGCCGAGGGAACGGGGTGCCAGGCGTAGCTGCGGCATCGATACCTGCCACGTCGCGCCAAGAATAGCCTGCCATCCAGAGCTTTGAATACTGCGAAGCCACTACGATGGTCAATACCGCAGTGACAATGGGGGCATAGTCGAGTGCACCATTCGTGGCGAGGTCTAGCGCAAAGAATCCTGCATTAACGAGCAAGAAAACCAAGAGCGTTATTCGGAACTTCCAGATTGGGTTAGATGCTTCAGGAGTGGCAACAGAGATGTTAGGGCTTTCTGTGACACTAGTCCCTTCAAGCTGTCTCCGTAGCTCTGCCGCTGATGCAATACGCTGGCTGGGATCCTTGATGAGACATCGCGCGATGGTATCGGCAAGGTCGTTCGGGCAGTCGGGGCGGAACTCGATTACAAGGGGTGGTTCTTCGGTTATGTGTCCAACGATCAACGCCTGCGGGGTGGAACCCGTGAAGGGAGGCTTTCCCGCGATCATCTGAAATGCCACAACCCCCAGCGAGTAGAGATCCGACTTATGGTCTATTTCTCTCTCCCCGCTGGCCTGTTCGGGACTCATGTACATCGGCGTTCCCACGATCATCCCGGTACCGGTGAGTCCAACGTCTTTGGAAGCCAGCGCCTTTGCGATCCCGAAGTCCATCAGTAGAACGTTGCGGTCCTTACCGTCCAGCATGATGTTCTCCGGCTTGATGTCACGGTGCACGATTCCGTTCGCGTGTGCAGTGTCGAGTGCATCGGCCGCTTGAATGAGAATCCTGCGGGCTTCGTCGACGGCGAGTCTGCCCTCGCGGAGCAGCAGATCCTTTAAGCTCTCTCCCTCGACGAGCGGCATGATCATGTAGGCCAGACCCTCGCCCTCACCCACTGCATAGATCAGGATGATGTTGGCGTGCCGTAGCTTTGCCACGGCCTGGGCCTCACGCATGAAGCGTTCGATCAGCGTTACCGTTGGAAAGAGATCGTAGCGTAGGGCTTTGACGGCCACGTCTCGCTCGAGCTTCGAGTCATGGGCCTTGTACACCGAGCCAAAGCCGCCGTGGCCGAGTAGCCCCTGCAATTGGAATCCCCCACCCAAAGCGCGCTCGAGCCGGCGGCGGTACTCTTCTTCGCTGGCGTTCGGTGATCTTGGTGCTCGCACCTCACCGGTTTCCCGAACCATCTCCGTCGGCGTGGCCTCGCCGCACGCCGGACAAAACATGTCGGATGCCCTGATGGGTTTTTCGCAAGTCGGGCAGGCTCGATCCGGATCGGTCATCGATGCTCTCTGTGGGTCAATATCGAGGAAGTTGCTCTTATGTATGGTGCTCGTCAAATGGATGGTCGGGTGCATTTGCAAAGCACACCTCCAAGGGCTTCCGCGGTCCGCCCTTAACATTATGGCGCCGGTCGTCGTATAAATGGATATGAGAGTGTGTAGCAGGATAGTCTTGCCGCTTGCTGTGGCGCTGGCAATGGCGGTGTTCCCGGCGCAGGCCGATGGCCAGGTAGGCGGCACCACGGACATCCTTACCGGCGTTGTCGTCAGCGCCGATGGCATTCCGCTTGCCGGCGTGTTGGTCGAGGCGTTCTCGCTTGAGACCGAAATCAGCAGAACCACCAGAACGGACCGCCGCGGCCGGTATTCGATCCTATTCCCGGACGGCGGCGGGCAGTATCGCATGAGCGCTAGGGCGGTCGGGATGGCACCGCAAACCGTTGTGTTGGCTCGGTTCGCGGACGAGGACCGCATTGTCTGGGATGTCGAACTTGCGGAACTGGGCTTCGGTTTGGATACTGTCACGATTCGAGGGACTCGGCGGCCGGTGGTAGTTCGCGACCGGCCCACTCCTGGTTCGATTGAACGCAATCTCTCGACCGATCTTATCGCCGGTCTGCCGATAGACCCGGAAGATCTCAATGTGCTAGCGACCTTGGTGCCCGGTGTCGTGGGAATCGATGCCACCGATAGCACCGGAGCTTCCTTCTCTGTGGCCGGCCAACGGCCTGACGCCAACAGCATTACGCTCGATGGCTTGAGTTTCAATTCGGGACAAGTACCCCAAGAGGGCCTGCGCAATACGCGGGTCGTTACGAGCACATACGACGTGTCGCGCGGAAGATTCAGCGGTGGTCTCATATCGTCGACCTCGCGGGGCGGATCGAACCGCGCTCAAGGGTCTTTCAGCTACAACTTGCGGGATGATGCACTGGCTGTCGAAACGGGAGAAACCTCCGCCTTCACATCCGCGTTCACGCAGCAGCAGTTCGGCGGCGGGTTCGGCGGTCCGCTCGTACGAAACAGATTGTTCGCATACGTCTCGGCGTCGGCTAGGCTACGAACCGATCCGCAGGCATCCCTCGCAGCAGCCACGAGCACGGACCTACAACGACTCGGTGTCTCACCCGATTCGGTCGGTCGGTTCATGTCTATTGTCGATGGCTTGGGTGTGCCTTCCGATGGAAACTTACACGAAGACCGATCTAACGATTTCGTTTCCACGCTGCTGCGTTTGGACTACCTGATCTCCAACAATCACACGCTCACGTTGCGGGGCGATTACCGCAGCCAGAGCCAAGAGCCCTCACGACTGTCGGCTTTCGCGCTTCCGCAGACCGGTGGCGACAACGAATCGACCGGCGGCGGCCTCATGGCAAGCCTCTCGTCGCGCCTAGGTCTTCACTTCATCAACCAAGTGCGTGCGTATGTATCCATGTCCAGTCGAAGTAGTGATCCGTTTACGTACGGTCCGCAAGGGCAGGTGCAAGTAGGTTCGCAACTCGAAGATGGTACAGTGGGGATAAGGACCTTGTCCTTCGGTGGCAATACGAGGATGCCGGTGAGCGCGAGTAACAAGTCAGTAGAGATGACGAACGAACTATCATGGCTTCCCGGTACTGGAACACATAGAGTTAGGTTGGGCGGACTTTTTGGTTGGGAGCAGGCAGACAACATTAATTCCCGTAATCAGTTTGGAATCTTCAGCTTCAACTCGCTGGATGAATTGGAGACCGGTACTGCCGCCTTGTTCAGAAGGACTTTGGCTCCGGATGAAAGATCGAGTCAGGCAATCGACTATGCGATCTACGCCGGGGACGTGTGGCGGGCGTCGCGGGCGGTCCAGTTGACATACGGACTTCGACTTGAGGGCTCGACGTTCCGCAATCCGCCGGCGTTCAATCCGGCGTTGGACTCGGCACTTGGAATTCGCACCGATCGACTGCCTTCCGAAGTCGATCTCAGCCCCAGAGTGGGTTTCACCTGGACGATCGGAGGTACGAGCTTCAGATCGCCGCCAGACCTAATCGTGCGCGGCGGAGTGGGCAGGTTTCGCAGTCCGATCTCATTGAATCTCGTATCTCAGACTCAGACGGCCACGGGGCTTTCCGACTCGGAAGCGGAGCTGAACTGTGTCGGTGCGGCGATTCCAACTCCTGACTGGAACGCCTACGATGCCGACGGAAACTCCATTCCCACCACCTGCAATGGACCGAGCACGCCGAGGTCAGTTAGAGCACCGAGCGCCACCGTGTTCGAGAATTCTTTCAGGGCTGCAAAGAGCTGGAGGGGGTCACTTGGGATCCAGCGCAACCTGACGTCGCTGTTGCGGCTTTCGGTGAATGCGAGTTACGCCAGGGGTGTGAGCCAATACGGATTCCGGGATCTCAACCTCAATACGAATGCCGGATTTCAACTCCCGTCCGAACAGGGCAGACCCGTATTCGTCGATCCGGCTTTGGTCGTGCCGTCTACGGGAGCGGTACGTCTCAGCGATTCGCGGATCAACACGGAGTTTTCACAAGTGCTGGACATTGGTTCGGACCTGGAATCTGAAACCAAGCAACTGTCGGTGTCGTTGGGCGGCATCACGCGAACCGGGATCGTCGTTCAAACATCGTACACGTGGTCGAACGTGCGCGATCAATCGTCTCAATCCGTACGATTCGGGAGCGGTAGTTTGGGTGGGGCGACGACCGGGGGGAACCCCAATGTGAGAGAGTGGAGCCGCAGCTCGTTCGAGCGGAAGCATTCGTTCCTGACCACCATTAGTTATCCATTTGGTACGAACCTGGAGGTGACGGCCATCGGCCGGCTTAGTTCGGGCAGGCCGTATACTCCGATGGTTGCGACGGACATAAACGGAGACGGATCCCGCAACGACAGGGCGTTCATCCCGCTTTCAGGGATGTCACCGGGTATCGCACGGCTACTCGAAAGTTCCTCGGCTGGTGGAAAGAACTGTTTGCGGAGTCAGCAGGGGCAAATTGCCGCTCGCAACAGCTGTACGGGGCCATGGGAAGCGTCATTCGATCTCCAGATGAATTACAGACCCAACTTCTTGGGAATGAACCGGAACGTGTCGTTCTCGCTCACTACGCTCAATCTGTTGCGAGGAATCGACGAGCTGATCCACGGCACTGACGGTGCGCACGGTTGGGGTCTGAGAGCGAGACCGGATCAAACCCTGCTATTCGTGGAAGCGTTCGATCCTAGCACCAATGAGTTCGTCTACAGGGTGAATGAGAGATTTGGTGCGACCGACCAACGCGCCAACGCATTCCGTACGCCGTTTCAGGTCGGCATTCAGGTACGTGCATCGTTTGGTCCCAACCGTGGACGAGCTGCTCTCGACAGGTTGCGGGGTGGTGGTGGGGGTAGGGGAGCAGGTGGTCGTGGCGGTGGCCGGGGCGGCGCCGGCGGTTTTCGAGGTGGCGGCGGTGGTTTCACAGCCGATGATTTCCTCGATCGATTCCAGGCTTTGCTCGTTAACCCGGCCGGAGTCGCCCTGGAGCTAAGTGACTCGCTGAAGTTGACTGCGTCCCAAGTCATCCGCCTGACCGCACTGCGTGATTCGCTCACGAGCCAGAACGACAGCTTGGCCGAGGTACTGCAGTCCGAACTGGAAGGGGCCGGGGGCAATGAGAATCCACGCGGCTTGATCCAATTGATTAGGCCGCGAATGCAGGAAGCTCAAGAGAATGCGAGAGCCAGCCTGGATAAACTCCGCGACGTTCTAACCAAAGAGCAGTGGGAGCTTCTTCCTAAGTCACTAAAGGAGGCAGGTGACGCCCGCCAAGGCCGACGTGGCGCGGGTTAGATCTGCACAACCCCCTATTCGACCTGTAGTGCCACCACTGGATCGATCTTAGTTGCCCGGCGGGCCGGTAGGTAGCAGGCGACGAGCCCCACCAGAGCCAAGATGCCGCTGACCCCAAGAATGGGCGTCAGGTCAATCGACCTCGCAAAGGTGAGCCCATTGGAGCTACCTGCTGCCATGATCTTGCCGATCGCTCCGACGACCAGCACAGCACCCGGAACACCCATCAATAGTCCCACCCCTGCCAGTGTAATACCCTGGCTGGCCACTTTGGCCAGGACCTGTCTGGGACTGGCACCGAGCGCCATGCGGATACCCAGCTCATTGGTGCGTTGTGAGACAGAATATGACATTACGCCGTAGATGCCGACGGCGGCAAGTCCCAAGGCGAGTAACCCGACTATTACCAAAATCGCAGCCATGAAATTTGGCCCTGCCAGCATCGATTTGAAGTGTTCCTCCATGGTTGTCACCGACGTAATAGGTTGATCGGAATCGATTTCCCAAACGGCTTCTTGTACGGGTGCAGCGAGCACATGCGGGTCACCGTTGGCACGAATCGCCATAAAGATTCGCTGGACAGGTCGCTGCGCGATGGGGAAGTAAACCACACTCAAGGTGGGCTGTAGTCCGGAGAGCCGCTGCAGAGCGATGTTGTTCGTGACGCCGACTATTTCTCGCGAGGTCTCTTGGATGGTGATTCGCTCACCTACCGGGCTATTTCCTTCGAAAAACTGATCGACCATGCGCTGATTGACGATCACCACCGGCGGCGCATCTGCACGATCGGCGTTAGAAAAACTTCGTCCGCTGCGCAGCGAGATACCCATCGTGTTGAAGTAATTCAAGTCGACTGAGAGCCAAGCCGTGTTCGGCTTGCTGTCCTCGTCGATCAGACGGCCGTCAATCGCAAACTCTGTCGATGGCACGCCTCGGCTGCGAGGAAGGGTGCTCATCAGTGCGAGCCCCGAAGAACCCGATACGTTACTGATTTTTCTGTGCAGCTCCTCAGTAAACGCAATCTTCGATGCATCGTCTTCGTATTTGTGTTCGGGGAGAGTGAGTTCGACGGTCAGTAGGTTCGTCACATCGAACCCAGGATCGATGTCCAATCGCTGATGGAACAGGTCGGTCAACACCGCGGCTCCAATCAAGATCGTTAGCGCCAAAGCAAATTCTACCATTACAAAGGCATTTCTGACTCGTCTCTTTCCCTTGGTCGCGGTCCCACCGCGACTCGTCTCGACAAGGGCAGATCGTAATTTGCCACCTACCGCTTGTACGGCTGGCGTAATGCCGAACGTCAGTCCGGCGAGCAAGGAGACACCCATGCTGAATGCCACAACCGTGCTATCGAACTGCGGCATGAAGATGCCCGGAATTTCGGACGGAAGGGCTCGTACGAGAGAGGCGACTCCCCACATCGATAACACCGTGCCAAGTGCGCCGGCCATCAGGGCGAGCACTATGCTCTCCGTCATGAGCTGCCGTACCAACCGGCCCTTACCTGCGCCCAGAGCAACTCGAACCGCAATCTCCTTGTGTCGAGCGTCGGTTTTGGCCATTAGTAAGCCGGCAACGTTGACGCATGCGATCACAAGAACCAGAGATACAACCGCCATCAGTAGTTGGATCAATGCTCTATCTGTTGTGCCGGGAAACGCTTCGCGGAGCGTCTCAATGTTCACTCCATAGTTGGTGTTCGTCTCAGGGTAGAGCTCCTTCAGGCGCGACGCTACGGCAGTCATTTCGGATTGAGCTTGAGACGGAACTATGCCTGGCTTGAGTCGTGCGGTCACGACGAGTGTGTGATCGGTCCGGTCGTCCCGTCGGTTCTCGAAGTCAGTCGCCTGCCACAGGTTGACCGATCCCACCAAGAAGTCGAACGTCTCCGGCATGACACCCACTACCGTGACAGAGCTGCCGTCGAGAGTGAGGATCGTGTTCAAGATATCCGATCTCGCACCGAACCGATTTCTCCACAGTGTTTCACTGAGCACTGCGACCGGCGCGTCCTCGTCCCCCCCTTCGCTCTCGAGAAAGGTTCGTCCAAGAATCGGACTTGCCCCAAGCAGGCTGAAGAAATTCGGGGTGACGTCAGCAACCGTAAGCTGTTCAGGTCGATCGACGCTTGTAAGATTGGCAGTAGTGAAATCGGCCGCGATAAGTGCGTCGAAGGAAGTCGATTGCTGCTTCCAGTCAAGGAAATTTGCCGGCGTTACAGCCTCGAAGTCGCTTGCTTCTGAGAGTTCGTTCTCCCAGACCATCACCATCCTGTCTGCCTCCGGATACGGCAATGGCCTGAGGAGCCATGAGTTCAAGATGCTGAAGATCGTCGTGTTAGCTGCCACCCCAATTGCAAGCGATACGATCGCGATTCCCGTCACTACCGGCGTCTTAACGATCATGCGGAAAGCATAGAGCACGTCCCTAAGTAGCGTGTTCATGGGTTCCGGCTTTCTCCTATTTCCCGCTAGTTAGTGTGTTCTTGTGGGCGGGATCCTTCCTTGTGCGGCATATCCTACGAGGGAGTAGTGGGAGGGGTTTCAGATCAGCTGAGTGCGGGATTCAGCAGTACGTCAGTTGTGCGGAATAGCTGGGCGTCTAAACCACTCCGACCCGCTTGACGATTGCGTCGAACCGGGGGTCGGAACGCAACGGTGTGTAACCTGGATCTAAGTGCACGTAAATCAGGCCGGCCGAGCGTGCCTGAAGGGCCCTTTCGAGATACGTGAGAGCCTCATCGTTCTTTCCCAATGCTGCGAAACCCATGGCAAGGATTTCGGAACGCATGTATTGCTGGCGTGCCTCTTCCTCTAACCTCCCCAGGATTGCTTCGGCTTCTTCAGGCTCGTCCATTGCGGCGAGGGCTCTAACAATGTGTGCATCGTATGACCGCACACTGGAATCACACGCTTGGCCCTTACGAAACCAGTCTAGCGCCTCCTCGGCGCTTCCTTGGGCCAGCAGTGAAGATCCGATATCGACATAGGCTTGGAAGTACTGCGAATCGATCTCGATAGTCTTGTTGCTCTGAGCTACGGCCCCTTCGTAGTCTCCCGCATAGAGCAGAAATCGGCCCAGCCAGCGACTGAAGAACGCAGACAGTGGATCGAGGTTGAGAGCTTTCCGCATCTCCTCGATTGCTTCGTCCAAGCGTCCGACCGTCGGCAATACACTACCGAAGACGAAACGAGCCTCAGCATAGTTGGGACTCGATGCAACGGCACGGCGAAGCTGTTGCTCGGCCCCGGCAAAATCCCATTCGTACCAGCACAGCACCTTGCCGATGGATGTGAGCGCCTCTGTTAGTTCTGACTCTTGCTCCAACGCCCGTTGGGCCGCCGCCTTGGCCCGCGGATAGGCGTCGTCGGGCACGACCCAGTCATCGGCAAGGTTGCACCAGCAGTCGGCGATTCCCGCATATGCGCGTGCGTAGGCCGGATCCTGGAGTAGCGCTTTCTGGAAGAAGTCCAGGCCTTTCCGGATGTCCGGTTCGGTGAATTTGTTGAAGAAAAACCGTCCCTTCAGATAGAGAGTATATGCCTCCATGTTATCTGTTGTGGGGACGACAATCTGACCTGTGTCTCCAACGAGCTGCACTCTCAATGCATCTACAATGGCCCGCGAAATCTCATCTTGGATTGCGAAGACGTCTTCGAGCTGGCGATCGTAGGTCTCCGACCAAAGATGGTACCCGTTGGCCACGTTGACGAGCTGAGCGGCGATTCTGATCCGGTTGCCCACCTTGCGTACGCTGCCTTCGAGCACGGATGCCACTCCCAACTTCTCTCCAATTAGGCGAATGTCTGTCACTTCACCCTTGAAAGCAAAGGATGAAGTTCGCGATGCCACTTGTACTCCAGGAACTTTTGCCAAGGCATTGATAATTTCTTCCGTCATGCCGTCACTGAAGTATTCGTTCTCAGGGTCTGCACTCATATTGGCCAGGGGCAGGACTGCGATCGACTTTTGGGTAGGCGCGGTGTGTTTGGCTTCTGCCGGGGCGGCTTGTTGCGTACCACGGCCCGAGATCAGCCGCAGGGCCTTTACGAACTCTGCTGCCGATGCGAATCGGTCGACGGGGGTGCGAGCAAGAGCCCGAGCCACGGCATCGTCAACCGATTCTGGAACGTCGCGTGTGGTCCTGACCTTAGGTATGGGCGACACGAAGCGTTTGGTGATGATAGCCTGGGCGTTGGGCCCGGTGAATGGTTGCTCGCCGCTCAGCATCTCATAAAAGACACAGCCGAGGCTGTACAGGTCGGTGCGCCCATCGACTTCCCCTTCGCCCATCGCCTGCTCAGGACTCATATAGGCTGGTGTCCCAATCGCAATCCCCGTTTGGGTTATCGGTCCACCGGCATCGCTCAGGGCCTTGCCGATGCCGAAATCGGCTACCATCGCGGCCCCTTCATGGAGCAAAATGTTCTCAGGTTTGATATCTCTGTGAACAACCTTCTGGCGATGAGCGTAGTCGAGTGCTGAAGCGACCTCGAGTGCGATCCGGACCGCTTCCTCCAGCGCCAGCTGGCTCTCTCGATCCAAGCGCTCTCTCAGAGACTGGCCCTCCATGCTGGGCATTACGTAGAACAGCAGGCCATCGACCTCGCCCGAATCGTACAGGGGGAGGATGTGCGGGTGCGTAAGGCCGGCCGCGAGCTTGATTTCACGCAAAAAGCGCTCTGCTCCTATCTCGGAGCCGAGTTCGGGTCGTAGGGCCTTGAGCGCAACCTTGCGGTCGTGCCGTAGATCGTGGGCCAGGAATACGATGGCCATTCCACCCTGCCCTAGTTCTCGCTCGAGGGAATACTTGCCGGCAAGACCTGCTTCGAGGCGTTGTTGAAAACTGTTCATAGGCCACCTAAGATGTAGCGAGACACCTCGTGCTGCCAGTGGCCAGGTCCGTGGCTATTGAGTGGTGGTGATGTAACGCAGGATCTCGACTACAGCCTCGGGCGTTTCAGCAACCGCTAGTGCTGCAGCATCGACTTCCTTCAAGGGATGAGTCAGTTCGTGGTCGTGTAGTGTGATGATGGGTTTCTTGAGTGCTGCTGCATAACCTGCATCGAAGGCTGCGTTCCATTGTCTGTACTTGTCTCCAAACTTTACGATCACGATATCAGAACGCTCGATCATCGTTCTGGTTCTCATGGTGTTTATTTTTCCGCCCTTGTGATCTCTCCAGAACGGCTTTTCCTCTTTTCCTAAGATCTCCACTCCGACTGCATCACTTGCCGGATGATCCGTCACGGGCGAAAGAGTACTCACGGGCAGTTTGGCAGCAGCAATCCCATCCTCGATTTGCTTTCTCCAGTCCGAGTGAATCTCACCGGCCAGATAGATGGTTAACTCCAATTACTCCTGCCAGATGCGATGATGAATGTCGGTGAGAACGCAGTCTCACGGTGCCGGTCTGAGTTGTTGCTCCCACACTTGTCCTAATCGCGCCATGATAGCGGCATATCGCTCGATCCCCTCCCACAGATTCTGAATCCGCAAGTTCTCGTTGGCCGCGTGTTGATTGTTGTCATGGTTCACCATGGGCACTGTGATTAGCGGGACTCCAAGTGCGCCCTCGAACTCGAAGAGCGGAAGGCTACCACCCAGCAACGGAACCGTGACGATCTTTTCGTCCGCAGCCTCTTGGACAACCCGAACGATTGACCGGGAGATCGGAAGATCCATCGATGTTCTCATTGCCGGGTAGCCTGGGGCCCAATTGACTTGTGCAACTTTTTCGTGGCTGCGCCGAGTTGCAGTATCCGGCTCTTGATGCACTATGTAGAAACCTTGATCTCTGATGTGGCGCTCGACCAGTTCGCGTACGCGCTCAGGTGATTGATCCGGCACTAGCCGGAAATCGACGTTGGCTGTGGCGCTAGATGGAATTGCATTGCGAGCGTTGCGGCCCACACTGCCGGCTGCCATCCCTTCGAAGTTCATTGCCGGCAGCATTATTTGCTCCATGAGGCGCGCGCCGTTTCCTAGGGTCCGGCCGAGTGACAGTTCGCTCTTCAGTATCGACTCGATATCTGGTGCAGAGGCCGCGATGCTGCGCTCGGTTTTCGTCACGGGGCGGACGTCGTCGTAGAAGTCCTCAATGAGGATTCTTCCTTCCTCGTCCCGCATGCCGGCCAGCAAGCGGGTCAGCATCACCATGGGATTGGGTGCCCAGTTACCGTAGTGCCCGGAGTGAAGCACACGCGTTGCGCCGTAGGTCGTGATCGCCATTCCCATTACGCCACGCACCCCAAAAACGACTTGTGGGATCCTTGTCTGGTGGACGGGGCCATCGCAGAAAATCCACGCGTCCCCGGTCAAAAACTCCTCATATCTTCTCAGGTAGGCTCCCACATGAGCGGACCCTGCCTCTTCCTCCCCTTCGAAGAAAAACTTGAGGTTCATCGAGAGCGGTATGCCGTTCGCGTTGAGGGCATCGATGGCTCGCAGCATCGCTATTATGGGTGATTTATCGTCACTTGCGGAGCGGGCATAGATACGCCACTCCGGATCAATGCCGGTTCTAATCGTGTCCCAGGGCAGTTGTAGGCCACCGGCTTCCAAGATGCCACTTCTCAGTGTGGGACTCCAGGGGGGATTTTCCCAGCGTGCGGTGTCGACCGGTTGTCCATCGTAATGCGCGTAAAAGACTACGGTTTTCTGGGCGTTGGGTGCACGGAGTTCGCCCATTACTACCGGAGAGCTGCCCTCAACCTCTAGTATTCGGGCCTGGGCGCCACGTTTCTGCAGCAGTTCGACGAGGTGCTCTGCGTTCCGCACGATGTTAGCCCGATCTCGTGCCACATTCGGGATCGCGAGCAATTCGCGTAGCTCATTTATGATATCAACTTCGTGGTCGCTTCGGTAATTTCTGACAGCCTCCCGTACCGAGCCGGCGTCAGGTCCTTGTGCGGCAACCACAGTGCAGGGGACCGCGGCGGACGTCAGTCCTGCAAGGGTCAGGAGTGTTCTGGAACTCAAGGTTCGCACTATTTGCTCCTCCTCTTTTTTTCCCGGGATTTTCGTAGCGTCTCTCTGAATTGCTTGCGCCGTTCCTCGACTCCGTCTATTGCCTCTTCCACGCTGTGCCCTATCGACGAACTTCCAGGGATCCTTGAATCCTTGGCGAACCACACTTCATTTCCCTGCTCATCGACTTCCATAGAGACATCGATGCCCACCTCTCCAGTGTCGTCTGAAGGGATCTCATCGTCATTATTCTCGTCGTTGGTCTCCCGCGCCCGCCGCAACACTTCGCGGTACTCACGCTTCCGTTCCTCTATGCCTTCGATCGCCTCATTCGCGCTGTCGCCAGTGGCTATCTTTCCAGGGAGGCTCGAATCTTCCGCGTACCAGATCTCATTGCCCTTCTCGTCTATCTCCATGGATGTCTCGACTTTATGCTCGCCGGACGGGTCGTCCATCGGCGGCTCGCGGTCTAGGTCCGCGTCGTTTTCGTCGAACTCATCGTTTTCGTCGTAACGGTCCGTAGTCATCCGGGGCCCTTTCTGGTGCCGGGAAAATGGCATATGAGTCGCGCCGCGTCAAAGGTCCCTTACCTACGCGCCCAAGGCCCTGTCAAGATTCTCAACCAAGTAGTCGGCGTTTTCCCTGGTGAACACTAGCGGCGGCTTGATCTTGAGTACGTTATGAAGCGGGCCGTCGGTGCTCAATAGAATCCCTGCACTCTTCATTCTTTCGACTACCTCGGTCGCGAAATCGGCGGCTGGCTGCCGGGTCTCCTTGTCCCGAACGAGCTCGACACCGATGAAGAGCCCCATTCCACGCACGTCCCCGATCGTGGCACAGCGCGTAGCGAGCCGTTCGAGTTCGCCCTTCAGATGGTCACCCGCTAAGCGCGCGTTGTCTTGTAGTTGCTGTTCTTCTATGACGTCTAGCACGGCTATACCAATCGCGCACGAGACCGGATTGCCGCCGAACGTATTGAAATATTCCATTCCGTTGTCGAATGACCGTGCGATTTCAGGAGTAGTGATGACGGCGGCCATGGGGTGTCCGTTACCGATGGGCTTGCCGAGCGTGACGATATCTGGGATAACGCGCTGTGTCTCGAATCCCCAGAAGTGAGTGCCGACCCGCCCGAAACCCACCTGCACTTCGTCCGCTATGCAAACGGCGCCGGCCTCGCGCGCGTACCGGTAGGCCGTCTCGAGGTAGCCGCTGGGAAGCACAATTTGCCCACCGCATCCCAAGAGTGACTCGCAGATGAACGCCGCGATCTTTCTGTCATCCTTTTTGACACGATCGATAGTGCCCCGGACATAATCAGCATAGCTCGTTCCCGCCGTAGCCGGGTCGGAGTGCCGCCCCCGGTAGGTGTCCGGCATCGGAACCTGGTGCACGTGCTTCGGTGCTCCCGACCCGCCTGGTCCGTCATACTTGTAGGGGCTGATATTGATCAGCGCGCTGGTGTTCCCGTGGTAAGCCCCGTCAAGAACGATGATGTCGCCACCGCCTGTATGCGCCCGCGCCATCCGAAGTGCAAGGTCGTTCGCCTCGCTGCCCGAACACACGAGGTAGCAGACGCTCAGCGGATCGGGAAACAACGCCGTTAGCCGCTGCAAATACTCGACCCGTTTGTGATGCAGGTAACGGGTGTTGGTATTGAGAGTAGCGATTTGGTCTTGCGCGGCCTGCACCACCTTGGGATGGCAGTGCCCCACGTGACAGACGTTGTTGACGCAGTCGAGGTACTCTCTTCCCGCATCATCATACAGGTATTGCATCGACCCACGTACGATGTTGAGCGGGACGCGGTATGCGATGCTAAGCGAGTCACCGAAGTGCTTTCGTCTGGTCTCGAGGATCTCGCTCGTCTTCAAGTTAGCGCTCTCCCTCTGTCCGGCTCACGCCGATGAGTTGTTTGAACGCGCGCTTTGCCTCGTCGGCGCCCACCTTGGCCAGGAGTTCCAGTGCGCTCCATGCGGGCCGCTCGGAGATGGCCAGGTATTGATTGTCGGCGACTTGATCCGCACTGCGGGCTGAAATCGTGACGCTGATACATAGTCTCATGCAGATCAGGTTGTACAGTAATTCCAGCTCCAAGCCTGTAATGGGAGACACTGTGTTGTAGCCGGCGGCGACTTGGGCCGCAGCCGTTATGGGGTCACTCTTGTCGAGCAGTGCGTACGCCGAGGCGATGCAGAGTTCGAACACCGTGCGTGTGTAGAGGAGCTCCCCGAAGTCTATGATTCCAACCACCTGCTGTGAGCCGGACTTGGGGTTTCCAACCATAACGTTGTAATCGTTCCCGTCGTTGTGAATCACACTCCTCTTCAGTTCGGACAGTCTAGGCGCTGTCTCGGTTTCGAACTGGACCAGAAAATTCTCGATTAGTGCCCGCTGCTTGGAATTGGTGATGGAGTCGATGTACCTGCGGACCGTGTTGCTCGCGTTCTCGAGATCCCATGCCGTATTGCGCTTGGTAGCGGGGTGGGCAAAGTCCGAGAGCGCGACGTCGAGTCTTGCGAAGAATCGTCCGATGTCACGTAGCAGGGTAGGGCTATGTGAGTCGACGGTACCTAAGGGAACTCCCGGCACGAACGTAAGCAGGCGAACGAAGTGCGATACGCCGGGTTCGGCCTCGACCTCGTTGATCGTGTCACCTGACGTGGCCCCCACTACTTGAGGGCAGCCCAATGACGGATCCCGCTCCGCGACGCACTGCATCACCCGGTTCTGCGCGTCGATGGTATCGAGAAGCGTGTCCCCGTTGGAGACCTTCAGGATGAATGTCCCGCCCGACGCGTCTCGCAGCAGGAAGTTCTGGTCGCGGTCGCTCGGCAGCCCGCGTGCCATGGTCGACATTCCGTACAGGTTGTAGGCGAGGGCAACTGCCTGTTCGTCGTTGAACTGCGGAACCTTCCCTTGTGCCAGAGCCACGTGTCCTCCGAAAACTGTGCAGGAGGAGAGTACAGTATGTGGCGACTCATCGCGAGAGGTACGGCGGGTTTCTCGCGGGTTCCTCTTCTCGAATTGAGCAATAGGTTTAACCGAGGCATTTCGGAAGTGGTGGTACAATGCAGGCTTCGTATGTAGTATCTGTGGCCGCTGTTGTAGTCCTCGCATGTGGGGGCGACAGCGGTACGGGCGGCCGCTGGGCTGGAACGGTCGATACGCTCGAAAACGGCGTGGTTCTGGTGAGCAACCCCGCTACGGGCATATGGGACTCGACCAGTTCCTGGCGTCTCATCGAAGAAACCCGCATCGGCAGCGTCGAGGGCGAGGGCCCCGAGGTCTTCTCCGTGGTCATAGGGTTGGAGGCCGACGAATCGGGCCGGATCTATGTGCTGGATCGGCAGATCCAGGAGGTACGGGTCTTCGAGGAGGACGGTGCCTATGTGCGGACCCTCGGGCGTACCGGTGAAGGGCCCGGCGAATTTCGCGGTGCTGATGGGCTCGGTTGGGGCCCGCAAGGCCGACTCTGGGTTGTTGACCAAAGACTCGACCGTTTTTCCGTTTACGACACCGCGGGCAACTATGTGACGAGTTACCGAGCGCCCATGCGAATTCGTGAATGGGAGTGGAGCGGCAGTTTTACTGAAGGCGGCGAGCTGTACGATTATGGCTCCGTCAGATCCTTGGACGAGTCGCGAGGGGTTGTGTTGCGTTTCGACGGGGTCGAGCAGTATTCGGACACCTTCCCGCTGCCCCACTACCAAGCGGAGTTTTTCACATACGAGAGCGCAGGTCGTAGCGGAATGACGGAAGTGCCGTTCGCTCCGAAACTGGTATGGCGCGTGGGCCCAAATGGCGATCTATGGTCTGGGATGGCAGATCGCTACCGGATCTACCGATCCACATTGGAAGGCGACACGCTGCGAGCGATCGAACGCGAATACGATCCGGTCGAAGTTTCAGCCGACGAGCGCGAAGGAGCCGAGGCGCGAGTTCGGGACTTCGTGAAGGGCAAGAATATCGACCTGTCGCGGATACCGCGACATAAGCCTGCGTTTCAGCGATTCGTAGTGGACGAGGCGGGTTTTCTCTGGGTGTGGGTTTCTGATTCGGACGGGGGCGGAGGAAGCGGTCTCGATGTGTTCGATCCCGATGGCCGCTACCTGGGTCAGGTAATAACTCAGTCCAGAATCAGTAGGTGGCCACTTTTCAGAGTACGGCGTGGCAACGTCTACTTCGTTACCACCGACGAGTTGGACGTGCCCTTCGTGATACGGGCGAGGATCGA
The DNA here is from genome assembly GCA_036679605.1 of Gemmatimonadota bacterium. Taxonomy (GTDB): domain Bacteria; phylum Gemmatimonadota; class Gemmatimonadetes; order Gemmatimonadales; family GWC2-71-9; genus JAZDCZ01. The sequence goes on from JAZDCZ010000243.1 coordinate 97,040, forward strand.
AGGCCGTGTCGGTCGTTGATCGGAAACATAGGCTGGCTTGACCATCCGTCGTGCATGAACCAGCTACCGGCACCTCTCATCCTCATCGAGCGGGTGCAATCCGAAACCGGCGCCGACCCTCGACCCGGTAGGTATTGAAGTCGTTGTAGTCCACGGTGAAGATCGTGTAGAGAGACTCGCGTCTCGCGAGCTGCACCAGCGTAGCGTCGGCGAAATCCATGGGTCGATCGTGATATTGCTTCATGAGAGAATCTAGCGTTGCCAAGTCCGAGTCGTCGACAGGTAGTACTGTTACGGCACCGGACCGGACGAACCGCCACGCTGCCTCCGTTTCCTGCTTACTGTGCCCCACAAGGTGAAACAACTCGGTTAGAACAGCGGCTGACGTAACTAACGGAAATCGGAGATCCTTGATTGCCGCCACACAGGCATCGTGCCATTGGTCATCTCGATCCAGCAAGGCAAGGATTGCTCCGGTATCGATGAGCGCGCTAGCGGGCACGGTGCTTGTCGAGTCGTGCTCGGACCGCCCGCCGCACGCTCTCCGAGCGCCTCGGGTCGCCACCGGCGATGGTGCCGAAGGTCCGGGCTGCGGCACCGTGCAATGCCTTTTGTACGGCGATGTCTTGGCCGTCGCCGAATCGCGACCGATCGAGCCATTCAAGAGCGATGCGCTCGAGCAATCCAGCCAAACTCTCTCTGTCCCTTCGGGCCGCTTCCTCCAACGCATTCTTGAGGTCCGGGGAAAGACGCCAACTATACACTTCGGTCTTTGCCATGCACTACAGTGTAGTGCAAGACACCGTATCGTTCAAGGGGCACTGGTCAAGTGGTCGCATGCTCGCCAAGATGGCTCATCAGCTGTGTAAAGGGCGAACCGAAATTACGCCGGCAGGACCGGAGTCATGCGGAGGGCGCTCTGACGCCACTTTGACCGACACTGGGCCGCGGCCGCTACGTGCAAGCCGCGGCCCCGCATTTTCTCAGTTCGACTTCGTTGAATCAGCCTTCACTGATTTGCTTGAATCAGTCTCGACCGCCTCGGTCGCGGGAACCACAGTAGAGTCCCTCCTGATCCGCTCACTTGAGTCGGCTGCCGCTACCGGCTCAGTCTCTACCTCGGGTGGTAACGGCGTCTCAGGCGAGAACTCGTCGCATCCATTCCGCCAGCACTCTATTTCCCCGACGAATTGTTGTGCTAATTCCGTGAGATCGACGCGATCGACATCGGATGCTGGGGTCAGCTGCTCGATACGATCGAGACTCACGGCAGCTTTCTCGTGGTCAGGGTCGATTGCCAGGGCGGTGCGGAACGCACCGGCCGCTGCGTTTACATGACCGGTACCTTCCAGAGCGACGCCGAGGTTGTTCTGGAACACCGCAATGTCGGTGCGCAACTCGGTGGCACGGGCCAACGGAGGCAGAGCTTCGTCAAATCGTCCCAGACGAATCAACGCCAGTCCCAGGTTGTTGATGGTCCAAGCATCGTCACCGTCAATCAAAATCGCTTCGCGGTACGATTCTATTGCCTCATCGACACGGCCGAGATCGGTGAGCGCGACGCCGCGTAGGCGAAACGCTTCGTTGGACTCGGGCTCGATCTCTATGACGCTAGCCAGTTTGTCGAGTGCTTCCTCTGGCCGGTCCGTGACCAATAGGACCCTACTCAAGTTGATAAGAGTCTTCACATGCTGTGGGTCGATCTCCAAGGCGGTCTCAAATGCCCCTTCGGCCTGCTCGGAATTTCCCGATCTCCGCGCCGAGAGCCCCAGCATGTAGTGGCCCCACACGTTGTCGGAATGCTTCTCGGCGTAGACCTCGAACAGTTCCACGGCCTCGCCGTAGCGCTTCTCCCTGAACGCCGACTCGGCGTCGTCGTAAGAGACGTTATCGGGGACAACGTGTTTGGTCGGCGTGGGCTCCACAGGAGTTTCGGTGATCATCGATGCCGGCCGTACAGTGTAGGCGGGGGCTGCCGACGCGGGCGGTGTAGGGGCGCGGCCGATTTCCGACCTGCTCTGTTCCGTCTGAGTGTCACTGCACCCCGCCATCGTGAGATAGGTGACGATCAGAAAGGCGCCGACTGCGACGCGTCCGGTGGTGGTTTGAACTCTGGACTCTGGCTTGAATCGGAAACGCATGTTGTCCTCCCCTGCTTCTGGCGCCGGTGGGGCGCTCGGTTGTGGTTGGCACTCGCAGGGGTATTAAGGCAACAGGGCTGCCAGTCCGGATCGCGCGCGTGATGTTTTGCGTAACACCTAATCAATCAACGTGTTACCTCTAGAAACCTGCCGGAGGGTTGGTGCAGAATAGGGGTGTTTGTGTCCAAAAGGACACGCCAGACTAGGGGCTATTGTGTCTATTCGGACACGTAAACAGGGAGACTCTTATTGTTGTCGGCGGAGCCCGTGCTTACGCATGATTTTTAGCAGGCTCGAATGGTCGGCCAGTCCAAGGTCGGCGGCGGTCTTTGTGATGTGCCAGTCGTTCCTTTCCAGGGCCGAGACAAGAATCGCTCGCTCGGCTTCCGCTTTTAGCTCCAGAAAGGTTTGCGGCTTGGGCGCACTCGTACCACGGTCTCCGATTCCGGCCGGTACGTGCTCCGACCCGATCAGGTCGTCGTCGGACGAGATAATCATGCGCTCCACGGTGTTTCTCAATTCCCGAACGTTGTTCCGTTTCCAATCGTGGGACATGAGGAGGTCGAGCGCTGCCGGATCCACCGTCTTCTTGCGAATTCGGTAACGTGTACAGATGGCGGCAACGATATGGTCAACGAGATCGGGTATGTCCGACAGTCGTTCACGCAGTGGCGGAACCTGGATCACGTGGACGTTCAGTCTGTAGAACAGGTCCTGGCGAAATCTTCCGGCGGCCATGTCTTGCTCCAGGTCACGATTGGTCGCCGCCAATACCCTGGCATTCACGGGCAGTGGTCGTTCGCCACCTACCCGTGTGATCTCTCGTTCCTCCAAGGCACGCAGCAACTTGGCCTGTACCGGCGGACTTAGTTCGCCTACCTCGTCGAGAAACAACGTTCCGCGGCCCGCGGCCTCGAATGCGCCTCTTCTCATTCGTGCAGCTCCTGTGAATGCCCCGCGTTCGTGGCCGAACAGTTCGCTCTCGACGAGGTTTTCGGGGAGTGCAGCGCAATTTATCGCTATCAGTGGCAACTCAGCGTTTCTCGATCGGCGTGATGCCGATTCGCTCGCCGCATTCGGTCCGAGTCTATGCAGTTCGCGCGCAACCAATTCTTTGCCAGAGCCACTTTCCCCTAGTATGAGCACCGGACTGGGCACAGGAGCGACCTTCGCAATGATCTCCTTGAGCTGCTGCATGGCAGGACTACCGCCTATCAACGGTGAGTCGTCGGCCAGATGTTGTCTCAACTCACGAACCTCGTTGACCAATCGAGCCCGCTCGAGCGCATTCTCGATCTCCTGAACTACACGTTCCATCGACTCCGCCTTATCGATGAACCCGTATGCACCCAGCCGGATCGCCTGTGCACAGCGATCGTAGTCTCCCGTACCCGTGTAAACGATCACAGGAGCTTCGAATTTCTTCTCCTTGAGGGATCTCAGGACTTCGAACCCGTCGATACCGGGCATCTCCAAGTCGAGAATGACGCAATCGACAGATTCACGTTCTACGACGTCCAGCGCCTCTCGACCGCTCGCCGCTACGATCGTCTCGTAATCACCGATGCGCTCGAGATCGTACGCATACTGCTCGGCCATCGCAGGCACGTCGTCCACCACGAGTACCCGAGTCATACGGAGGCAGTGCCGTTTGAAGAAATCTTAGACGCCTGGGGCATCTCCACAGTGAATCGTGTGCCAACTCCTGGCTCACTTTGGACCTTGATTGCGCCGTGAAGATCCATGACGAGACGCCGTACGATGGAGAGCCCTAGTCCGGTACCATCCTTTTTGGTAGTGTAGAAGTCGTCGAAGACACGATCCAGCTGCTCCCTCGACATGCCGGGTCCTGTGTCGGCCACGGCAATCCTCACTACCTCGTCGCTAGTGTTGGAAGGCACGAGTTCAGTGATAATGGTTATCGTACCAGATTGTGAGTCGAGACTGTCTACGGCATTACCGACCAAGTTTTCCAAGATGCGTCGCAATACTACGTCGTCACCCATCACCGCGGGAAGCTTTGGTGCGAGACTGGCTTCCAGTCTCACATTGCTCAAGTGCGCCATGTCACGGACCAGTTGCTCTACGACGACGTTGACGTCGCACGGACGTCGGTCCAAGCGAGGATGCAGTCGTGCGTAGTTCGCGGCGAGTTGTTCGAGATACGATATACCGGCATCGAGCGTTGTCTGTCGTTCGGTAAATACCGCAGCCAGCCGATCGGGATCGTCATTTGCAATCTTTGTCAGGTGCTGTAACACGTTACGAATTGGGGTAAGCGCATTCTTGATGTCGTGATTCACTTGACGAGACACGTCTCCCACGGTAGCGCGACGCTCCGCTTCCCTCAAACTCGTAGCACTCATGCGCAGGCGCCTGGTCATCGCTGCAAGGAGGCGCGATAACATCCCAACCTCGTCCGTCCGATCGGTCGCAAAGTCCACGTCGAGTCTATGCAGATCGATCTCCGATGTCTTGCGCGCCAGCTCCGCTATCGGTCGACTCAGTTTGCGCGATAGCCATCCGGCCAGCACCAGCGAGAGAGCGGTGGCAACGGCACCGGCGATAAGAAAAGTCAGGTCGATTCTCTGGCGTAGCTCTCGTAAAGGAGTGAGCGGATGACTGACCAGAATCTGAGCCGAGGATGTTTGCCCGGTTTCATCTATATAAGGCATGTCATGGGCGTCGACGACAAGATCAGATCCAGATGGGATCACGGCGCGGCCAATAGAATCAATCGTCACTCGGCCCGATAGCTCGGGATCAGAGGAAACGATCCCATTTGGGTAGATCAGAGTAACAGCAACTGTCTTATCGGTGGCGAGCCCGGATATGAGGCGGTCGGCTATCGAAATTCCTCCCACTGCGTAGAACGATCTGCCGCCGAGCCGAAATGAATCGACTCGCGCGAGCGTCACGAACGGGCCCTCCGCGCTGCGTGCAAGGAGCAGTGCGGAGCCGGTGGGCGAAGACGCGAGCAAACTTGGCAACGTGGGCTGGAGCATGTCATACTCGTTCCTGAAATGACCCGAACTCAAGATTCTGCCGGAGTCGTTCTGGATTTGGAGCATGGCTAGACCCATTAACTGCATCGCGTCACCTGCATAGTCGAGCAGGTACGATCGTTCGGAGGCGTCGTACTGCACTGCGGCGCGGCGAAACCGATTGTCATTGACCAATGTCTTCGTGAGAGTGGAGAGCCGCTGTTTCAACGTCTCGCTCTCACGGGCCAAATCCACCTCGATTACCGAAGCGAGCGAGGCGATTCGTTGTTGGAATTGGTTGGTCAGGCGATCGCTCATTTGTTGACGAACAACTAGAGCTAGACTGGTGAGGGGAACTAGAACCACCGCTACGAATGCGAAGAGGAGCCGGAAACGTAGAGTCATCGAGTGTGCAGCAACGGTGTGCCGTAGAAGTCGATTTCCAATCGTATGCGCCCTCGGCGCGCGATCACCCACTGCCGTGTATCCACCAGAGGGATGATAGCCCGCGACAAAGGAACGATTGCGCTCAGCCATGGAGCGGTCGCGAGTAAGTCGACCGCTACGGTACATGCGTCCACGACGAGCCGTGGCAAGGTCACGATGTATCCGTAGTCCCTTCCGTTCCCGAGGGCTCGCTCCAGATTCGCCGAGGTCATTGCAATGGCTACCAGTTGCTTGGGCAGCTCAGGTCCGAAATCACGCCGGCCGTCTTCAGAGGTGGAGAGCGCAACCAGGCGCGTGGCCAAATCTCTTGCAGTTGGATCTCTGTCGTCATAGACGATCCGTTGCATGGTCTCGGACTGGGCTGCTTCAATTGGCAACGCAGAGGGCCTTGCACTACAGTTCTCAAGCTCTTGCCACCAGAACGGATAACTCGCTCCGCGGGCCTCTCTGCGTACAGCGTCCCTTGCAAGTGAATTCCGGCTCTCGGTAGCCAAGGCCGTCATACCGGTCAAGGATGGCCGCGTCCTAAGCAGCACGTAGGTCCGATCCCACGCCAGTGGAGTCGATTCGAGCTGCGGTTGTGACCTGGCGTAATCCAGCACGCTGGGGTCGCTGGCGATGAGTAGATCTATACCGCGGTCGATTAGATCCCTCGTGTCGACTTCGCTGGCATCACGCACTTCGATCACAGAGGGCGGGGCAGATCCGGCGCTCGAGTTGGTTGAGGTTAGGACGATGGGTCTAGTCCGACCGGGCCCTCCCGCGACTGCAACTCTGAAACTACCGGTGCCTTGCACCCATCCTCTTTCCTCGCTGGATGGACCGGTCACCGCCAGTTCCGGACTAGCTAGTAACAGTGGGACCGTGGTGCGGGGGACGCTCGATCCGAGAGAAACAACGGTGTCACCGATGGCGAAGATCGACGCGGGCGGGATGCCCCACTCACGGAGTAGGTTCTTGTCCCAGTTGGAGACGACGGTCCGTGCCGTGACGCGGCTGCCGTTCCAGAACCGGGCATCGTCGCGCAGTCTAAAGGTCCACTGGAGTCCGTTATCGTAGCTACGCCACGAGGTTGCCAAGGCCGGCACTGGTCTTCCTGTACAGTCGGCTGCGATCAATCCCTCGTACAGTTGGCTGAAGACGAATCGTTCGGCACGGTTGGTCGGTCGCGGCGCATTGCCAGGATCGACAATGCTTGTGAGGGCGACGGTCAGAGTTTCGGGGAAGACGGTTTGCTGGGACAATAGCCTGCACTGGGACGCTGGCTCAGGTGGAAGGGAGGGAATCTTAGACCCACCACCGCAGGCCGTGAGACCCAATACCAGAACCGCGTACCGGCTACTTCCCAACGGCCGCAACCGGTCTGAAGCGCATGGCGGACCAAGTATCATCTATTGATACCGCAGATACTGCGCGCAGCCCTGATTCCATCAAGAGATCCCAGCCGTGGTCGCGGGAGATGTCGGTTGCGACCCCGGAACTCTTTTTGGGATACGACACCCAGAAGATCCCGTCATATTTCAGAACCTTGAGAGCCTTTGGGCCAAATCGGCTGACTTCCGCACTATTCATTGCGAAAAGATGAACGAAGTCAAACTGGCCGGTGGCTCGCTTGGCCAGTCCCGCTCCGTTGGGGAGCTTGCCGAGCTGATCCGTGTATCCGGTGGGCGGATTGATGAGGATGATTCTGTGGCCTGGCTTGATCTGAAGTTTCTTGGCCAATGGACTTGGGGTCATGGCTCGTCTCTGATGCGGTTCGCTGGTGAACAACTGGCGTCGATCTGGTGTTAACGATGAGGACAAGAATAACGCTTTTGGAGAGGTTACTAAATGAAGCAACTAATGAGAAGGATGTCGCTGGTACTTCTGGCGATAATATTGGCCGGAGCCAGCAGCGCGTCGGCACAAAGGATGAGGCGAAGCCAGTTGGGCTCGGTGACGCAGACCGTTGGCAGGACAGAGATTACGGTGACCTATAGCCGGCCGACAGCACGGGGACGGGATCTGTTCGGTGCTCTGGTGAAGTATGATAAGATGTGGATGCCGGGCGCGAACTGGGCTAGCACCATCGAGTTCAGCGAGGACGTGACGATAGCCGGACAGAAGGTCCCGGAAGGCAAATACAGCATCTGGACCATCCCTGGTGAGGCGGAGTGGACCTTCATTCTGAGCAAGAAGGCTCGAGTCTATCATACGGATTATCCCGAGGGTCAGGATGCCATGCGTACCACTGTCACGCCAAAATCCGCGAACCATATGGATACGATGGCGTTCTATTTCCCGATAGTGGGGGCAAATAACGCGACTCTATATCTGCATTGGGGCGAGACGGTAATTCCGCTCACCATCGACACCAAGTAGCGTCTGACCGGAAGCGGGTGGCAACCGAGGGTTCCGTTTCAGTGCGGAACCCTCGCCTCAATATCAGGGTATTGCGCCTAGCGTGACACGGAAGGACCTTACCTACCAGTCCATGTTTCAGCTGACGATCATCATCTAGCTACGTTGTTGGAGATAGCCATGTCTTGTCACAAACGGTTCCAGCGTTCTTGGTTCGGTCAGAGTGCGCCTCTATTCTCTATCGGTGCGTTGGGAGTAACCATGGTTGCGTGCCAGCCGGCTTCCGACCAGAAAATGTTTGTCGAAATGCTCGGCAATGATACCACGGCAGTCGAAGTATTCTCGCGCACCGATTCCAGCCTGGTTGGCGATCTTATCGTTCGTAGCCCGGTGACGCGAGTGGCGCATTACGTTGCTACCCTGTCGCCCGACGGTACGATCTCGAGATTCGAACTTCGTTGGACCACTCCGGATGCCAACGCCGACGGGCCTGCTGCGGAGGAGTTCGTTGTTACGATGGAGGGAGACAGCGCCACCGTCGAGCGTTATCGAGAAGATGGAACAGACACGATCAGAGTGGCCACACCCGAAGGTGCCATTCCGGTTGTAGGCAGAACTCCGATGGCCTATGGTCTACTCGAGCATGCGGTGCACCAGGCGTTTGCGAGCGGGAGCGACAGCGTAGGAGTCACTCTGCTAGCGGCTGGTAGCCAGCGCACGCGCCCCAACTACATAGCCAGAGTCGGTTCAGATACGGTTGCCATGAATTTCTTCGGTAGCCGGATGTTGGCCAGCGTAACCTCGGATGGTGACGTGGTCGGTATCACCGGAAGAGAGACCACGATGCAGGTGGAAGGCAAGCAGGTCTCGGATGTGAACTTTGAGCTGCTAGCTGAAGATTTCGCGGCGCGAGACGTGCGCGGCGAAGGCTTTGGTGTTGCTTCCCCCGGTGCAACTCTCCAGGCCACGGTAGGCGGCGCCAACTTGGAGATAAAATACAGCCAGCCGGCGCAACGTGGACGTGAGCTTTTTGGTGGTCTCGTTCCGTTTAATACGGTTTGGCGTACGGGTGCCAACTCTGCGACTGTCTTTACCACCGATCGTGACCTGATGATCGGTGAAACGTCGGTGCCGGCTGGATCATACACGCTGTGGACAACGTTCACGGCCGAGTCCAGCACGCTGATCATCAACGAGCAAACGGGGCAGTGGGGTACGGCTTACGATGCAAGTCAAGATTTCGCTCACATAGACATGACCCGCGAATCATTGAGTGATCCGGTGGAGCGCTTCACGTTCGCCGTAGAGGGAGAGGGATCTGAAGGCGTGCTTCAGCTAAAATGGGGTACGACGCAGTTCTCGGTTCCGATCAAAGTCATGTAGAAGTAGTTGTAGGAACGTTCTGGTCCCCGCCATTGTGGCGGGGGTGGAGCTAGATTGTCCCGTGCCCGCCGCCACCAGGTGTGCGGATACTGATCGTAGTGCCGGATTCCACCCACTCGCTTGCCTTGCCGGGTAGTTCCCGTTCACTCCCGTCCGGGCCTACAAGCATGTTGCGTCCCGGTTTGCCGTTCTCTCCACCTTGCAGCCCGTACGGTCCACGCTCGCGGCGGTCGCTCAAGATCGTGACCTGTCCCGGGCACAGCATCTCGATATCTCTCCTGATGCTGTCTCCACCGCGGTACTTCCCCTTTCCGCCCCAGCCGCGATTGATGCTGTAACGGCGCACCCGAAACGGGTAGGTGTGTTCCAGGGCCTCGATCGGTGTGTTGAGGCTGTTCGTCATGTGGCAATGGGTGGCATCCAAGCCGTCGGCAGTTGGGCGCGCTCCCATACCGCCCGCGATAGTTTCGTAATAGGCGAAATCGTTGCCGGTGCGCGGATCGGTGCCGCCCAGCGTGAGGTTGCTCATCGTACCGTAGCTGGCTGCCGGAATCTGCCCAGGGATGGCTTTTGCCAGCGCTCCGAGCACAACGTCGACTATGCGCTGTGACGTCTCGACGTTACCGCCGGCAACCGCTGCTGGGAGTAGGGCATTGACGAGCGTGCCCTCGGGTGCGATCAATTCGAGCGGTCGGATTGTGCCGTGGTTCGAAGGCACGGCGAAGGGCACGATAATGCGGAAACAATACATTACGGCTGATAGCGTGATGGCGTAAATCGCGTTTACGCTTCCCCGAGCCTGCTCAGCGGTTCCCGAGAAATCGATCTTGGCGTTATCTCCTTCGATGGTGATGGTCACAACGATCGGCAGCGGCCCACTACCCTGACCATCGTCGTCCATGCAATCCTCAAAAGCGTAGACTCCGTCGGGAATGGCCCGTATCGCCTCCCGAGTCATTCGCTCCGCGTAGTCCTGTAGGTGATGCATGTAGGCGGTGACGGTACCCGGACCGTACTTGTCTGCTATTGCAAGGAGGCGTCGCTCACCGGTCTTGTTGGAGGCGATTTGCGCTGTTAGGTCGCCCTCTCGTTCTGTTGGCGTTCGTACATTGGCGAGAATGAGTGCTAATACATCTCGTACGACCTCACCTTCATCCACCAACTTGATCGGGGGAATACGAATGCCCTCTTGGAAAATCGAGTTGGACAGCGGCATCGAGCCCGGCGTCATTCCTCCGACGTCGGAGTGGTGGGCCCTATTAGCGACATAGAACATTGGTGATTGGTTACCCGAACCATCGGCATCCAAGTACACCGCTTGGACCAGCGTTATGTCAGGCAGGTGCGTACCGCCCCGGAACGGATCGTTTACCGCTACTACGTCGCCCGGTTTCATCGCCACATGTTCGATCGCGGCCTCAACCGACAGCGGCATCGAGCCCAAGTGCACGGGCATGTGCTCACCCTGAGCGACCATGTGGCCCTCACTGTCGAAGATGGCGCATGAGTAGTCGCGCCGTTCCTTGATGTTCGGTGAGAACGAAGTACGACAGAGCGTTACACCCATTTCTTCAGCCGCGGAGTAGAAAAGGTTGCGGAAGATCTCGAGTGTAATTGGGTCCCAGTTAGGCATGTGCTTGCAATATCAGGTTCTCGTAGCGGTCGACTTCCAAAGTGAAATTCGGTGGCACCACGGTGGTTGTGCTGTATTCCACCACGAGCGCGGGACCGTGGACCCTATTTCCGGGCTTGAGCTTGGTCCGGTCGATAAGCGCCGCCTCGTGTTCAGTTCCGTCGAAGACCATGAGTTGCTGGCCGATGACGGCGGGACTTGCGTCTTCGGTTGCCAGGTCACGATCGGGAAGGGAAGGTTTTTCGGTTTCTCCTAAGGCGCGCAGTCTGACATTCACTATCTCTGTCGGTCGTTCCGGATCCGAATATCCATAGCGGCGGTGATGCAGCTCGTGAAATGTAGATTCCAATTCCCTGCACATCGGCACATCGAGTTCGTATCCTTGTCCTACGTATCTCATGTCCACCGACCGCTCGAGTGTAATCTGGTCGTTCGAGAATCCTTCATCGGCATATTCGTGCTCGGCTCGCTGCTCTAGCCGTTGAAACGCATTCTCCAGTTCGGTCGCATCGAGTTCGGAACTTGGTACCAACAACGTCTGAGAGTAGTCACGTATAAAGTCGGCCAGCAACATGCCGAGTGCGGAGAGGATTCCGGCTGCCTGTGGTACCAGGACACGTGGTATGCCGAGGCTGTTTGCCAAGTCAGCTGCGTGCATTGCTCCTGCGCCACCAAAACAGACTAGAGTGAAATCACGCGGGTCGTGCCCGCGCTCCAATGAGATGACCCGAATCGCCCGCTCCATTGTCGCGTTTGCTACACGCACGATTCCTTCGGCCGCCTCGGTGGGTGCTAGCGCCATTTCTGCAGCGAATGCTTTCATGGCTGCGTGTACCGGTTTAACGGCAAGCTGTTGCTGGCCGCCCAGAAAGAAGTCCGCCGACAGCCGGCCGAGAAATAGATTGGCATCGGTAACTGTGAGTTCAGTGCCGCCGCGACCGTAACAAATGGGTCCCGGTTCAGCGCCCGAACTGCGTGGCCCGACCCGTAGCGAGCCGCCCGGATCGCGGTACGCGATTGACCCGCCCCCCGCCCCCACAGTGTGAATGTCGATGACTGGAACGCGGATGGGAGCCTCTCCTATCACGCACTCCTTCGTCCTGGTCAGCTCGCCCGGACAGAGGCATACGTCGGTGCTGGTTCCGCCCATGTCGAACGTGATCGAATTGGGAAAGCCGGCTCGGCGTGCGATCTCGAATCCCCCAACTGCACCTCCGGCGGGGCCTGAGAGGATCGTCTGCACGGCGAATCGCTGCGCCGCCTGCAGTGCGATGGCGCCGCCGTTGGATTGCATGATGCGGACACTGTCGCTGTCGAGTTTGTCGGCGAGCGCTGCAAGGTATCGGGCCATCACAGGGCCAACGTATGCATTTATCACTGTCGTGGAGCAGCGCTCGTATTCGCGGAATTCCGGAAGCACCTCGTGTGAGGCAGTGATAAATACATCTAGTAGTTCTTTGGCTGACTCGATGATCTTCTTTTCATGTTCCGTGTTGGCATATGAGTGGAGTAAGCAAACGGCCACTGCTTCGACGTCCGCCGCGCCAATTTTCTCGAGTGCCCCCAGAACTGAACCGGCGTCCAGCGGTGCGAGGACCTCACCATGTGGTCCGGTTCTTTCATTGACTCCCAACCTCAGAGCTGCAGGGATCAAAGGGGCAGCCTTACTGACGTTGATGTCGTAGATCTCGACCCGATTTTGGCGTCCTATTTCCAGAACATCTTCGAAGCCGGCGGTGGTTATCAGTGCACAGCGCGCGCCCTTACGCTCGAGCAGTGCGTTGGTTGCAACTGTCGATCCGTGCACGATGCTTGCCTTGGCGTCACCTAAGAGATGAGCCAGGCCCGACAATATTGCTGTAGCGGGATTGTCCGGAGTCGAAGGTTCCTTGTAGACGGTAAGGCCATCTTGGCCCATCATGACGAAGTCCGTGAAGGTACCTCCCGTATCGACGCCCACTACCACACGATTCGTACTCATGAGCTAGTCGTTGGTGACGTAGTCTCACCGTACACGAAGCGCTCCACTTCACCGTGAATGCGCCAAACGGTTGCCGCAGTGGGCGGGTTCGTGAATCGCGAGACGACGAGAGTAACGAAGGCGTTTGCCATCAGAGACCACACTCCTCCATGCAAACCCAACGGATGCGGAGTCACCCTGAGCGTGAAGTAGAGAGTAACAAGTCCGACTCCAATCCCTGCCAGGACTCCCGCACGCGTTAGGAGATTCTTGGTGGGAAAGCAGACTCCCAAAATTGCGGGCATCAGTTGCAGGGCGCCGGCGCCGGAGAGTGCCACCAGTACCACAAGGAAGCTGAACGTCTTGACCGAAAGGAGGTAGCCGATCACGAGCAACCCGAGCACGATTACTCTTCCCACGAGTATGTAATGACCCTGGCTGGCATGGGGCGAGATGTATCGTTGATAGATGTCGCGCGTCAGCACCGTCATGTTAGCATGTAAGATCGAATCCAGTGTGGACATGGCGGCAGCCGTTGCCCCGGCGAGGATGATTCCCGTGAGCCAAGCTGGTGCATAGTTAAACAATAGCTCGGGAAAGATTCGATCGGGCACAGCGATGTCGGGCATGACGATGGCGCCGCCCAAACCAACCAGTGCGGCGGGGATAAACAGTGTCATCAGGAAGATCGGGGTTGTGGCGCCGAGCCACTTGATGGTGCTGCCGGAGGCTGCCGTATAGTAGCGTATGATGATGTGCGGTTGAAATATGATCCCGAACGACAGAACGATCATCAGGCCGAACCACATCCCCGGTGTAAAAAATCCCTGTGGTCCCGGCAGCGTAAGCAAGTCCGGTCGTTCGGTCGCTACTCGTCTCCACAATTGGAGTGGCCCGCCGAACAACTTGTAGGCCAGGAAGAGCGCTCCGACCCACACCGCCACGTACATCCAGACACCCTGAACCACGTCGGTCCAATAGACCGCTCGTAATCCGCCGGCCATTAAGTACGCGGCCGCGATCAGCAGTAAGATCAGAGTCGCCAACTCGAACGATATCCGGTCGCCCGATGCTACGGATAGAATGTATCCCAACCCTTGGGCTTGCACCTGTATATAAAGGATAGTGAAAACCACCGACACCAGCGCGACCACCACCCTTACCGCTTCGCTCTCATAGAAATCGGCGAGCATGTCCGCCGGCGTTACGTACTTGAACCTCTTGCCCAGTGCCCAGATCCGACTGCCGAGCACGTATGTGATGGCACCGACCAACACCGTCCATGTACCTGCATCCCAGAACCCGATTCCGTGCGTGTAGAAAAAACCGCCAGACCCCAGGAAGGCGAACGCTGAGTGATAAGTTGCGACGATGGTGAGATAGAGAACTACGAAGCCGGCCTTGCGGCCGTAGAGCAGAAAGTCTTCGAGATCTATCGACAGGCGCTTGTTTGCGACAATGCCGATGACGATGGTGACCAACAGGTAGCAGAAGATGAGGCCCGTGGCCACCATCCACGCTTCCATCTATACTCCTCGCCGCTGTGCCCAGATCAAGACGCCGATCATCGCGACGTACAGGATCAGTAGGTAGGTGTAGAGAAACGGGAAGCCGAAGACCCAAGGCTCGATCCTGTTGGCGACGAGGTACACCAAGGGCGGTTGGGTCAGGATGAAAAGACCAAGAAAAGCGATTACTGCGATCCAGCCTTGCCGAGACCGCGGCAGGAAGTGTGACCGAAAGTTGGGGTAGCTGTCGCGTTCTTGCAGTTCTGGCATTCGAGTCCCTGTGCTAGCGAGCGGGGAAGGTAGTCTCCTGCATGACCGCGGTGCAAGGCGTCGAGGTCTGGTTACTCTAACGCTGGCCGGCGTCTGCGCGTATAATAGAACAGACCAAATAGCCCTCTCTCAATATCGATAAGGAGTGTCCTGGCATGAATGTGCGTAAGGCGGCTCTGTTGTCGGGAGCCATGGCCTCGGTGGCCTTGGCGGTTCCGGCAATGGCCCAAAACGAAACCGGCCATCCGCTCGAGGTAGGGCAGATGGCGCCAGACTTCGCCATCCCGGGCGCGACCCGCTATGGCGTAGTTAAAGATCCGATCAAGCTGAGCGACTTTAGGGGTAAGACAGTCGTATTGGCGTTCTTCTTCAGGGTACGAACCCGTGGCTGAACGATTCAAATGCACGCGTACCGTGATCAGTACGCAAGTTTGTTTCGTGGCGGCAAGGACATCGTACTCATAGGGATCAGCACCGATAGTCCTGAGGAGCAGAGTTCGTGGTTGCGTGACGACGAGATGCCGTTTCTGTTTGCGAGCGACGTTACCGGAGAGATTGGACAGAAATACGGCGCGTTCATCAAGCGCGGTGAGCGAATCATCGACAACCGTACGCTCTTTGTCGTGGACAAGGACGGGCAGATTGCCTATGTGGCGGCACCGTTCAGGGAGATCGACCCGACGGCGTACACCGAACTTAGCGAGGCCCTCGACCGAATCGCTCCTGTGGCTGCTGAAGAGCCGGGTAACTAGCGGAGTATCTCAGTTCGCGTTAGCACGAGACTGATCGCTTCGCATGTCGGCAATGTCCCTACGCGCACTGCGGTTCGCGTGCCAGAGGGGCATCCCAACAGGGGCTACCGCTCACCGACGCGCGCTGCGGGGCACTACCGGCACGCTGCGCGTTTAGACGAGTCTTTGGTTACAGTTTACGAGGTTTGCTAGGATGGCCTAGAACGGAGGGCCTTCTCGAGTGCGGCCTCCAAGTCCTGGTCTGCACCGACGCCGGTATATGCCACTCGGCCGGCGGCATCGAGGATTATGACATAGGATGTTGTTGGGGCCGCGTACGCGCGGGTTGCTTTCCCACCCGCGTCCCATAGCACGCGTCCGGGAACGGGATGGCGCTCGAGATATCGCTTGATTGAACGTGGAGTTTGATTCACTGCCACGCTGACGGACAAAAAGTCCACCTGCTCGCCGAAGCGCTTTTGGGCGGCGACCATCGCAGGGTGAAGCGCCTTGCACACCTCGCACCACGTGGCCCAAAACTCCATCAATACCGGTTTACCCGAACCGTATTGGGATAGATCGACCGCGTTGCCGTCGAGATCTTCGATTTGTACAGCAGGCGGTGTTGTGCCGAGTGGCAGGCCGACCTCATTCATGCCCTGAGCGGCAAGCTGTGCCGGCACCGTTGCAGCTGTCAAAAAGACTGTTGCTACAAGCACTCCCATCGCGATAACCTTTCGGTTCAAAAGACCATTCCCATCTGTATAAAATAATACTCTGCCATGCCGAGCATGACGAGTCCCGCGCCCTTCTTTATCCAGCTCATCCATGGCCCCGATTTCGGAAGTGCGGCCAACGTCCCAGAGGAGACACCAACAGCCACCAACAGTGCGGTCATGCCCAATGAGAAGACGAACAAATATACGAATCCCAATGCTGCGCTCTGTGTGGTGCTTACCCAGGTGAGTACCACCGCGAACGCCGGCGCTCCACAGGGTGCGGCGACTATTCCCGAGGTAACGCCGAGGAGAAACACCGTCGGGAAAGAACCGCCACCCAAGCTGCCGGCCCACGATATCAGCCGCTGTGGCGCTGACACAGGTATCACGTCCAGCATTGCAAGCGCGAAGATCAACAGAAGGTTCCCAATCGCGAAACGCGCCCACGGGTTTGAGGCAACGGTACCGAAGAGAGATCCGCTGAGGCCGGCAAGCAAACCCAGGATCGCATAGAACAGAGCCAGCCCCGAGACGTAGGTCAACGTAAGGCCGATGGTACGAGCGCGAGACGAATCAGCCTTTGCGCTGGCGGCCAACACGCTTGCGGTAATAGGGATCATTGGGTAGATGCAAGGAGTGAGGCTCGTAACCAAGCCCGCTCCGAACAATGTCACCAGCGCGACGAGCGGTCGCTGCTGTAGAGCGTGGGAGAGTCCTTCCTGGGCGACCAACGCTGTGAAAACGGGGATTAGCATACCACAAGATACTTTGTTCGAGTGAAGGAACCAAAGGGGCCGACGCGGTTACTTGCTCGCGCCGTCGGTGGAATCGATGCATCTTTGTCGCTGGTAGTGAACTGTACACCGGAATTAATCAGGATATGCACTCCTATCTGAGGTGAATTCATGCGCTCTCCGTCATTGCTGCTGAGACCACGTTCACATTGGCTGCTGCTGGCGGGTTATGCCATTTGCATTTGCTCATCGCGAGCGATAGCGCAGGACATACCGGCTCTCCCTTCGCTCCGGGAGCAAGCGGAAATCCGTCAGGTTTGGCTCCAGCAACGACTGGAAACGGTACTTCCGCGTCTCATGCGAGAGAACCACATCGACATGTGGATCGTACCGATGAGCGAGTACGACGAAGATCCGGTATTTCCCGCCCTCGTGTCGCCCAACAGGTTCGCGGCACGCCGCCGCACGATCTTCGTGTTTTACGATCGCGGCGAGGATCTCGGAGTAGAGCGGTTAGCCTTGGGCGGCGGTAGCGAAGGGGGTCTGTACCGCAACCTCAAGGATCCGTACGACGAAACACGAATCCTCTATCTCGAACCGCAGTGGGAAGTGCTGCGCCGAGTGGTGGAGGAACGGCAACCCGAGGTGATTGGAATAAACACCTCGACGTTCTATCGCAAGTTCGGTGGCGGCCTGGCTTCCGGTGAGCACGAACTGCTGAAACGGGCTCTAGGGCCCAAGTGGAGTGCTCGGCTCGTCGCGGCCGGACTGTTGCCGGTGGATTACCTCGCCACTCGGATTCCCGAGATGATGCCGCACTATCGTAGGATGATGCAGGTCGCGCATGCTCTGATAGCGACCGCCTTCTCGAATCAAGTGATAACCTCAGGCGAGACGACCACAACCGATGTCGAGTGGTGGCTGCGGCAACAGGTGCATGATCGCGCGATGGGCTCGTGGTTTCAGCCGTCCGTAAGCGTGCAGCGACGCGGTGCCGCCGAATCTGGAATATTCGGTATGAGCGATGTCGTGATCGAACGGGGTGATGTGCTGCACGTAGACTTCGGCATCTACGCCATGGGCTTGGCCACCGATACGCAGCACATGGGTTACGTATTGCGCGAGGGTGAGAGCGACGCTCCCGCCGGACTCAAACGTGCGCTCGGTGTCGGCAACCGGCTGCAAGATATTCTCATGTCGCAGATGAGCGTGGGGAGAAGCGGGAGCGAGGTGCAGACCGCGGCCCTGGCGCAAATGAATCGTGAGGGAATCACCGGCAAGATCTACACGCATCCTATCGGAGACTACGGCCACGGGCCGGGTACGACGATCGGATTGATCGATCGTCAGGACGGCGAGCCGCGCAGCAGCATCAGGCTGATTCCCAATACCTGGTACTCGATCGAGCTTTACGCGGCGAGTCGCGTGCCCGAGTGGGACGACCAGGAAGTCGGCATGCCGCTCGAGGAAGATGCAGCTCTTACCGCCGAGGGGCGCATGGAGTGGATACTCGAACGGCAGACCAAGTTTCATCTTGTGCGATGACACGTGTAGACGCGGACGGCAGCAAATTTCAACGCCGTGAGATTATTCAGATTGCTTATTGGCTTGGAACGAGATGAAGAACAGAGACTGGGTCCTGCTCATGTTCGCACTGAGCGTCGGCTGTAGTGATTCGACTCCGGATGTTGCCTGCGCCGATTGCGAGATTCAACTCTCCCACGTCGTGAGCTTGGGTACGGTCGACGGGCCGGGTGCGCTTGCGAGTCTACCAGTTGCGGTGGCGCGCGACAGCCGCGGCCGCTTCTACGTGACGACGCCGGAGCAGGGACTCGAACCGCCGTTCGTCTATGACTCAACAGGACGATTCATGACGCGTTTGGGGCGCAAGGGTCGAGGACCTGGTGAATACCTGGATCCAACTGCAATTCTCGTCAGCCCTGGAGATACGACTCACATCCTCGATCGAGGTACCGGCCGGATCACCGTTCTGTCGCCGTCGTACGTCGTTGCTAGGACAGTCTTAGTCTTGGCATCATCATACGACTTTGTTCTGGTGACTGATGGGCAGTATGTCATCAACACCAGCGGTGCTGACAGGCCGCTCCAGCTCTTTGGTCGCGAAGGCAATGAGCTACGCTCCTTCGGCGATGTCTCGGAGTCTCGAACTCAGGACTATTCGTGGCGCAACGGCCGCGCGCTTGCGATGAGTCGAGATAGCGGGTTCTGGTCTGCACAGCGATACTTCGCCCCGGTTGTGGAGCGATGGGATCTGAACGGCGAGAAACGGCAGTCGCTGTCTATAAGCCTCGACTGGTTCGTGACCTACGATAGCCTGTGGAACGCGTCACCGGATCTGCCGCCAATGTCAGTCATCACAGGGCTCTGGGAGGACAACCCTGGATGCCTTTGGATCCTTGGTCAGACTGGAGATTCAAATTGGAGAGATGGTCTTGGTGACCCGCGACGTGTTGAAGGTCAGCTGTCCTACCCGATAGTGGATCGTGAGCGGGTGTATGACATTGTCGTGGAGGTTGTGCGTGGTAGTACGGGACAGCGTGTTGCTCAGCGCCGTCTTGATCGGGGCTACCTAGCCACAATTGTGGAACCAGGTCTGATTGCGACCCGTCGTGAGTCGCAAGACGGATGGTGGCTCGTCGATGTCTGGAAAGTCGATCTCGACATGACAGGTCCAGAAACGGTGTGCAATGCGTCCTGACACCCTGTAAGGCCTCCGGTGTCGAGCGACCGTAGCGGGACAACACGACGTGGGTGGCCCCGTTTATCTTTGTGAGATCCAGAGTGATCCGCCACAGATGGGGCGTTGTCTGTCGCGGATGAAGCGTGATCTGTCATGGATCACGCCGGTGCGCAACTGATGTCTTGCGTGGGCGGATGCGTGACTGTACTGAGGTAAGCACTCCGTTCGAGGAGAGCTTGCCGGCCGTTGTTACTCGTGGTCCACGCCAACACCGACACGATCCGCAAGCCTCTCCCACCTCTTCCGGACCGCAATCCGTAAGGGCGGGTGGTCGATCAGCTCCACCCAGCTCTCAAGCTCCGAAACCGAGAAACCTGCGGGCCATTTGACCTCCGGCAGGAACGCGAAGCGACGGCCCTTCCGAGCGGAGAAGTATAGGGTGTCGAACAGCGCCTTCTCGGCCGTCGCGATATCGAAGTTTCCCGTCCGGCGGTATGGGTCGAAACCACCGAACAGTCCTGCCTGAATCCGATAGAACTCGTACGCCGCCACCGGCGTGTTCAGGACCGGTCGTTGCGTCGTGGTGACGACGTGCACGACCCGCGGGATCTGATCCGTCATGCCGTGCAGATTGAGCGCCGAGAGCAGCGACACGTAGCCCCCCTGGGACTCCGCAAACAAGTGAGGAACGACCGCGTACGGAGAGAACTCGGGATGGGCGGGAACCGCCCAGAGGCCGCGCCGGATGCGCGTGACCATCCCCTCTCCTGCCAACTTCGCAAGGTCCCGCGACGTGTTGGCGAGTGTGACGCCGGCACGCTGTGCGACTTCCGCGGTGCTGAACACGGGCGAATACGGAAGTAGCTCGCTCCAGATCACTCTCGCAACTTTGTTCATGGTTGCCTCTACCGCTTCAAGACGCTCTCGACCAGCGCCGCGACCCGAAGCCGCATTTCGTCCCATGTGCTTTCCGTGCCGTAGCGCCGCCGCGCTTCCTCGCCGAGGAACTCGAACACCTGACCCTCGTACTGTCTGTATGTGATCTCCAGTGCCCGGGCATAGGCCTCCCGCAGTTGCTCGGGACGGATTCCGTTCGCAAGGAACTCGAGGAGCGTCTCGTTGGGAGCGTTCGGCAGGAGCACGTACAGGTCGAAGATGTCGCGCGCCTGCGGTTCCCGCCGACCGCCCAGTGCCTCGACCTTCTGGCGCACCGCCGCTTCTCTCACGTAGTGGCGTACTTCCAGCGACTCCAGACCGTAGGCTCCCAGAATCCCGGCATCGGGGGCCTCGATCACGGCTCGATCGTCGGCATGCCGTTCCCGGTACGACACCTCCACCTTCGTCGGGTACCGGATATCACCCCCCACGATCACTCCAAACTTGTAGCGGAAGGTCGTCTCGGTGTCCTTGTTCGGCCCTTCGCCGGGATCAAGTCCTCGAACGCCGAACTCCCGGAGGCACCGCGTGAATTCTCTGTCTTCGAAGATCCCCTTAAGACAGCTGCGGATCGCGGCCGAGTCCTCCTTGGTCCCGTCCAGATCCATGTCCTCGGAGTAGCGCACGCTCCCAAAGAACAGTCGCAAGTTCACGCCGCCCTTGGCGGTCACGCTGAGACCCCCGCGGAGTCGCATCAACTCTCGTAGGATCAGGAGGTGAACCAATTCCCGTGCGGCGACGGGGGATAGTGTTGTCGGTGGCATTATGCACTCGAAATATCAATATATGATAGCTGCATTGTATAATAGGTCATGGATGCTGAGACGTCAACCTCCATCGATGGGGCATGCGTTCTTCTATCGACTACGCGGCCAGACAGTCTGGATCGTGGCTGTCTGGCACAGTGCGCAGCAACCCGAACCGCCAGCCGAAACACCGCGCCGCCCGAGAAGGCGTTGAACGGGACCGTCAACAGCTCGGTTCAATTGACCGAGGAGCCGTTCGATCATACGTGTGTACCGGAAGAGGACGAGCACTTGTTGCGTGATGCGCAACGTGCTATAGTTGTCTTGTGATCAAGTCCATAAAACATAAGGGAGTCAAAAAATTTCACGGCACAGGGGCAACATCCGGGATACAGAATGACCATCGGAAGAAGCTTCGGTTGCAACTGGCGGCGCTCGATACGGCTCAGACAATCGAGGATATGAATATTCCCGGATTTCGGCTTCATCGACTCAAAGGGCGTCGAAAGGGCGTTTGGGCGATCGAGGTCAGCGGTAGCTGGCGGTTGACATTCAGATTTGAGCAAGGACACGCATACGACTTAGACTACGAGGATTATCACTGATGGCGATGCATAACCCCCCTCATCCCGGCGAATTTATTCGAGACGTCTATCTTGAACCACTTAATGTCAGTTCCCGTCAAGTGGCGGCATTACTGAATGTCGCTGTGTCGACACTTAGTCGACTCGTGCGTGGCGACAGCAGCGTCTCACCTGAAATGGCACTTAGATTGTCGAAGACGTTGGGCCGGTCACCGGAAAGTTGGTTGACGATGCAGTATAACCACGATTTGTGGCAAGCAAAAAAGCGAGTGAACTTGAGGACGGTTGGCAAACTTGATATCGATGCAGCCTAAAGCCATTAGAGCCTCCGTCGGCAGCCGAACACTGGTTGGTGCAGACGGCGGCGGGCATCGATAAGACTGTGCGCCACCGCTCAACTCACAGTTAGGCAGCGACCCCGCGAGAGGAGAACGAGCAGTGGATAACCCCCGACTTCGT
This sequence comes from Gemmatimonadota bacterium, assembly GCA_036679605.1. Classification (GTDB taxonomy): domain Bacteria; phylum Gemmatimonadota; class Gemmatimonadetes; order Gemmatimonadales; family GWC2-71-9; genus JAZDCZ01. The sequence continues at coordinate 119,316 of JAZDCZ010000243.1, forward strand.
GACATCCTCAACCTGCTCGATCCGCCTGCCGGTAAGAAATTGTGGTACGGCGGGGCCTCGGCCACCGGCTGCGTTCGAGGTGTCAAGCCCGAGCTGGCGGCGTGGAAGCCGGTTCCCATGCGGCACTCCATCTGGGAGCTGACGCTGCACCTGGCGTACTGGAAATACGCAGTGCGCCGAAATCTCGAGGCTTTGCCCCAGGGAACGTTCCCTCGCTCGCCGTCGAATTGGCCGACCCTGCCCAAGCAGGCGGATGCGGCGCAATGGAAGGCGGATCGCGCGTTGCTGAGGTCGGAGCATGTGCTGCTGGTGGATGCGGTGCGGGCGTTTGATCCGCGGCGACTAGACGAAGGAGTGCCGGGCAGCGAGAAATACCGGTTCGTGGACCTCATGTTCGGCATCGTAAGCCATGATCTCTATCATGTTGGCCAGATTCAGGTATTGAAACGCCTGTACCCAACCCTGCGTGGGCGAGGGAAGTGAGAGCTGATAGAGCTGCGCTTCGACACATGCGGGCATGGCTGGTACTCGTCGCTGCGCTCGCGCTGCACGTTGTCGACGAAGCGCTGACTGATTTCCTCGGTTTCTACAACCCCTTGTACTGGCAATCCGTTCGCGGATCCCCTGGTTTCCGATGCCGACGTTCACGTTTCGCGTCTGGCTGGGCGGCCTCATTGCTGTCGTCCTCGCTCTTGCCCTGCTCGGCCCAGCGGTACGGCGAGGTGCCGTCGGTACTCGCCTCGCGTCGTGGGCGTTGAGTGGCTTCATGTTGCTGAATGGGCTAGGTCACCTGGGTGGCTCGCTGTATTTCCAGAGGTGGTTGCCGGGGGCGACATCAGCACCGGTGCTGCTGGTGGCAAGTGTTTTCCTGGCGTGCTCCACCTGGCAAAGGAAATGCTCGGCACAGAACCACTGCCCTCCAATCTAGAAGCATAACGCTTGACGTTAATAACGGTCACCGTTAATATACGTCAGTGATAAAGAGCTTCCGTGACAGTGAGACCGCGCGGGTGTTTGCGCGCGAGCGGACACGTCGCTGGCCGCTGAATCTCCAGCGCGCCGCTCTCAAGAGGCTCTTGATTATCGACGCGGCCGAGGAACTGGCTGACTTGCGCGTGCCCCCGGGCAACCGGCTAGAGAAACTGAAGGGCAAGCGGCTGGGCCAATACAGCATCCGTATCAACGATCAGTGGCGGATCTGCTTCCACTGGAATGCCGGTATGGCCTATGACATAGAAATCGTGGATTACCACTAGGAGGATCTATGGCATCCCGAAAATTGGCTCCGATTCATCCCGGCGAGATCCTGCTCGAAGAATTCCTCGAGCCGATGGCGATCAGTCAGTATCGGTTGGCTAAAGACATCACTGTGTCGGCCCGACGGATCAATGAGATTGTGCATGGGATGCGGGCCATCACCGCGGATACAGCGTTGCGTCTCGCCCGGTACTTCGGGACCTCCGAGCGGTTTTGGCTGAATCTCCAAACACGTTTCGATCTTGAAGTCGAAAAGGATCGTCTTGGAGCGCGCCTCGACCGGGAAGTACTGGAACGCGCTGTCTAACATCTTAGAGCCGCTCAACGGGTAAGAGGGGACTCATACTGAGGCTAGTTTCCGTCAACGTCGGGCTTCCGCGCGAAGTCACTTGGAAGGGCAAGACAGTGAGCACCGGCATATTCAAGACTCCGGTGGAGGGCCCGGTGGCGCTTCGGCGGCACAATCTCGACGGCGACGGACAGGCCGACCTTTCGGTACACGGTGGTCCCACGAAGGCGGTCTACGTCTATCCGACCCAACACTACGACTACTGGCGCGGCGAACTTGGGGACACCGATCTCGCTTGGGGCAACTTCGGAGAGAACTTCACCGTCGATGGAGTAGACGAAGAGACAGTTTGCATCGGTGACGAGTTTCGAGTAGGCAGCGCCGGCGTGGTCGTGACTGAACCCCGCATGCCCTGCTTCAAACTCGGGATTCGCTTTGACCGCGCGGACATGGTGAAGCGGTTCTTGAAGAGCCAACGCACCGGCTTTTACTTCGGCGTAGTGGAGGAGGGCATCGTTCAGGCGGGCGACGAGCTTGAGCGGGTTGCCGAGCACCAAGATGGGCTCCGAGTGGCGGATGTTACACGTCTCTACACGACCGAGAGGACGAACGAGGCGCTCTTGCGCAAGGCAATTTCCGTGGCGGTCCTACCCGAAAGTTGGCGTGGCTTTTTCGAGCATCAACTTGAGAGGCTTCGGGAATAATCTAAACGTCGGGGCTTGCACACATACCCCGACGTTTTGTATTATTCCGCCATGACAACTACCAGCAGAGATCAGGCCCTCAAGGTCATCCGAGAAATGGGCATCGTGCGGCCGGTGGACCTCGAGACCCGCGGAATCTCTCGCGGAATACTCTACCGGCTAGTCCGGGAGGGCCAGGTCGAGCGTCAGGCTCGGGGAATCTACGTTGCAACCCCACACGCCTTCTCGGCCGAGCATACGCTTGCGCATGTAGCCAAGCGTGTGCCCGCAAGTATCGTCTGCCTGCTCACCGCGCTACGCTTTCACGAACTGACGACACAGAGCCCGGCCGAGGTCTGGATTGCTCTGCCCGAAAAGGCCAGGAAGCCGCAGCTCGAATACCCGCGTCTGCGCGTCGCCCGCTTCTCGGGACCGGCCCTCACGGAAGGTATTGAGACACACCGACTCGAGAACGTCGAAGTACGTGTATACTCGGCCGCGAAGACGGTCGCCGACTGCTTCAAGTACCGCAACAAGATTGGTATTGATGTCGCGGTGGAGGCCCTACGCGACTACAGCCGGCGTCAACGCGGTGGTGCAACCGACCTGGCCCGTTTCGCGCGCATCTGCCGCGTAACCCGAGTCATGCAGCCCTACCTGGACGCGATCGCGTGACTGGCAAGAAGACAAACCTCGCGGCCTCCGTCGCTGCCCGCCTGCTCAACTGTGCAAAGCAGGCAGGCGATGATTACCAGACGCTGCTCACGAGCTTCTGTTTTGAGCGATTCCTTTACCGCCTCGGCGCGTCCGAGGTCCGGGAGCGCTTCGTACTCAAGGGCGCGATGCTCCTGCGCGTTTGGTCGGACCAACCCTACCGATCCACCCGGGATCTGGACCTGCTACGTAGCGGGGACGGCTCGTTCGATGCCATCCGTAGCGATCTCAAGACGATCTGCACCGCGCCCGTTGAGCCGGAGGCCGTCGCGTTCGACGCGGACGCGATCCGAATCGAAGCGATTCGTGCTGAGGACGAGTATGCCGGAACGCGGACGATACTGCCCACACGATGCGGAACGGCGCGACTGAATCTGCAGATCGACGTGGGACTGGGCGATTCCGTGTGGCCCCCAGCCCAGCCTTGCACGTACCCCACGTTGCTCGAATTCCCGGCACCGGGCGTGCTGGCTTATCCGCGCGAGGCGGTTGTTGCGGAGAAACTGGAAGCGATCGTGGTACTAGGCGACCGCAACAGCAGGATCAAGGATTTTTTCGACATTCACTATCTGGCGGGACATTTCGGGTTCGACCGAGCCACGCTGGCGGAGACGGTGCGCAGAACCTTTACGCAACGGCATACGCCGATCCCGGAGGACGCACCCATCGGTCTCACTCCCATGTACTGGGAGAATCCCACGCGCCCCGCGCAGGTGCAGGCGTTCGCCCGCCGGGCGGGACTTGCCGTTCCAGACGATCTGGGCGAGGGATTCGCCGGTCTTCTTGGTGCGTTCCTGCTCCCGATTCTCGACGATGCCCGTCGTGGCGTGCCAAACGTGGGAAAATGGCTCCCGGGCGGGCCGTGGGGAGGGATGAAGGCCGAAACCAATCTCGTCCGATAATCTGAGATCCGGAGCACTACCTATCTGAGCGCGGTCTGGAGGTGTGGGTCGAAACTGCGATCGTTACTACCTGTCGGCAGGGACGGCAGTGCCTTTCAACATCTTGAGATTGTCGATGGGAAGCCTCTTGCAAGATATTCCGCTAAACAGCCTGGGGAGATCGCGAACCCGTTACGCGACGTGCGTAACACTTGTTGAACTAAACCGCTGTAGGCTGCCTCTCAGCAGCCACTGACAGTACTTGCGTACTTTAAGTACTTGTAGTATACTGGGTGCACACTTCAGCTTGGAGTCTGCATGCGCCTATTCACGATCGAGGTGGATGAGGAGGTCTTCCGCCACCTTCAGGACCAAGCCCGGCCGCTCATCGACACACCAAACACGGTGCTTCGCCGACTGTTGCTCCGGGCCGATTCAGGGCCGAAGGCCAAGCGCGCGGATGGACAGGCCGTCAGTCCGTGCCTCGAGACACCGAAAGAATTTCCCAACATGCCCTTCGGAACTCCGGCTGGACTTCAGCAGATTCTCTGGGTCATCTATCTCGTAAGAAGGAAAGGCCGACCCCGCCCGGAGGCCACGACGGACGTCGCGAAGGCACTTCACATCGCGCCTCAGACGGTTCTAGACAAGTACTGTCGGCAACTCGGTCTCACGGCAATGAAGTTCGACCTTCTTGTACGGGATCCTGAGCTGAATGAGTTGCGCTCGCTGTTACTGCGAAAGTTCCCGGCATACGAGGAAATTATTCGCCGCTTCCTCTCTGGTCTGCGAGCGGACGCATGACCGCTTGCACCTGACGGGCCGTACGCTTGCCGCGGTAGCGTAGGTTTGAGCGCGCGGATGAACCGCGGTATGTTCAGCATCGCGCCGGCGCGGAGTGCGTCGCCCGCAGGTGAACCGCAGGTCCGTTAGGCGAACGCGGCATAGAAAGGCGTCGAAATGAGTCTACTCAACCTGCTCTGCTCGGTGACGACAGGTTCTAGGCGCCGGCGCGCGGTCCTGACGCCCATCGTCCTCGTTGTGGCTGTGAGCCTGTTTCTCCTGGTCGTCTTTGGAAGTCTGTACGTGGACAGAGCGCTCGGCATGCCACGGCTACTTCCTGGGGCACTGGGCACGGCCATCGGAATACCCCTCCTTGCAGCAGGCCTGGCGCTGCATGCCTGGTGCCTCGTGTTGTTCTGGAGAGCAAGGGGGACAGGCGGGATAGGCGTGCCGGTCAACCCTCCGCGTGAGCTTGTTACGGTGGGACCGTATGCTTGGACCCGCAACCCGATGGTGACTGCGGTCTTCGCATGGCTGTCCGGGCTTGGGTTCCTGCTCAATTCCATATCGATGGTTTTCGTATGGACGCCCGTGTTCATAATAGTACTCGTGATTGAATTGAAGCTGGTGGAGGAGCCGGAACTCGAGCGTCGGTTGGGCGCGAGCTACAGAGAGTACAGCCAGCGCGTACCAATGCTCATTCCGAGGGCGCCGGTCGGCAATCACGGGAGGGTCAAGGAGTGAATCCGACCGGCCGTTGCGTTATGGAGCGAGTGAGGAATACGGCCCCAGCTTAAGAGCTGCCGTCATAGTGAGTTCTCGGCTGTCCCGCCACAGTACGATCGGGTATTGAGCCGGAGTGCCCCGTAGGTCGCGCACGAGCCAGCGGTAAAGTCCGCTAACACCACCCCTACCTCTGAAGAACGGCTCGCCACCGACGCTGATTATCAGGTCGCCGGCGCGGAGCCCCGCCAACCCAATGGGGCTCTTGTCATTGACCTGTGTGACCCGCAGTGCCACCTGCTCTGGAGCAGACAAGTCGACGCTGCTGGGTAACTGTTGCTCCACTCCCTCGAACCCCACACTAGCAAATCTTTCTTCGATCGCGCGCTGAGCGTACATCTCCCAGAACGAGATCTGCCCCTCGGGTCGCTGTGGTGTCAGGTCCTTCGACAGCGCTTCTGCCGTGGCGATGGCTCTAGTTGTCGAAGGGACGGCGACGTGTATCGCTGCCGAGTATACGCGTCGCTCGTCCGCCAAGTGTCGCGCCTGGACGAGCGCGGTTTGGATCGATCGCGGCACTACCTCGTCGAAGGCACGGACACCATTTACCCAAATCTCAACGGTCCGATCCATATCGACCAGATGATCGTTGAGAAAAATCGTGAGGCCCGGTGTCCAGCGTGCCGTAATATCTATGCGGTTGGTGCTTCCGACGACGGCATGTATCAAAGCCTGACGCGTGTCGGTCTCGATCCAGTGAACTCGTCGAGCGACGGGCATAATAGCATCGTGCGGCACTCGCAGTATCTCGCGGGGATACTTTTGTCGCGGTCTGCTATCGAGCCAGCGCAATACATCTCCGTAATGTTCTTGGAAACCTTCGTGCGCGCGGTCGGAGAACTCTCGGTACGTGAGATCGTACCCGAAGTCGGTGAGGATGGCAGCGAGAGACCGCGGACCGCTTACACCACGGATATTTCTGTCCTGAGTTCCCTCCAGAACGTAAGTTGGAACTCCGAGCAGGTTGCGGAGCAACAGTTCCCGCGAATCGCCCTCGGTCGAAACGGGCACAATGGCCGACAGCCAATCCGGATGCGCAGCCGCAAAACCGATGGAGAAGTTCGAGCCGAGTGATATTCCGGTGGAGACTATCCGGTCGGCGCTGATGTTGTAGCGTGACCTGAGTGCGACGATCACGGCCTTCGCTTCTTCGGGATGGAATATCTCATAAGGAAGTCGATCGCGTGTTCGGCCACCACCCGCCACCGTCGAAACCATCGCGGGTGCCGCCACGATCCAACCGGCCCGTTCGGCGTTCTCCGACCAGACCGCTACCATCCGCTGTGCACCGCGCTCGGCACTCTCGGCGCTGCCGGTGGGGCCGCCATGCATGGCGAACATGAGGGGCCATTCGGTGTCGGCCGAATATCGTGATGGTAGCTGCACGTAAACGGGAATCGTGCGCCCTCCCGGTGCACTTACCGTGAACTGGTCGAGTGTCGGTTTTCCGGCTGAATCGGGTACATGTTGGTCATGAATGGTCCCGAGTCTCATGATTTCTTCCAGATCGAGCATCTGCATTCTCGAAACGCCGACCAGCAAGGTGTCGGTCTCGATCGTCGCGGCTGCAGTGCGGAATTCTTCCTGCGTCTTGGGCCAGAGGTACGATTGCACCAATGCCTGGGAGACTTGCGCGCTTTGTGACCGGAGTGACGGAGCAGCCAGCGATGTGAGTAACAACAGGAGAAGGAGTGATTTCATAAATCGACTAGGCCTTGGCTTCTAAGGTGAGGACCTCGAAAGGCTCGAGCGAGAACGTATGCCGCTCATCAGCACGGAGTTCGATTGCATCTCGGCTGCTGTCTGCCTTCCACGGACTTCGGGCGGTGTAACCGACGGGTGCTCCTTCCGGCAACTCGAATACCTCCCCGATGTCGAGTTCGATCGACTGTGGCACGTCTTTGGGATTCCGTAGAACGAGGATGCCTGCATCATCGTTCCACGAGGCTCTGCCGTACACCTCCAGCTCTTCCGGGTCACCGCCCACCCAGTGGGTGTCGACCAAGATGTCGGCG
>JAZDCZ010000244.1:0-59592 GCA_036679605.1 Gemmatimonadota bacterium
CTCAAACGATCCAGTCCCGGTGACTGCGGAACGCTCGCGATTTTGGAGCCCTTTGGAGCTCGAGCCGAGATTGCAGCACCGAGCTGGACGGACCTCAGTATGCACCCGGTGCAACGGGCACCGATCAGAGTGCGGATGGTAGCCAATCGACGAGCACAGGCGTAGCCGCCACGTCGGCGAACTTGACAACTTGGCCTTCTCATGGTAGCGGCGACTCTCACGTCGCCGATCAGCAAGATCCGGGAGTTGAAGGATAGGTGAGAAAGTGAAATATGGAGATACTGCCGCGGACCATTTACTAGGACACGGATCTGCTTCTTGCGGGAGACAGATCCAAGCTTGGGGGACCGATACCGCTAGGGTCGTACCCACGAGTAAACTCGCGGCTCGACCGGTCTGTCGCTGAAGCGACGTTGCCCGTGTTCACTACTCTGTTCCCCGTTTGCCATTCTGCGCCGCTGCCCCATATTTAGCCGTCCCTCACCCCGGAGCGCCGCCCGTTGTCAGAACTACAGACCCGTCTCCAAACCGCCGTCGGTGACACCTATCGCATAGAGAAGGAACTGGGCGGTGGTGGCATGAGCCGCGTGTTCCTGGCCGAGGAGGTAGCGCTGGAGCGGCGGGTGGTAATCAAGCTGCTGCCGCCGGAGATGGCCGCCGGTGTGAGCGTGGAGCGGTTCGAGCGAGAGATCAAACTCGCTGCCAAACTGCAGCACCCCCACATAGTTCCATTGCTAACGGCGGGCTCGAAGGACGATCTCCTGTTCTACGTCATGCCATACATCGAGGGCGAGTCCCTGCGCGCGAAGCTGACGCGAGAGGGTGAGCTGCCGGTGGGTGAGGCCGTGCGAATCCTGAAGGAAGTGATAGACGCCCTGTCGTACGCCCACAGTCATGGGATAGTGCACCGTGACATCAAGCCCGACAACGTGCTGTTGTCCGGTAAGCATGCGGTGGTGACTGATTTTGGAGTAGCTAAGGCAGTTAGTAGTTCGACGGCAGGTCAGTCGTTGACGTCGATGGGCATAGCCCTGGGCACTCCGGCATACATGGCACCGGAGCAGGCGGCGGCTGATCCGCACGTGGACCATCGTGCGGACGTGTATGCGGTGGGGGTCTTGGCCTACGAGATGCTAACGGGTCAGCCTCCGTTTACGGGTCCCAATCCACAGGCGGTGCTGAGTGCGCACATGACGCAGGCACCGGACCCGGTATCGATACGTCGCTCGACGGTGCCCGCGGCGTTGGACGGTTTGATCATGCGCTGTTTGGAGAAGAAAGCTGCCGACAGATGGCAGCAGGCGGAGGAGTTGTTGCCCCATTTGGAGGGTATGACGACACCGAGTGGTGGTCTAACGCCGACTGGCACGCAGCCGGTGATGGCGATGACGACATCGGCTGCGGAGCGCGCAGTTAAGAACGCTCATCCCTTACGAGTGATCGGGCTGTTTGGTCTCGCGTCGGTTGGGGCCTTGGCGATCGTGTATTTCTTGGTCCAGCTGATCGGCTTGCCGGACTGGGTGTTCTACGGAGCGATTGGTCTACTGGCGGTGGGTTTTCCGATCGTTCTTCTAACGGGCCATCGAGAGAAGCAGCGCGCGTTTGCGACGATGACTGGCATGTCGATGGCTACGCCGGTAGGGCTGGAGCGTCATTTCACATGGCGCAAGGCGATCATAGGAGGTGGGCTGGCGTTTGTCGGGCTGGCAGTGGTCGCCGGTGTCTACATGACGATGCGGGTGATGGGGATAGGGCCGGTGGGTACGCTGGTCGCGAGCGGTGTATTGGCCGAGCAAAGTGCGATTCTGATCACGGAGTTCCAGAATCATACCTCGGACTCGACCCTGGGCCGCACGCTTGCGACGCTAGTTCGTACTGACTTCGGGCAGTCTAAGGTGGTGAAACTGGTTGACCAGTCCACATTTGCCGCCGCACTCAACCGCATGCAGCGCAACCCGGGTCAGGCTGTTGATTCCGCCCTGGCAATGGAGGTTGCCGAACGCGAAGGCATCCCGGCCATAGTGACCGGAGACGTCAGTGCGGTCGGATCCGCATTTGTCGTAACGGCGAGTGTGATCTCGACCGCGAATGGAGCGGTGTTGGTGGCTGTCACGGAACCGGCCAAGGACGACGCCGGCCTAATAACGGCTATCGGCAAGTTGTCGCGCAAACTGCGCGAGAGAATTGGTGAGTCGTTGAAAGACATTCGTTCGAACCCCTCTCTCGAGCGGGTGACCACATCATCGCTCCCCGCTCTCCGCACATACTCCCAAGCGATTGCTGCCGAGAACCTCGGCGACTTCCGACGCGCGATGGCGTTGCTGGATGAGGCGGTCGGGATCGACTCGGCGTTCGCCATGGCATATCGCAAGCTCGCGGTGATTAGGGGAAACACGTTCGAGCCGCGACCGTTGGTCCTCGACGCCACGGAGAAGGCGTTCCGATATCGCGATCGACTACCGGCCGTCGAGCGGTACCTTACCGAGGCGCGCTACTATGGCACCGTCGAGGGAGACCGTGAGAAAGAGATGGACGCCTACCGCTCCGTGCTCGCTATCGATCCGCACGAAACGACCTCGCTCAACAACCTCGCTAACGGTCTCAACATCATGAAGCGGTATGAGGAGGCGGAGCCGTACGCGTTGCGTGCGCTGGAACAGGGAAACAACTGGGTGTTCTACGCCAACGTAATCACTGCGCGCGCCGGACAGGGTAAGTGGCAGGCCGCCGAGGAGATGGCCGAGCAGCTACGAGCGGATCTGGGTGACGATAGTCCCCACTATGGACGGTTTGCCGGAGACCTCGCGGCGGCGCAGGGCCAATTCGAACGGGCCGACAGTCTGTATCGATCGGTGCTCGATACACGCAATGAAACTTTCTGGCAGATCGGGGCCAGCATGGGATCGGCAAGCATAGATTTCATGCGCGGCAAACTCGCTGGCGGAGAGGCCCATATCGAGCACGCGATGGAGGAAGCTGCAGTGCGACCCGGCGGGTCGCTTGCATTTGCCATGATGATGGCTCAGGAGAAGCTGCGGTTCCATGATGATCGGGTTGCCGCGCTCGGTATCGTGCGAGATGCGCTCGAACGAGAACCGCTCAGCGACGTATCACCGTTGGAGCGTCCATACTCGAACCTCGCGATGCTTTACGTCGATCTCGGTGAGCCCGACACGGCGCAGGCATTGCTCGACGAATACAAACGAGAAGTAGACGAAACATTCCGGCGTTCTGATCTTGCGATCATCGGTGCCGAAGCAGCAGTGGCTGCCGCTCGAGGGCAATTGGATGCGGCCATTGCGGGTTTCCGTCGGTGGGACGCGGCGGGAGACGGCTTCTGCAAAGAGTGCGCAATGTTCCGTGTAGCCGATGTGTTCGACAGGGTGGAACAACCGGATTCTGCGATAGTTGCCTATGAGGTCGCGATCAACGCGAACAATCTCTACCGCCAATACGAAGATTGGTCCTTCTATCCGCAGGCGCATAAGCGACTGGGGGAGTTGTATGAGCAATCCGGAAATAAGGACAAGGCCATCGAGTATTACAACAAATTCGTCGAGCTATGGAAGGACGCCGACGCAGAATTGCAGCCGCAGGTGAAAGATGTGAGGGATCGGATTGCGCGGTTGGTAGGGGAGAGATAGGGAAAAGGGAAAAGCCCCCCCTCCCGTATCCAAGAGTCGATGCCCGTTTGCGATTCGGCGATCCCACCCCATATTTACCGCGTCCTCATGCCATGGAGTTCTGTGAGTTGAGTTCTCAGTCATGCCAGCAGCCAGCCGTTGCCGTGTGGTCCCGCCCTGAAGGGCGCGCTCGGCCAAGAGTCGGGTCCTTAAGGACACCCTACTGGGGCCTCCATGTCTGACCTCCGCGATCGCTTGCAAACGGCCGTCGGTGATAGCTACCGCATCGAGAAGGAACTGGGCGGCGGCGGCATGAGCCGAGTGTTTCTGGCGGACGAGGTGGCGCTGGGCCGCAAGGTGGTGATCAAGGTGTTGCCTCCGGAGATGTCGGCCGGCGTCTCCATAGAGCGCTTCCACCGCGAGATCAAATTAGCGGCCAAGCTGCAGCATCCGCATGTTGTCTCGCTGTTGACGGCGGGTTCGGAGGACGATCTTCTCTACTATGTGATGCCTTACATCGAGGGTGAGTCTCTCCGTGCCAAGCTGCAGCGTTCGGGCGAGCTTCCGATTGGCGAGACCTTGCGGATTTTGCGCGAGGTGGTGGATGCGCTGGCCTACGCCCATCGGAGCGGGGTGGTGCACCGCGACATCAAGCCCGACAACGTACTGCTGTCGGAAGGTCATGCTGTGGTGACGGACTTTGGTGTGGCCAAGGCTGTCACGGCATCGAGTGGCAGCTCCTCGCTCACGTCGCTGGGGGTGGCCCTGGGCACGCCGGCGTACATGTCGCCGGAGCAGGCCGCCGCCGATCCGCATACGGACCATCGTGCGGATATCTACGCCGTCGGAGCGTTGGCATACGAGATGTTGTGTGGCGAGCCGCCGTTTACCGGCCCCACGCCGCAGTCGGTGATGGCGAAGCACGTGAGTGAGGCAGCGGAGCCACTGATCCGGCGGAGGCCTGCGGTATCTGAGGTGTTGAACTCGGTTGTGATGCGTTGTTTGGAGAAGCGTGCGGCGGACAGGTGGCAGAGTGCGGCAGAGTTGATGCCGGAACTGGATGCCTTGACGACGCCGAGCGGAGGTATGACACCCACGGGCACGCAGCCGGTGATGGCGATGACGACGTCGGCAGCGGAGCGCGTGGTCAGGAATGCGCAGCCGCTTAGAGTGATAGGGTTGTTCGGTTTGGCGTCGGTGGGGGCGTTGGCGATCGTGTATTTCCTGGTGCAGTTGATTGGATTGCCGGACTGGGTGTTCTACGGAGCGATTGGTCTGTTGGCGGCGGGTTTACCGATCGTCCTTCTGACGGGCCATCGCGAGAAGCAGCGTGCGTTCGCCACGATGACCGGCATGTCGATTGCGACGCCGGTGGGGTTGGAGCGTCATTTCACGTGGCGCAAGTCGTTGATCGGAGGCGGGCTGGCGTTTGTGGGGTTGGCTGTGATCGCAGGGGTTTACATGGCGATGCGGGTGATGGGGATTGGGCCGGTGGGTACACTCGTTGCCTCGGGGGTGTTGGAGGAACGCGACCCGCTCGTTGTGGCCGATTTCGAGAACCGCACCGCCGATTCGACGCTGGGCCCATCGATTACGGAAGCTCTGCGCATCGATCTCGGGCAATCTCCCATCATCAAACTCGTCGAGACTTCTGCCATCGACAAGGTTCTCAGACGCATGAACCGGGAACCGGGTGCGGTTCTGGACTTGTCGTTAGCGCGGGAGATCGCCCAACGAGAGGGCTACAAGGCGGTGCTCACGGGGGAGATTTCACCGCTTGGCTCCGGGTACGTGTTGTCGGCCCGGCTGGTATCCGCCGCCGACGGCGAAACACTGGTGCCGCTCCGAGAGACCGCCGAGAGCGATGCCGGCATCATCGGAGCGGTGGACAGGCTCTCCGCAAGGCTGCGGGAGCGGATCGGCGAATCACTCCGGACCATTCGGGCCAGCGAGTCGCTAGAGCGCGTGACGACCTCGTCGGTGGAGGCGCTCAAGAAGTACACCATGGCGAACCAGATATCGCGGTTGCCGGGTGGGGACGAGCAAGCGGTGCGGTTGCTGGAGGAATCGATCGCGTTGGACAGCACATTTGCCATGGCCTATCGTAAGTTGGCCGCATACTTGAGCAACATAGGTGCTAGCAACGCGCGGCAAAACGCCGCCGCGAGCAAGGCATTTGAATTCCGCGACCGGTTGACACCGGTGGAGCGTCACCTCGCCGCAGCGTACTACTATGGCTCGGTGGAATACGATCGCGCAAAGACGATCTCCGCCTACCGCGACTTATTGGAGTTGGATCCCGAGAACGATGCCGCGCTCAACAACCTGTCCCTCATTCTGCAGACCACCGATCGGTTTGGGGAAGCAGAGCAACTGGCTCTCCGTGCAATAGAGACCGGTCCCGAATGGCAGTTCTACGCCAACGCGGTCTCCAGTGAGATATCGCTCGACAAGCTCGACGAGGCGCACCGAACGATAGACCGTTTCGCCGCCGCGGTACCAGGACAACCGCGGATCTTGTGGTTGCGGGCCCTGCTGGCATCTGCCGAGGGGAACTTGGCGGCGGCAGATGCCTACGTAGATTCGCTTGCCCGCGACAAGCGTGACAGTCCCCTGTGGCGGTGGTGGGTGAACCGACACAAGGCACTTCTCGCGCAGACGGGGGGCAGAATCGGAGACGCGCGCCACTACTTGGAACAGTTCATGGCGGCTAGCGAGCAGCGAGGCTTACCCGGGAGCCACGTAGAGGGAGCCACGCGGCTCGCCTATCTGGACGTGCTGTTCGGAGCAAACAACGACCGCGGTCTCCAACTGGTCGATGCGGCTCTCGAGAAGCATCCTCTCGACTCCATCGAGCCAGCCGACCGACCGTATCCGTTACTCGCGTCGCTCTATGCGGATGCGGGTAAAGTTGATCGTGCGAACGAACTAATGGCGGAGTTTGAAGCCGAGGTTCCTGAGGCCGTTCGAAGGGGTTTCCCGTTTAGGCACCAGGCGACGGCCCGTATAGCCATTGCAGAGGGCCGGTCGGACGACGCGATCGCGGCGATCACCAAGTTTCAGGACGAGGCGAGCGGCCGGAGAGTCGGCTGGTTCGATATGGCCCAGGCGTACGAGTTGGCGGGCAAGGCAGATTCTGCGCTACTCATGTACGAGCGTGCGGTTGCCAGGCCGGATGCATTCCAGGTGTTTGGAGACGCGTTCGAATTGCCGAGGGCGTACAACCGCCTCGGCGAATTGTACGAAGGGCGCGGCAATTCCGAGAAGGCCACAGAGTACTACAACAAGTTCGTCGAACTGTGGAGCGATGCAGATGAAGAACTGCAGCCCAAGGTGAAAGACGTGAGGAATCGGATTGCGCGGTTGGTTGGAGAGCGATAGGGGCGCCGCATGCGTCGCCCGTAATTCCCATGCGGCACCCGTGAAAAGGGAAATGTGAAAGGTGAAAATGTGAGAAGGGAAAAGGGAAAAAGGAAAAGTCGCCATCGGCCGTCTGGCGGGGCTGTCAAGTGACCGACCTCCGCGATCGTTTGCAGGCGGCCATCGGTGACACCTACCGCATGGAGAAGGAACTGGGCGGGGGTGGCATGAGCCGCGTGTTCCTGGCCGAGGAGGTGGCGCTGGCTCGGCGGGTGGTGATCAAGCTGCTGCCGCCGGAGATGTCGGCGGGCGTCTCGGTCGAGCGATTCCAACGTGAGATCCAACTCGCTGCCAAACTGCAACATCCCCATATCGTTCCACTCCTCACGGCTGGTTCGCACGACGATCTGCTGTACTACGTGATGCCGTACATCGAGGGTGAGTCGTTGCGGGCGAAGCTGGCTCGTGAGGGCGAGTTGCCGGTGAACGAGGCGGTGAGAATCCTAAAAGAGGTTCTTGACGCGCTGCAATATTCTCACTCGCACAATGTTGTGCATCGCGACATCAAGCCGGACAATGTATTGCTCTCGGGCAATCATGCTGTGGTGATGGATTTCGGCGTGGCCAAGGCGGTGAGCGCGTCTACGGGGCAATCATCACTCACGTCTCTGGGCGTCGCGCTCGGCACACCGGCGTATATGGCTCCCGAACAGGCCGCAGCTGATCCACATGTGGATCATCGTGCGGACATCTATGCGGTAGGTGCGTTGGCGTATGAGATGATGACGGGTCGGCCACCGTTTACCGGTAACACACCTCAGGCGGTGTTGTCGGCCCACATCACACAGGCGCCTGATCCGGTGACGACGCATCGCTCGACGGTGCCGGATGCGTTGAACGAGCTGATTCTGCGTTGTTTGCAGAAGAAGGCGGCCGACAGGTGGCAGCGGGCCGCAGATTTGATCCCGCATCTGGATGCGATCCTGACCCCGAGCGGCGGCATGACACCGACTGGCACGCAGCCGGTGGCGGCAATGACGACTTCGGCTGCGGAGCGCGCGGTTCAGAACGCTCATCCTCTAAGAGTGATGGGGTTATTCGGTTTGGCTTCGGTTGGGGCATTGGCGATCGTGTATTTCCTGGTCCAGTTGATTGGTTTGCCTGACTGGGTGTTTTACGGAGCGATCGGGCTGTTGGTAGTGGGTTTCCCGATCGTCCTTCTAACGGGCCATCGAGAGAAGCAGCGTGCGTTTGCGACGATGACGGGGATGTCGATGGCTACGCCGGTAGGACTGGAGCGTCATTTCACATGGCGCAAGTCGTTGATTGGTGGTGGGCTGGCGTTTGTCGGGCTGGCAGTGGTCGCCGGTGTCTACATGACGATGCGGGTGATGGGGATAGGGCCGGTGGGTACGCTGGTGGCGAGCGGAGTGCTGGGGGAACGCGAGCGGATACTGCTCACGGATTTCCAGAACCGCACGTCGGACTCTACGCTTGGCCCCTCGGTTACCAATGCCTTCCGCGTCGATCTTTCCCAATCCCAGGTCATCAGGCTGGTGGATGCATCTGCTCTGGGAGGCGTTTTGCGCAGAATGGAAGTCGATCCATCAACCCCGATCGATTTGAAACTGGCGCGCGAGATCGCCGAGCGCGAGGGAATAAATGCGATAGTGACCGGTGAGTTGGGACCGGTAGGCCGAGGCTACGTGCTGTCAGCCAGCATAGTGTCGGCCGAAAACGGAGAGGTGTTGACGGCTGTCCGCGAGACGGCTAGCGACGACGGTGAGATCATTGGAGCGATAGACAAACTCTCCGGCAAGCTGCGGGAACGCATTGGTGAGTCACTCAGGGACATCAGAGCCAACGAGCCGCTGGACCGCGTGACGACGGCGTCGTTGCCGGCGCTCAGGAAGTATTCCCAGGCCATAAGAGCCGAGCAGCAAGGAGATATCACGTGGGCCGTTTCGTTGATGGAGGAAGCGACGTCTCTCGACACGGCGTTTGCGATGGCCTATCGCAAGCTCGCGGTGATTCTAGGTAACACGTCTGCCGAGCGTTCACGCACAATCGCGGCGACGGCCAAAGCGTTCGAGCACCGCGACCGGCTGACCGAGATCGAGCGGTACCTCACGATCGCACGCTACCACGCGGCTGTCGAGTACGACAGAACCAAGGTGATGGACGCCTACCGCTCCGTGTTGGCGATCGACCCGGACGAGATTACGTCGCTCAACAATCTGGCCGTATCGTTGAACAGCATGCGCAGGTTTGAGGAGGCGGAGGAATTGGCGGTAAGGGCAAGTCATCTGGCGAGCAACTATACGTTCTTCTTCAACTCAATATGGGCGCAGGCTGGACAGGGCAAGTACGACGATGCCCGGGCCACGATTGAGCGATTTGCCACCCTGGTTCCCGAGCACAATCCCTACCTTGTTCGGTTCAGGGGGCAGTTTGCGGCCAGCAGGAACGACTTTGATACGGCCGAACGGGCTTTCACGTCGATTCTAGACAGGGAGCGTGATGCCACCTGGCAGGCGAGTGCCAGCCTCAGCCTCTCTAATGAAAAGGCGATGCGCGGGCAACTTTCCGAGGCGGAACGTTACGCCCAGCTCAACATGAAAGTTGAGCGAGAACGAGGAGTCCCGGCCAACTACCTGTCGGCAGTGACTCGGCGCGCCCTGATCGACACCAGGATCCGGGACGCTCCAGCGGACGCACTGGACAAGCTGAATCGGGCCCTCGCGCAATATCCCTTGGCTGAGCTGCCGCCATCCGACAGGCCGTACTCCGTGCTGATCACGGCGTTTGCAAATGCGGGTGAGACCGAGCGAGCCAAGCGCCTGCTGGCCGAATACGAAGCGGAAGTCGAGCGGCCATTGCGAGATGGCGATCTAGCACGCTACGGAGCCGTTGCTGCGATCGCGCTTGCCGAGGGTAGGTATCGGGAAGCGATCGAGGGGTTTCAGGCGTGGCATGAATCGGGGGATTTTGTCTGTGCGTACTGTGCTCTCTATCGGCTGGGCCATACATACGATCTGGCCGGCAATGCGGACTCCGCGCTCGCGGTCTACGAGCGGGCCGTATCGGCTCACAACCTCTTCCGGATGTACGAAGTTCCAACCGACTTACCACCGGCCTACAAGCGACTCGGCGAATTGTACGAGGAGCGTGGCGACAAGACAAAAGCCGTTGAGTACTACAACGAGTTCGTAGAATTGTGGAGCGACGCGGACGCGGAACTACAGCCGCAGGTGAAGGATGTGAGAGATCGGATTGCGAGGTTGGTGGGGGAGCGGTAGGGGCGATGCATTGCCCCGGGGGAAAGGGGAAAAGGGGCGGGAGGTAGGTAATTGGCAAAACGAAGAGCCGGACAATAAATCGTTCGGCTCTTCTGGCGCAGCGAAACTGGCTACAGCGGACACCCCACAAGTGGCTATTAATCTAGGCTCGGCAGCAAGCTAGTGCAACTCGGCGTGATCGATGAATGGTGCGGTGGGTGCCTGCGCTGAGATTCGAACTCGGACGGGCTTACGCCCGGACACTTGTGGAGTGCCTGCGTCTACCAATTCCGCCACGCCGGCACCACTTCACGGTTGGCTATTTGGCAAGCTTCTCGGCTTGATGACGGGACATGTTGGTCTAGGCTTGCAGGGCGGTGCGGAATAACTCGGTTGGTGCGATGCACTCCAGTTGCAACGAATGAGTTTCTTGGACTCAGCCTATAAGCGCCAACAGATTGTCGATGGCATCCGTCTCAGCCACACAACCCAGTTGGTGGAATTCCGACCGAGCGGTGTACGCCGCTTCTCTCGCCGCCTCCGACCGACCGCTGTTGAACAGGATATGAGCCAAGTCTCGCCGGGCAGTGGCCACCAGTAGCGGCCGACCGTGTTCCGTTCCCCGCTCCACAACTGTTCGCAGCGTTGTCTCCGCCAGCGCTGCGTCTCCCAGGGCCACAAGCGCACCGGCCAGGATACGCTCGTCTTCTGCCTCGCCCACTACATCGCCCAGCTGGGCATGTGTTCCCAACGCTCTCTCGATCTCGCGACGGCCCACTTGCGGGTCGCCCGAAAGCACACGAATCTCGGCATGCCCTGCCAATGTCTGTGCCTCGAGCGCCACGTTTCCGACATGAGTAGCTTCCTGCATGGCGCGGTCGGCCATCTCGAGTGCCTTGCCGAATTCCTCCTTGTCTCGATAGGTAATCCCGAGGTTGTGGTACGCGACCACCATTCCCCATGGGAGTGAGGCCTTCTGAAAAGCCGTGAGTGCCATAGTGTACGACGCAACGGCCTGATCGCGTTGACCCCGCATATTGTTGATGATCCCGAGGTTGGTCGAACAGCGCCCCACAGTACCATTGTCCCCTTCGCGGTCCGCTTCTGCCAGCGCTTCTTTGAAGTGGCTCGCCGCCCGTTCGATGCGCCCGGAGTCCAACTCGATAGCACCACGTACGTTGAGCGCCCTGATCTCAACTGCCCGATCTCCCCGCTCACGTGCCAGTTCGAGGGCAACCTCGACCCATGCTGCGCCCTGGTCGAGGTGGCCGAGTCGGGCCAGAGAAGTGCCGTAGAGCAATGCAAGAGTCTGTGACTCTCGGAGCTGTTGCTCGTCCCCGT
Source organism: Gemmatimonadota bacterium (assembly GCA_036679605.1). Lineage (GTDB taxonomy): Bacteria > Gemmatimonadota > Gemmatimonadetes > Gemmatimonadales > GWC2-71-9 > JAZDCZ01. The sequence goes on from JAZDCZ010000244.1 coordinate 11,603, forward strand.
CATCCAAGTACTGCACCAGTTCACGGTGCTTGCCAGTCTCGGCCAGTCGCCTGGCGATGCCGAGCTGGTCCCGAGTCTCTCGCGGTGTCACCAAGAGATCACCAGGCGATCGCGTAATTGGAAAAGTGCAGCAGGTCCGCGTCGAACTTGCGTGATTCGAGCCCGTGCTTGACGTTGGCTAAGGGAGACCACTCACCGCTCCCGTCCTGTTGCTGCCAGACATTCAACAACTGGGTACGGATCAACTCATCGTTGGGATCGACCCCATTTACCCCGTCCAGATCGGGGTTTGCGTTGTGATAACGGAATTTGAGGCGCGCAGGTTTGGCAGCGCTGAACGTGAGTCCCGTGGGTTCGAGAGTCAGCAACAAAGAGTCGGCATGGACTGTCACGGACACCAACACAGAATCTCCATCTGCTATTGGGACACCGCCGGGCAGTGTTTCCAGTGTAGTCTTGTCGAACTCCAACTCCACGAAGCCCAACACCAGCGCTTCCGGATCTACCGCATTGGGGTCTGCTTCATATCTGATGCGAATCCGCTGCTTTTTCCCACGCACTACCCAAACGCTCGCCTGTAGGGTTTCCAGTAGCGGTGCCGAGTCCGACTGCGTCAAGATGTGCAGAGTGCCGCTGCCACCCGCCATATCAAACTGTGGCCCCGAAGGTTCAATCGGTGGCGCCGTCGAGTCACTGCATGCTAGTAGCGCCAAGCATGCGCCGAGTGTGATGAACTTTGCTCTAGACATTGGAGTCTTGCCTCCCTGCTTATGGTAATGCCCTATCGCCTAGCAACCGAGCCAAGCGTTGACGTGAAATCATCAGTTGTCGCGCAGCTTCGCTCCTGTTGCCGTCGCACCGGTCCAATGTCGCGTGCGCAGCCGCGGCTATTATGGTGCTGAGATCCGCCGGGAACGGGAGAACTCCTTCCGCAGGACCCCCGGACTGGGGCGCAAACATCAGTTCCTTCGGGTCGAGGCATCCGGGATCGGATAGCCACAGGGCCCGCTCCAACGCGTTCTTGAGTTCGCGGATGTTTCCGGGCCAGCGTTGGCCCAACAGGAGGGATCGTAGTTCTGCGTCGAGTTTTGGAAGTGGGAGTCCGTGCCGTTGTGACAGGCGACTCAGCACGTGCTCGGCAATTAGGATCACGTCGTCACCGCGCTCGCGCAACGGCGGCAAGGTCAACGTAATCACGTTCAGTCGGTAATAGAGGTCTTCGCGGAACCTCCCCGCGATGACAGCCTCCTGCATGTTCTGGTTCGTAGCTGCAATTATTCTTACGTCGACCGTTCTGGTCCTAGTGCCTCCCACTCTCCGTACTTCCTTGTCATCCAGCACCCGAAGCAGCTTCGGCTGTGTCTCGAGAGGTAGGGTTCCAATCTCGTCGAGAAACAGAGTCCCGCCGTCGGCGATCTCGAAAAGGCCTGGCTTCGAGGCGTGCGCGTCGGTGAACGCTCCGCGTTCGTGTCCGAACAATTCCGACTCGATGAGATGGGAGGGTAGCGCCGAGCAGTTGACTGGGACGAACGGTTCACCTGCCCTGGGCCCACCCTCGTGAAGTGCGCGGGCGAGAAGTTCCTTGCCGGTACCGGTCTCACCGGTGATCAGTGTGGTGGTACCGTCGTGGGCCAACGTCCGCTCCGCCCGCCTGAGTACTTCCTTGAGCGCCGGACTCTCGCCCACAAGTTCGGAAAACCACAGCACCTTACACTTGCGCTGTGCATCCTCCTCGCGCCGGCGGGCCTCGCGGCGACGCTCCACCGCAGCCGCTAACGCGTTTTCCAGTATTTCCGCGTCTTCGGGAAGAGCCAGATAGTCCTTTGCGCCACGGGCAACCATGGTGGCGGCCGTACGCCTTCCGGGATCGGCTCCGACGACAAACACCGTCAGAGTAGCCGGCCATTCGTTGCGGTCGAGCCAGCATCAAACGTGGCGACATAACGCACTCCTAACGGTTGAAATACTGTGAAGTGTTGCTGGACCGGTCTACCGGTTAGGCAACAGGAGTGCCGTGCGTTCGTGCCGCTCTATGTCTTTGATTGATAAGGGATTATGGAAAGCCGATGTGTTCCTGAACCTGGTTTAGGAACTAACAACTGGTGCGAAACACACCAAGCATTCCTATCAACTCCTCCATCTCCACATTCCCACCGCTCAACACCGCCACGACACGGTCGGTTTCTCGAACAGGAATCTTGCTTGCCAACAAAGCGGCAACCGCAGCGGCACCGGAGGGCTCAACTACCAGCTTGGTGCGGGTCAGGATCGGTTCCATTGCGGCTATTATCTCGTCGTCTGATACGACCACGACTTCTTCGACGTACTGCTTCACGTATTCGTAATTGATCTCGCCGGCCATCGGCGGAGTTAGGCCGTGGGCGATGCTGTGAACCGAGTCCGACCGAACGGCATGACCTTGCTTTAGGCTCTGCCGCATTGTGTCGGCACCTTCGGGTTCCACACCGAACACGCGGGCCGAGGGGTCGGTCAATTTGACGGCTGCCGCGATTCCCGAAATGAGCCCGCCACCTCCGATAGGGACGACTACAATAATTCTGTCTCCCTCACCGAGTTGTTCGAGAATCTCGAGGCCCGCGCTTCCATGCCCAGTTACGACTTCCAAGTCGTCGAACGGATGCACGAACGTAAGATTCTCTTCCCGCTCCAACTGATGAACCTTCTCGAATGCCTGTGACACGTCACCGTGGAGTACCACCTCGGCACCGTAGCTGCGGCAGGCCTCCGCCTTGATAGGTGATGCGTCGGCGGGCATCACCACCACAGCACGAGTGCCGATCTCCCGTGCGCCCCACGCCACTGCCTGTGCGGCGTTACCGGCGGATATCGTGATGACACCGCGCGACTTTGCGTCGGCGTCCAGTTGCAGCAACTTGTTCAGGATTCCACGGACCTTGAACGAGCCGGTCTTCTGCAAGTTCTCGCACTTTAGGTAAACGGGCGCACCGATGCTTTGGCCGAGCAGGGTAGACCTGACCAATGGCGTCAGGTGGATCCGATCTCTGACGCGGGCGCGGGCGGCGACATAGGCGTCGAGCGTGCGCATCACGATTCTCCGCCTAGGAACGTGACGACATCGAACTCTTTTTTCCGTACCGGTTGCACCGAGAGCCTGCCCTGCTTCGCCACGACCATCTCCTCCAATCCCTTTGCAGTCTTCAACACGTCGAGTGGTACAAAATTTGTGAATTGTTCCACGAATTCCACGTCGACCATGAACCACCTTGGTTTCTCTTTGGTCGATTTCTCATCGTAGTACCTGCTCTTCTTATTCCAGGCATAGTGGTCGGGATATGCCTCGCGGCAAACCCGTGCAATGCCCGCGACTCCAGGCGGATTGGCGTTGCTGTGGTAGAACAGCACGAGATCACCAGAAGTCATTCTCCTCATGTTGTTGCGCGCTGAATAGTTGCGCACACCTTCCCAGGAGGTCGAGCCCTCTCTCTCGAGATCGGCGATGGAGTAAACGGTAGGTTCTGATTTCATTAACCAATAATTCACAGCTAGGCTCCGCAAATTGTGATTTCAACCGCTGCGCGCATGACGGTATATGGGTTAACGTGCTTAACTTATGTCACAGCAGGTAAGTCTGGAGACTTCTTCTGGATCCTCCCAAAATAGGTAAAGAGTGAAGACCCCGGTCAAGCTCTGGACTGGAGAGGCTATCTGCATGATTCGCAAGGACTTGACATGCCTCACCGGTATTCCCATCGTGTCTTGCACTGGTCTTTCATCGACTCGGGGTGAAATGGGTACATCTGAAGAGGCAGGAAGGCGGCTGCACCGCGCCCGTTATATCCTGCCCCTACTTCCGCTGCTGGCGCTGGGGGCCTGTATCTCGCCCACCGATCGCTCGGACAATCTTGTCGTCGAGTTTGCGGATATCCCCCAACTGGTGGTAAACGATACTGTCCAGCTCTCGGCCGAGGTGCTGGAGGACAACGGATCGCCGGTTCCCAACGCAGAGATAGTGTTCACTGGCGACAACGCCAACGTTCTAAACATCAGTCCAACGGGGCGACTGCTGGCGGTTGGTGCGGGAGACGCCAGCGTATCCGCCACGGCCATTGGTTTCTCGGGCACTCGGGTCGCGACTCTCTCCGTGCGGGTCCGCGACCTGCTCGAAATCGACAGCATTCGTCCCGCTCAAGTAAGGTATGGTGAGACGGTCCAGATCTTTGGTGTAGGGCTCGATCCCGATTTTCTCTTTCTGGCCAACTTCGGCGGTGTTGAAACACCGGTCGAATCGTTTACGCCCCAGGATCCTGACAACCCATCGCGCTTTGGCACGCTTTCACTGTGGGTGACTGCACCCGCGTCGTTCCAGGCGAACGCGATACTATTGGGGTTGGAGGGGCTGGTGTTCAGCCCCCCGGAGGACACCGTACGGGTGTTCCAGCGAGATCTATACGAGCCCAACGACACTCTGGCTGCATCCGTAGGCTTGCCATTCTTCAATCCGGCTCTGGCATTCGAGCGTGTTCGTCGTGGTGAGAATCAGCTCGCCGTAGACTGGTACACATTCACTACCACAACTGCGGGTGACTGGACGGTTTCGGCCTGGGCGCCCAGGGGCGGTAGCAACTTCAACGTCTACGTCACGGATTCGCTGCTCTGGTCCCGTGCGGCATTCGACGCACTGGGTTTCGGGGTCTATGTGAGCGGCGGATGGTCGGTGGGGTCAGGATTTAGAGCTTGCGACGGCTTGGGCTTTATCTTCCCCGGCGGTGTTGAGAGCGGGTTTACCTTTGAGGCCCCGCCCGACTCGGCTGTCATGGCGTTCAGGGACCTGCCTGCCGGTACCTACAATGTGTTTGTCACCTATGGTGAGGGTGGGGCGTTTTTCGATGCGCCCAGCAAGTCGGCGGGGCTCGCGGTCTTTGTCGATAGTCTCAACATCCCGCAGGCGCTCCCGGCCGGCTTGAGAATTGTCCCGAGATACGAGACGGTGCTCCCCCCAGATCAGTTCGAGGAGAACGACTACTGCACCGTAGCGGCCGATCTCATCGTGCCAGGTGCCCTGAACGCCACTAGCACGGTGCGTTCTCTCACTATCGATAGTCCCCATGATGCAGACTGGTTCAAGTTCACTGTGGGGGGGACGGGGGCGTCGGTTCGGTTCACTCTCGCCGTGGCCGACAGCGTGGCCGATCTTGATCTTTATGTGGTGCGGGATCTTCGTCCCGACTCACTGGTGTTGGTGGACTTTGGGATTGGCGGCGGAGTCGATAATCAGACGGTGGGCTTGTTCTTGGATCCCGGCAACTACTTCCTCGTGGTAGCCGACTTCTTCGGTATCCCAACCGAATACGAGTTGACCAGCAAGGTGCTGTCCCTCGTACGACCACCGGCACCACCTGCGGTGAGTGCCAGCCTGGTGGTGCGCCTAGAGAAGGCGGCGGCCCGCCGACGCAGCGCCCGTCCAAAGACCCGATGACGGACAACAATCCCACGCCACCTGAGCCCGAGGCGGGGATGATCTGCGAGCTATGCAAGACCCCCATTCCGGCCAATAGCCGGTTCTGCCTGCAGTGCGGGGCGGACACCTCAGACCCGGGTACGGGATCACGGGCCCAAGTGGGGTCCTCTTTCGATCTGTTCAGTCAGCTCAAGGCAGCTGTTGTCGAGCGCTATGAGCTAAAAGAGTTGTTGGGTAGGGGAGGGATGGGTGCCGTGTTCCTGGCTGTCGATCGCAAGCTCGATCGTCAGGTGGCGATCAAGGTGTTGCCGCCAGAGCTTTCCCACGACGAAAACGTGGTCGAGCGGTTCGAGCGCGAGGCTCGAACGGCCGCCAAGTTGGATCACAACAATATCATCCCGATCTATTCGGTCGAGAGCCATGGAGACTTCCACTACTTCGTCATGAAGTATGTGGAGGGTCGAAGTTTGGAGGAGATCCTGGACGCCGGCCCCATGCCGGTCGAGCTGGCGCAGCGTATCATATGGGACGCGGCATGTGCTCTGGGTCATGCACACCAGCGCGGCATAGTGCATCGAGACATCAAACCGGCCAACATAATGATCGACGATGAAGGCCGTACCATGCTAGCCGATTTCGGGATCTCGAAGGCGATCGAGTCCGCTACTCAGCAGCTAACGGCGACGGGACAGGTGGTGGGCACGCCGCACTACATGAGTCCGGAACAGGGAAAGGGTGTGGAGGTCGATGGACGCAGCGACCAATACTCGCTGGCGGTTGTCGCTTATCTCATGCTGACCAATGTTCTGCCGGTCGACGAAAGCTCAGTTCACGCGGTGCTCTACAAGAAGATCTTCGAGGATCCCACTCGCATCGAAGAGTTGCGGCAAGACGTTCCCGGCTACCTCGTTGAAGCCGTTCACACTGCACTCAGCCGCGATGCCGAGAGCCGCTTCTCCACAATGGAACAATTCGCCACCGCCATCTGGCCCGAGAATCCGGTCGGCGTGCCCACCGCGACCGGGGGACCCGGTCGTCCGAGCAGGAGCCCGATCGAGGGCGAAACTCAAATCGCACTGATCATCGGCGAGCAGCGACGATCGCGCAAAGGAATCGTGGCGGCAGTGACGGTCATTGTGCTAGCCGGATCGGCCGCGGCAGCGGGCTTGTACCTCAACAACCGCCAAGACCAGGTCGCGGTTGCTCAGGTAACGGCTCCGGATTCGGAACGACCCATCTCAACGCAGCCGAAGCCGCAGCAACGCGCGGAATCGGTTGCGGTCGACACCAATTCAAATGCCGACCAGCAGAAGGAAACTCCGCCACCCCCGGCCGAGACAGTCGCCGCCACCAGAACGACGCCTCCTCGAGGTCGCGGCAATGCTAATGCCCGCGGCAACACTAATCGCCAAGGCAATCCGCCGGTTCAGCGTCCCGCCCCGCCGAGAGTCGGTTATGTATCCATCAATGCGACACCATGGGGCAAAGTGTGGATCGACGGCACCGAGATCCAGGATACGCCGCTTGCAAAGTATGAGCTTCCGGTCGGCCGCCATATTGTGGAAGTGAGGCGTGAAGGTTACCAGACCGTGGTAGACACGATCATGGTCACGGCCGGTAGTGTAATCAGGCGACGAAAGACTCTCCTGAAAGAGCAACCATGAATAGAACTCCGATTTGCCTTGCGTTGATGCTCCTCGTTGTGACAACGGCGGTACTGGCGCAGCAGAACCCGACCGTTATACGTGCACGGCAGGCGTATGATGCGCTGGAGTTCGAGGCCGCCATTCGCAATGCGAAAGCGGCACTTACCGAGCAATTGAGTGAAGCGGACCGTGTCAATGCGTACGAGCTACTCGGGTTCTCCTACGGGGCCCTCGATTCGGCGCGGCAGGCGGTAGAGAACTTCCGAGAGTTGATCTTCTTGGATCCCGATCGCGAGCCCGATGTAACCCAAGTATCGCCCCGCATCACCTCGCTGTACGCCTCGGCACTCGGTCAGGTGCTCGTGGTGCGGCGATTGAGAATCGACAGCGTTTCGTTCGTTGCCGGAGCGGGTGAGGTGGACATCAGGTTTCAGCTTTCGCGGCCGGCACGTGCGATCGGTCGGGTGGTGGGACCGGGGTACGACATCGTGGTAGACTCGCAGCTGGTTGCCGGGACCGCCAGGTTCGAATGGAACGCACTGGACGGGGCGGGCAATCCTGTTCCAGCCGGCTCCTACCAGATCATAGTCAGAGCGGTGGAAAGCGGCAACGAATTCTCGGCGCCGCTGAGTGTTACCGTCACTCACGCGTCGGTCGATACGCTGAACCATCTGTTGAGCCTCCCGGGCTACACCGAGCTGCCCGAGACCGAGACGCCGCCGCGAAGTTTCCGACCGTTCGGAATAGCCGCGCTATATGCCGGCCTCAGTTCGGGCGCAGCTCTGGCGCTGCAGAACAGTGATCTCAACGGAGCCAATCGCGAGATCATTGGGGTGAGCGTCGTAGCACTCGCTACGGGCTTCATCATGAGTCTCAAGAAACCCGATCCGCGGCCGGTCCCGGCCAACATCAGGTACAACCAATTGTTGAGAGATGATCTGCTGCGTCGGAACGAAGAGATCCTGCGGCAGAACAACGAGCGCCGCCGCGAGGTCTTGCTTACGATCACAGCGACCACCGGCGGTCGATGAGACTCCTGTTCGTCGTCCCCGCCCTAGTCCTGTTCGTCGTCGGCCCGGTCGAAGCCCAGACCTTCCGGTGGGGAGTTCACTCAGTGGCCATGACCTACAAAGACCAAACCGAGGATCGCGAGGCAGATGGAGTGGGTATTGGCGGAGTTGTGGCGCTTCAGGTGGGCAGGTTTGGTATCGAGGCAACGGGCTGGCACGTCAATCTCGATCCCGACGCTTCCGATCTGCAGTCGTTCGACATGCTGCAGGGGGATCTTCGGGTCAGTTTCCTCGTCGCTTCTGGTGTCGCGTTGGAAGTTGGAGCCGGGAGGCGCAACATCGATCCTGAGTTTGCCACACAGGACGTCGGGTACGGAAGGATTGGCATCCTCTCGGAGCGTCCCCTCGCCAGCATTGCCCGCATTAGGGTCCGTGGCGCGTATCTGATCGCACCCAGCTTCAATGGCGGAGGCGACGCAAACTTCTCACTCGAGATTGGCATGGGAGTGACGATAGGCACTCCCAACGGTCGATTGCGTTTCCGGGCGGAGTCAGAGTTCCAGCGGATGGACCGTGAGGTAAACGATGTTGAGGTTCCCATCCAAGTGACCCTGGTCAAGTTGGGAGTCGAGTTGGGCTTCTAGGTAAGCCGGTGCAACCTTTTCTCGTCCTGGCACGTCTAATCAAGTACATATCTGCCGCTCTGGAGTAAGTCATGAACATCAGATCATACTTGATACCGATTGCAGTGCTTGGTGCCGGGATCGCGTGGCTGGGTACGCCGAGCGAGGCCCACTACGAAGCGGCGGTGCAGCGCGATGCGTGCGACGATCGAGGACGCTCATCCAGAGGAAGCTCCCTCTGTGAGATACGTGAGTTCACGTTGGAGTCCTCCGGCGATCTACGGGTGGATGCTGGCCCCAACGGCGGGATCCGCGTGGAGGGCTCAGATCGCAAAGATATCTTGGTGACTGCAAGGGTCCAGGTGCGTGGGCGCAATGATGAATCGATTCGCGCGCTGGCTTCGGAGATCAGGATCAGGGCGGCGAACGGCGCGATCAGTGCGGACGGCCCCCGTTCGAGCGGGCGCCAGTCCTGGAGTGTGAGCTACGAGGTGTTGGTGCCCGTGCGTTACGACCTGACGCTTCAGACGACTAACGGTGGGATCTCGATTGATGACGTGTACGGCGCGATTGATTTTCAGGCTACGAACGGAGGGGTGTCGCTAAGCGACCTTAGGGGTGATGTGCATGGCAGAACTGTCAACGGTGGGCTGACCGTAAGGCTGAATGGTGATGCGTGGGTCGGTGAGGGGGGGCTGGATGTGGCCACTACCAACGGGAGCGTCTCACTCGAAGTCCCACAAGGGTACAACGCTCAACTGGAGGCTGGTACGGTCCATGGACGGGTCACGACAGATGTCCCTCTCACGGTGCAGGGGCGATTGGGCAAGCGGATTAAGGTTGAACTAGGGCACGGCGGAGCAATGGTCAGGGTTCTTACGGTGAATGGGGCGGTGCGTATCAAGCGCTGGTAGTTGCCTTAGAGTACGTCTTCCCAACCCACTGATCGGCGCAGTAGCTGGTCTATCTTCTTTATCATATCCTGGTTGTCGATGGGCTTGGTGAGAGTTGCCCTCGCCCCATATTCTTCGGCCATCGGTAGGTTCTCCGGATCGGCCCCCGTCATCGCGATGATGCGGGCATCGTGATATTCGTTGTGCAGCTCCTTGATAGTGCGGAGCCCGTTCTTGACGGGCATGGCGAGATCCACGAGGACGACATCGAAGGGCGCTTTTCTGTAGAATTCGAGACCCACCTCGCCGTCGGGCGCGAACGAGACCTCATGGCCTTCCGCCTGTAGAATCTCTCCTAGGGTGAGGCGGATGGCTTGGTCGTCATCTACCACTAATATTCTTGCCATAACGCTTCTCCACCAGTTTATGTGGGGACCACACCCGACATTCTACATGGTTAAGCTATGCAAGCACCGCGGTCAATATCGAATCACCTGCAAATCCACATAGAGCCCGAATCTTCGCATCCGAATAACGCGAGTTGGTGGTCCAAACTCATGAACTATCATCCCCACCATCTCGGGCGTATCTTTCGCCCCCCATGAAATCTCTCATCGAGCAGTGGTCCGGCGAATCCGTCATCGTTTCATACGACCAGCCAACCGGAACGTGGATTTTCATCGCGATTCACAGCACCACCCTTGGAAGAGCGCTGGGCGGATGTCGCATGAGGGTGTACGAGACACCGGAGGACGGTTTGCTCGATGCCATGCGACTAGCGGAGGGGATGACGTACAAATGGGCCACCATAGGGTTTGAGTTTGGGGGTGGAAAGTCGGTATTGGCGATACCGGGCCCGATGGATCCGCCGGTTAGAGAGGGTTTGCTCCGCAGGTTCGGGCGATTGGTCGAGTCGCTTCATGGTACGTATTCGGCGGGCGAGGATCTGGGTACGACTCCCGAGGACATGGCTATAGTGGCCGAGGAGACTCAGTGGGTGAAGGGATCGCGCGAAGATGGAACCCGCGCGATCGATCCGGGGCCTTACACGGCTTTGGGGGTATTTGTGGGCATTCGAGCGGCGGCCCGAAAAGTGTTTGGGAGCGATGATCTCACAGGTCGGACTGTCTTGGTCCAAGGAGTCGGTGATGTCGGAGAGCCGCTGGCGCGCCGACTCAAAAGTGCCGGTGCCGAAATTGTTGTGTGCGATCTAGATGAAGCATTGGCGCGTAGAGTTGCGACGGAACTGGAGGGAGAGACGGTAGAGCCCCATCTTGCCTACGCACGTACGTGCGATATTTACGCCCCTTGTTCTGTTGGTGCCACCCTGAACAAGGAGACAATCCCGCAGTTGCACTGCCGGATTGTTGCAGGTTCGGCCAACAATCAGTTGGCCCAACTTGGTCATGCTGAGCTGCTGCACCAGAGGGGCATCCTCTTTGCTCCCGACTACGTTGTAAACGCAGGCGGGGCGATAGCCCTACCGTTGCTTGATGCCGGGGACCACACCGAGGAGCAGATTCGGGCCAGAATCTGCAACATCGAATCCGTTCTCACTGAGATATTTGATGAGGCTGATCGTAGCCACGAGTCGCCGGCGCATACCGCACGTCGCTTGGCCGATCGAGTGCTCGAACGAAGTAAACCGGCACCATCTTAGAATCCAGGCGTGATGTTGAACTGAACATGCGTACCCTTTGACCGCTGGAACGGATGGACTACGTCGGCTCCAAGAATGAAGTATCCGAAAACGTTGAATCGGAACGAGACCCCCGTACTGTAGACCGGCTCGCGGTCGCCGCCCAGGAAAAACGCTCTCTCGTCGACGTTGGGTGAGTCGGTCAGGTCGCTGGTCCACGCTAGGCCAGCGTCAAAGAAGATACCGGTCTCGAGCGGCAGGAACCCAAACGCGTTGTCTCCGAGCCCCAGCACTCCTAACGGGGGGAAACGCAACTCGAAGTTGGCAACTAATATCTTGGATCCGAGCAATTGATCAAAGGTCGTGCAGTTACCGTCGGCGTCAAAGTTACACTCGCCCGCCTCGAACGACGAAATGTCGTATCCGCGTACCAGGTTGGGCCATCCAATGAACAGTGGCTGCAGTCTAGAGTCCTCGTTGTCCTGCCCGTAGCGGCCGAAATGCATGACGCGCGCGGCGAAAGTGAACGGTCTTACCGGCATCACGTATTTTCGGAGATCTACCAAAGCTGTCCAAAGGTTGAGCGAACCGACCGTGGGTGCGACTTCGATGCGGTGTCGCTGGCCCATGATGGGGCTTGCGATTCCGTACAGCGAATTGTCGTAGACAAACGCCGCGCTTGCCTGACCGAGATTCAGTGGGTCCGGTCGGCACAGCTGCCCGCCAAAACTCGACAGTCCCCCGCTACCATCAGTGCAGTCTGGGAGGCTCCGTGTCCCGTCAGCCAGGACCTGTCCGGTGCTCGTCGAAAAAACCCGCTCCTCGACCTCGAAATCATAGCTGAGGTTCATCAAGCCTCCTGTCAGTTCCAATCTTGCAACTCGACTGAGTGGATACGAAAGCAGGCCTCCGACACTACGGCTGATTTGCCGCAGCCGGAACCGCTGATCGATCACCACCGTCTGTCCGGTATTCTGATCGGTCGCAAACAGAGATTGGAACGCGAGTGTCGAGAACGATAACTGTTGTGCCTGCACGCCCCAATTGAGCCGGTTTACTTGGTTGGTGTAGGTCGCTCCGACCGAGATGTCCTTGGGGCCGCCGTTGATCTGGAAAAATGTGCCCAAGTTGTGCCCGCCCAGCACATCGCTGAAAAACAGTGACGCGCCTCCGCCTATGAACGTGCCGAACGAGTTGGCCCCGGCGACCAAGTACGGCTGGCCAACGTAGTCGAGTCCCAATCCAGCGTGATAGCCATCGTTCGAGTAAGTCGAATCTTGCGGTAGCCCGAAGAATGGGTTGTCAAGCAATGCGACCACGTCATCACTAACGCGATCAACAGGCGGAAGCATCCCCGGATCTATAGCTGCGTACTCCTCGATCACCGGTGCTCCGAATAGAATGTCGGGATCATCTATGCGATAAATGCTGATGGCCCCGCCGAGGAACACGCTGACCGTCATTTCGCCGGTCTGAGAGGCCACGGACATTGCCGGACTGAGCGGAGCGATTCCCGCAATTCCCGTGAAAAGGTTGGTTACCTGCAGAAGCTCGCCCGTCTCCATGTCTCGGCGATATACGTTAGAGATCCCGTTCTGGTCGCTGATGAAGTAAAGGCTCTTGCCATCGGGTGACCATTGGGGATTGATGTGCTTGCCCTTCTCGAAGGCAGGTATCTCTCTAACCGCGCCGGTTCTTGGATTCAAACTCGCCAGCGTATAGTTTCCGTACATCAAACTGGATAGCCCGGTGGTGAAACGATCTGTTACAAAAGCGATCTGCTCGCCATCGGGCGACCACACTGGGTGCATGTCGCCGTACGCGTCATTGGTGAGTCTTCTGAGACTACTTTCCTCCAAGTCATATATGAATAGGTCGGAGAGACCACCGACCAGGGCAGAGAATACGATGTAGCGGCCGTCCGGTGACCAAGACGGGTTGTATATCTCACCGAGGTCCTTGAATATCTCTTCTCTCACAATCTTGTTCCGGCCGGTCTCCATGATGGAGATGGTTGGATTCCCCTTCCTCACCGCGGCAAAAACGAACCGATCTCCCTGGTAGCTCCACGCCCCAGCCGAGTTCACGAACTGCAGGCCTTCAAAGTGGGGATCCAACGCAGCCTTTACGATCTTGCGTTCGACCTTTCCTGTGCGCGCATCGGAAAGGAACATCTCGATTGCAAACAAGTCCTTTTCGGACAGGTACACGACCCGGTTACCGTCCGGACTGATAGCGGGCGCGATATTGAATTTCCCGCTTCCGCTAGCCTCGCCCAGAACAGGGGTGCCAAAGGCGGATGCTCGATCGGTCTGACTAACCAACGGTTCCGCCGCAGAGCGCATCTCGTCGTACCACTGCGAGAAGAGTGCCGACGGCGAAACTCGCAGCACCCGCTGAAAGGCTGCTGCAACACTCGGGGTGGTGCGTACCGATTTGAGAATACGCCCGATTACGTCATCGCCCCAGCGTCCTCCTATATATGCCCAGAGCGCCTGACCGTGTTGGTACGGGTGCAAAAACCGCGGATCGGTGATTTCCTCCGGTGGCTTGTCCTGAGAGACCAGTGCCCGTATCCACATGGATGTCTCCGCGTCAACCGGCCCCACGGAGAGGTACTCGGCCATACCCTCAATGAACCAGAGCGGCATCCTCAGGGCGCCTGGAACCCCGGAGATCAAAGTTCCTCCACCCGCGCCCGTGATATCGAACTGAAACGCGTGCACCAATTCGTGGCCGATGACGTGGTCGGTTTCCTTCAGCGGCCCCAACATTGGCAAAACAATGCGGCGCTTGAAGACTTCCGTGACTCCTTGTGTACCTTCGTCTTGTGTGCCCTGTAGCGCGTTGGTCTGCTCAAAATGGGGGTGAGAGGCATAAACGATAAGCTTCTGACGGTTGCTTAGTTCGTGGTCGAGCAGCCGAGAGATTCGTGAATACCAGCGTTCGGCCATAAGCGCCACGTACTCGACCTCCACTTCAGGATAGTAGTGGATGTCGAAGTGCTCAGTCTTTAGTACTTTGAAATCGAAATTGTCGTACTGGACTTTGTTACGACCAAAATATTGGGCCTCTGCGGCTGGTGCTGAGAGCGCCAAAGCGCCTCCAGCGGCCAACAGAGCTACTACCCACGGGCGAGATAACGGTCCCATAGAACGCCCCTCCTGGGCACGGTTTACTGACATTCGCAGATCATGCGTGACTCCCTGCAACTCTCTAGACTAAGACAGCTGGGAGTAGCTAAATGTTCCAAGGAGTCCGTTGCCGCTATGAACTTTGAGTCTAACCCCCCGTCCTAAGGACAGTAAGACCTGCGTCGAGGTGCAGGCAGGTTCCCGTTTGTGGTATTAATTTCTGTCCACGATGAACGTCAATACATTTCGGCCCGCTTGGTGGTTGAGGGGGCCTCACGCCCAGACACTAGGGGCGAGGATGCTACGCTCTCGGTCCGGGATCGCGCTGCGACGTGAACGGATCGAGCTGTCCGATGGAGACTTCCTCGACCTCGATTGGGCAGATGAAAAGGTTGACGGCGCAACTGCCACGAGGCCTTTGGTGGTGGTCTTGCATGGGCTCGAGGGATGCGCCCAATCGAAATATGCGATCGAACTGTACCGCGCCCTGCGCGCACACAACATTGGTGCAGTGGGTCTCAATTTCCGATCTTGCAGCGGCGAACCCAACCGTCTGGCCCGCATGTACCACTCGGGCGAGACTGAGGATATCGCCACCATACTGGAGGTGGTTGCAGACCGCTGTGGGAAACAGCCTCTCGGTGTGGTGGGGGTCTCTTTGGGAGGCAACGCCCTGCTCAAACATCTCGGTGAGAAAGGTGGAACGGGCCGGGTCAGAGCTACTGCAGCCGTAGCCATCTCTGTTCCCTACGACCTGGCCGCTGGATCGGAGCGTATCGAGCAGGGATTCTCAAGATTCTACCGCAGGTATCTAATCGGGCGTCTGAGGAGAAAGGTTCTCGCTAAGTCTCAGATACTGGATGCGCACATCGATGTTTCAGGAGCATTGCGAGCACGTACTTTTCGCGAGTTCGACGAGGTGGCAACTGCACCGCTACATGGCTTTCGGGATGCCGACGACTACTACGCTCAGTCCAGCTCGACCGGCTTCATTGGCCGGATCGATATCCCAACGCTCTTGATTCATTCACGGGACGATCCGTTTCTACCATCTGCGGCACTCCCGATCGAGCAGGCAGAGGGAAACCCTCTTGTTGAAGTGGCGATTTCGGAACAAGGTGGCCACATGGGATTTGTGTCGGGCCAGCCGTGGGCGCCGGTTTTCTGGGCAGAGCAGAGAGCCGCTCGATTCCTGGCTGATGTGTTCAGCCGGAATCACCGAAAGCCCCAGCTCTAGGGCCGATACGCCGTGGATCCGGTTACTCACACACTCGTCGGTGCGGCGCTGGCCGAGTCCGGGCTCAAGCGGCGCACTCGGTTGGCGGGCGCCACGCTGTTGATCGGTGCCAACCTTCCTGACGTGGATGTCGTGTCGTTGATGTGGACCCCTGAGACCGGGCTGTGGTTCAGGCGCGGAGTGACCCACGGTTTTCTCGCCATGGCACTGCTGCCGTTCATCCTCACCGGTGCGATGCTGTTATTGGACCGGCTAGGTACATGGAAAAAGGGCCGCGAACCTCCGATGCGGGTTCGACCGATGCAGATACTCATCTTGGCCACTCTGGCAATCGCATCGCATCCTGTGCTGGATTCACTCAATGTCTACGGAATGCGATGGCTCATGCCGTTTTCGGGATCATGGTTCTATGGAGATACTCTGTTCATAGTGGATCCGTGGGTGTGGGGGTTTTTGGGGGCAGGGGTCTATCTAGCCAGAAAGTGGGATAAGGGAAAAGCGTCAGGGTGGAGAGAAGCCGTGAACAGCGAGCGGGGAAGTGGCCGCCCGGCTGCCGTTTCGCTCTTGGTAGCTGCAGTCTACATAGCTCTAATGGCTGGTTCCAACCTGGTGGCACGGGGAATCGTGAGGGGGGCCGCTGCTGAGCAAGGAATCGTCGTCCGGAAGCTCATGGTCGCACCTCTCCCGATTAATCCGTTCGTGCGCAGTGTCGTATTGGAAGACGAATCCAGTTACCGCATGGGAACCTTCAATTGGTTTTCACGACCTAGATTCGTTTTGATCGACTCTAGTTGGCCGAACTATCCGTCCCAGCCGGTAGAGGCAGCCGCTGTCCGTGGACCCAAACCGCGGCGGTTTATGGCATGGGCTCGGTTTCCGTTCTTTGTCACCGAGGACGTTGGTGATACGGCGGTCGTTCGCATCATGGATCTGCGTTACACGACGGATCCGAGAGCTGTGTGGGCGGTTACGACTGTAAGAATTGGTCGCTGAGCCGTCGGGGAAGGGTCTAACTAACCTGGTGCAAAGAAACGGGGGCGGAAATGTTACTTCCCGCCCTCGCGCTTACGACCATCTTACTTGCCGCTTAGGATGCGGCAACTGCAACACGGCTCCACGGTTCCGGATGGCTCCGGTTATGGCGTTGCACCGCTTGCTGTGCCGCGGACACGCCTGAAATAACCTCGCGCCGAAACGCAGCCGGAAGGTCTGTGACCTCTTCTCCCAGTGTGACAGAGGCTTGGTAATCGTTCAGGAAGCACTTGCGCTCCGATGCTCCGCCATCAGGACGGCCAAACATCCGGTTGTGAACGATCTCGATATCGAGTCGTGCCGCGTCGCGCCAGCGAAACAGGCTAGCCACTACCTGTCCCTGCCCGATGCCGTCGGGGAATCTCAAGGGTGCGCAAAACTTGATGTCCTGGTGTTCGGCATCAACGCACACCACTTGCTCGTCACCGGTCAGACGCTGGAGCAAATCTTCGACGGCGGGACGGAACCGTTCAATGGTTCCTTCTAGTTCCCGGCAAGTCACCGGGACGGTACTGTCTATGCACCCGGTCATGTCTCACTCCAGTTCGTTGTGGTCAATATACGTGCGAGCCCTCGTGGCCCTCACCCTGGTTAAGTGCCAGATCCGTGCCAAAGTTCCGCGTCTCTCGACGCCATATCTTAACTACTAGGGGACTTGAGGTTAGCTGTGGTGTGTGATCAAGCTCACGTACCTATGGTTGCAGTAAGTTGCACTCTGAGCAATCACAATGCACTACCTGTCCTCTCCGGAGGACGCCAATTTGGCATGCAGAATGTGAGCTGCCCGGAAGAGTCCGTCTGCGGACTGCTCGATTTTCTGCCGCAGCCGTATCGGGTAATCTGGCCGCCCCTCAAGGAAGTCTCGGACCGCCCCAGCGGCCGACTCTGACGAATGACCCGAGAGAGTCGCATCCAGCCAACGTTTCGGGAAGAATATGTCGCCTGTCTCCTGAATCTCCTCGAGCAACATGAGGCTAGGCCTGATGTATTTCTCAGATTCGTTCGCTCTCAGAGGATGATGGAGCAATGACACGGCCGAGAGGACCCATGGTTCGTGTTCCCTGTTCTTGGCCTTCTTCAAACTCTCAAAGAATTCGTCCCTTACAGACTGCTGGGGCGAAAGTGCTGGTATGGCGAACTCGAAGCGTGATCTGCGGTCGGGATTGCGGATGCGTTTAGCCTGATCCGCCAGGATTTGCTCCGCGTTGGGAATCTCGCGCAACGCCAGGTCCTGAGCGATGGCGCTGTAATCGCGTTCCGAAAGTGGCAGTCCCCGGATCTCAATGTCGCGGTTCCAGATGCCAAGTAGCTTGTCGACCCCGGCCTGGGTGATAGCTATCGATCGGTAGGCGTTGAAGTAGGTCGCCTTGAGGCTGGTGCCTGAGGCATTCTCCATGCTCCTCCACAACAGTTGTTCCAGCGCGGGCACCAAGCGCTCACGGTCGATGGTGTTGGAGAACTGCCAATATGCCGTTCTGACATATCCCAGTATGCGCTGAACGATGAGTTCGTTTTGCTCGGACGGCAGCGCACTGATCGCCAGGCTCAGCAGCGCCGCGGGAGCGATATTCTCTTGCAGCATGTCGTCCCACAGCGTGATCCAACCGGCGGCCCGGGTGATAGGGTCAGGTATCTCGGAAATGTGCTGCAGCAGGTAGTCGCGACTCTTGGAGTCCAATTCGAAGAGTCCGTAGGCCCCTCCCTTGCCAGTTGCCAGCACGTAATCCGGCTGAGCGGTGCCGACGGCTTGGTCGACATCGATTGTTGGCCCGTTCATGTACACGGGGATCGTGGTTACTTGACCACCCCGTCCCAGGGTCACTTCGAGTTGTTGCCTCCAAATCCTTCCGGTGCCGCTAGGATCCTTCTGGAGCACTCTTAAGGACGTAATCCGACCGGAATCGTCGGCCGATAGCTCCGTGCTAATGGTTGGTCGTCCGGGCTCCTGAACCCACACCTCGCTCCACGATCGTAAGTCTTCGTCTGTACGCCCGTCCAAACGGGCCACCAGGTCCGGCCAGGTAGCGTTTCCATACCTGAAGTCTGTCAAGTATTCGCGCATGCCGCTTCGAAATACGTCAGGACCCGTTATCTGCTCGAGCTGCCGCATCACGATAGGTGCCTTTTGGTAAATGATTGCTCCGTACAGTGTGCCCGCGTCCTTCAAGTTCTCGAGTGGTTGCCGTATCGCATTAGCACCGGTGGTTCGGTCGACGCCATAGGCAGCAGGATAGTGGGCGAGAAAGAACCGAAGGTCGTGGTCGATGTTGGGAAACGAAGGGTTGATGATCTTGGCGGCCATGAAGTTTGCGAATACCTCTTTCGTCCACACGTCATCAAACCAATTCATGGTGACCATGTCACCGAACCACATGTGTGTGGTCTCGTGGGAGATCACGCTGGCGCGGCCCAACTTTTGATTTTGGGTTGCCGTCTCATCCAACAGCAGACTCGATGAACGGTAGAGAATGGCGCCCGGATGCTCCATACCTCCGTACTGAAATGCCGGAATGAGGACGAAGTCAAACTTGCCAAAGGGATAAGGAATGCCCGTATACTCCTCGAGCCAGGACAGCGCGGTTGCATGCAAGTCAAAGACAGCCTCTCGGTTCCGCTGAACCTTAGCATCGTCAGTTTCCCGGTGATACATATGCATGGTGCGCCCATCGCGCACACCGGTCTCGACCATGAATTCTCCGGCCGCAAATGAAAATTGGTATGTGCTGAGTGGCTTGGTTTCCGCAAAAGTCCAGGTGATGGTACCCTCGATGGTGTCAGCCCTCACCAACGTTCCGTTCGCAACTGCACGCCACGAAGCCGGAGTCGTGAGCGTCAGCTGGTACGAAGCTTTCATATTCGGCTGATCGAAACTGGGGAAAGCCGTCGCTGCCCGGTCGGGAACGAAGAGCGTATAGAGAAAATCCGGATTGCGATTAAGCGACAGGTCTCCGGCCAAGAATTCGATCTGGATCAGGTTCTGTCCTTCTTCGAATGGAGACCCAGGAATTACGATATGATCGTTCACGACCTCAAAATCAACCGAGTCGTTGAACGCGTAAACCTGGATGATGTCGGCTGGGTCGGCTCGAAAATCGAGTACGATCGGCGTATGGTTGTCGCTAAGGGCAAAGTGAATCGACTCTACGCCCCGTATTCGCTCGTCTATCGCTCTCGGGATGGACAAAGTGAGTCCGTACCTGATGTCGGAGATCCTTTCTCTCCGGTGTTCGGCGAGTTCCCAAGACACACCGGGTGAGGTATCTGGCGACTCTGGGCCGCAGCCCGTCGACAGAAGCAGGATGGGGATCAGTGCTGGGGCTTTCTTCATGGTCTACCCTTTGAGGCAAGTCACCCGGCTATGGTGTTCGGCTGGAGGCGCGATGTCAACGTCCTGACCGCATTCGGGGCCTACCAAACTGCCACCGCGCCGTCTATGTTCCAGCCGGCGAAATGGTGAACAATCCTCCTGATATAGCTGCCGATCAATTTGGCCGCCCGATGGGTAGCCTCAGAGTATCGGTTACCGATCGGTGCAACATCCGTTGTGGATACTGCATGCCGGAGGAGGACTACGTGTGGCTGCCCCGGCGATCGCTGCTCACGTTCGAGGAACTGACAAGGCTCGCCGACGTATTCGCCAGTGTTGGTGTGACCAAGATTCGGATCACCGGCGGCGAACCGTTGTTACGTCAGGATCTGCCGGATTTGGTTGGGAAACTCCGATCGAGCGGGCAATTCTCAGATATCGCCCTCACGACCAACGGAATCCTGCTAGCGAAGTTTGCAGTTTCTCTGCATGAAGCTGGATTGGGGCGAGTGACGGTGAGTTTGGACACTCTCCGCCCTGAGAGGTTTACTCGGTTCACTCGCAGCAAGCGACACTCAGACGTGATCGCAGGCATCGAAGCTGTGCAGGAAGCGGGCTTTGGAAGGACCAAATTGAACACAGTAGTAATCCGGCAGTTCAACGACGATGAGCTGATCGACATGGTAGAGTTTTGTCGAACCCGCTCGCTGGAACCACGGTTTATCGAGTACATGGACGTAGGTGGAGCAACACGGTGGTCGATGGACTTGGTCGTGTCTCGAGCCGAGATCCTCGAAAAGTTACGGGCACATTACGGTGACGTGACTCCTGTAGCTCCGGACTCGGCGGCGGGAGTCGCGCCGGCGGAGTCGTTCGTTTTGCAGGATGGATTGAGACTTGGGATTATCGCATCTACAACGCAACCGTTTTGTCGGACTTGCGACCGCAGCCGGCTGACGGCTGATGGCCTGTGGTTTCTCTGCCTTTACGCGACGGATGGTGTGGATCTCAAGGAAATGCTAAGGGGTGGAGCTTCCAACGAGGAATTGGCTGTTGCAATACGGTCGACATGGTCGGGCCGGTCCGACCGAGGTGCCGAGCAGCGCCTCCAGGTGGGTGGGCGGGAGGCGCTCTACCAGATGGAGAGTCTAAGGGCCGACCCCCATCGTGAGATGCATACAAGGGGAGGCTGACAATTCAATTTGTTAACAGTGATGACAGGGGGCTTTGTCTGTGATTGTTTCAGTTCCTAAGGAAGTCGTTTCTGGCGAGCACCGCGTTGCACTGACGCCCGACGCGGTACGTCGCCTAGTGAGGGGTGGGCTGACGATTCGGGTCGAGCAGGGCAGCGGCTTGGCGGCATCGTTTACGGATAAGTCATACGAAGAGGCGGGTGCAGAGGTGGTGACTAACTCTGAAGCACTGTGGCATGAAGCGGATGTCATCGCCAAGGTCCAGCCACCGCTAGCCAACGGCGCCCGTAACGAGGTGGCCTTGATCGAGAGCGGGAAGGTGTTGGTTGGTCTCCTCCAGCCGTTCGCCAATCTCGACGTCATTTCAGACCTCGCCGGAAGGGGAGTGACTTCCTTCGGTCTTGAAGCACTTCCTCGGATCACCCGTGCTCAGTCGATGGACGTTCTCTCGGCGATGAGTACTGTAGCCGGCTATAAAGCCGTGCTTTTGGCTGCGACTGCACTCGGGAAATTCTTTCCTATGTTGGTTACAGCGGCTGGTACCATAATCCCCGCGAAGGTATTGGTGTTGGGTGCCGGTGTGGCGGGGCTCCAAGCGATAGCCACGGCGAAGCGACTCGGTGCGGTAGTCAAGGCGTTCGACGTAAGACCTGCTGTCAAGGAGCAAGTGGAAAGCTTGGGTGCGACGTTCATTGCCGCCGAGCAGTTGAATGAAGAAGGGGAAGGTAGTGGCGGGTATGCGAAAGCCCTGTCGGAAGATCAGCACAAGAGAGAGCTGGATTTGATTGCGGAGAACATCGTCGATGTCGACGCGGTGATCACAACGGCACTGATTCCAGGCAAGCCCGCTCCGGAGCTCATCACAAACGAGATGATTGCAACGATGCGGCCAGGCTCTGTGATCGTTGATCTGGCGGCCGAGGCTGGCGGTAACTGTGAGGCAACCGAAGCGGGCAAGGACGTCGAGTTGCACCATGTGAAGGTCATGGGTCCGCTCAATCTGGCGGCCAGCATGCCGGCAGACGCGAGCCGGATGTATGCCAAGAACATTTCCGCGTTTCTCATGCACATCACCAAGGACGGTGAACTGCAGTTGGACTTTGACGATGAGATCACGGGCGGGACGTGCATTACACACGGTGGGACTGTCGTACACGAAGCAATCAAGAACGCAATAAGCGAGAGGGGTTGAGTGATGGTCGAGAATTTGGTCGAACTCCTGGTGATCTTCGTTTTGGCGATGTTCGTCGGGTTCGAGGTAATCACTAAGGTGCCGCCGACGCTGCATACGCCATTGATGTCTGGGTCGAATGCCATGTCCGGCATAACCATTCTCGGGGCACTGGTTGTGGCGGGTCGGGGAGACGGACGGCTCGGGGCGATTCTCGGCCTTGTGGCAGTTGTATTTGCCATGATAAACGTCGTGGGCGGTTTCATGGTGACCGACAGAATGCTCCGGATGTTCAAACGCGCGCCTGAGGAGAAGAAGTGATGGGCGCTGTAATCAAACTGGTTTATCTGCTTGCCGCTGTTTGTTTCATTGTCGGCCTGAAGCGACTCAGCCACCCGGCCAAAGCCCGTTCCGGCAATGCGATCGCCAGCCTGGGCATGCTCATCGCGATTGTCGTCACGCTGTTGGACCAGCAGATCGTGAGCTTCCAGTACATCATCATTGGCGTCATCGTTGGCTCGGCGATCGGTGCGACGTTTGCCAAGACCGTGAAGATGACGGGAATGCCACAGATGGTCGCGCTGCTCAACGGATTCGGAGGTGGCGCCTCTGCACTCGTTGCAGGCGCCGAGTTTATCCAGTTTCTCAACTCAACAGGTCCGGGGCCGGCGGTGGATGTGGCTCTGACGATACAATTGAGCGTGCTTATTGGGTGTGTGACGTTCTCGGGCAGCCTGGTCGCCTTCGGAAAGCTGCAGGAGATAGTGACGGGACGGGCCGTAACCTATCCGCTGCAGAAGACCCTGAACGGAGTCCTGTTTGCAGTGATAGTGGCGTTGATAGCGCTACTGATCGTATCGCCTGGCAGATCCGATGCCTTCATCGCCCTAGTAGTGCTGGGCCTGGTGCTCGGCGTATTGTCTGTCATCCCTATTGGTGGCGCAGACATGCCGGTCGTAATCTCGCTGCTCAACTCCTATTCAGGCATCGCCGCCGCTCTCACTGGTTTCGTGATCAAGAACAACGGACTGATCATTGGCGGTGCGTTGGTCGGAGCGTCCGGCATCATCCTAACGACCATTATGTGCCGGGCAATGAATCGCTCTCTTGCTAACGTACTGTTCGGCGCGTTCGGCACTGGGGGTGGCGGCACTGCCGTGGGGCCGGGAGTCGAAGGAGGTGGAGAGAAACCTATCCGCCAGATCACGGCCGAGGATGCCGCTACGATGATGGCGTACAGCAAGCAAGTAGTAGTAGTGCCCGGATACGGCTTGGCGGTGGCGCAAGCACAGCACGAGGTCAGGGAGTTGGCCGAACTGCTGCAGAAGAAAGGTGTGTCAGTAAAGTACGCGATTCATCCTGTGGCAGGACGAATGCCGGGACATATGAACGTATTGCTGGCCGAAGCCAACGTGCCCTATGACGAACTGTACGATATGGATCAAATAAACCCTGAGTTTGATCGTACCGATGTATCGCTGGTGATCGGTGCAAACGACGTGGTCAATCCTGCTGCACGTAACACGCCGGAGAGTCCGCTATACGGCATGCCCATTCTGGATGTCGACAAGTCACATCAGATCGTCGTGCTCAAGCGAAGCATGCGGCCCGGATTCGCCGGCGTGGGCAATGAGTTGTTCTACGATCCTAAGACGTCAATGCTGTTCGGCGATGCTAAGGACTCGATCAAGAATCTCGTGGCGGAGGTCAAGGAGTTGTAGCCTCATAATCGGTCGCTACAAATTGTCGTGAAGCTATTTCGTCGTTGGGTTGGCGACAGTATTCTGGTCTCCCTGTCTATTTGTTATCCTGTAAGTGTCGCGCGGGGTCGAGCAGTTGGTGTCCCTCAAACACCGTCAGCACATCGATCGAGTTCTCGCCGATGAGGTAGACGATGCGATACGACTTGAGGAACACTTCACGGATGTCGGCGCGTCCGAACTCGGGAACAACCCTCCCCGCCAACGGGTTTTCCGCCGCATTTTGGGCCCGCTCTCTGAGTTGACTCAACCATCTCAACGCATTTTCCGGATTGTTCTGGGCGATGTACTGGCCGATCGCGAGCAGGTCCTGCCGAGCCCGCTCGGTCCAGCGGAGCTTCATGTCGAATCAAGCGAGCGAAACTGATGTGCCAATTCTCGCTCAACGTCCTCGTCTTCGAGGACCCGGCCGGCTTCCACGTCAGCGAGCCCGGTAGTGACCGCTGTCATGAAGCGTTCCCGCGCGGTTAAGCGATCGAATTCTTCAGGCGAGAGGAGCACTCCGGCGGGTCGTCCATTCTGGGTGATCACGATCGGACGACCTTGCTCGCGCACCCGCCGAAGCACGCGAGAAGCTTGCGTCTTGAACTCACCCAGCGGGAGGATGTCTTGAGATACATGCAAATATGCCATTTACAGCCTTATATTCAGAGCTGATATTAGATCTGAATATAGACTATCTTCATGCTTCGATCAAGACCGTGATGGGGGGAGCGCTCCGAGGTCGCGGAGGCCGTGGGAGCCACCGGATTGATCGACTACGCGATGATGGAGTTCGACGATCTCAGGGAGCGTAAGAAACCGGGTCAACTCAGGCGCTTGTACAGCTCCCGATTCCTCTCCAGCAACTTGGTGGCTACCTCGTCGAAGTCTGGGGATGGCAAGGCCACGAGATCGCGAATCGCCGCAGCCGCCAACGTTTCAACCGGGATGCTCAGCCGGGCGGCAGCTGCTTCTAGCTGACGTCGCTGCTCAGGGTTGAGTTCGATTGCTAACTTCATTGGACCGCCTCCGTGCTTCACAAAGCTATCCTGACACGATTGCTTCAGCCAACACGGGGCAGTATAACGTCATTGCGATTCTGCTGCGCGCCACTCAAAACAGCGAGTCCTCACCGCGAATGAGACGTCTTCCTGAGGGAGTAACGCTGTACTCCATCGACGATCCCCATGCCGGGCTTCCCGGGCCATGGCCCACCAGATGACTGCAGTTTTCTAGAGCTCGTAGTGTAAGATCGAGGCGTGCTAGTGGTATGTTTACGAATTTCAGCAAGTCCACTGTGCGGAAACGGTTGTCCGAATCAACTCGACTCGCGAAAACCAGTATTTTGCCAACCTCACCCGCAACGTCGATGCCCAAATCAAGCTGTGGGGCAACTTCGAGATAGGCGCTCGGCTCGAGCGACACGCGAGCGATTCCGGAAACGGAATTGCCGTTCCAATGGATGTCTACCAGCCCCAGATCTGCCAACTCCTCCGCAGCTTGCCGGTACTCCTTCGGCGATAGTGACAATTCGTCCATCGCCGTTTCTGCCTCCGTATGCCCCCACAGTTTGGTTGATTCGCTTCGGATGCATTGCTCGAGCAGCGCCGCCACCGTTCCGGACAATCTCGTCTCATCCGATGGGCTACCCGTCCGCTCTGGGTTGGGACCGACAAGCGGTTCGTATGTAACTTCAGTGGGTGACATGTTGATCTGGCACCGGAGCAGGAGAAAGTCGGGATGTCTAAACTCTTTGACGCTGTCGGCATACACCATCAACGAGTGTCCAGTGCTATTGTTTGTGAGCTTTATGCGATTAGGTGATTGCAAGACCCCATCAAGGCGCCAAGCGTCGTCTAAGGGGGGGAGAACTGTCCCGTGCTCATCAATGCGGCGTGGCAACGGCCTAAGTCGGAGGGGGTTGCCAATTCTGCTTGCAAGTTGTTTTGTGTTCATCGCATCAATCAGCGCAGCCTAACCACTTTGCAAATATGCTGCAGCGCTTTCCTCAACGGTGATTCTCTATTTGATCAAACCTCGTTTCTCAACTGCTGGATCAGAACTACAGATCGCAAAGCGCTGCTGCATCATTTGCTAGTTATGCGGCGACCGGTATTATTTACACAACCTGACCCGTCGTGACGGCAGTTCCAGCCTCCGCGAGTGCTCTCGTCACGTTCATTCGCTCGGTATGCAGCGCGTTCACGAACGAAGGGGTTCGTGGTTGCCGACATAATCCGTGACTCGATGCGGGTCGTTTCCCGGAATAAGTAGAAAGAAGTCGCCAACATCCTTTCGGACGTTGAATTTGATCTGGCCACCGCTGCGGCTGAGTATGTCCCAGCGACGCCCAAGGTCAGCAACGGGCAACACGATGTCGTAGACCTTTCCTGACTTGCTGGCGCACAACAGCACGGCAACATCGGTTTTCGCAGCAGGTAGGCCCAAGAACCATTTGTTGGGCTTCCCGTCCAACTCGTTTGCAGAGGCTACCGCCACCGATCGACTCGATGGTGTCTCATAGCGTTTCCGATGGCCTGCGAGTCTGATTCCGCTGCGCGCTAGGTTATCAACCCAATCCGATCGGAGTTGTGCACCTACTTGTTTGTGCGAGAAGCGCGTCTGGTTAGGTAAGTCGGGTGCCCGATCACCATTCCTCGGGCGTGGCGGGTCCACCACGGAGGCCAGGTGTGCATATCTGTCCTCGAGATCCTGCACCTCGCGAAGCAGTCGCTCGCATTCTGAAGCCCCGCCAGTGAGTCTGGCGAGCACGTCGACCTCGCCGCGGTTGGCAGCTGCGGCAGCCTGGGTCAAGATCTTCGTTTTCAGCTCGGTAAGCTCTTTCACTGCAACCATTTGTGCCTCCGGTTCGGCAAAGGAATTTTTTTACGGTATCGGCAAGATAGCAGCTTTTTTGCTACAAAGCAATAATGCTTGCATTGGCAGGGAAAAGTCGCCGCATAACGATAAAGCTCAGCGGTGCCTCTTTTTGGTGTCGGCTGAAGCGCCTTGATACTCATGCGAGCCTCCTCTGGAGTTTACTCGAGAGGTAAGCTCTGGAATCGAGCAGTCCTTCACCGAGGAGACCATCATGAGATTCTACACCCAGCAACATCAATACTACTGTGGCATCGACCTGCATGCACGCTCCATTTACCTCTGCATCATGGATCAATCGGGCAAGATTCTTCTGCACCGCGACATGCGGGCGAGTCCAGATTCCTTTCTCAAAGCTGTAGCACCCTACCGAGAAGATCTAGTATTCTCGGTCGAATGCATGTTCACCTGGCTAGGCAGCGCAGGGGGTCGAGGGCCGGTGCGATTTACTTTGGCCTCATTCCGGCTTTCCATGTCTCCTCATACTTAAGCAAGCGGCCCATTACCACCTCAGGTTCCAAACCGACTCCGGCGACAAGAAGGCTAGCGGTCTGCGCGGCCGCATCTCGACGCGACAAGTCTCCTTGAACGTCCCAGTATGCTGATATGAATGTCGTCGCGAAGAGATAGCGGTGAATGATCGCTAGTTCCGACAGTGATAAGTCAGCGGCCTTGGACCAATCTGTCTCCGTTGCCCCAGCCATCCCGCGCTCGTGGGCTGCGCGGGCGCGATCAAACAACTGAACCGTCTCCAAAGGATGGGATCGAATCGCCTCGTCCGCGTCCTGAAGGGCGAGTTCGATCATGCCGATAACGGCGGCCCGTGATGCCAGCGGTTCGTCACTCATCCGGTGTGATTCCGCCACAGAGACTCAAGATCCCGAATCTCGCCTGCAAAGCCAGAGCTCAGACTGCTCTGTTGCGCCCGCCAGATCTGGAGTAGTTCTTCCAAATGGGGCTGGGTAAAGGAGGCGAGATCCTCCACGAGTCCAGCGAGCGAACGCCTCGGCTGCATGGTGAGAACCTTCCGAAGCCGAGCCGAGTCATTAACAAGCTCACCGTCGATCATGGCCGTGAACTGCGCCTCGACCGCAGCTCGGCCACAAGCAAGCTCGGCAACGGCCAGGCCTAGCTGGTCGTACCGAGCTTCATGAGGCAGCTCATCCCACCGCAGGCTGGGAGAGATACTCGCCATTCCTGTCGTGATCAGGTGCTCAAAGGCCGTGATGCTTGGGTCGGTCAGGACGGTCGCTGCGTGCCCGAGTTCGTGAGCAAGGAGGTATGCGAAGTAGGCTGGGAACTGCGACTGGAACTCGCACGAGACCGATCCCATGACGATCCCACAGTCCCACGCGACGTGTAGGAAATCCTCTAGCCCATTGATGTTCCCGAAATACCTGATGTGGGGTCGGGCGATTGTCACCGCCTGGTAGTCCGCTTCAAGGGTGTCGTCTCCGAGATACAGAAGGAGAAGTCCGGGTGGAAGATCTGCCAGGGCAACAACCCGCTTCACTTCCATCTCACTCAGCCCGCTCGGGTTATGCAGTAAGAGGTCAGCCATGTGATGAGCCCACCAGCTGGTGGATGTGCGGCAATCCGCGGCGGTCCTTTGACGAGCGGGCGGTCAGAGGTCGCGACGTCCGTCGCGTTGCTGAACGGTGCGTCGCCTGAATTGGACATCCGAGACTTCCTCAGCCACGTCTCTGCGTTCATCACTGGAGCCGGGCGATCCGGTCGAAGTGTTGCATGAGCACTGCCGGCTCGAGCCATGACGGTTGCACGATGGCCAACTCCATGAACTCCGCGAGAGACTTGCTTCCTCGAAGCTTACGTTTGTCCACACCATCTAGGTTAAGAATGCGGTGGACCTGCTCTGCAAGAGTTCTGTCCGGATCATCCTGGAAGTCGATAAGGTGCCTTGCCGAGTTCTCGCGAAGCATGCGTTTCTCTTCCTCACTCATGCCGATCACATGGGCGCAGTTTACATTGGCCATGATAAAAGACTGATTTACCAAGACGGACAACTCCTGCCACCGGTCAGTATGGCGTCGGAAGAACTCCCGAACACTGCAAAGGTCAGCCAGGGCGCAGCTGCAGAACGCGTCGTTCCAGATCTGCCAGTACCGCAGCCACTTTGCGGGTGCGATGCGCCGCATGGCACCAAGCAGGAGGGTGCCCCTTTGGGGCAACTGCAGTCCCTTCATCATAACACCTGCGTGCAAGCGCAGGCGCTTGCCAGCCGCAAGGTAGAGATCATCCACGGTCCGAGCGTTGCTGTAGTCTCTCGCCGCAGGGCCGTCCTCGATGCCGAAGGCCGCCAGGAATGAGTTTGCTTCGATCACTCTATATAGCTCTCTTCCTCCGACCTGTAGCGCCCTGGCAGATCACGACCGAAAGCGGTTACCAATCTTCCCAGGCCGCGTAAGGGAATATCATACCAGGAGTCTTCCCACCGACAACCTCAACCATCTCAGGGCATTGGAAGATACGGCCGTCCAAGCAGATACATAGTATCAATCGCAGTTTGTTGCGAATCATCGCTTGGGCGCTCGAGGCCCAGCGTGAACACGCCGGGTCGCCACCTGACGTGTCACCGTCTGACCGGCGACCATTCCACCAACAATGGTCAACGTAGCTCGGGTCACCGCGATTCCACGGTGGTCCATCGTCGCAGTGGCGAGAGGGTCCAGTGTAATCCAGCGGTTTCGTTGCACGTCAAACGCAAAGACAGCAGAACTGGGCTCTGAGGGTGACCCGTCATAACCGAGCCCGTTGTAGTTGTATGGATTGTCGGTCCCTCCGGCAAAGAACACCATGTTTGACACGGCTCCGGCCGCTGCGCGGTATAGTGGAGGGCCCGGGTGGTCCGCGAGTCTACTCCAGGTGATCTTGGTTGGGTCCTTCGGGTCTATCTCACCCCGCCACGACGATCCCGCCATTGTGAATCGCGGCCGTTCGGGTCTGGTCTTGACCCCGTCTATATAGATGATGGTATTACCTGTAATGGATCCCGCATGCCCGAACACCGGCGGACCCGGTATCGGCGTAGCCTGCGACCAACTGTCCGACGGCGGATCGTAAACTTGGACCTTGTCGATGTTGTCGGTGTCATGCCAACCTGACACCAGGTAGATAAGCGAGTCGCTCCAAACTCCGGATACGGCATCGTCGGTCGGGATCGGAATGTCGGCGGCGCGCGTCCAATGGTCGGTTTCGGGATCGTACACGTCTACATTCGGCAGCGACTTTTCCGCTCCATCGGAGGCGACGGTGTATCCTCCGAACAGATATATCCTGCCGCCGACTGTCTGAGCGGTGGCTGCGAGGCGCCCGGGTCCGGCCACTGATTCGATCTCGGTCCACTTGGAGTCGCCCAGGTTCCAACGGAATGCGCGGTTTATGATCCCGCTCGACAGTTTCGTGGAATCGAGGCCGAGGAACGAGAAGACCGCAGGCCCGCGAGACGTGGCAAGCGCTGCGACGGCGTTGTTGGTGACGGGGACGGGTAGTGGCGGAGCTTCGTTCCACGACACTTCGGCGGCGGGCGTCTGGATTAGCAACAGTGACAGTGATAAGATTTGATGCATCACACTCGTCCAAGGAGAGGGGGAAGAATGTCTGTAGCCTATACAGCTAATGTTACGATCCGGAGACTGGGGGGTCCACTCCGGACTGCCACGCTACCCGCTGTGGATGAACCAGTCATGTTTGGCGTCCACGGCGCCATCGCCGAGCACTACGGTGTCGATATGGCCAAACTGGAGGCGCACGCTACGACCATCGACTATGTCATTGCGGCGACAGGTGGCTGACTGACGGGCACCTTTGCCGGCGCGCTGGCAGCGCGCGAGATAGTACTGGAACCGACCGATCTTGTTGGAAACGTAACGGGAGAGGTAGAGAAGGAAAGCGGCGTGCTCGTTATCCGCCGCATCCACGTCAACTACGATCTAAAAGTCCCTAGCGGCGTGCGAGATACTGTTGAGCGGGTGAATAACGTGCATGCCGATTCGTGTCCGGTGGCGCGAACCCTCAAGGGGTGTGTGGATATCACGACCGAGGTGAATTACGTGGACTAGATTTCTATTGTGTGTCCAGGCGTTCGAATCGGCCGCTCTCGAGTGACCGGTATGCGGCCGCCACCGCTTGCATGTCGCGGCGAGCCACGGCCAGCGACATTTCGGGCTGCCGGTTTTCCTGCACGCACGCCAGAAAATGTTTGAGCATCCCGCTATATCCCATGATGTCGAACAGCCCAGGTATCCGTAGGCGTTTGCGGCGCCCTAAGATCAATGCAAAGAGTCCGTTGCTTTCGAAATGGATGTTGCCCTCGGTACCGAAAATCTTCGACATGCCGAGCCCTGCTACGCGGTTCGATAAGTTCCACGAGTGAAGTAGCTTGCCGACGGTGCCTTCGCTGAATTTGAACAGCAACTCGAGAGTATCCTCGAGAGGCGCCACCATCTTGTAAGGTCTCTCGGGTCGTGCGGCAATGACTTCTCGTGCCTCACCTCCCAGACCGAGCAGTAGGTTGACCCAGTGCACTCCTCCCTCCAGCAGGGCCCCGCCGCCCATCATCTCGGCATCGGCTCGCCAGCCGCTTGGGTTGGAACGACCTGCGCGGTTCAACTCGATCACCATTGGATCGCCGATATCGCCACGTGCGACATGAGATCGAATCACCTTCACCAGCGGCTTGAAGTAATAGTTCTCTGCGACCATGGCGGGAACGCCGCTGGCCGCGACGCTCCGTTCGATTTCGGTCAATTCATCGAGAGTCCGAGTCACCGGCTTCTCGATCAGGACTGCTTTGCGATTATCCGCCGCTAACCGGGCGTGCTCGACGTGGAGGGCGTGAGGTGTACAGACGAACACCGCGTCTACCCGAGAATCGGAGCATCCGGCCTCATAGCTGCCGAACGCCCCGATGCCGCCAAATTTCTTGTTGTAACTCTTTGCCTTTTCTCCGTCACGACTGGCGTAGAGCAGGTTTACCTTGGATTTCAACGACATCTTGGCGACCCGACTGTGAAGTCGAGCAACCGAGCCGCAACCCAGGATCAAGAGATTGACTTTGTTCACACCGCTCCTGTGCCTGCCACTTCGTTCCAGTTTTCCGCCAGATGTTTACCTACCCTGAGGCCCATTGCCGCGATCGTCAAGCTCGGGTTCACTCCGCCGGAACTGGGTAGGAAGCTCCCGTCGACCACGAACAGGTTGTCTAAGCCAAACAGTCGGCACCACGGATCTAGGACCGAGTCTACTGGATCCACTCCAAAGCGTGCGGTGCCGATCGCATGCGAGTATGTGTGAATCGGCATGGGCCCGTGAAAGATGGCTCCCGCCTTGCGAAGAATGCGGCCGGCAACCCGAAACAGGGCTCGCCGTGCTCGCAGGTCGCGTTTGCAATACTCGTGATACACGCTAGCCAACGGCATGCCAAACGCGTCGCGTCGGACCGGGTCGATTTCCACGCGGTTTTCATAATTGGACAGGTCCTCAGCCATGCAAAGAAGATACGCATGGTACGGCACCGTGAGCGCACCGGCCCAACCGACGAAGCGCGGATACTCTCGGCTCGCCAACATGAACTCGGGAGGCGGCGTTTGGAGCGCTTGAATGATGCCCCAGGGGCCTTCCGGCTTCCGTCTCGGATCGCCGAAGTAATAGTCTGTGATAGCAAACTGTTTGTGAAACTGCTTCTCCGGATTTGTCTTGAACGGAAAGAATGCGATTGCCACACCACTGCAGTGTCGCATCAGATGGTGGCCTATCAAGCGGCCGTTCGGTTCTAGTTCCCCCAGTCCAGAGTTGAGCAAGAGCTTTGCCGACGCAATCGCGCCGCAACTCACCACACAGAGATCGCACGATACGGTGTAGTCACGGCCCGTTATGACGTCATGGCATTCGACGGCAGACACTCGGCCCGCTGACATTATTAGGCGCTTGACCTTCACGTTGTCCCGGATTGTGGCGCCGTGCTGTTTTGCACGTGGCAAGAGCGTGACTGACAGGTCGTTCTTAGCGCAGATTTTACATGGGAAAAGGTCGCACGTCATGCACATTTCGCACTTCGGCCGACCGGAACTGCCGTCAAAATTGATGGCTAGGGGCATGGGAAAAGGCTTCATCCCTAGCTTGGTAGCCGCACCGGCCAGACGTCGGGAAACGTTACCATACGGTGGCGGTGCCACGCAGTAGTCAGAAGAACGCGGCGGCTCGGTGGGGTCCACTCCGGCCACACCCGCTACACCTATTTCCCGCTCCGCCTCTGCATAAAACGGTTCGAGGTCGTCGTAGCTAATCGGCCAGTCTACTGGCTGGGCCGGGTCTTCGGGGGGAACGCTGATGATGGAACGTGCTCGGAAGTCGTCTACGCGGAGCCGGAATGACGCCGCACCATAGAAGACTGACTTGCCGCCGACGGCATCGTCAGGGTGGCTCAATTTGCGTCCGTTCTTTTCCGGCAGCTCGTGTGCGGTTTTGCTCTTGTACTTGCGATCGACGAGGATGGCCAAGGGGTCCCACGCGGAGTCGTCACGATCGACCCACGTGCCGCGTTCCAGTAACAGGACTTGCTTCCCCGCCTCGGCGAGCCTCAGCGCAACGGTACTTCCGCCAAATCCGGTGCCGACGACGACAGCGTCCCAATGTTCTTGTGTCATGAATTATGCTGGCTCTGACCTAGCCGATTACACCTATCTCGTACAGTCGATAGACAAAGAACACGATCACCGCACTCTCCAACACCCACGACCACGGCTGTTTGTAGTACCCGGTGTACATCTCCATACCCCAATAACCGGTGTCCTTGAACAGGGCGAGCGTGAATCTCCGTTTTGAGAATGGCCATAGAAGCGGTAGGCCAACTGTGCTTCCAATGTCGGCCGCAAAATGAGTCATAATTGCAACGAAAGTGAAGATCGCATAATGGGGTGACCAGATCGCTACGAGCGCACTCATCATGATGGCAAACCATGTGGTGTGCGTCACCGTGCAATGAAATTTGGACCCCGCAACCCCGCTCTTTTCGATCAGTGAGTCAACGTTCGGAATAAAGTGCATCACAAGACACAGAAAAGCTGTCTTCGGATTCCAATCGTACGTGGCGATTGAAAGAGCCAACGGTACATGGCCAAGCTGCATATTTGCTTCCTCCAGAGTTGGAAAGCCACTCTAGTGTGATGTAATTACTCGTCCCGATCTACCGGCCGGCGATCTCGTTTTAGTGTTGAGCGTTTCCTCTTGTTTTCAAGTCGTTTCTTTTTCGTGGCGGCCGGTATCCGCGTCTTCTTACGCGGACGAGGCTGTTGCAGTGCCTTCGCCACCAAGGCATTGAGGCGTTCCACCGCAGCCTCGCGGTTCCGCAGTTGACTGCGTCTTTCATCTGCGGCCACCTGGAGGACGCCACTAGCGTCAATCCGATTTGCGAGTTTGCGCAACACCAGTTCCCGCTGAGCCTCTGAGAGGCTCGGGGTCTCTGCTACGTTCCACAGCGCCTCCACTCTTGTAGAGGCCTTGTTGACGTGCTGTCCGCCGGGCCCGCCAGCACGGCTAGCACGAAACGTTAGCTCGCGCTCCGGTACGGTAAACGTCATGGCTTCGGAAAATAGTCGACAGCAGCCCAACCGGAAGCGGTGGCTAGCTTTGCGACCCTGGGCCAGCGACCTTTACGCATGAATAATGATCGCAGAATGGCTCGAAGTGAGTACCGAGATGTGGCACTTGTGCTGTCAGGTGGCGGGGCGCGGGCCAGTTATCAGGTGGGCGTCCTGTCGGCGATCGTCGAGCGAGTGCCCGATCTCCAGGTCCCGATTATCACCGGGGTCTCTGCTGGGGCGATCAATGCCGTGAGCCTCGCGGCCCATCCGGATTCGTTCGGTGAAGCGGTGATTGCCCTACGGGAGAAGTGGAGCCGGCTTACATCAGATCAGGTCTATTGTCTCCGCCCGACGTCTATGGTCCGGGCCGTGTTGCGGTGGGCCGGTTGCGCCATCATACACAGTGAGTTTGGGCCGGGTGTGCTGCGGGGACTCTTGGATCTGTCGCCGCTCCGTGCGTTCCTGGCCCAAGGAGTCGATCCCCACGGGGTCCGTAACAATATCGAATCGGGCCGGCTGGATGCGTTAGCACTGAGCGCCACATCGTACGCGAGCGGCAAGACAGTGACGTTCGTGGAGGGCTGCGAGGGAGTCCCCATGTGGGAGCGAGCCATGCGGATATCTGCCCGCTCGAGTATTTCCCTGGACCATGTGTTGGCCTCATCAGCCATTCCCATAGTCTTCCCGGCGGTCAAGCTGGAAGACGGCTTCTATGGCGACGGGAGCGTGCGGCAGACGGCTCCGCTGGCGCCCGCGATACACCTGGGTGCGCGCAGAGTGATTGCCATCGCCATGCGTGCGGACACACCCGTGAAAGGGCCCTCGGTCCCGATCGGTGATTACCCCACGGCGGCGGAGGTGGTGTCGCTCCTGTTCAACTCGATCTTCCTGGACGCCCTGTCGGCCGATGTCGAACGACTCGAACGGTTGAATCAACTCGTAGGCTCGTTGTCGCAGGTCGGCGCGAGTCCCAACGGGCTCAGAGAGATAGACCTGCTGGTACTCAAGCCGTCGCGCGATCTTGGAGCCTTGGCCAAAGGGCGCGAAGTGGATCTTCCCTGGATGGTGAGGTCGATAGTCCGATCGATCGGTGGTCGGCGTCAGCGGGCTTCGGACTTGTTGAGCTACCTCTTGTTCGATCCCGGATACATCTCAGAACTAATGGACCTGGGATATTCCGACGCGGTAGCCCGTTGGAGCGAAATCGAGCAGTTCATCGCCCGATGTGTAGAGTGCGATCCGTTACCGGGCTAGTGTGGCCTGCTAGGAGTCTGTTTGGAAACGGGGCGCGACGGCCACTGGAAACGCTACACTTGGGAAACCAGGTCCCGCAACACGTATTGGAGGATGCCCCCGTTGCGGTAGTAATCGACCTCGGTTGCGGTATCCAGACGCGCAACCATCGCAAACTCCTCTGTCGTTCCGTCCGTCCGCGAGGCGGTCACCGTGACTCCCGAACCCGGCCCAAGATCGTCGGTGATACCCCGGATTGAGTAGGTCTCGGTGCCGTCCAGACCATGTGCTTCCAGACCATCACCGTCGTGGAACTGTAAGGGAAGTACACCCATCCCGATGAGGTTGCTGCGGTGAATCCTCTCGTATCCTTGGGCCAGCACGGCTCTGACACCTAATAGCAAAGTCCCCTTCGCAGCCCAGTCGCGAGAACTCCCGGTCCCGTATTCCTTCCCGGCGATCACGATTAGGGGAGTGCCGTCGTTCTGGTATCGCGTCGCAGCGTCATATATGCTGGTTTGTTGGCCCGATGGGAGATGGATGGTCCAGTTTCCCTCTGTGCCATCGACCAACTTGTTCCTGATTCGAATGTTGCCGAACGTGCCACGCATCATCACGTCGTGGTGACCACGCCGTGATCCAAACGTGTTAAACCCTGATGGTTTGACGCCTCGCTCGATCAACCAATGGCCGGCCGGTCCATCCTTGGGGATTGCACCTGCAGGCGAGATATGATCGGTCGTGACGGTGTCGCCCAGCCACACCAACACTCTGGCACCATCAATGTCGCCCACGGGCTTTGGGTCCTTTTCCATGCCGGTGAAAAAGGGCGGATTCGCGATGTATGTTGACTTCGGGTCCCAATCGAATCGGCCACTGTCGGCCGCCGGAGCCGGTAGGTTTTGCCAAGCTTCGGTGCCCTCGAACACACTCGCATACTCGCGCTCGAACATCTCGGGTTTGAGTGCTTGGGACATCGCCTCATTGATCTCCTCGGCGCTCGGCCAGATGTCCGCCAGGTATACGGGTTGGCCGCTTGAGTCTTTACCGAGTGGGTCGGTGGTCAAGTCTATGTCGATGCGACCGGCAATCGCGTATGCGACGACCAACATTGGGGAGGTGAGGTAGTTCGCTCTAACCAAGGGGTGGATGCGAGCTTCGAAGTTCCGGTTGCCCGACAGGATAGCTGCCGCCACGAGTTCATGCTCGCTAATGGCGCGGGCTATGGGCTCTGCTAGTGGGCCGCTGTTCCCGATGCAGGTCGTGCAGCCGTAACCGACAGTGTGAAAACCAAGCGCCTCCAAAGGTTCGGTCAGGCCGGATTCGTTGAGGTAACTGGTGACAACCTTTGAGCCGGGAGCAAGGCTGGTCTTGACCCATGGTTTGCGGTCCAATCCCCGGGCCAGAGCGTTACGGGCTACGAGGCCGGCGCCGATCATGACAGAGGGGTTTGACGTGTTGGTGCAGCTCGTAATTGCCGCGATCACGATGGAGCCGTCGCATAGCTTGAACCTGCTTCCGTCGTATTCCACTTCCGCGACTGCGGCGATGTCCGGTGCGACGGCGATGGCGGTCGCCGGTGACTGACCGCCCTCACCGGCCCACACTGCGCCGTCACGTTCCCCGACTTCTCGCTTTGCGCCGGAGGGGACCAGGTTCGGCAGCACCAGCTTGAAGGCTTCCTTCGCTTCTGCCACCAGTATTCGATCTTGCGGTCGGCGCGGTCCGGCGATGGACGGCTCTACCGTGTCCAAGTCGAGTTCCAGTACGCTGGAGTAATCCGCGTCCGGAGCGTCCTCGGTGCGAAATAAATCAAGTGCCTTGGATACCCGCTCGACACGTTCCACCAGCTCGGCCGGTCTACCGGTACGCCGTAGGTAGAGAAGTGTCTCATCGTCAACCGGGAAGAAACCCATCGTCGCGCCGTACTCCGGAGCCATATTTGCCATGGTAGCGCGATCGGCGAGCCCCAAGGTCGATAGCGCGGAACCGAAGAACTCGACGAACTTGCCCACGACTCCGTGTTTTCGGAGCATCTGGGTCACCACGAGCACGAGATCGGTCGCGGTCGCTCCCTTCGGGAGCCGCCCGGTGAGTTTCATTCCCACCACTTGCGGGAGCTGCATGAAGTAGGGCTGGCCGAGCATTACGGCTTCGGCTTCGATTCCGCCAACACCCCAACCCATGATGCCGAGACCGTTGATCATGGTGGTGTGGGAGTCCGTCCCGACGAGTGTATCGGGAAAGACGACACTCGTACCGTCTTGATCCACTCGTCTAATCACGCTGCCGAGATATTCCAGGTTGACCTGGTGAACTATGCCTGTGCCAGGCGGAACCACTCTGAAATTGTGGAACGCCTTCTGGCCCCAGCGGAGTAGTCCATAGCGTTCTGCATTGCGTTCCATTTCCCTTTCGACGTTCAGGCCTAGCGCCGCGGGAGTACCGAAGAAATCGACCTGCACGGAATGGTCGATCACCAAATCCGTCTGCACGAGCGGGTTGATCCGCTGGGGATCGCCGCCGAGTGCTACTATCGCATCGCGCATGGCGGCCAGATCGACGACCGCGGGTACACCGGTGAAGTCCTGGAGGACCACGCGACCCGGCATGAAGGGAATCTCCAGGCTGCGGTCCGGTTCTCGCTGCCAACGAGCTACAGCCTCAACGTGCTGCTCGGTCACGCTGCCGCGGTTGCAGTGGCGCAAGACGTTCTCGAGCAAGACTCGAATGGAGAAAGGCAGTCGGTCGAGGTCGGTGACCCCGTCTGCGGCCAGCGGTTTGAGGCTGTACAGAGTAGCCTGGCCTTCGGGGAGATCTATAGTAGTCTGAGATTCGAAAGGGCTTGTCATATTGATTAAGATAAAGGGTTCAACAGGCGTCTGGTGGCGCCTTCGTGCCGGCGTATGTAAGATGTCCCTGGGTCCGAGCCGATTGCCTGGGTGCGCGGCGGCGCCTACCCACCGTTTCAAGATGATATACCTAGGAGACGAAGCAAATGTCCGAGTCTGCCGTGGCTGACTCCAAGGCCCTGGACGAGCTGTGTATAAATACGGTGCGGACGTTAGCGATCGATGCGGTCCAGCGGGCTAATTCCGGTCACCCGGGAGCGCCCATGGGGCTGGCACCGCTCTGCTACGTGCTTTGGACTAGGCATCTGCGACACAATCCACGCGATCCTACATGGCCCGGTCGAGACCGCTTTGTGCTCTCGTGCGGTCATGCTTCGATGTTGCTCTATAGTCTGCTATACCTGACTGGTTACGACCTTTCGTTAGATGACCTGAAGGGGTTCAGGCAGTGGGGCAGTCTGACGCCTGGGCATCCGGAGTACGGTCATACGCCGGGAGTGGAAACGACGACGGGTCCATTGGGGCAGGGTCTGGCCAACGCAGTCGGGATGGCTGTAGCCCACGCTCATCTTGCCGGCGAGTTCAACCGGCCCGGCCGAGAGGTTGTGGATCACACGATCTATTTCCTCGCCAGTGATGGCGACCTTATGGAGGGACTCTCGCACGAGGCCGCATCTTTGGCCGGACATCTCAGGCTCGGTAACCTCATCGGATTTTATGACGACAATCATATCACTATCGATGGTGACACCGTGCTGGCAATGAGCGACAACGCGAAGCAGCGGTTCGAGGCGTACGGCTGGAACGTCGAGCATGTGGCCGACGGCAACGATCTCACTGCCATCGACCGTGCGATCACTGCTGCGAGAGCCGTAACCGATCGTCCGTCAATCATCATGGTCAGGACGCATATTGGGTTTGGCAGTCCGAACAAGCAGGACACGGCGGGCGCGCATGGAGCCCCGCTTGGAGAGGAAGAGGTGCGGCTTACTAAACAACAGTTGGGGTGGGATTACGAGGAGCCGTTCTCGGTGCCGGAGGAAGCCCTTGCAGAGTGGCGCAGTGTGGTGGAGAGAGGGGCGCTGCAGCAGAGCGAGTGGGACGCCAGGCTTGAAGCGTACGCGTCGGAGCACCCGGACGCGGCGGCTGAGTTTCGCCGTCGTGTATCAGGACGGCTGCCGAAAGACTGGGAGGATGCTTTGCCCTCTTTTTCGGCAGATTCCGGTCCGCTAGCGACGCGCTCGGTTTCCGGCAAAGTGCTGAACGCCCTGTCGGTTGCCCTACCGGAACTCGTCGGCGGTTCAGCAGATCTAGCCGGATCCAACAATACGTTGATCGATGATGCGGTAGCGCTGAGTGCCGAGGAACCGGCCGGAAGAAACATTTTCTTTGGGGTCCGCGAGCACGCTATGGCAGCAGTGCTCAACGGCATGGTCTTACACGGTGGGTTCATCCCATACGGTGGGACATTCCTCATCTTTTCGGACTATATGCGACCGGCGATTCGCCTTGCGGCGATGATGGGGCTTGGGCCGATCTACGTCTTTACACACGACTCGATCGGGCTTGGTGAGGACGGACCCACCCATCAACCAATCGAAACGCTCTCGGCTTTGCGCGCGATTCCCAACCTCACCGTGATTCGTCCCGCCGATGCAGCTGAGACGGTCGAAGCTTGGAGGGTGGCGATCAAGAGCCGGAGCGGACCAGTCGCACTAGCTCTAACCCGTCAAAAGGTGCCCTCGCTAGACCGTGCCTTGAGTTCGGCTGCCGACCTCGAGCGGGGTGCATACGTTTTGTCCGAGGCCGAGACGTCAGTTCAGGCCGTGATCGTAGCGACGGGCTCTGAAGTTCAGATAGCGCTCGAGGCACAGAAAACGCTGGCCGCCGAAGGGGTTGGCGCACGCGTCGTCAGCATGCCATGTATGGAATTGTTCGCGGCGCAATCCGAGGAATACCGCAACGAGGTGTTGCCTCCGGAAATCACTACGCGGGTTGCAGTTGAGGCAGGGCATCCGATGTCGTGGTACCGCTGGGTCGGCGAGCGGGGGGCCGTCGTGGCGTTGGAGCGATTCGGAGCCTCGGCGCCGTGTGCTCGACTTTACGAGGAACTGGGCATTACCGCAGACGCAGTTGTGCAGCAGGTCAAGCATCTCATTGAACAGTGACGCTAGTCGCGGGACGCTGATAACCCGCATTTGGAATCGGGATCCTACCGTTTGGAGCGACGAGCCCGGCGCTCCGGAGATAGCAAATCGTTTGGGCTGGCTGACTGTCGCGCAAGACATGAGTGAAGAGGTCGATGATTTGGTTCAGTTCGGCGATGCTGTGCGTCACGAGTTCGATCGAGTCGTCCTCTTGGGAATGGGAGGGTCGAGTCTAGCGCCAGAGGTCATGCGTCAGGCATTTGGTTCGGCCGACGGGTTTCCCTCTCTCACCGTACTCGACAGCACGCACCCGGATGCAATACGTGCTGTAGACATTGCGCCGATCGATCGGACACTCTTTGTCGTGGCCAGCAAGTCCGGCACGACTCTCGAGACCATCAGCCTTTTCGAGCACTGCTGGGTCGAGAGCGGCGGCCGCGGTTCACAGTTCGTTGCCATCACCGACCGTGACACGCCGCTAGATGAACTTGCAGAGCAGCACAAATTTCGCCGCACGTTCAACAACCCCGCCGACATTGGAGGTCGTTATTCTGCGTTGTCGTTGTTCGGGTTGGTCCCTGCGGCATTGATGGGAGTGGATATTGCTAAGCTGCTTCGGCGTGCGAACGCGATGGCCGAGTCATGTCGCAATACCGATCCGGACGAGAACCCGGGTGCCATGTTAGGTGCCATGATGGGAGATTCTGCGCTCGCGGGTAGGGACAGGCTGACTGTGTTGCTGCCGTTGTCCATTGCGAGTCTGGGGCCATGGGTGGAGCAGCTCGTGGCGGAAAGTACCGGCAAGGACGGAAGGGGCATCCTCCCATTGAACTTTGTCGGTGTTGATCCATATGGGGAACAAGACAATGGTCTGCTGTTCATTGGCGTCGATCTACTGGATAGCGATCCCGCATCCGTCCGGCGTAGCAGGGAGATGGTGGCAACGTCCGATCATCCTGCAACGGTGCTGGAACTCATGGACGCCTACGATATCGGCGGTGAGTTTTTCCGCTGGAGTTTTGCAACGGCGTTTGCGGGCGCGGTACTGGGTGTCAACCCATTTGACCAACCGAACGTGGCTGAGAGCAAGAGTAATACGCAGAGAGTTCTCGATGAGGCGTCGGAAGCCGCGCATGCTCCCTACACGGGGTCCACAGACGTCGAGCAGTTCTTTGCCGCGGTGGAACCCGGAGCGTATCTCTCGATAATGGCATACGTGCCGTCCAACGCTGACAACGACGACATGCTGGAGCGAGCCAGGATCAGTTTGGAGTCCAAGCTTGGCGTTGCGGTAACGGCAGGATACGGTCCCAGGCTGTTGCACTCTACTGGTCAGCTACACAAGGGCGGTCCAAAGACAGGACACTTCATGCAGATTGTGGATTCGTCGTTCGACCATGACCTACCCGTGCCGGGAAAACCATACACGTTTGGTCGCCTGCTGACGGCGCAGGCGGACGGAGACTTCCAAGCACTGAGTGGGAGGGGCCGGCCCATCGTCAGGATGCGCACCATGGCAGAGCTGTTGGAAAAGACAACGTGACGGGCGTCCCCGTCGATGCGAACGCGCTCAAGCGCGAGGCTGCTGAGCGGGCGGTCGAGTTCGTGCGCTCTGGAATGGTGTTGGGGTTGGGTACAGGTTCGACCACGACCTTCGCGGTACGAGAAATTGGTCGCAAGCTAGAGGGCGGAGAACTCGAGCGGTTGGTGGGCATTCCAACGTCGACCGAAACAAGAGATCTTGCACAGTCTCTCGGGATTGTCCTCTCGACGTTGGAGGAGCACCCCGTCATCGATCTCACGATCGACGGTGCAGACGAGGTAGATCCCGCGGGCAACCTCATCAAGGGTGGAGGCGGTGCACTCCTGTGGGAGAAGATCGTAGCTACGGCGTCGCGGCAACTAGTGATTGTCGTCGACGAAAGCAAGATGGTAGAGCGACTGGGTTTGGGATTTGCGCTTCCGGTAGAGGTCGTCGCATTCGGTTGGAAAACGCATGAGAGAACCATCCGAGAATTGGGTGCCGAGCCTGTGTTGCGACAGCATGTTGCGGGTGCTCCGTTCCGTACCGATGAAGGTCACTACATCATCGATTGCAAATTTGCAGAGGGAATAACAGATCCTCACTCAGTGTCCCGCACGCTGATGGAGCGCCCGGGCGTTGTAGAAACGGGCCTCTTCCTGGGGATGTCACCTGAGATCGTGGTGGGGCGGAGCGCCAAAGTGTGAGGCGTTACCTCCCGCTCGTATTCGGCGTCGTGGCTGGGTTGGTGTGTGTACGTCTGGGAGTTTGGCAGTTGAATAGACTTTCGGAGCGCAGGGCAGTGAATGTGCGCAGGGAATCTCGTCTCGCCATGGCGGTCGTCAATCTCGACGAGCATCCAACTGAGGATTCCCTTGAGGGCAGACGCGCCTCGGCAACGGGGGTCTTCGATTTCGAGCGCCAGATCGTTGTTATGCTGCGCGGTCTGCGAGGCGTTCCCGGCGTGCACATTGTGACACCGCTTCGATTGGAAGATGGAACGGCTGTGTTGGTGGAGCGTGGTTGGGCACCTTCGTCCGATGGCAAGACAGTGGAGCTGTCCAAGCTCGCTGAGCCCGACACGTCGGTTGTGGAGGGGTTGCTTGTGCTATCGTCGGGCCAGGCGGAAATGTCCATCGCTGACAACTGGCCGATTTATGTGCGGCGTCCAAACCCCGTGGATCTGGAATCGCGTTTTCCCTATTCGCTGATGCCTGAGGTGTTGCGGCGTACCGAGCTGCCTGCCGCTGCTCCTCCAGTGCTTCGGCCGCTACCGCTGCCGGATCTCACGAACGGTCCGCATCTGTCGTATGCCATCCAATGGTTTTCATTTGCGGTGATAGCAGTAGTGGGATCGGCGATTTTGGTGTGGCGTGAAAGCCGGCCGGGTTCCGGCGTTAATGAACGCCACACGGACTCCCTTTAGGGTGATCCAGCGCGTAGCGCTGCGGAGCGAGCGTTTTTCAACTCACTTCCAGCTCTCCTATTGACATCCGGCGTCCAATCTCAGAGTCTGCAAGTAGGTCTGTCCCCTTGATCGGAGCTGCCCCATGAAGACCCGTCGTGAGTTTCTGAATTCCGTGTTCGGGACCGCCGCCGTGACGATCCCCGCCCTCCGCAGTGACGGCATCGAGCGGATTCTCTCGGCCACTTCGTTTGTTGCGGACCGCAGTCCGGAAGAGGTCGCTGCGGACGAGGACTTCTGGCTCGAGATCCAACAGGCGTTCACCGTCGACCGCAGTTTGGTGAATCTCA
The DNA here is from genome assembly GCA_036679605.1 of Gemmatimonadota bacterium. Classification (GTDB taxonomy): domain Bacteria; phylum Gemmatimonadota; class Gemmatimonadetes; order Gemmatimonadales; family GWC2-71-9; genus JAZDCZ01. The sequence continues at coordinate 55,657 of JAZDCZ010000244.1, forward strand.
ATAACGGCGGTGTGTCACCCAGTCCCAAGACCGTGCAGGACGCCATGCAGCGGTTCCTCGACTTTTCCAACCAGGCACCGGTCTACACCATGTGGCGGATTCTGGAACCGCAGGTCGAGGGCGTACGCACCCGGCTGGCAAGAAATTTCGGGTGTGATCCTGAGGAGATGGCGATCACGCGCAATGCCAGCGAGGCATTAGAGATCTGTCAGTTCGGGATGGACTTGAAGCCGGGCGACGAGATTCTCACCACCGACCAAGATTACGGTCGCATGCTGACTACATGGGACCAGCGAGTTCGGCGCGAGGGCCTGACCATAAAGAAGGTCTCGTTTCCAACGCCACCGCCCAGCATGCAATTCCTGGTCGATATGTTCGAGGATGCGATCACACCCCGCACCAGAGTGATTCACTTTTGCCACATTACGAATCTGTCAGGTCAGATATTTCCCGTTAAGCAAATCTGTCAGATGGCCCGGGCACACGGGATCGAGACGATTGTCGATGGTGCACATGCCTACGCGCACTTTCCATTCACGCGGGACGAACTCGATTGCGATCACTACGGAACGTCATTGCACAAGTGGCTCCTAGCCCCGCATGGAACGGGGTTCCTTTATGTAAGGCGAGAAAAAATTGAGAAGCTGTGGCCACTCATGGCGGCGCCCGATTCGATGAAGGGCAACATCAGAAAGTTTGAGGAGATCGGAACTCACCCCGCCGCGAATCACAATGCGATTGCTGAAGCACTGACATTCCACAACGGGATTGGTGGCGAGCGCAAGGCAGCGCGGCTCCGCTATCTGCGAGACCGCTGGATGAAGCGGTTGGAGGGTCAGCCCGGCGTCAAGCTGAACACCAGTTTCGATCCGGCCATGTCGTGCGGGCTTGCCAATGTGGGAGTGGAAGGCATGGAACCGGGTAAGATTACGTCCGAGCTGTGGAAAACCGGACATATAATCGTGACTCCTATCGGCCATCCCGCCTGCACCGGCATTCGGGTCACACCAAACGTCTATACGACGTTGGAGGAAGTCGATCGGTTTTCGGAGGCAGTGGAAAAGATTATCAAGAACGCCTAGGGCGTTACCGTGAATAGTACCGTCTGATTATGTCTTCAGCGGGTTTGCCCTGCGGCGTGAAATCGCGAGTGCTGTCTCTGTCCTTTGCACTCAGCGCCCGCCACTTCCACCAATAGAACCCGGCAAACCAAGGCTCCGACCAAAACGTTCGGAACGCGGCTTCATAGGCAGCGGCTTGAAGCTCTGCGTCGGCTTCGCCGTCTAGCTCCCACTTCCAGGGTTCCAGGGTGGTGCCGCTGTGAGATTTGTATCCTATCTCGGTGAAGATGATCCGTCTGTTAGTTGTCTCGCTGAGTTCCGCTAGTTTCTGTTTTATGGGGCGCCAGGCCTCAATGAGATTCTTGCTGCGGCGCTCGCGATCGCCCGGGCCGGGATCTCCCAGCTCGAAGTAGGCCTGAACGCCGATCAGGTCGACCGCATCCCACCACGGCACCGAATCGTAGTCGTCCCAGTTGGCGGCGTACGATAGCCAGCCGGGAAACCGCTCACGAACTTGTGCGATGATTTCTCGCCATTGCGATTCTCGATGTACGGTCTCTCTCAGTTCCGTTCCCACGCTCATTCCGACCGCGTGCATCTGCTCGGCAAGTGAGGCATAGTGAAGTACGAAGCCACGGTAGGAAGAAAAAAACTCCTCCCACGACGCTTCGGAGTTCATGCGAACCTCGCCGCGCCAGTGTCCGTCGGTGAAATCTGCTAGAGTGGGAATGAGAACTACTCTGAGGCCTGCCTTCCGGGCCATCGTGCCCATCGTAACCAGGCCTTCGTCGGCGATCGCGAGATCCAGCCGGCGGCCACGGAATCGGGAGACGGCGGGTTCACTGTGAACCCGCATGAAGCCAAAGGGGAATAGAGCGACGTGCGTGGCGCCGAGCATCTTTATCGCTCTAAAATCCGCGTCAATCGGAGGTGCACGATAGGCATCGAATGCGATGCCTCGTTGCGGTCCCGCGACGGGAGCGACGCGAGCCCGCGTGGCGCAGGTAGTCGCGAATGCCGCAGCGTAGGTGAAGAAAGTCCGGCGGTGCATGGACGTAAGATAGTTGGAATTAAAGGGCCGGACGGAATGCTCCAACACCTTTACCTCATCTAGCTCATGTCTCTCAGAACCATCAACCTAGGATGCCGTGCTTTCCTGCACGCCGCTCGGAAGAGCCACGTCGCCACGAGCGCGAACGCCCCAAGCCGTAACAGGTTGGTGAGTAGCACAGCTCCGCCCAGCGCCTCCGCCACGAGGGGCGAAACGAACCAGTAGTAGAGTCCGGCCGCTGCCGCCGAAAGCACGGGCAGGGCACGGCCCGCACTCGCGTTCAACACGGCGACCACGATCGCGGTCGCCGCGAAACTGATTGCGACCCAGATGGTGATGTGGAGGTACACAGCGCCGCCGGAGTTCAACGGTCCATCCGCGGAGGTGTAGTAGCCGATCACAAACCCTGGGAAGGCGGCGGCGAACGTACCAAACGGGGTTAACAGCCATGCGTAGGTGAGGCGCGCCCGTCCCAACGTCTGGCAGACGGATTTCATCGGAGACAAATCGATGCATGCTCTTGTCGTGCAGAAGTTGCATGGTTCACAGCGCGGATTGTGCACTGCCAGGAGTGGGTTGTGGCCGTAGAGCCGTTCCACCGGCAGGATCGGACAGAAGGCATTACAGAACCCCGCCTTGGCGTCGTAGCGGAGTCCTAACACCAAAGCAGCGATGGCGATCGCTATGATCGTAACGGCGAGCGCGGCGCCTTCATTGTTGAATAGGAAGCGACGGGCCGGTACCAATACGCCGAGCAGGAGGATTCCGATTGCTCCAGTCCGTGCCACGAATTGCGGCCCAGTGGTGGAGGTTCCAAACCCTCTGGGAAACATGTTGAGTGTCGCCAGCGGGCAAACATTGCGCCAGATTGCCGGACTGATCAACAGCGAGGCCGGTACCAGAGGAATGAGCACACTCCACAAGATCGTTAGTGCTGGATCCGGCGTGAGAAACAAGCCTGCCAGAAGTGCAACCGTTGCCGTGAGGACCAAGACTTGCGCGACTCGCCACAGCGAGTTCAGCGATCGTCCGTTAGACTGTACGATTACCGGTCGCTTCAAGAGGCTTCACCTTTCTTTCACGGAATGGGGACTGGTCTGCCAACATACTAGCTAGAAGAGCGCGGCTAGGCGAGTTCACGATGAAGAATCCCACGGTCTCGACCGACGTTGGCTAGGCTGTCGGTGGGTTCGAATACTAAGAGGGACTTGATTGCGGACGCGGAGCAGGCATTGGAGGCGGTGTGAGCAGTGCTACAGCGCCTCAAGAATGATATTCGTCAGGTTGAACGTTGTGGTGAAGTTACCTGCAGGCTGCACCACGCTGAATGAGCCGGTAGAGGATGCGAAAGTCATGACCGTGAACTGGGCGCCCGTCGCCGGGCTTGCGCCCAGTAATGTGCTCATGTCGAGCGTGCCAGAGAAGTTGGCGATTCCGGTCACCACCAACTGATCGTTAATGCCGGCTGTTGGGCCGATTTCGATCTGAATCGTCGGCGTGGCGTTAACCGGCGCAGGTAGATCACCAACAATGGTCAGTGTCCCCGCCGCTCCAGCACCACCCGGCCGGATGATACCATTCCACACGGATACTGTCGCACCTACCAGATCAATTGACCCCACACCTTCGATTACTGCTGGCGACGCACCACTCAAATTGGAGAATGTACTGTTGATGTCCACAGTCCCCGACAGAATGTTGAGTATGGCGCCGCTGGCGTTCGTGAACGGAATGCTGAACGACGTGACTCCCGTACCGCCCGACTTCCGGAACGTACCGTTGTTCTGAACATTCGCGGTGCCGGGACTGAATGCGCCGAAGTCG
>JAZDCZ010000245.1:0-12289 GCA_036679605.1 Gemmatimonadota bacterium
TCCTGCCCTCGTGTCTGCCGCCCCATCATCGAACCGTCTCCGCCGCTGTTGCGTCAAGGAAACGGAATCACTGTTCGTAAAAAATCTCAACCGACTTTTGCAACACAATCAGCGCATAGCGGAAGTGCCGCCGGCGTATCGCGACTTCCGCTTTCGGGGGCATAACGGACATTCATATGGCGATGAGGCGGTGGTGGCGAGTATCAGCCTCGAAATCGACCCAGCGCGCTTACTATGTGCTTACTGGTAGAGATGTCGTCCCAAGGTAGGCCAGCTAACTATCTGAAAAAACTGGCGTCCCCGGCAGGATTCGAACCTGCGACCCCCAGATTAGAAATCTGGTGCTTTTTGGTATTTTGCTGACACGGAAATCACAGTCTAAGGCCAGTTCGGTAAAGGTGGCATCGGGCCCCCGCAACCAGCGTTACTTGCACCCCCGATCCCTTGGATTGGGGGTGTTTGTTTGCGAGGCTGATGAGGGCCGCAAGCTCTCCAAACAGCTCGGTGCGCAGCTTGCCATTCTCGGGCACCAGACGGACCTCTTCAATGAGTGCGCGAATGGCTTCTGCCGCTTCGGCACGGGTGCTTTCCTCGTTGAGGGCTTCGCCCAGATTGACGACTTTCCTGCGATACAGCTCGGCAAGGTTCGGGTGCAGGCGAGGTATCGGAGCCGGCGTGCGTTCGAGTCTACCGATTAGGTCCGTCCGCCGGTTTTCCAGCGTCGCCATCTCATCCTTCACGGCGCTGCCGGGAACACCTGCCTTGATGGCTTCGATCACTCTTTGGATGTCGCGTTCGGTCTTCTCCAACTCGCGCCTGATTTGATCGCGGCCTGCGTCTTGTTCAGCCGCTTGCCGGTTCACTTCTCTGTGGAACTCGTCGACGAACGTCTTGACGAGATCCGGGTGCATCAGGTGATGCCTGAGGCCATCCAACACCTTGGCCTCCAGGTCGTCCTGTCTCACTGTCAGAAGATTGTCGCAGGTTCCCTTGTTGCGGGCGGTTGAGCAACCGTAGTGGGCCTGGCTGATCTTGGAGAAACCGCCGCCGCAGGCTCCGCACCTGAGAAGGCCAGAGAGAAGATAGCGCGGACGGCGCGCGCGCTCGGGGCGGATGTCTTTGTCCACGACTAAGATACGGGAGCGGGAGTCCTGCTGGCGTTCCTTGATCAGGTTCCAGAGATGGTCGTCGATGATGCGAAGATGAGGCACCTCCTCGACGACCCATTTGGGCTCGGGGTTGCGCCGTGCCTGGCGTTTTCCGGTGTCAGGGTCTTTGACGAAGTGCTGCCGGTTCCAAACCAGTCGACCGATATAGAGCTCGTTGTTGAGGATCCCCGTGCCGCGCCGCCAATTGCCGTAAATGGTGGAAGGTCCCCAGGTCTTGCCGGCGGGACCGGGGATGCCCTCCCTATTCAGGGCATGGGCGATCGCTCTTGGGGATCGGCCATGCGCGAACTCCTGGAAAATGCGGCAGACGATTGCAGCTTCGACCTTGTTGATGCGGCGTTCGCCACGGACACGTTCACCGGCGGCATCGAGTTTGTGGACAACCTCGTAGCCGAAGCAAAGACCCCCTCCCGACTTGCCCTGACGGATCCGACCTTCAAGACCTCGCCGCGTTTTCTGGGCGAGGTCCTTGAGAAACAGGGCGTTCATGGTGCCCTTGAGGCCAACATGCAATTCACTGATCTCGCCCTCGGACAGAGTAACCAATCTTACGCCGGCGAAAGAGAGCCAAGGGCTTCGGAGACCAGGACATCGAAACAGCCCGCGCGAGCGTCCTCGAGCATTTTCTGGTAACCGGGCCGCAACGTGCTGGCGCCGCTGATGGCGTGATCCGAATAAACCTCGCCCAGTTGCCATTCCTCCTGCTCGATCCTTCGCCGGCACAGTCGGACCTGATCCTCGATCGAGGCATCGCGCTGGTTGTCGGAGGAATAGCGGGCGTAGATGACAGCACGCATCGTGTTAGCTCCCTGGTCGCGTTGCAGGTGGCCGCAGCCTGCTCTTGGTCTTGGACAGGTGTGCCGCATACCGCTGACTTGCCCTGACCGACCGCGCCAGATTGTAGTGCCGATCACTGACGTCCGGCGAAGCATGCTGCAGCACACCCGGTATCAACCCGATCTTGTCGGGCGCATCCATGGCCAGGAAGGTAGCGGCGGCGCGGCGAAAGTCATGCAGACCCATGGCCTTGCCGAACCGGCCCATGACGCGCGTGCGGACGATATTGTAGATGCGACCGGCGCACAAAGGCCGATGTCTGCACGAAGCCCAGAAGCCATCGTGCTCGCGTGGACCCAGGAGATGCGGTCGGATTTCGTTGAGGTAGCGCTTCATATAAGGGACCAGCGGTTCCGGGACCCGGAAGCTTTCTGGGCGCCCGGACTTTGTATCGGCCGCATGCAGAAGAATGTTCACCCCGGCATCGTCCATCTCGAAGTGGCGGCTGACTGTGAGCGCCGCGAGGCTGCGGCGGCGGATTGGCCACAAGCTGAGCAGGGCAAGTAGCAGACCATCACGGTACTGGATCTCGCGCTCCTTGCAACTGGTGATCGGCAAGGTGAGCGCTCCATCCATGAGTTCGACGCCAAAGTCGAGGGTATCACGGGGAGGCACAAGCCGTTCAAAGCGGTCTTGAGGCCGTGCGCGTGCCAGGAGCCGGGCCTTGATCGCCACCAGCCATTGCCAATCACGCTCGGGAGCGATCAGGCGGGCCGCATAGCAGAGATTGGCCACGCTCAATGCCACCGTGCTCGAACGGACCCCGAGGCTCAATTGTCCGATAAAATGGCGGACCCGTTCGAGCGTGATGCGGTCGGCCGGCGGCATAAAAAGGTCGTCCGGATGCATCTCGTGCAAAAAGCCAAGCCAGCGGCGGTAGGACATCTCGATGAACCGGTGCGTGCCTTCGGCGTGTTGAGCGCCGGGTCCGCCGGTCTCGTCGAACAGGTCGCCTGGTGCGCAGGCTATCCGGAAGGCCTGATGATCGGCCTCAGGCCAGCGGTGGAATGGAAGATGCTTCAGAGTTGGCATGGGCAGCGCACTTCGTTCCTCATCCATGTTGGGCCGCCTTCTTCCGTTTCCGATTGGCGCGGCTGAGTTTGAGTTTGTCCCGCTGCTCGAAGAGGAATTTGCCATAGGCTCGGCTGGCGCGCCGGCTGGACGACCCGGCGTAGATGAGCGTGGTCTTGCTCCAGGCGTGGCCGAGCATGGCCCGTGCCGTCTCGAAATCCTCGGGGTTCTCCTCCAGGTAGGCGGCCGCGCCAAAATGACGGAACTGGTGCGGAGTCATATGGATGCCGACGCGCTCGGCAATCGTCTCGGTGATCTGTTGTGATATGGTCTTCTGGCTCTTTAGCCGACCTTTCTTGGAAACGAACAGGAAGCCATTGGGATCGGCATTGAGGCGCGGCAGGATGTGGCGTCGATACCAGCGCAGCCGCAGTGCGACCTCGTCCGGTATCTCAACCGTGAGGTCCTGTCGCCCGGCTTTGGTCTCCTCAGCAGGAATATGCAGCAACAAACGTCCCTTCGGCCCGTTGGGCTCCTTGAAGTGCTGCTTCCAGCTCAGGCTGCAAAGGTTCTGTGGCCGCAGGGGGACCGCCAGCTGAATATCAAGGGCTATCGCGACCTGCGCCTCGACAAAGGGAAGGGCGCCAGCCTCGACAGCCTTGGCGACCTCGGCCAGCAGCTCGTCGCCGAGGAAGAGCAGCCTGGCGCGCAGGTGTTCCGATTCCAGCTGCCGCAAGAGGCGCTTGTTCTTCGGAGTGAGGTCGAAGGGGACAGGCGGTAACTTCGAGGCCAGCCGCTTGAGTTCACCAACCTGATCCGCCGTGCTTCCCACGTGGTATTGGGCCGCTTGGATCAGCGTCTTGGCGAGACAGACGGCGAACGCATTCGGTTTGTCGTTTGCCCGTTTGTGATAGTGCCGGAGAACCGTCTTGAACCGCTCGGGCTGGATTAGGTCGGCCAGCGACGCAATCTCCGCCGCATCGAACCCGCTCTCCACAAGCACCGATGCAGCCAAGCGCAGGTGCTCCCTCTGCTGATCAAGCGTCTTGTCTGCCAGGGGGCGCCGAGGTCCATTTGGAACCTCGTCGAACAAATCCGAGTTGGCTCGCATGGAGAGATAGGCCTCGGCATCACGCCTGAAGCTCTGGCTGAGATCGTCCCATGCCAGCCGCTTGCGGGATGGCCGAAAGGAGAGCCGAGTCAGCGCCGGCTTGGGCCAGAGGGGAACCTTGTCCCTGGCCTCGTTCCAGAGCCTGGGTACGCGGCAAACGATGTCTCGTGGCTTCAAATGCAAGGTCCGCGTTTCGAGCCAGACCAAAAACTTCTGCACGGACTCGTCGGTCACGTTCTCGGGGTCGATTTCGCTCATCGCGCACCAGTTGGCGAATGCGGCAAGCCCATTGGACAACCTCTTGTCCTTCGCCACGGACTGCATCAGCGGCGCCCACAAGGGGTGGCGCAGGGCACCGCCGCGGACCGTGTTGTCGATGACCCCCGCGAGCTGGAGGGCGGCGCTAAATGCGCTGCGCAACGTGCTCCAGGTCTTCGCGCTGACGCCGAACGCGGCCGGGCGGATCATGCGCAGCTTCTCCCGCAGGGCAAGTGGGTCCGCCTCGAGGCTGACCGGTGCGTTTCCGAGCATTTCGCTGATACGCTTGACGGCCGAGAACAGGTCGCGGCGCCGCGTTACGCCGAGCTCGGTTCTGTCAAGGATCGCCAGAACCCCCGCCAGGTCCTTCGGTGCCACGTTGTTCACGATCATAAGTCCCTCCATGCGGCCCATCGCCGCTCACTGTGAAAAACGATGATAAACGGTGACATTCGGGAATGCTATCACAAAGTAGATGGAACATCTGTTTGCATTAAGCTTTCCCGATACATCAATAAATGCTTGATTTTGCTTGGATTCATCCTTTCTCATTTGCATCATCCTCTGTGAGCTGACTTTGCGGGGTGAGAAGGTGCTCGAGGTCCTCCCTGGCGACCAATCTCGCGCCGCCAATCTTCACCGATGGAAGCTCTTTCGCCGTGATCCAGCGCCGGATGGTCCGTTCGGAGACACCGAGAAAGCGCGCGATCTCCCTGGCGCGCAAATAGTGCGTGCCCGTGATCATGATTGCTTCTCGCGATGGGGTGTGGACGCCTTCCCGAGATTTGTCTCGCACCGCCCGTCAACCAGCTCACGCGCCGACTGGCGCGCGAGCAGGCGCACGAGGTCTCCAAATGCAGACGCAACAATCCGCGACTTTGGGACTGTTCGCTCGGACAGGAGCAGACTTTTAGGGGAGTCAGTGGCCATGGACGCTCTCAAAGCGCCGCATCATGCGGCGTCAGAGAAAGCTTTACCCGTGAGCGGTGGCCATTCGCTACGTCACCACTTCGTGGAAGTCACGATCATTTTGGATGCGGCCGTTCAAGCCGGGCAAAGCGTCGCCAAGCCCGTCTTATCGTGACGTCGCTCTTATTAAACTTCTCTGCAGCGTCTTGCACGGCGTCTTCAATGCGAATTTTTTTGCCCGCCGCTCGGGCATCCTGTACCTGGGACCCTATCCAGCGAGCGATCGCGAGCTCATCAAGCGTCTGCGCCAGCTTATCAATGATTGGCGACTTGCCCTGCCCCCCTTCAAGACCGAACGCATGGCCCAGCGGTCCGCCGGCGTGCTTGTACCGTGACCAGGCTTCAGCCAGCGCTCTAATCCACAGCCATTGCACGGGGAGATTGGTCGTCGGTGCAATGGTCCATTTTGGGTCCAACTGATCTGGATCGAGCTTCTCTGTTGCGGCGCGAACCTCCCCGTCATGCGCAATCCCCCACAAGACTTCCAACGCGAAATACACCGCGGCACCGTAGCTCGGAGCTGTCTGATAGCCAGCAAGGCAGCCCTTCAAGTGCTTATCCAGATCCCAGGGTGTCTGTTCTTCCCCGAGCTCGTCCATCACAATTTCGGATGGACGCGGCGTGTGCGATGGATTTCGTGACATGGGTGACCGGCCCCTTTGATGTTGGTTCGGAGTGCATCTTCGGCGGCCTTGCTTTTGTCAAAGCAAATAACCTCCTCCCCTGATTGGCCTCATTCATAAGAGGAGCTGTTCCGGTTGTGGTCCATCTTGGGCCGTGTTGCAAACTCGATTGGGATGAGCTGTCCGGCGTCAGCGCCCTTGGGACAGATTGGGTGATTGAATAAGAGAGTGTTTCTGGCTCATCGTAACCCGAGAGGGGATTGAAGATGAGACGGAACACGAACCGCCAGAAAGCACCGGCCGAGAAGGTCATGAAGGACATCCGCCGGGCGACGCGTCGGCAGTACGGCGCCGAAGAGAAGATCCGGATCGGGCCGAGGTGGTACTTGCGTCGTGTCCGACGTCAGCGCCTATGAGACAGATGGAGGGGATTGAATAAGGGAGGATTTCTGGCTCATCGTAACCGCCAAGGAGTGAAGATGAGACAGAGATCGGGAACACCGCGCGCAACGTCTGAGAGAGTTATCAAAGACATCCGGCGCGCGACGCGCAAACAGTATTCAGCGGAGGAGAAGATCCGCATCGTTCTTGACGGCCTTCGTGGTGAGGACAGCATCGCGGAACTGTGCCGGCGCGAGGGAATTGCGCAGAGCCTCTACTACAGCTGGTCCAAGGAGTTCCTTGAAGCTGGGAAGAAGCGGCTGGCGGGCGATACGGCGCGGGAGGCTTCCACCGGCGAGGTCAAGGATTTGCGTCGTGAAGCGCGCGATCTTAAAGAGGTCGTAGCCGAACAGGCTCTGGAACTGCGTCTTCTCAAAAAAAGCATGATTGCGGATGGGGGAGGGCTCGAATGAGATACCCCGCATCGGAGAAGCTGGAGATCATCCGGCTGGTCGAGCAATCGCATCTGCCGGTGCGCCGGACGTTGGAGAGACTCGGCGTGTCGCGCGCCACGTTCTACCGTTGGTATGATTTGTATCAGTCTGGCGGGCCGGATGCGCTGGAAGACCGGTCCCCTCGGCCCGCCCGCGTCTGGAACTGCATTCCCGACGATGTGCGAGACCAGATCGTTCAACTGGCCCTGCAGGAACCCGAGTTGTCACCGCGGGAGCTCGCGGTGCGGTTCACGGACACGGAAAGCTACTTTGTGTCAGAGGCTTCCGTTTATCGCCTGCTCAAGGCTCACGATCTGATCACGAGCCCAGCCTTTGTTGTGATCAAGGCGGCAGACGAGTTCAAGGACAAGACGACAGCGCCGAACCAGCTCTGGCAGACGGACTTCACCTACTTGAAGGTGATCGGCTGGGGCTGGTTCTATCTGAGCACGATCCTCGACGACTTCTCCCGATACATCATCGCATGGAGGCTTTGCACGACGATGAAGGCCGAGGATGTTCGCCCTGCAGGCGTCAGGGTGCGATCAGGCGAACGTGCGTCACAGACCTCGCCTACTATCGGATAACGGCTCCAGCTACATCTCCGCAGACCTGGCCGACTGGCTGGATGATCGGAGCATGGTGTCCGGCGTCAGCGCCCCGTCTCTCCGCTGATAGCCTCAGGAAGACGGAACCACGGTTCGCAGCCGCTCACAACAGCTACCTTATCAACAGTATCGACCCATATCGGAAATTGAAATGTTCGTGCGTGAACCGCTTTTCTATCGGGCTTTTGACCCGTCCGCTGGCATTGAGAATTTGCCCCATGCGCTTTCTGTCGCCCACCAGATAAGCTTCCCGCCAAACAAAATAATAATGCCGAGCACCCACCAGCCGTACACACCCAATGGCAGCGCGCCGAGCCCATGGAAGAGCACAGGAACAATCAAGAGAAGATAAAAGGGGCCAGTGAAGCGGCAATGGGTGCGACCGCACCGGCGCGCATTAAGCAGGCAAGCAACCCCCTTCCATGCAAGCGAACCCGTCCAGAGGATGGTTCGCGTATCCGCGTCCACGAAGATGCCTGCGAGAATAATAAGTGTCGGGAATCCCCAAACCGTCATGTAGGCACGGAAGCTGCCAGCCCAGTCCTTGCGTTCCTCGCTCACTTGGTCAGTCATCGAATCTGCTCTTTCTTGCGAAGTCGCTCGTTGGCGTCGAGGGTGGCCACTACCCGCGTAGGATCCTGCGCCGCTCGTCATACTCGTCCTTGTCGATCTCTCCGCGCGCGAAGCGCTCCTGCAAAATCGCTAGCGCGTCCGAGCGTGACGCGGGCGGACGTCCGTTTGAGCTCGTGAGCCAACGGACCAGGAACACGACCGCGGCAACGATCAACGCCAGGAAGAGAATCATCATGAACGGGCCGAAGATCCATCCGCCGTGCCACATATACCCCTCGCAATCCAGAAATGTCGTCTGAGCCAAAGCAGGTCCCGAAAGAAGAACCAAAGAAAGAAATGCCCCGGAAGCGAGAGCCGTTTCCTTCAAATTATTTATGCGCATCAGCAGTTTCTCAGTAGACAAGGTAATCTCCCCCGGTTTCCAGGGCCTGCAAGAGCTCCTTCAGACCGACTGGCCTTGCCGCAGCTTCGATGTCTTCAGCGGGAATGTTGTAAAGAACGGCCATCGTCCGGTTGTAGACGACCTCAACGCCTTTCTCCTTCAAATAGCGGAGATATTGACCATAGTCTTTGGGCACGGTGTCCAGGGGCACGCCGATCTGCTCGGATAACGACTTGCGTTCCCGCTCGGGAAGGGCGGCGCGATCCATGGCCGTGCTGTCGATGCCGATCCAACCGCGCCAACCATAACCCTTGGTGATCGAGGTGACCGCGCTCCCATCGAAGACGATGGTGACCGGCCGGCCTTCCGAAAGCGCGGCCCAAGCGACATTGGGAACGACGCAGATTTGCGCATCGTCCACGCTGAGTGCGGTCTTGACGTGGAGCACGAGCGGCCGGCCATTCTCCTCAGCGGCAGTCGCGGCTTGAATCGCATTGACATGAAACAGTAACGCTACTGCCAAAGCGGTCAGGTAAGTGCGTTTTGTCATTGATCCATCTCCTGGGTGCCAGGATTTTCCTCTAGTCCTTGCCCTGTTAGTCATTGACCGGGTGCCCATAAATCACAACGACCATGGCTGGGGTGCGGCTGCCTGTTCTCAAGAACGCGCACGAAGAAGTTGGGTTCCACTGCGTTTAGTCACCATGCGCAGCTCTCTCCCCGCAGCATCAGAGCACTGCATTCAATCGAGCCGAAGTGTGTTGGGGGCGACCGTACTCACCGGTAGCTCCCAAGTCTTCTAGGTGGACCGTAATCCTTGACCCTACCGCAAGGTCAAGCCTTAACGTGCTGTGATGCTTAGTCGGGAATGGACGCAGCGGGTCGCCTACTTGCGCACGTACGTTCTCTGCGTCGCCGTCGCGAGCGTGCTGTGGGAATCGGCGCAGATGCCGCTCTATACGCTCTGGGAAAACGGAACGGCCGGAGAGTTTGCTGCCGACGTCCTGAAGTGCACGGGCGCCAATATTGTGATCGCCACTTCGAGCCTTATGGCGTCATTCCTGCTTACAAGCCGAATGAGGCGGTGGGAGCGAGCATCTGTGAGAACGGTGCTTGCGACCTGTTTATTCGGCGTTGGGTATACAGTCTACAGCGAATGGGTAAACGTCTATGTGAGGGGCACTTGGGCCTACTCGGATCTCATGCCCATTGTCCCAGGATTGGATGTAGGGCTTTCGCCACTGATCCAGTGGGTTGTGCTGCCGAGCGTCGGAATTCTCGTTGCCGAGCACTGGTCATGATGAAGCTAGGGCGATACGAGCCAGCCCCTCTTGACCTTGCCCCAGCGTCAATCCCTAGTCTAATGGGTCACGTATAGGCTGGCGTGCGGCGTGACAGAACAGGTGACGCACTCCATGGCAGATGCATTGTCGCAGCGCGACGCACTAACCATCGGCGAAGCGGCCAAGAATGTGGGCCTCACTCCGAGGGCCATCCGGTATTACGAATTGATCGGCCTTATACAGCCTGCTTTGAGGCAGCGTCACAACTACCGGCTTTATGACGAGAAGGCGCTGGGCGAACTTCGTCTCGTCGCTCGCTGCCGGGCGATCGGCTTGACGGTTGCGGAGATACGGGCGCTGTGTGCGAGCGCCACTGAGGGGACCGCCGATGCCAGAAAGACTGCGGTGATGTACGAACAGCTGAGACATACCGAGGCGCTGATCGGCGAATTCCTCTCGGTCCGGCAGGAACTCCGTCAACAGCTCGGCCTGCAGGAAACCAGCGCCGACCCGGACGAGAAGGTCAAAGCCGGTTTTTGATGTGAGCCAAGGCCTCGTCGGCGCATGGCGTAGCGGTTTGGCAAAGCCGATTGCAATGTGATGTAAGGGCTCACTCTGCAGACTGACATCAAGCGCACCGCGCTTTTCTTGGTAGTCCTTTTTTGTGGTGCCGCGGTCCCGATCTAACTCGCGACCGTATCGTTCGGGTATGCCCAATATATCCTCGGAATCCCACTTGTCCCTGATGCCCTTCCCGCTGCTCATTCGTTTGCGGCCAGAGTATGCATCCCGCGGATCTTAGTGCCGGCCCTAATCGCTCTCGTTACTGCGACCGCATATTGCCGTCGATATTATCCGGATATCTATCCGCCGCACCGTGGTCGGCGCTCATATGGGACGCCGTGTGGGCCCTGGTCATAGAGCTGGGAATGATGACGCTGCCGCCCATGGCGCCGGCCGTGGGAATGTTTGGAGCGCGGTTCGCTTGGCCGCAACTTTTCTCGCTCTCATTCACGGCGCGTGTGGTTTACGACATCGCGCTGGGCTGGTTCGCACAGCACTTCCTTGGCGAAGAAGATCGGCGTGAATTCGTACAATTCCTGGGAACTGCAGTTAGGTCCGCGATTCGGACACGCTCCGAGGCAGCTTGACCTTGACGCTACGTCAAACCCTAGGCTTGCCGCATGTGGCAGCCGTTTTTTAGATATGCCGGACCTCCATCGAGGGAACGGCGGCGCCCTCGCAGAGGACGCGTGGTTGCCGTACTGCTTATTGCGCTGTCTTTGCCAGGCGGAACACCCGCCGCGCACGGCGCTCAAACCAAGTGGACCCTTCAGAGGCTTGTGTCGGCTGCAATCGATCGCAACCTAGGGCTGGCCGCCTCCAAAGAAGGAATCACCGTAGCTGAAGAGGACATCAATGCGGCACGCGGCGAACGACTTCCGCGGCTGGACGCAGTCGGCCTGGGCGAGTACTTCCCCCTGCGCGAACGTCTCCTGATATTTCGTCACGGCTTTAGAGGTGCCGACAATCCGTTCGAGACGGCGATCGTCAACTACGGCCTCGAATTGACGCTCCCACTCTACACGAGCGGTCGAATCGAGCATGGAATCGCGCTGGCAGAAGCCCAGGCAGAGGCGTCGCGATATCGCGTGCAATTGACGAGAAACCAACTGATTTTCAACGTTGCCAGTGCCTACTACACCGCCTTGCGCCTTCAACAGGTGATCAACGCTCAGGAAGCTGCGTTGTCGTCTCTGAGAGAATCATTGAGGATCGCCGAGCTCCAGCGCGAGGTGGGACGAATTGCTCAGTTGGACAGCCTGCGCATCGAAACGAGCGCATTCCAAGCTGAGCGGGACCTCGCAGGCGCCCGTAACGCTTACGAGCAGACCCTCGAAGTCCTCAAAGAACTTATCAACGTCCCGACAGAAGTCACATTCGACGTAACGGGCCAACTCGTGCGACCTGATCTCATGGCCTTGCGGCAAGAGGTGGGCGCTCAAAGGGAGGCCGTGGGCATCGCTGACTCCCGGCTTGGACCTTCTTTGGATCTTAAGGCTGGTTATCGCGGCGTGACGGGCATTGACGATGGTACGACCCTCGACGACGCGACCTTGTTCCTGCAGTTTCGCATGCCGCTCTATGAGGGTGGGGTGTTTCGCGCACAGCGGAGCAAGGCGCTTGCACTGCTCCGGCAGGCGGAATTGAGGCTCCGCGATGCCGAGCGCCGGGCTCTCGCCGAGGTGACGCGGGCCGTGCTTGATCTGCGAACCGCCGATCCACGGAGCAAGGCGGCGGCCCGCGCGGTCGAGCAGGCAGAGGAGAGTCTGCGGATCGAGCGGGAGAAATTTACGCAAGGGCGAGGAACGAGTAACGACTTGCTGCTTGCCGAGCGGGCGCTCTTGAGTTCTCGAACGGAGCTAGCAGCCGTGCTTTCAGACAGCCAGATCGCACAGGCCGCCTTGAACCTTGCCGTGGGTAACGATCCGGTGGCGACCGGCTCTTCCGCGATTCAGTCCAGTCGGGGGAGCAACTGATGGAGACGTTGCTCGAATGGCTCAACCCCATTCGCTGGCTCGCTTGGGCT
>JAZDCZ010000246.1:0-3347 GCA_036679605.1 Gemmatimonadota bacterium
ACGACCGCGAACCGTTGCCGACCGTCAGGCCATCGCGAAAACGGTACTCGAGCGTTGTCAGGGAAGGGGGCAAGGACTCGAATTCGGCGGACTCAGCGACGCCAACTTCCCCGCCCTGGATGGCCGCCGAAGCGGAACGCAGGGCCATGAGCGACCCGATTGGGTTCTCGGTCAAGAGCAAATGGCAGTGGAATCGGCGAAGTTGCTGGGAGCACGTATCTTGACCCTCCTGAGAGCGGCCGATCAGCCCCTGCCGGCCGAAGTCTTGGAACAGCTCCTGGACTTTATCATTCAAGTTTACGCGTTGGACAGCACCGTCGTCCGTACCGTGCAGTTGCTCAAGAGCCGGGGCATCGAGAAAGCCAAGGTTCAATGTGACCTTACCGCCCTTCACGCCGCAGAGGCTATGGCGGCGATCCGCAACACCGGTCGCCGACTCCTGCGCCGCTACACGAGTCCCGGTGGAGC
This sequence comes from Gemmatimonadota bacterium, assembly GCA_036679605.1. Lineage (GTDB taxonomy): Bacteria > Gemmatimonadota > Gemmatimonadetes > Gemmatimonadales > GWC2-71-9 > JAZDCZ01. Next base: position 469 of record JAZDCZ010000246.1, read on the forward strand.
CCGCAACCTGGTTGCCGGGCTGTCGACTATCTCGGGGCGAGATCTGGACAGAACCAGCGAGCGTGTCGTCGCCCACTTCGTGGAAGCTGAACTGGCGCGCGTATAGAATCTCGTACATGCCTCGATCGTTACGCTTCGCCTTCGCCGTCGCGATCATTTCCGTCTTAGGCCTGCTCCCGGGCGTTGTCGGGCAAGCCCTGGCCCACCTCGGCCGCATGAGCTATTCCGACCTCGTCGTCGACGGCAAGACGGTAAGTTATCGCCTCCGCTTCGCGGCCCATTTGATACCCGGTCTCGAGACTGGAGCCGACGGCAAGACCGACCGTCGTACTATCCTTGCCCGCGAAGCCGACATCACCGAGTGGCTCGGCGACGGTATCAAAGTGCACGGCAGCGGACGCACTTGCCGACCGAGCCTCGAAGAGGTTCTCGGCCCCGATAGGCGCGACGACTTGACCGTCGTGCTCCTCTATCGATGCGACATCGAAGTATCTTCGCTCAAGGTCGAGTTCCATCCTTTCGACATCGTACAACCCGAGTTTCGCAACATAGTTTCGATCCGTCACGGCCAACAGAGTTGGAGCTACGTATTCTCGCCTGGAAGTTCTCTGCTGACTATCGGCGACGGCGGCGACAGCAGCCCGCATGATCACGGTGGATTCACGGACTTTTTCTCGCTCGGTATCGAACATATTTTGACGGGCTACGATCATCTTTTGTTCCTCTTGGCGCTCCTCCTGCTCGGCGGAAGTTTCCGCCACTTGGCGGGTATCATCACCGCTTTTACCGTGGCACACAGCATTACCCTCGGGTTGGCTACCCTCGACGTTTTCACGCTGCCGTCCGGACCGCTCGAAGTAGCCATCGCCGCGAGTATCGTCTACGTGGCGGTCGAGAATCTCATCGTCTCCAATGCCGATCATCGCTGGATGGTGACGTTTTTCTTTGGCTTGATCCACGGCTTCGGATTCGCCGGCATTTTGCGCGAATCCGGATTGACTCCGGGTAACACCGCGATCCCGCTTCTCGCCTTCAACCTTGGCGTCGAGACCGGTCAGCTTGCCGTCGTCATTCCCACAGTACCTGCTCTGGCCTTTCTCGCGGCGAGACTCGGCAAGCGCAACGTTCGTGTGTACATTTCATGGATAGTGATCGCCGTCGGCGTCTTCTGGATCTTTCAGAGGATATGATCGATCTCGTTACCGATAATCGGCCAAGCGACATTGCGTAGGCAACAATCGCAAACTACGCGTCAGGGCAGACAAGTTAGAATCAGCTTGTCCTTGTCACGATGAGTCGCACCTGAATCGCTGGTCTTGGTACGAATCCGGAGTCTTCCTTTCTTGGTCCCATTCTTCAGAGCGACGGCGACATCGAAACTGCTGCCGCACGAGTCGACGCTGGTCACAGCCGGCGAGAAGGTCAGGATGTTTTGGTGTCTGCCGCTGGTGGACACCAAACCGGGGGTAAGACTCTCGGCAGCCGCGAGGATAGTCGCCGCAGCGGTTGCTTCCCAGGCTCGGGGGCTGTCGGGGCGTGGCTTTCGCAGATGGAAGCCGGCAACCGCTGTAGGCAGGCACGATGGCAAGCGTGAGTCCAGGTTATTCATGCACAGGCTGAGCCTCATGGTGCAGCTACCGTCGGCAGCACCATCGTAGTCGCACGTGGGATCCCCGTCGGTACAGGTCTGTTTGTTGTTCTTGAATCCTCGCTTATCACGGAACGGTTGGTTGGTAGGAGCTTCCACGGTCCACTCTAGAGCACAGGTGACAGAAGTCTTACGGCTTCCCGGTATGCGCGATTCTATCACCGGCGTGTAATCGAAACTCGAGGAGGATTCCATATCGGCATCGACCTCGGCGTCGCTGAGCGGAAAGGGGATGTAGGTATCCGTCGAATAGAAATCGGTCATGTCGGCGTAATGCGGACTCGTCGCGTGCATAGAGTTGCCATAGGGCTTTACCCGGCGCACCGAGATTCGGCCTGAAGCGTCGAAGTTCGACAGGATCATATACGACGATCCTGCAGCGACATTGCCGCGACCGTGCAGGTCGGGGTCGTCGGGCTGGGGTGTAGCCATCCTCAAGGTCTGAATAGTCTTGGTCCCACCACCCAGCGGTCGCGGGATAGGCGGTATGGCACCGGCATCGTCGATCTCGCCGGACCGCTTGATCGTATGCACGGTCCCGTAGGCAACCAAGGGTGTGCCGTAATCGGCCACTAGCTTGTCTACGGTAGAGGTGAACGCCGCGACGGCGGCTTGCTGCTCGGTCGGTGTAAGAGTAGCGGGTGGGTTGCTGTACGACGCCGAGGTCCCCGTCGTAACCGTCACCACCCAGTCCGAGTATATGGTAATACCGATCTCGTCCTTGTCTGCGCGCCGGTTCCATGCATCGATCGCCGCCTTGGCGGCGGCGTAGTCTCCGTTGGGATCAGCGGGGGGGAAGGCTGCATAAGCATCGTCGAGAAGCGGGATGAATGCGTCTGCCGAACGCACCTCGGTGTTGAGGCTCTGAGTCACCATTTCAGCGTCGTTGATGGTTTGCCCGGCTGCAACCTTGGCTTCGAAATAGTCGCTTGCGACCTGGCTGCGGTAGGGTTCTGGGGCTGTTGGATTGCACAGCCCGGGCACACATTGGAAGTCGTCGGCGCTCAGTCCACAGGAATTGTACCAGGGTGCATTGTTCGAGTTTTGCATCCACCCACAAGTCGGGTTTTCGATCTGTGGCAAATCATCGAAGTCGATATAGTAACTACCGCCTATCTTCAGCCAATCGGTGGCCGAGGTAGTGCCGTCGAGCGGCAAACCAAAGCAGACCCCGGACGGACGGTTGGGCTGACGCGAGTGGGAGATCGTCCATATGTCGCCATCACGAGTG
>JAZDCZ010000247.1:0-127691 GCA_036679605.1 Gemmatimonadota bacterium
GGGGTTGGATGCAGATTGGGGTAGTGGTGTTGTGGCTGCTCGCGAGTTTGGTGTAGTTCCGGGCGAGATGAGCAGTACGGGTCCTCTGGCAGTGGCGGATTATGATGGCGATGGGGATTTGGATTTATTTGTGGGCGGTCGAGTAGTTCCGAATCGGTATCCGACGTCCCCGGTGTCGCGTTTGTATTTGAATGATGGATTGGGTGGTTATGAGTTGGACACGTTGAATGCGGGTGTATTGTCGGGCATTGGAATGGTGTCGAGTGCAGTGTATACGGATGTGGATGCTGATGGAGACGTGGACTTATTGTTGGCGTTGGATTGGGGGAGTTTGCGTTTGCTGGAGAATGAGGGTGGAGTGTTTTCTGATGTTACGGAGTCGTGGGGGTTGTCAGGATACGAGAGCATGTGGAACGGAGTGACGACGGGTGATTTCAATGCAGACGGTCTGCCTGACATAGTGGCTACCAGCTGGGGAAGAAACACCGGACATGAGGTTAGCAAGGACCGTCCACTCATGGTCTTCTTCTCCGACTTTGATGAGAACGGCACGATGGATCCAATTGAAGCTCGCTATGATGACAGGTTGAATGGTCTCGCCCCCATTCGCGGGCTTACGGCACTGAGGAGGGGAATCCCGTTTGTAGGGCGCCGGTTCTCCAGTGCCGACGAGTTTGCCGATGCGCTGCTGCAGGATGTTCTGGGTCCCGCACTTGGCAGTGCGTCGGTGCTGAAAGTGAATGTGCTAGACAACATGGTGTTCATGAATCAGGGGAATGGCTTCCGGGCCCGGCAACTCCCGACCGAAGCACAGGTTGCGCCCGCATTCTATGCCGGAGTAGCAGACATCGATGGTGACGGCAACGAAGACGTCTTCTTGGGGCAGAATTTCTATCCCAACGAGGTAGAGGTCGGGCGCTATGCCGGGGGCCGAGGGCTTTGGCTGCGTGGAGACGGTCAGGGTGAGTTCGATGCGATATCGGGCACTTTGTCAGGGGTCAAGATCTACGGAGATCAGCGTGGCGCCGCGCTCGCAGATTACGATGGCGATGGGCGAGTGGATCTGGTGGTGAGCCAAAACGCCAACGCAACCAGGTTGTACCACAACGAGGGGGCCGAGCCTGGTATGCGAGTTAGGCTGGTGGGTAACCGCTCCAATCCCAGGGCTGTGGGGGCGACGGTTCGGTTGGTGTATGGCGACAGGCGCGGCCCAGCGCGGGAGATACACGCCGGCTCCGGCTACTGGTCCAATGATGGTGCCATACAGGTTCTAGGGCTGAGCGGGCAACCGACAGGTGTTTGGGTACGGTGGCCCAGTGGAGAGGAAACGCTAACCGGGGTAGGATCCGGCCCCGGAGACGTCACGGTCAGAACGCCAAGTGCCGGCGGGGCAAGCGGTGGGCTCTAGCGTGTTCCCACAATTGCCAGCCATTCTCCGGTAGAGCTTGCAGCTAGGCGCGAGATTCCCTTGACGCCTGCGCTAGAGAAATCTGCGACCTCCCGCCAACCTTCTTTCGATTCCGGATCCCAACTGAACAGTTTTGCGTCTTGGCCCATCAGGACGGTGCCAGAGGAAGTCCACGAATAGAACTCACTGCCTTCCAATAACTGAATGAGCGGACGCACCGTGTAGGTATCGAGGTCGATCTCCTTGATCCAGAACTCCGGAACCCGGTGAGTAAAACTGATGGCATGTCTTGTGGGAATCTTGTGAAGAGATCGTCCTATGTTGTAGGCAACGATCGTTGCTTGACCAGTTCGAGTGTTGGCTATCTGCAGGGTTGACGGTCGACCGAGCACGAACAACGCCAGCGTGCTGTCGTCGCCCCACGCGTGGTATCCGACCGGCTTGATGTCGGTGAGGACAAGGCTCGGTTGGGTGCCATCGAGTTTGAACTGCCAGAGCCTCTGGGTCGAATCTGCTTCCACTTGAATGACCGAAAACGTATTGCCACCCGGGGTCACGGTTGCGGAGTACTCGCTCTCCGGAGCGGTCCGTGTAACCTGGCTAGTCGAACCCGCCGCGATATCGTAGCGATATATATCGGTTTGACCGCCGCGGTTAGACGTGTACAGGACAGATTGGCCGTCCGGAGAAGACGACGGCTGATTGTCGTATCCGTCTCGGTCTGTAATGTTGACGGGCACACCAAAACTCATGCGACCACCATTGATTGCGAACTTCACCACGTAGATGTCCGACCCCGGCGCCCCTTGTGACAGGCATGGGGTCGAGTGCATGCCGAATCCGAGCAGCAGCATTGCAAGGAACGGAAGGCGCCGAGTGTGCATAGGAGTTATCCTTACGGACGAATTTTGTGCGTTGTGCCGCTAGTCGAAGCAAGATGTGTAGCAGAGTTACTCATGTCAAATTTCCAAAAACCTTTTGGAGGACGGATGCGTAAGCTGGTTACATTGATGTTGGCCTTCGTTGTCGGAGCGTGCAGTGGCGACAACGGAGAGAGCGATAGCCCAGAGTCAAGTACTGCGTCATTTGCCGCCGAGCTAGGAGTGAATGTGGACGAATTGATTGAAACCGCGTCGGGATTGCGGTACCAGGATCTAGAGGTCGGGACCGGAAGCGAAGCCGTGCCGGGCACTTCTGTCTCGGTGCACTACACCGGTTGGCTTACGGACGGTACCAAGTTCGACAGCAGCGTAGATCGCGGTGAGCCGTTTGAGTTCCGGCTGGGCGCCGGCATGGTCATCGCCGGTTGGGATGAAGGCGTAGCCGGCATGAACATCGGTGGAAAACGCAAATTCGTGATTCCGAGTGACCTAGGATATGGGGCGGCCGGAGCCGGACGGGATATTCCACCCAACGCCACCCTTGTATTCGACGTGGAGTTGCTCGCCGTCAGGTAACTGCGTTGTCCCGGTGTTCGGTGCTGCACTCGAGATGTGCTAACGTCCCGTATGCAGCACCTTCGCCAGCCCGAACCATGACAACACTTTGATGTAGATCCAGCCAACGTCAAGCTCAAACCACCGCCGCCGGAACCGGGCTGACTTCGGGTCTGAGTGGTGGTTGTTGTGCAGTTCCTCGCCACCCAGCAGAAAACCGACGGGGAAGAAATTCCGTGATGCGTCCTTGGTGTTGAAGTTACGATAGCCCCACACGTGTCCGATCCCGTTCACAACACCGCCGAGTGCAGGGGACCACAGCACTTGCGCGAGCCAGACAACCGGGCCCCACAGCCAGCCCATCAGGTAAATGTCGATGGCAAGTAGAATGACCACTCCCAAGGTCTGCCACTTCGAAAAAATCCAACGCTCCAGCCAGTCCTCCGGGCATCCCTTCCCGTATTTCTGCAGGACAACGGGGTCGCGGCTGGCCCGCCGGTAATAGTACCAACCGCCAAACAAGATGTTCTTGAGGCCTACCAGTATCGGACTATGTGGATCTCCGTCTCGGTCTGCAAACGCGTGGTGCTTCCGGTGGCAGGCAACCCACTGTTTCGTGATGATGCCGGTCGTGAGCCACAGCCAAGTCCTCATCGGTACTGACACGATTGCATGAAGCTTGACGCCATTGTGAGTCATGCCGCGATGGAGGTAAATCGTCGTTGCGGCATTCGTGAGGTGCCCGGCGACAGCCATGTAGACCAATGGAACCCACCAAGCTAAGAACAAAAATCCGATTTCTGGCACAGGCATACATCCTATCCGAAGAGTGTCGGTCCGGCGGCCTAAAACTATCGTATTCAGTGCCTTACCGCGAGTGGTGGCGAGCCGTAAGCAGGCCGGGGTCTGATTCGTTTCTTGTCTAGGATTCCCGGCATGTTACTTTTCTTGGCGTCACGCTCTAATAGAGAGCGACAACGGCCTAACCAGGGAAACAAATATGACCGTTAAGCAAGAACGCGGAATTCGGTGGCACAACGTCATCGTGGTGGGAGGCGCCACGATCGTCTCGCTGATCGGTGTTCCGTGGTACATCATCACCACTGGATTACATACCGCCGAAGTCGTGACGGCCGTGGCACTTTTTGTGGCGATCAGCCTGTCCGTCACGGGCGGATACCACCGGTTGTTCGCGCACCGTGCGTACGAGGCGAAAGCGCCGCTCAAGTTGGCCTACCTGATCTTCGGTGCAGGAGCGCTCGAGAACACAGCGCTCGAGTGGGCGGCCCAGCACCGCGCGCACCACGCCAACACCGATAGGGAAGGTGACCCTTACAGCATCAAGGAAGGGTTCTGGTGGGCGCACGTCAACTGGGTGTTCCATGATCTGAGTGACAGTGAAGATGTTGCGACCAAGCGGTGGCGTGATCTGCAACGTGACCCGCTCGTGGTGTGGCAGGACCGAAACTATCTACCGATAGCGATAGGTATTGCCTTCGGCATTCCCTTGATCGTAGGATTGGCGGTGGGCAATGTGTTGGGGTTACTGCTAATTGCCGGGGTGCTTCGCATTAGCGTGACGCATCACGCCACGTTTCTGATCAACAGCCTGGCGCATTTCTGGGGCTCGCAGCCCTACTGCTCGGATCACACGGCACGCGACTCGAGCCTGGTGGCTTTGCTCACGATGGGCGAGGGCTATCACAACTATCATCACACCTTTCCGACCGACTACCGAACCGGTGCCAAGTGGTGGCACCTCGATCCCACGAAGTGGATGATCTACTGGCTTGCAAAGCTGGGTCTTGCCCGGCGTCTCAAACGTGCTTCCCCCGAGCGAGTTGCGCAGGCGCTAGCATCGCAGCAACAACCGGGCTGATCGGATTGGTGCCGCGGCTGGGCGGCGGGGCGGCGGGAGCGGCGCATCATGAAAACCAACAATAGACGTCGCATAGCGGTGATCGGAGGGGGCCCGGTAGGGCTCGAGGCGGCCGCAGCCGCAGTGCGTCTGGGCTTTGAAACCACCGTGTTCGAACGCGGCGAGATCGCCCGGCACGTGTCACAGTGGGGGCACGTCAAATTGTTCACGCACTTCGGGATGAACGCCGGACCCGAAGGCAGGCGGCTCGTGACCGAGTTAGGTGGCTCGCTGCCCGGTGATGACGACTTTTTGACAGGTGGTGGGTTCCGCGATCGTTTCCTGGTGCCACTGGGAGCGGTGCTCGGGAAGTCGGCTTGTGTCAGAACACAGTGCCGGGTGATCGCGGTCGGCCGAAATCACCTCTTGAAGGGCGAGGACATCGGAGACTCCGTGAGAGCCGATGACGGATTCCGGATCCTCTTCGAGCATGAGGGTGCCGAACATGTGACAGAGGCCGACGTTGTGCTGGATTGCACGGGCACGTATGGCAGTCCGAGTTGGCTTGGCCCAGGCGGAAACGCGGCGGTCGGCGAGCGGCGGCTGCGAGATGCAGTTGAGTACGGTCTGCCCGACATCCTCGGTTCCGACCGCGACACGTATGCCGGCAAACACACACTCCTCGTTGGCGATGGTCTGTCCGCCGCGACTTCCGTGCTCTTGCTCGCCGAACTGGGTGACAAGCACCCGGGGTCGACCTTTCATTGGGCTACACGGGGCGAGAAACGGCGGCCGGTCGAACCGATTCCCGGTGACGAGCTTTCCGCGCGGAGAGATCTCACGTCTCGTGCTAACGCACTTGCCGGTGACCCACCCCCAGGATGCACGTGGGAGTGCGATGTGCATGTCGCATCGATCGAGCGGTCGGGAGACGACGGACCGTTCTCGGTGGCCCTGAGCAATGGTTCGGGAACACGCACCGAGTCGTTCGATCGAATCATCGCCAACGTCGGGTTCGAGCCCGACGACAGCATCTACCGGCAACTGCAGATCCACGAGTGCTACGCCTCCCGCGGCCCGATGAAGCTGTCGGCTGCCCTCATGGCGGCGAGCGGAGACGGGCCGGCCGACTGTTTATCGCTCGGTGGGTTCGGCCCTGACGCACTGATGAACCCCGAGCCCAACTATTTCATTCTGGGTATGAAGAGCTACGGCAAGAGTTCGGCGTTCCTGCTTCGGACGGGTTACGAGCAGGTGAGAGATGTGTTTGCGTTGCTTGGTGGGACGGGGCGGTAGGGTGGTAGGGCGAGCGGGAAGCGGGAAGTGAAATGTGACGGGTGGTGCTCAACTGGTTCGAGGAGTTGAAGGAAAAGCGCTGAGGTGGACACCCGTTCCATCACCACACCGTCGGAACTCCATACTCCGTGAAGACCGGATCCTGGCTCACGCATGTCAAGTCTTCGAGTTGCGTCTGCGCAATCAACATGCGATCGAACGGATCTTTGTGGTGTAGCGGCAGATCTGCGGCACACGGGACGAGTGAAAAGTGAGAGGTGAAATGTGAAAGGGGACGAGTGACCGAGCGAGGCTAGCATGATAACCAGCGGTTGATGCGGTTGGTAGGTCCCTCTGCGCCGCTGTGGTCCGGCCGGCATTCGGTGATCTAGGAGGCAGCGAGCGGACCAACGCGGCGCTCCGGGACCCACCAACACGCGTCTCCGCTGCCGGGCATCTGCGTAATCTGTGGCCCCCTGAATTGTCACACCCCTAACCAGCTTGATTGCGCATCAAGTGTCCCAGTCACGCTCTACGGGCCGAGGTTGTGGGCGCCAAGTTCAGATGTGGCTAAAGTAGGGCTGTTGGACTTGCAGGCGGGGGTATGGCGGATACGTTAGATCGTTCCATGCATTCTAGATCGAAGGTCCTCCGATCTAGTACGTCCCGCCGTCAGATATGAAGTGAGTACCGTGGAGATGCGTGCACGATTACTCCAGAATGATCACACCTTGGAGGGGCGAATAGGTGACCTGCAAATGGTATCTCGCGAATCGGTTGTGAACAACCTGTGGCGGTTCTACGATCAGGAGCATCCCGAGGTAGGCGCGTTCGCATGTCAGCATCAGGATTGGGTGATGTGATGGGAGTGCCTCGTTTCAAGCTCCAATTCCATCGACGGCGCATTCCGGAACTGGCCGAGTGCTACGCGAGCGAGCAACCACCGGACGCCCGGGCCGAAGAGCGTCGCCTCATCAAAACAGTCGGTCCAGCTGTTCGCAAACGCGGGCATTATGAATTGCGAGAGTTCGTGGATCTCTGCCTTTGGAAGAGTCAGCGTGCTAAGAAGCGCTACCAGTCACTCCCTAAATCACTCGTCGTTGAGGCCACCAGGGCGGCGCTCGCTGCCCGAGACGATCGGCTTCGGATAGGCGTTCTCACACTCCTCGATGGGGTTAGTTGGCCCACGGCCTCCGTGCTACTCCACTTTGGGCACCTGGATCCGTATCCGATCCTGGACGTACGCGCTCTCGAGTCACTCGGTGTGTCGCAGCCCTCCAGCTACACATTCGATTTCTGGTGGGCGTACGTCTCTGAATGTCGGTGGCTGGCTGGCGAGAATAACGTGGACATTAGGACACTGGATCGAGCGCTGTGGCAGTACTCGAAGAGAGACGGTAGGTGAAAAATGAAAAATGCAATGGCCAGCATCTGCTAGTGCATTACGTGATAGGGTGGCACCTTACTACCCCTTTTCTGACTGTGTTGGAGGGTCACCGATGAGTGGAATATTCGTGCTCCAGGGCGAGAGTGACCTCGTGGAACTCGAGGAAACGGCCTACGATAGTGAAGCTCGGTTACAGGATCTCCTCGCCAGGTTTCCATCACTGATTCCAGGTGATCAAGTCGATCCTGATGCACCACGGAAGTGGCTGTTGGTCACTCGGGAGCAGGGTGTGCCCGATCAAGAGGGCGGCTCTGACCGATGGTCACTGGATCACTTGTTCCTCGATCAGGACGGAGTCCCGACATTGGTCGAGGTCAAGCGGAGTTCAGATACACGTATCCGCAGAGAAGTGGTCGGTCAAATGCTCGACTATGCCGCGAACGCCGTCGTGTATTGGCCGGTAGAAGCGATCCAAGCGACGTTCGAGGCCCGCTGCGAACGCGAAGAAGTAGATCCTGATCAGTTGCTTGAAAGTTTCCTTGGAGAGGAAGCGGATCTCGAAGACTTCTGGCACAAGGTCAAGATCAACCTACAAGCTGGCCGAGTACGATTGCTTTTCGTTGCGGATAAGATTCCTTCGGAACTCCGGCGGGTTGTGGAATTTCTTGACCAACAGATGGATCCGGCGCAGGTTCTGGCGGTTGAAGTCAAACAGTATCAGGGACAGGGCCTCCGCAGTCTTATCCCGCGGGTGATCGGTCAGACTGAGCAAGCACGGCGTCGCAAGACACCAGGGGCTCGCCGAAGGGACTGGGATGAGCCGTCATTCTTTGAGGTGTTGGAGGCTCGTCCCGATACAAGTGATGTGAAGGTGGCAAGGGCTCTTCTTGAATGGGGCAAGAAATGCGCTGTCCGTATTGGGTGGGGCAAGGGGAAGAAATGGGGGTCGTTCGCGCCGATTCTTGAAGTCGCGGGCACCGATTTCTATCCGATCAGAGTCTGGCCTGGCTATAGAAATGCTCAAGTAGAGATCCCGTTCCAGGCTATGAAGGTGCCTCCCTTCGACACGGAGGACGGCCGTCGCTCACTGCTTGATCGTCTCAATGAAATTTCCGGAGTCAAGTTATCGTCTGACTCGGTGGCAAAGTTTCCAAATATTCCGCTGCACGTGCTCAGCAGTCAGGCAACCCAGGCGCAGTTCCTATCAGTTTTGGATTGGATTTGCGAGGGAGTCGTCGAAGCAGGGTCAGATGCAAATGGGCTGGAGGGCGATCATGGCGATATTTGAAGTTGGACAGGACAAGATCACGATGGTGCAGGCTACCTCGTTTGCCGCTGCCGGGCTTAAGGAAAGGACTGATCTGCAGCGTCTGTTGCGCGACCAGATCGAAGTGGTTGCGCCCGACGTGTTGGTGATTGCGGAAGAGTTCGGAGATTGGACCGAATCCCGTAGACGCATTGATCTCCTCGGCGTCGACAAGGATGCTAATCTCGTGATCATTGAGCTAAAGCGGACGGACGACGGCGGCCATATGGAATTGCAGGCGGTGCGATACGCAGCGATGGTTTCGACTTTGACCGCCGAGCGCGCGGTTGAAATCTTTGGACGGTTCCTGAAGGAACGAGGACGCGAGGCCGATCCCAAACAGACACTGCTCGATTTTTTGGAATGGGATGAGCTGGATGAGGACAGGTTCGCACAGGATGTACGGCTCGTGCTGGTCTCGGCCGACTTTTCCCGTGAGCTAACCACAGCGGTCATGTGGCTAAACGAAAAGGAACTCGATATTCGATGCGTGCGCATCCGACCGTATTCCCACGATGACCGAACACTCATTGATGTGCAGCAGGTAATTCCGCTACCTGAGGTGGCGGACTACCAGGTGCAGGTCCGTGAGAAGAAGCGACGAGAAAAACAATCACGAACGGGTGCTGATTTCACCAGATTCGACGTCATGATAAACGACAACAAGTACTCGGATCAGTGGAAAAGAAACGCCATTCTGCTGGTGGTGAAACACCTTTGTGCGCATGGTACAGCTCCAGATGACATAGCCGACGTGCTGGAGCCCACGAAAGGAAAAGTCCGGCTGTGGCGTGCTGTTGAAGGTGAGATCAACGATGTAGAGGAGTTCGACGTGAGAGCCTCTGCCGATGCGGAGACTCACGGCAAGAAATACCATAGCCGTCGCTGGCATACCCGCGATGGCGATCTCATTGTCCACGATGGCAGCACGTATGCCTTCAGTAATCAATGGGGTCGGTCATGGTCGCAAGCTATGGAACTACTGAGGGAACACTATCCAGAGGTGCGTCTTCAGTGGGTTCCGACCAAAGAAATGAAGGGAGGTATGGGGATTGGATAGTCAGTTTCTGCACGGAATATTGGTTACGGGATACGCTTAGTACTTGTTAGGAAAAAAGAAGATAACGATCTGGGCATTCAATCCAGTTGACGTCGATGCGGTCGAACGTGGCTCGTACGAACTCGTTGGTTCGTTCCGTTGAGACGGGCCGTCCGCTCAACTTGAGGGCGGCTCGTTTGTGTCGGTAATGGGGGGCTTTCCCAATCGGCCCGACCTTGAGCCAGTCGTCAACCAACGCAGGGATGCCTTTGAGGATGCTCACCGCGAAGACGTGGGCGTGTCCGAAGCCCATCCGAGATTGACTCTTCGAGCGTCTGCGATGTCGCCAAGGTTGTGCACGGTGTCCATTTCGACCTCGACACCGTACAAACCCGCGAACGCTCGATAATCGCTGAAGCCTTCGCGAGTCTTACTGAACGAGTGCACCAGCATGACCGCCGTCGCCGCACCATATTGCTCCGCCACGATCAAGGCCGACGCTGTTCGATGCAGTAACTGGTAGCGGATATCGTCCGGCACCGGGGTGTCGAGTCCGAGCGTGCGGTGGAGAAAGTCGAGTCGCTTGGTTTGACCGGGAGAGGCATCAACGCGCTTCTCGCCAACCGTCGGTCCGAACGTCTCATCCACTTTGCCCTCGACCGCGATGACGACGAGTCCGTCGGCCCCTTTGGCGACCACCATCAGATCGGTTTGCGATGCTCGGCTGCCTCCTGGGAGAGGCACCTTGTATTCAGGGAAAGCCGCGAGGATTTCGAGATTGGCAAGCTCGGGGGCACCGCTAAACGTCAGTGCCTGTTCGACCGGCGCGGGGAAACCTGGTGCAGCCTTCTCCCACGATTCTGCAAGGCATTTAGCAGAGCGGCCGGAGACCCAGTGTTTCTCGGGGTCGGCGAGGAGTTGTTTCCAGTCACCCGGTCCCCGGGTTGGGAGGAAGATTCGACTCATTCGGACTCTTCTTCCAGGCCCGCGCGCAGCGCCATGTTGATCGTCATCTTGTCAAACCCCTTGGCGACCAGCAACTCGTGTACGGCGCGATTGTGCTCTTGGTTGGCCTGAGCCAACCGTCGTGCCTCAGTCGGATCGTCGCTCGTAAGGAACATCCCGTTGATGGCAGGCAGCCATTCCTCGCGCCCATCCGCATGGAGCCGCATGTGGCTGTCATCGGTCATCCGATGCGCGGCGTAGTAGTCGAGGTACTCCGCCCCAGCGTCCAACCCGAAGCCGTACTGGATCAGCCATCCCTGCTTGGTGATGGACCCGGAGGTGCCTTGAGCTACGTTTGCCCTGGGGATCCGTATCCGCCAGTGGCTGAACCGGTCGGCAAAGGCGGCGGCGAGTCGGTCTCGTGCTTGTGTCATGACCTCTAACCTAGCTGGGGGGTGTGAGATGTAATCGACGACTTCCTCGAGGATGATGTTGTCGGGCCAGTCGTCACGGCTCTGCAACATTAGGGGCGGTCCGGTTGAACCCGCTTGCTGCTCTCCGCGAACCACCTCGCTACGGAATCTCGCAGCTGGTTACGGTATTTCTGATATGCTGAATAGTTCATGGGCCCAATGTATCAGGGGAGTGTGACATTCTAAGGGAAAAGGGAAAAGGCAAGCTATGAAATGTGAAAAGGGTGATCGCGTTGCGTCTTTTGACCCAGGTTGCCCTTGAGGGCGAGCGCGGTTTTCAAACCGCGAACTATCGAAGGCTGGCCAAACCGTTCTGCGTTCTTTTGGTACTCGTTACAAGAAACAGGTTTGGTCTGAAACCTAGTATGCAGCACTTTGAGGCATTTGGGGGGACTTTGAGATCAACAATTGTGATCTCAACAATGATGGGAGGAGGACGAAAGGAGGGACAGGCAGCATGTATTCAATCGCTACACGGACGCTACAGACCTCCAACCGAATACCTGACACCATGATCGTGACAAGAAACACGACATCCTGTCGCGATCACACCCTGCTTCGGATGGAGCAAGGGGAATCCCGACATCAAGTAGCGCCATGGCATTCACCGAATCTGTCATCGAACAAGCTGCCCTCGCTTGGCTCGAAAGCCTCGGCTGGAACGTCATGCACGGCCCGAACATCGCGCCCGACACACCCACCGCCGAGCGCAGCGACTACGGGCAGGTGGAGTTGACGCAGGAGAATGCGGACGAGACTTGGGCGAAGCGCACGCGCGGCACGAGGGGTGCGAGATCGTGATCTCGGCAGAAAACATCGCCGCCTGGGCCGCCACCGGCGAGTCTGAGAGGCTCGAGTTCAAGCGGAGCACGGGACAGCGCCGGGAAGCCGCGCGAACCATGTGTGCGATGCTCAACCATCGAGGCGGTCGGGTGCTGTTCGGCGTCGAGCCCGATGGTCGGGTCGTGGGCCAGCAGGTCAGCGATCACACCGTCGAGGAGGTCGTGCAAGAGCTGCGGGAGATCGACCCACCGGCATTTCCGACCATCGATCGGGTCGATCTCGGGGAGGGTCGGGATGTGCTGGTGGTCAGCGTCTCTGCGGGACAGAACCGACCGTACAGCTTTCGCGGGCAGGCCTACCGCCGGGTGGGCAATACTAGTCCGGCGATGTCGCGCGACGAGTACAACCGCGTGCTACTGGAGCAGCTTCACGGCGAGCACCGCTGGGAGAACGAACCGACGGCGGGCTGGACCGCTGCCGACCTCGATCTCGCCCAGATCGTGCGAACGGTGGAGGAAGCGATCCGTTGGGGACGCGCCGAAGATCCCGGAACGCGTGACCCGAACGAACTGTTGCGGGGCCTGGGACTGATTCGGGATACACACGTGTTGCGCGCCGCCGCCGTGCTGTTCGGGCGCGCGGAGCGGCTGGAGGCGGAGTACACGCAGTGCCTCTTGCGTGTGGCGAAGTTCCGCGGCACGGACCGAACGGAGTTCCTCGATAACCGGCAGTTCCACGGGAACGTGTTCGAGCTGCTCCTGCATGCGGAGCGCTTTCTGCGTGAGAACCTTCCGGTGGCCGGCCGCATCACCGCAGGGCTCTTCGAGCGTGTGGACGATCCGATCTATCCACCGGAGGCGCTACGCGAGGCGCTGGCCAATGCCTTCTGTCACCGCGACTACGCGATCGGCGGCGGATCGGTAGCCGTTGCGATCTACGACGACCGGTTGGAGGTCACCTCGTCCGGCCCACTCCACTTCGGCCTGACCGCAGAGGCGCTGTTCGAGCCGCACGAGTCCTTGCCTTGGAACCCGCTCATCGCCCGGGTCCTGTACCGGCGAGGCATCATCGAGACCTGGGGCCGGGGAACCATCAAGATGGCCGAGCTGGTGAAGCTCGCGGGGTTGCCTCCCCCGGAGATCGAGGACGCCGGAGGATGCGTAACGGTGCGGTTCCGCCCCAGCCGCTACATACCTCCGCAACGCGTTGGTCATGATCTCAGCGAGCGGCAGCAGTTCCTGCTTGAACTGATCTCGGCCCGATCCGACGGGGTCGCCCTCAGGGAGATGCGGGCAGCTCTCGGGGACCAGCCCGCCGAATGGGAAGTCAAGGACGACCTTGGCCTGCTCAAGAAGGTGGGGCTGATCCAACCGCGCGGACGCGGACGCGGTGCGGTCTGGCTCCTCGTGAAGCAGCCTGGGGGAGGGTCCGACTCATGAACTCCCATTCCACTCCCATTCCACTCCCATTCCACTCCAATTCCCGCGACCAGCCGTCGCGCGAATGCCGGAAGTGATGCCACAACAATGGGTTAGGGCGTTCGGACGGCCCCCCTCCCATTCCCGCTCATTCCCCTCCCATTTTGGATCTGCGGCCGGGAGGCCTGAGGCGGGAGCGGTGACACCATGAGCGGCTTCACCGAATCCGTCGTCGAAGACGCCGCCCTCACGTCGCCGCGGACAACGCATTCTGGAACCACTTTTGGGCTCACAAGCCGGCGATGCTCGGCCGCCAGGGTCTGCACATCTATAGCCGACCGCTTCGCTACCGTAACAGACACGTCCGGCTGTCCGATGGGCGCGAGCACACGTTCCTTACGGGAGAGGAGAGGGGGATCGACGTTCGGATCGCCCTGGACGTCATCCGCATGGCGCACCGGCGAGAGTACGACGTGGCCCTCCTGTTCAGCCAGGACCAGGATCTCTCCGAGGCGGCCGACGAGATCGACCGGATCACCGACGACGCTTGCCTCGACCCGCGCGACTATCGGCCCAAAGGGAGTCTCTCCTAGTGCTGCAGTCCTGCGAGAAAACGGCCCCGATCCAGGAGCAGAAACAACCGAAGAAACGTCGGCGCGATCATGCCGGGACCTGTATCGATCCCCGTATTCAAGCGGTCGATGGTAGGTCGGTTTGTCTGGTATCGTGTAGGCGCAGTCCTGAGTCAGTGTTCTTGAGATGGAAAGACACCGAACAATTGCCCGAAGGCGACTTGTTCGTAAGGAGCGGGCCGGGGACTGTGAAATTGTCACGGGAAGATGAGAGGGAGTATGTGGCTACGCGGTTTCCGAAGGCGGCGTATTCTTCTGGATTGGCGGGAACGAATTAAGAGCAACAGCGACGGATTGAGGACGCGAATAGAATGTGTCGAAGGCCGCCAAGATCGCCGCCAGTGATTTCACCGTAACACCGCTCTCACCGCGTTCCAGTGGAGGTGGAGGCATTCAAAGTTCCTATTGGATTATCTTGAAAGGAACATGTCTCAAGGAAGGCGGATGGCGAAGAAACGTTTGCCCAGGGAGCAGGGGAACCCTGACCTCAATCCCGAGCGATGCACCAACGCCATGCTCTCCCGGTTCAGAGTGGTTACCTCGTCTCTTGTGCTGAGCACCACTGTGCTCGTCGTCGCCTGCGCCGGGCCGGGCGGCCCCTCGGTCGAGGAACTGGTGCGAGCCCCTCAGACGCAATTCATAGACGGCCATGCATACGCGTTGCGCGTGGATCTCTGGCGGGACTTCCAGCCGGGCGGGCCACCGAGCGGCCTCATTGCCCTCGTCGAACTCGTCGAGCGGGATTCCCTGGCAATCCCGAGCGGCGTGGACGTGGACCATTTGTGGGTCTGGGGTGGAGCAGAACTCTGGGAGGCGTCTCTAGTCGACGAGGGACACATCTCCTCGCCGTGGGTTCTTGTGCGACTGGGCCGTGATGGACCGTCGTGGGAGACCGGACGCGCGGTCGACCTCGCGGTCCGCATCGTTACTGATGCGGCAATCAGCCACTTGTTGGGACTGGCGAACCAAACCACGGCGGCCGTGTATTGAGGGGCAGCTACCTAATAAGCAACTGGACTTGGCGAGCGCATACCTGTTGAAGGGACTGTCGTTGATGAGCACTACGTGAGCGGGATTAGCTCCGTCTCCTCGGTGTCCGCGGCCTCACTACCTCTTTGAACGGCCTGAAGAACTGACCTAGGATGACATCCAGCGCCGCCAAGATCGCCCGCCAGTGTCTCCACCGTAACGCCGCTCTCACCCCGTTCTAACCTACCCACATAGGTACGGTGTGCACCTGGCCTTGTGGGCCAGAGATTCCTGGGATGTAATCTCCGCCTCCTGCCGACGACGAAGTTCCCACCGCGCCCGCTGACACTGACGCTGCCGCTGCCACCTCTGCCTTCGGCCTTCCGGTCATTCTGCACAGGGGTTACTAAGTACCGGCATAGAATATATAGAATAAGATATTGACAATTGTTGTGATATATATTACAATATGACAGTCAATACTTTATGCTATATTGTTATTATTCTCAACATATCATACTATATGAAAACTAAAAAATATGCCCGGTTCTGATATACTGCGAGTCCTCTCCGAAACACGAGGCGCGCTTTCACTCAGCCAGGCCACACTAGCTCGGAAGCTCGGGCTCACCCAAGCGCAGATCTCTCTTATTGAGAGAGGTTTGAGCGATCCTCGGTTTTCGACCCTGCAGAACATCGCGGGCGCATTGGACCTCCAGCTCATGCTCGTCCCCAGACAGCTTGGACCGGTGGTCGCGACTCTGATCGCTGATTCTCTGGTCACTCAAGATTCTGTATCGGATGCCGACTTCGAGCCGCCACTCTATCGACTCGAGTCGCAAGACCATGCTGCTCTGAGTTCGGCGTCGGATGTCGTCAAATAAGCTGGGTACGCCGGCCGTTTCAGTTCTCGAGGTACTCCTGGGAAACGATCTTGTCGGGACGCTAACACACGTTCCCGACGGACGGACTTTCTGGGCCTTTGATAGCTCCTACACCGACAATCCTAGTCGACCCACATTGAGCCTCTCCTTCAAAGCCGCGTCCGGAGGACTAAGAACAGCGACCAAACCAACGAGCTTGAAGCTGCCGCCCTTCTTTTCCAACGTCCTTCCCGAAGGCCATCTACGGGATTACCTAGCGGCCAAAGGTCCTGTGAATCCCGAGCGAGAATTCTTCCTCTTGTGGCTGCTCGGCGAAGATCTGCCGGGGGCAATCCGAGTACGACCAGTTTCCGGCCAACCACTTCCGCCAACTGTGTCCGAGGCAGCCAAAGAAGCAGATGGCGACGCTGTCGATGAACTGTTGCGATTTTCGCTGGCCGGGGTCCAACTAAAGTTCTCCGCCATCGTGGAACCTAGCGGGGGTCTGACCATCCCCGCCCAGGGTGTGGGGGGTACATGGATTGCAAAGCTTCCTTCAGCGCGATTCAGAGCCGTGCCTGAGAACGAATTCGTCATGCTCAAGCTTGCCGCAGCGGCGGGGATCGTAACTCCCGAGGCCCGCCTCGTGTCTCTCGACAAATTTCGCAACATCCCCCGGGACACTTTCACGAGTTCAGGTCCGGCGCTTGTGGTGCGGCGCTTCGACAGAGGTGCGGACGGTGCACGGGTCCATATGGAGGATTTTGCCCAGGTCTTCGGTGTGTTCCCGCATGACAAATACAAGAACGCTAGTTACGAAGACGTCGCGCGAGTCCTTTGGGCGGAGACGGGTGAGCCCGGCGTTGCAGAGTTCACCCGACGTCTGGTCATGACGGCTTTGATTGGGAACGCCGACATGCACCTCAAGAACTGGTCGTTACTCTATCCTGACAGAAGAACACCCGTCCTAAGTCCAGCGTATGACTTGGTTAGCACCGTCTCCTACATCAAGGACGATGAGATGGCGCTGAGCCTAGGAGGGTCAAAGTCATTCATGCTGGACGAAGAGCGTTTATTGCGATTCGCGCAGCGTGCCAACCTCGCTGATCGAATTGTTAAGCAGGTTGCTGTCGAAACGGCTGAGCGGGTGAGAGATGCGTGGACATCGCTTCCCGAGAAGGAGCTTCTTCCGAAGGAGAGCATAGCGGCGATCGACGCCCAAATGAGGCTCGTACCGCTGGGTCAGTAATCGGGCTTGAACTTACACATTTTCAGAGAGGAACGCCGCAAAAGATCGTTTGATTGGTGACGAACCGTCGTGAACCATTTCACCGCCGATCCCTATCCCACACGTCGTTGCGCCGGTCCGTGTCGGGAAACACATGCGCTGCGTCGATCTCAACTCGCACAACTGGTGAGACGGACGGGACCATCAACTCGGCGGTCGTCTTGCCCTCCAGCCATGTCTCTACCGGAACTTCCTCTACTGTGACATCGCCGTTCGCAAGAGTAATGGTCACACGGGCCGGCATCGGTAATAGCCCACGGTCCTCGATCACTATCAACGTTTGGCGGGAACCAGGTCTTACGCTGGCGACCGCATGGTCCAGCGTCCACGTTTCGTAATACCAGGAACGCCAAAACCAATCGAGGTTCTGCCCGCTAGCGGTGTTGAATGTGTTGAACAAGTCCCAAGGGGTGGGATGCTTGAATGCCCAGTTGTGAATGAACGTGTGGAATCCACGCTCGAATGTCTCCGTGCCGATCAGTCCGCGCAACGCCATCAGAACGGATGCCGGCTTGGAGTAGGAAGCAGTGCCGTAGGCCGGTCGCGAGTAGTGAAAGTCACTGCGGCGCATGAGTTCGCCCTCGATCCCGAGGTTCGCTATCTGAAGATATTGGGCCCGCTCCGGAGCTTCGTGGTCTACATCGGGATAGAATTCGTTCTCGGCTTGCGTGGTGTTGAATTGCGTCGTTCCCTCGTCGATCCAGGCGTATCTGCGCTCGTCACTGCTGATCGTCATGGGAAACCACATGTGACCTAGCTCGTGGGCTGTCACGCTGTAGAGCGCTGCGGCCTCACCGTCCTGGTATCCCCCGATCAACGTCATCATTGGGAACTCCATGCCGCCTTGGATGATGCCGTTTCCCTCAACCACTGTCATGTGGGGCCAGGGATAGGGCAGAGTCGTGAAGCGGGATAGGAAATCGATACTGTGCTGGGCGTAGCGCCACGCCTGACTCCAGTTGGGTGCAGACGTGCGCCACAGTGCATGGACGGTTGCATAATCTGTGTTTCCATCGCCATCACGATCTCCTACGGGAGTTCGGGCTGCGTCCCAAAGCGATTGTCTTGTTGCACTAAATACCACGTCCCGAACGCTGTCACTGTGGAATTGCCACTTGAGGTATCCGTTATCTACGGTGGTCAACGTCGCTTTACCGGGGCCCAGGTCAGCCTCAGTGAGAATGTGTACGACGTTATCGCTCTGTGCGGCCTGGGCGATGCGTGCAATGATGGATGCGGGCAGCACCTCCTCCGGATTCTGCAGTGAACCGGTGGCCGATATGACCCAACCCTCCGGAGCCTCGACCGTCAGGTCGTAGTTGCCGAAGCCTGCGTAGAACTCGGAGCCTCCGGTGAACTGATCGAGTTGCCAGCCGGAGAATCCTGCCGCCGTTGAAAAGTCTTGCAAGTCATCGTACACGGCCGTCTGCGGATACCAGTAGGCTATGTGAAATAGGTTGTCACTATCGAACCCCATGCGCTCGCTCGCCCCCTTTTGCGGAATCTGGAACGCCCACTCCAGCTCGATCGTGACTGAGTCGCCGGTCGCCACTGGTCGCGGCAGTAGCACGATCATGTTGGTGCCGTTCATCAAATATCCTGCACCTTCGCGGGGGCTCGCGATCTGGTGGAGACTCTGGTCTGCGACAGCAACGCGCCCGAGCTGTATTCCGCCGGTCACTTCCTGTTGTTCGTTTCGCTGTGCGCCTGGTGCATGCAGGTTCTGCAGTAGTTGAAGCGCTACGAACCGGAGCGGGTTGGGCGAGCGGTTGTGGTAGACGAGGTGCGCGCTTCCCGCCAGCAGCTTCTCCTCAGGGATGAGGCGCGCACGCAATGTGTAGTCGGTCCACTGTTGCCAGTATGCCGGACCGGGCTCACCAGTCATGGTCCGGGTACCTTGCTCAACCGCCTGCTGAAAATTGGCAGGCGGAACGACCGGATACGGTATCGGGCGCCGCGTGGGTTTAGATTGCCCGAACAGAGATCCCGCGCTGCCTGTAGAGATGACTAGCGTCGCCAAGCATACGGCTCTTGCAATCATTGCCATATCTCCTTCATTTCTTGTTCTTGAAATCTCGCAAGACTTCACGTGCCGCGTTGTACCCAGGTGCTCCGGTGACACCGCCACCAGGGTGAACCCCTGCGCCGCAGAGGTAAAGCCCACAGATGGGAGTCCGGTAAGCGGACCACCCTGAGACCGGTCTCATGAAGAAGAGCTGGTCAAGTGTGAGTTCTCCATGGTAGATGTTCCCCTCGGTGAGTCCGAAGACGGTCTCCAGGTCGGCGGGCGTGTACACCTCACGGTGTAGGACGGCCGCTGGAAGGTTTGGAGCGTACTGTGCCAGAGTGTCGATGGCGAGGTTGCCCAGCTCGTTCCGCTTGGCGTCGTTCCACTCTCCGTCCCGCAATTGGTAGGGCGCGTATTGCATGAAGATTGTCATCACGTGCATACCCTCGGGTGCCAGCCCCGGGTCCGTGAGAGATGGAATCGAGACCTCGAGGTAAGGTTCCCGGGAGATCCTGCCGTACTTCGCATCGTCGTATGCCCGTTCGAGGTAGGTGAGACTCGGACTCACCGAGATCAGTCCGTTAAGATGCGGTCCGGATCCGGGCAGGCATGAAAAGTTGGGTAGCTCGCCCAGTGCTATGTGCACTTTGGCGCATGCACCCTTGTATCTAATGCTGCGCACCTTGCCGAGGAATGTCGGGTCGAGGTGTGCTGCATCCATCAGGCCGAGCAACGTTCGCTTGGGATCAGCGTTCGAGATGACGCGTTGGGCCTTGATGAGGTCGCCGCCGGCGAGCGTCACGCCGACAACATGCCCGTTCTCAACGACGATTTCCTCTACCTCTCGCCCCGTCATGACTTCCGCACCGTGCTGTGTCGCGATCCGGGCCAATGTGGCGGTCAACTCTCCCACGCCCCCAACCACCAGTTGTGATCCTCGAATCACACCATCGCCGCTCCACACCTGGTGATGTAACATGACGAAGGCTGTACCGGCGGCCATGGGTCCTTGAAACACACCGGTAATGCCGCTCGCCCCCAACACACCCTTCAGGACATCGGTTTCAAACCACTCGTCGAGGAGATCGGCTATCGACATCGGCAATATTCGCATTGCCTCTGTCATCTCGCGTCTTCCAAGCCGACGCAGGCCGCGACCCAGCTTGAGCATTTTCAAGAGATCGCTCGGCCCGGGTTCAGGAAGTCGTGGTGGGGTGGTCGAGTACACCTCCTGCAAGAACTTGGCGATTCCTGCGATACGTGAATTGAAGTCGGGCCACCGGGCCGCGTCGGCACGGGAGAAGTTGCGGATTTGGTTGATGGTGGCTTCCGAGTCACGCCACAAGAGGAGGTGGCGGTCGTCTTTCAATGGAGCGAAGACCACTGGGTCTGTCGGCACCAAGCGGACTCCGTTTTGCTCCAGGCCCAAATCTTTAGTCACTGTCGGGTGGAACCCACCAATGCGATGCGCCCCCGCATCGACCTTGAACCCCGGGTGGAACTCCTGAGTGACTGCTGCTCCGCCGACTACGTCTCGCCGTTCGAGAACAATCACACGCTTTCCGGCTCGCGCCAGGTACGCCGCGGTCACTAGTCCGTTGTGCCCGGCACCGATCACTACTGCGTCGTATTGCTGGGTCACTTTGCTTCTCGGAGTATGCGCATGGCCGCCAATCGACCAGGCGCTCCCATGATCCCGCCGCCTGGATGGGTGCCCGATCCGCACTGATAGAAATTATCGAGCGGCGTGGTGAATTGTGCCCAAGGCGCTGCCGGTCTCAGAAAGAACAGCTGATGCAGCGAGAGTTCGCCGTGGAAGATGTTTCCCTCGGTGAGGCCGAAGACATTCTCGAGATCCCAAGGCGTCAAAACCTGTCGGTCGATGATGGCTCGTTTTATGTTCGGCGCGTACTGAGCCAGCGTGTCGATGACGGTATCACCGAAGTCCTCACGCCGTGCATCGTTCCATCCGCCGTTCAAGCCGTAAGGTGCGTACTGAACGAAGATCGACATGACATGTTTTCCCGGCGGCGCCATCGTCGGATCGATCATGGAAGGTATGATGATGTCCATGAAAGGGCGCCGAGAGAATTCTCCATACTTGGCGTCGTCGTACGCGTGTTCTAGGTACTCGATTGTGGGGCTAATCGACACGGCTCCGCGAAGGTGAGGTCCGGCTCCCGGAAGGCAGCTGAAATCAGGCAATTCACTCAAGGCCAAATTCACTTTGCCCGACGATCCGCGGATGTTGTAACGTTGAATGGATGCCACGAACTCGCTGGGCAAGTGTGCGGTGTCGATGAGCTTTAGAAACGTGCGCTTCGGATCCAGTGCAGAGACCACCGTTTTGGCACGAATCTCTTCACCGTCAGCTAGATGCACTCCCACGGCCCTGCCATGCTTGACGATCACCTCTGCGACATCTGCGTTGGTACGGATCTCTGCGCCGAAGCCCCGTGCCGCACCTGCTATCGCCTCGCTTACTGCGCCCGTCCCTCCCTTCGCAAAACCCCATGCTCGGGCCGCACCGTCGATCTCTCCGATATAGTGATGCAAGAGTACGTAGGCCGTGCCGGGGGACCGTGGGCCGAGGAATGTGCCTATGATACCGCTGGCCGACATGGTGGCTTTGAGCGCCTCGGTTTCAAACCACTCGTCGAGAAAATCAGCCGAACTCATTGTCATCAGCTTGTAGAGAGCGGAAAACCTCTCCTCACCCAAGTCCCGGAAATGCTTACCGAGTTTCAGCATACCCTTCAGCTCACGCGGACTGAGGGAGGTCGGATCGGGCGGTACCATCGACAGGAGCGGCTTGACTGCCAGGGCCAATTGATGCATGAGGTGGCCGAACCGGTCGTATGCCTCGGCATCCCGCGGTGAGTGTCGATAGAGTTCGCTCCGAGTCCGATCGTGATCGGCCCAGCGCACCAAGTGATCTCCGTTCGGCAGTGGAGTGAGCGTGCTTTCCAGTGGAAGAGTCTCTAGCCCGTGGCGGGCGAGTCCAAGTTCACGGATGATCTCCGGTCTCAGCAAGCTCACGACGTACGAGCACACCGAGAACTTGAACCCCGGAAAAATTTCCTCGGTTACAGCTGCTCCGCCGACTAACTCTCGGCGCTCTAACACCAAGACCCGTTTACCCCCTCTGGCGAGGTAGGCGGCGTTGATCAGCCCGTTATGACCACCCCCGATCACCACGGCATCGTAGCTGCGTCCGCTCGTCACGTTAGGCACGCTTTCTCGGGGGATTGAAGAAAGGGGTTTCAACGATTGTCGCGACGGCCTGCTTGCGTCGATGCTCAACCGTGATCTCCATCCGGACCTCTCGTCCTACATCGGCATGTAGGGCTTCGATATGGGCCAGCGCGATGTATTGCTTCAAGATCGGTGACCAGCATCCGCTGGTTGCGTAACCGATTTGCTTTCCATCCGAGTAGACCGGAACGCTCGTGCGCCAGGCGGTTGTTGGAAGCTGCACAGGTAGCCCGACTTCGTCGTATAGCTCTTCGAGGGATTCCCAATGGACATCGAGGCCCCGGAGTTGCCATTTCGGTGTGCGATTGTTTTCGGCCAACAGAGCCTGGTGTCCAACGAAACCATTGCTCTTGAGTTTCACAGTCCAGCCGAGTCCCAACTCGTACGGCGACGATTTCTGCCCTTCGATCATTGCCCTGTGAGCCGAGACGTAGTCTACGTCGATTAGCAGCAAGCCGGCCTCTATCCGTGCGATATCGAGCGCCAACATTCCGGCCGGTGTAATGCCGTACGAGTCACCCGTTTCCATCAAGGCATCCCACACCAATCCTGCATGCTCCGCCGGAATCCAGATCTCATAGCCCAGATCTCCGGTGTAGCCCGTGCGCGAGATGGTCACAGGGATGTCCCGGACCACTGCCGGGGTCAGGTGGAAGAACTCGAGTGAGTCCAAGTCGGCATCCGTTGATTGTTTCAGTATATCGCGTGCGGCTGGTCCCTGGAGCGCCAGGGCTGCCGTAGTGGCGGAAACATCGTCGATCGTTACATCGAGTCCCGTGGAGTTGTCCTGGAGCCACATGAGAGTGGGATCGGCTGCGGTGAGACGAAATGTGGTCTCGTCGAGTCGCGACAATGTGCCGTCGTCGATAACCTTGCCGGCCTCGTCGCACCACGGCGTGTACATCACCTGATTGACCGCGCAGCGTGACACATCTCTAGTGACGACTCGATTCAGCAGCGCAATCGCGCCGCGCCCACGGATCAAATACTTGAACAGCGGTGAGATATCTATGAGGCCGGCGGCACTGCGGATGGAGTGGTACTCGCGCTCGTGGCCGAGTTCGTACGAACTGGCTGCCAAGTACCCCGCCCAGCGACGCCAGTTCTGTGCCTGGCAGAGTGCACTGGTTCTGGCGTGCAGGGGTGTGCCCTTGAGCATCCATCGTGCGCGAGTCATTAGGTTCTGGTGTTGAATTCTCTCAAGGACAGTGTGTTGGGGGTTGGTGGCCTGGCCGTCGCTCCCAGCGTGTTTGTATCGTAATGAGTAGGGTACAGCAAGACCAGCGGGTTCCGGGTTCCCGAAGGCAAGGCTAGGCCAACGGCAGACGACGTTCGCGGAAGAATCTAGGCAACCCGAACTCGCTGCGGTCCCCTTCTGGAGCTGATACCTGCTCGTTAGGTTGCCTCAATGTCCAGCACCACAGTTAGGCGCAGACGGATGAGGAGTCATGCCGTCATGACCATTGCGGTCGTCCTACTCGTTTCACTCACGTTCTTGAGCGCGGGGAAGCAAGGTCGGCAGCTCGACCCCACTGTCATTCTTATCAGCCTGGACGGATTTCGCTGGGACTTCCTGGGGCGAGCGGAAACTCCCAACCTCGACCGTCTCGTGGAGCGGGGCGTGCGCGCCGAACGTTTGGTTCCCGTGTTCCCTTCGCTCACTTTTCCCAATCACTACAGTATGGTCACCGGCCTGCACCCGGAAAATCATGGGATTGTGTCCAACACTATGTACGATCCCGTTTTGGACGCGCGTTTCCGCATCGGCGATCGGGATGCTGTAACTGACGGAAGGTGGTGGGGTGGAGAGCCGCTCTGGGTCACCGCGCAGAAACAAGGCCAGATCGCGGCGTCGTTTTTTTGGCCCGGGTCCGAAGCCGCTATCCAGGGCATCCGCCCCAACTTCTGGAAGCGTTTCGACTCGCGTATACCGCACCGCGCCCGCGTCGCGCAGGTCATGGAGTGGCTCGATCTAGCAGAGCGAGAGCGACCGACATTCATAACCCTGTACTTCAGCGATGTAGACCACGAGGCGCACGATAACGACCCTGACACCGCGCCTGAAGTGGATGCGGCTATAGCGCGCGTCGATTCTGCGATTGGGTTCCTACTCGCGGGTTTGGATGAGCGCGGGATCACCGATCAGGTGAACATCATAGTTGTCTCCGATCATGGCATGGCCGGGAGGTCGCCCGATCGAGTAATCTTGGTCGATGACTACATCAACATAGGGGATGCCAATGTCATTGACTGGACTCCCAACATCGCTCTCCGGCCTGACGAGAACCATGTAGACGAGATCTACCGAGCACTGAAGGGTGCCAGCCCTCACCTCAAGGTCTACCGCAGGGAGGAGATCCCCGAGCGGTTCCATTACCGCGATAATCCACGCATTACCCCGATCCTGGGTATTGCGGATGAGGGATGGTCGATCAGCTCACATGGGTATTACGATTCCCGTCCCGACCGGTTTGAAGGCGGCACGCATGGTTGGGATAACCAAGCTCTTTCCATGGGCGGGCTGTTCGTTGCTTCGGGCCCTGCGTTTCGCAATGGCCTAGTCGTCTCGCCGTTTCAGAACATCCACATCTACGAGCTGATTTGCCATGTGTTGGGTTTGGAGCCAGCACCCAATGACGGGAGCATTGATTCTATTCGGGTAATGTTGCGTCGGTGACCGACGGCACTCCGCCACGCCAGCTGTTTACGTCCCGCTGGGGTGTCATGATGTCGTTTATCGGTGTGGCGGTGGGGTTGGGGAATGTGTGGCGGTTCCCGTACATGGTGAGCGCCTTTGGTGGCGGAGCGTTTCTGATCGTCTACCTCCTGTTCCTTGCCGCGTTCGGGATCCCTGCGATATTGGCGGAATTGACGTTGGGGCGGATGACAGGGCGAAGCACAGTGGGGGCGTTCAAGCAAGTCGGCATGCCGGGGGGCCGTCTTGTCGGATGGTTGCTGTTCATCACGGTATTGATGGCCACCTCCTATTACACCGTTATCGTTGGCTGGGTGCTCAAGTACCTGGTCATATCGCTTACCGGCCAAGTCATGTCCATCTCCCCAGAATCTTTCTTCGACAGCGTCTTGGGGGGCTTTGCAGGTCAGTTTCTGATGACGGCGATCGTAGTGGGTCTAGCGGGGATCGTCTTGATGCTCGGCATCAAGCGGGGAGTGGAGCGCATTAGCACGATCGGTATGCCGCTTCTGTTCGTTTTGCTGCTCGTCTTGATCGGGCGGTCGGTGACGTTGCCTGGTGCGGCTGAGGGTTTGCGGTACTATTTGGTTCCCGATTTCTCTAAGATCAATTCAGGAGTGCTGACCGCCGCTTTGGGTCAGGTGTTCTTCTCTTTGAGCTTGGGCGGAACATTCCTGCTCACTTATTCCAGCTACTTGCCGAGGGACGTCAACCTAAAGCGCACTGCGATCACTGTCGGAGTTGGCGAGACCTTGGCGGCGGTGCTGGCCGGCTTCGTTATCGTTCCTGCCGCCGTAGCCTTCGGGCTCGAACTGAGTAGTGGACCGCCACTCACATTCGTAACGGCGCCTGCGATTTTCGCACTAATGCCGGGGGGGGCTTTGTTCGCGGCTTCCTTCTTCGGCCTGCTCTTCTTCGCCGCCTTCCTGTCGGACGTTGCCGCCCTGGAGGTCTTGGTCGCCGCCGCGACCGACGAACTGCACGTTCCAAGGCCTCGGGCCATAGTGATTTTCTGCATACTTACGCTCGCTCTCGGTAGCGTGGGAATGGTGAGTCTCGATTACATCCTTAAGAGTGACCTCGTTTGGGGCTCTATCATGCAGCCTGTGGGCAGTGCACTGGCCCTCATAGCGCTCGCATGGGTGGTAGGGCAGGGTCGGGCGCTCGAGGCGGCAAACGAGGGCAACGACGGATCGCCGGTCGGCGGGGTCTGGCTGTTCTGGATCAAGTGGGTGATCCCTGCTGGGATCGCGGTTATTCTTGCCCTCGGCGTCCGAGATCTATTTGGCACATTTCTGCGGTGACAACAGGATATTGAACCGACTCATTCCCCCCTCACGATCGCCCGTACCTTGGTGAGAAGCATATCCACTGCCACCCGGTTGCGAGCCCCTCCCGGAATAATCAGATCTGCGTACCGCTTGCTGGGCTCCACGAAATCAAGGTGCATTGGTCGCACGGTCTTCATATACTGCTCGACCACCGATTCTAGTGTGCGTCCGCGCTTGGAAGTGTCGCGGCCAAGACGGCGAATGATGCGGAGATCGGCGTCCACATCAACGAATACCTTGATGTCCATGAGATCTCGGAGGGCACGGTCGGCCAGAATGAGAATCCCCTCTATGATCACTGCCTTGCCGGGCTCCACTGCCACCGTTTCCCCGGTCCGAGAGTGGTTTGTGAAGTCGTAGACCGGCACGTGGATCGTCTTGCAGGCGATCAAGTTGGCGAGATCCTCTACCAATAGCGCAGTCTCGAGCGAGTCGGGGTGATCGTAGTTGATGCTCACCCTCTCATGTGGCGGCACATCACTGCGGTCGTAGTAGTACGAATCATGTTCGATTACGCTAACGTGGTCGGGCTCCAGTCCGCGCACGATCTCACGCACCACGGTTGTCTTGCCTGATCCCGACCCTCCGGCAACGCCTATGATTATCGGACGAATTTTTGACCCTGGCTGTTGGGGCACAAGAATTTCCTTAGGCCGGCAATGTGAAGGTTGCTGTCCGCGCAATACCTCTCATAACCTCTGTCTATGATACAGGTTGCCGATGTCGGGCGAAACCGCGAGAAGATTGGGTCTGGGCGACGGCAAAAAAGACGAAGGGCTCCGATACCTGCTTTCGGAGCCCTTTCGAAAAGAACGCGGGGCGTAGTGCCAGTGTTATGTCCGACCCTGTGCTACCTCCCTTTCTTCTCCGCCGGCGAAGTAATCATAATTCTTCTTGGTGTAGGCGTCCCACTCCGGTGGCACATCCTCTTCTGCGAAAATCGCGGTAACCGGACATTCCGGTTCACATGCGCCACAGTCGATGCATTCGTCCGGGTGAATGTAGAGCATGTCCGGACCTTCGTAGATGCAGTCTACCGGGCACACATCCACACATCCTCTATCTTTCACGTCAACGCAAGGCTCTGCGATAATGTAGGTCATAATCTCTCCGTGTGGCGGCGTTGGGTTGCCGTAGTGCGCAATGTTGCCATGCTGGTGCGACCTGTCAAGTTGCCGGTTGCCCATGGGTATGCCGTGGGTAAACTTGAGGTATGCGGATAGCCTCACTCCTGGCCAGCGGGACCGAGATCACGTGCGCTCTGGGCCTGGGAGACGATCTGGTGGGAATCTCGCACGAGTGCGACTATCCACCGGAGATCCTCAATAGGCCGTGCCTGAGTGCGCCGCGATTCGACTCGACGGGGCTTTCGAGTGGTGAGATCGACGAGGCGATACGGGCCGCCGCAGCTGAGGGCGAAGTCTACCGACTCGACGTCGGACGGCTAGCTGAACTCGAGCCCGATCTGATCATCGCGCAGGCGGTCTGCGAAGTCTGTGCGGTACCTACTAGCCTGGCCGAGCAGGCTGCCGCGACATTGGACGGACGAACCGAAGTGCTGTCGCTGGATTCCCACTCGATTGACGGCATTTTGGGTAGTATCCTTGCGGTTGGCAAGGCCGCCGGAGTGCCACACAGGGCTGATGATCTGGTGGCTGATCTCAGGGGCCGCATATCTGCAGTGGCTAGTCGGGTGTCGGATAGGTCCCGGATTCGCGTACTTGGGATCGAGTGGCTGGAACCGCCTTTCGTCCCGGGGCACTGGGTACCCGAGATGATAGAAGCGGCTGGAGGCCACTGTCTGCTAGGTGCTCCGGGGAAGCCGTCTCGGTCTTTGCCTTGGGACGAGCTGAGTGGACACGACCCAGACCTACTGGCCATCATGCCATGCGGTTACGGACTCGAACGCTCACGAGCGGAGGCAGACCAGCATTCCGGCAGTCTGTTAAGCGTGGCCGGTCGGGCGATCGAGAACGGGCGAGCATTTGTCGTGGACGGCTCGGCATATTTCAATCGTTCAGGTCCTCGGATGGTTGATGGGGTTGAAATTTTGGGTGCTTTGTTGCATCCGGAGTGCTTTCCTGGCGCAGACCTGGAGGGCAAAGCGTCCCGGTGGTATCCGGGTTAGGCTAAGGAGCCGGTGGTTCCGCCGGCTTAGAGATAGATTCTTGGAAGGAGCGAGCTATGGAGATGAATACGTTTCGATATGATCCTGTGATGGTGCAGCCAATGCGGGAAGAGCTTACATCGGCCGGGTTTGAAGAGCTACTTACGCCAGAGGCGGTTGACCAAGTGTTCTCAGCAGAGGAGGGGACATTGTTGGTTATGGTGAATTCTGTGTGCGGCTGCGCTGCCGGGTCCGCGCGTCCTGGAGTGAGGCTTGCGTTGGAGGGTGGCGCCAGACCTGACAAATTGACCACGGTCTTTGCCGGCATGGAAATGGCCGCCGTCGACAAGGCGCGAGAATACTTTGTGGGTTACCCACCTTCGTCGCCCCAGATAGCCCTGTTCAAGGGCGGGCAGGTGGTGCACATGATGGAGCGGCAGGACATAGAAGGACTGCCTCCGCAGGCGATCGCCGACAACTTGAAGAATGCGTTTGCGAAACACTGCGAACCCGAGGGAGACTGATGTCGACCGGCCGGTAATGGCATGATCCTGTTGGACCCGAACGCGCGGCCTGTGGTCGCGCACCGGGGAGCATCAGGAGAGTATCCTGAGAATACGCTCCTGGCTTTCGAGCGAGGCTTGGAGCAGGGTGCCGATGCGATAGAATTCGATGTTCGTGTAACTCGCGATGGCATACCGGTGGTGATCCATGACGGAACAGTCGATCGAACCGCGGACGGAAGCGGTGAAGTAGGTCGCCTCACGTGTCACGACGTTTGCAGTTTTGATCTGGGGGCAGGTCAGAAGATTCCCAGACTCGAGCATGTGTTCGAGAGTTTCCCGGGGGTCCCGATGATAATCGAGATGAAGGACGAAGCGGCCTCGGAGCCCGCACTTCGAACCATCGAACGGTGTGGTGCAGTGAAGCGTGCGTTGGTCGGTTCATTCGACCATGGCGCACTGAAACCATTTCGAGATGCTGCGATCGAGTGTTCCGCTTCCCGTCGAGATTCGACCATCTTTTGGCTGGCTTCTCGGCTCGGCTGGGCAATGAGAGGGCGAAGATACGCTGCTTTTACTGTACCCGCTCAGCGTGGCGCTTTGCGGGTGGTGGATGTTCGCTTTACCTCACTTGCGGCCAAGCATTCGAAGCCAGTACATGTATGGACAGTAGACGATCGTTCAGTGGCTATGAAACTGCGCGCCATGGGCGTTGCCGGTATCATCACTAACTTTCCGGCTCGCATGCGCGATCTGAGTTCGTGAAGAGTCACGACGGACCCACCAAGGAGAGATCGTGAGATTTCGACAACTTGCTAAGGCAATGAGCCTGAACTGCGGGACACCGCTGGTGTCGGTCTCTCGGATAGGCGGGAGCGCTTAAGTGCAGCTGACGGATCTCTTTCTCCTGGGGGCGGTGGGAGCCGCAATAGTTGCGTTGCTCTTGGCGTCGCGATCACCATCCGCTCTGCGTCGGCCCGACCCGACCAAGGAAGTATTCGAGGTCGATGATGGGCCGATGCCACAACTGGACGGCAGTCACATGCGACCCGGGAGAGAGTTGCTGTCAGCTTGGGTGCAGTTTCTGCGGAGTGCAATTGCCGAAGCCGCGAACGCACTGCACAACAGACTCAATGTCATCGCCGCCGTAGCGGACATGGACTCATCCAATCTCACTAAGGAGCAGCAAAGGGCCCTGAGTCAGATCAAGATCGAAGTGGCCAGGGCTGCGAAAATATCGAACGGTCTTATGCGACGTGTGACCACGATGGCGCCAAACACCTCGCCTGTGGCTCTTTATGAATACGATGGCGAGGGGATGGAGCCGGCGCGCATCCTGATCGTAGAGGATGACGATGCCAACCGATCGGTCATGGTTAGATTGTTCCAGAGCCTGGGCCATGAGGTTACCGCGGTGACCGACGGCCGGGATGCCTTCGAAGAACTCAAGCTGCGTCCGATTGATTGCGTGATCAGTGACATACGGTTGCCATACGTGGGCGGACGAACTCTGTTTGAGCAGGTCGAGGAGCGGTTACCGCACCTTGCGAGTAAATTCGTCTTCGTGACTGGAGACTACACGCGTCCGGAGTCGCGGGAATTCTTGGAGCGGACGGGACAGCCCTTCATTGGGAAACCGTACGAGTTGAATGAGTTATTGGGGGCGGTTGCCATGACTCTCAAACGCCGCCTGAGTATCTCGGCGACTGACCGGCCCGTATCGGGACAGGCAACATAGGTAACTGCTGTAGACGTAGGATCTTGGAATCGAAACTGGAGTAAGAACCAATGGCTTCTAGGTTTGAAAGGATTCCCTTCCGTCCGTTGCTCCGCTTGGCGATCTACTATGCGGTGCTGATCACGGGCGCGCTGCTTGTAAAGTCGCGCTGGCCGGATCTTTACAATTTGGTTTCCCGTTCTCGACTGCAGGGCTCGGGCGTGGCGGCCAATATCATGGCTGCCCCTGGTGGAGCAGGATCGGTCACTGCCCATCCGGGCATGACCGCGATAGCTATTGTGAGCGCACTCGTCGTCATGTTGCCGGTGGCATGGGTCTACATGATAACCAAGCACCGGAAGGGCTACGATCAATCGGTTGTCCACACACTCATTGTGTTGCCAGTCGCCATATGTGGTGTGGTGGTGATCGTACAAAACAGTGTGGCGCTCGCGTTTAGTCTGGCCGGAATTGTGGCCGCAGTACGATTTCGTAACACGCTCAAAGACACGAAGGACGCCGTCTATATCTTTGTTGCAATCGCTATCGGGTTGTCTGTGGGCGTACAGAATCTAGAGGTTGCCGGGGTAATCTCGATCCTGTTCAATCTGATCGTCTTGGGCCTGTGGTGGACGAATTTCGGCAATGTGTATGCGGATCAGCTCAGTCGAACCGGTCCGGTTACGGCGGGGCAAGCCGTGGCGGGGTCCAGCCCAGATAACGTCCATATGCTCGGTGACCCCGAATTGCTGGAGGCCATGGATTCTACAGAGCTGGGGGAGTTGGCGGATCGAGCCCAACGGTTTCGCGAACATGTCGCGTCCAGGAGCGATGACGATGCTAAGAAACGACCGAATGCGGTGGTGATAGTGCATGTGTCGGACGCCGAACAATCGCAGAGCAGCATCGAAGATGTGTTGGAACGGTTGACCAAGGACTGGAAACTGGTAGAGATCATGCAGGGAAAGGAGGAGCGGTGGGTTTTGGAGTATCTGATTCGCGCTAAGCAATCTCTCGCTCCCTCAGCGCTGCTGCAACAGATCAAGGATGGTGGTGCTCCTTTCGTGCTCGCTACTGAGTTTAGATCTCTCAAGGGGCTGCGTTAATTGTCGCTGTTGAACGATTCCCTGGTGAGGCTGATCGTAGCCGATGCTGACCTTCTGAATCGGCTCAAGACAGACCCGTTGCCAGTCAAGCTCCGTTCGGGCGAAGCACAGCGTAGTTTCTTCCGTGACTTGTACTTCGACACGCATGACCGCGTCCTTGAAAGCAAGAGGGTGACCTGTCGGTTGCGTATGCCGCCTCAGGGAGAGAGAATCCTGACGGTTCGAATACGAACCGGCGTCGAGGACGATTCGTCGAATACCGGCGGAAACGTTTTCAGCGCGGTCGTGCCGGTTGTTGACGAGGAAGAGCTGTTCGAGCATCCGACCGAACCCACACAGGTGCTGCGTGCGATCATTGATCCGCAGCGACTGAGTCCACGCGTGGAACTGGAAATGGATCGCACGGTGCGAGCCGGCAGAGGTCGGTTTCGCATGAAGCCGCAATTCGAGTTTCGATATGACACCGTGACTGTCCGGGCCGGTGAGCTAGAGGGGGTGTTTCAGGATCTCACCATTAGGCGTGTGGCGCCGGGCGGTCCCGATCTCAAGGCTTTGACCGCAGCGTTTGATGACGTATACGGCATCCAGCCCGGACTCGGCGGCAGGTTGGATCGGGCCCGTTCTGTGCTCGACAGGCTTGAAGTGGAGTCGCTCGAGCATGCAGTGCAGGCGGCACGGGAAGTTGCCGTCATCCCGTTCGACTTCGGTAGGGTGGGGATGCATCTGGACAACGGCGTTCTCAAGGTACTGACTGGGTCTGGGGGTGGAGAGGAAGCCGCCCGGGCAGTGCTCAAGACCTGGTTCTTGAGTTCGCAAGCACAACTTAGGCTCTTGGGGACGTCACCGGGGACAGGCAATCGTCCGGCGATGGAGGTGTGGATAGCCCGCCGAATACCGACGGGTCGAGACGGCCAGCCGGAACTCGAGTGGTTGTTCTTGGACGACATGATCTCTCTGGTGGGATCGCCTTCTGTGAGAGACAGCAGAACGTTGGCCGCATTGCATGTTGCGGCGCGCTCAGAACTCGTGCGGGAACGACCCGTCTGGGCGCAACGTGGCAAGATCCCCGAGGGGATCTCGATGGATCTATCAGACGAGATGCCAACGCAGGGACGCACGTCAGGCGCGCTGAGGGATCCGCAACTTGCAGCGAGTGCCCTGGATGTGTCGAGGCCCGACCCCGAGCAGTTCATCAACCGGGATTTGAGTCAACTCGCCTTCAACCTGCGGGTGCTCGAACTTGCTGAGGACAGACGTGTGCCCACGCTTGAACGGTTGAAGTATCTGTCGATCTTCAACGCGACGATGGACGAGGTGTTCATGGTCAGGGTCGGAGTGCTGAAGCGCGCGACAGCCGGCGGTGGGTCGCGGAGGAGTATCGATGGATTGACGGCGGGTGAGCGGTTGGAGGCGGTGGCCATTCGTTCGAGACGGTTGATTGAGCGTGCCTATGGTTGTCTTTCCGACCAACTCTTACCCGAGCTTGCCGAGCATGGCATCAAGATTCTCCGTTATTCGGACATGACCGATGAGCAGATCAAGTTTCTGAGAGGCCATTTCGAGGAGCAAGTCTTTCCGGTGTTGACTCCTCTGGCTGCTAGTCCCAGCCACCCGTTTCCGCACATCCCCAACTTCACAATTGCAATTGCATCGATGGTGCGAGATCCTGGAACCGGTACGGAACACTTTGCGGCTGTGCCGGTGCCGCCGTCAATTCCCAGATTCATTCGCCTACCAGAGACACATCACTTTGTGCCGATAGAGGCTGTGATGTGTGCGAACATCGAGATGATGTTCCATGGCCTGGAGGTGATATCTTCGCATTGGTTGCGGGTGACTCGAAGCGGTGAAGTGCGGGTGGACGAATGGAGTTCACAGGATCTCATGCAAGCCATCGAGGAGGAAATTGAGAAGCGCCCATTCGGTCCTGTGGTACGTCTCGAGGTAGATGCGGCGATGCCGAAGGCGATGGTAGAGCTCTTAGTACAGGAGTTTTGCTACGAGGAGCCGTGTGATGTGAGCATGTTCGGGGAGTCGGATGTGTATCAGTATGATTGGCTTCCCGATCTAGGTGGCCTAGGAGAGATCGCCAAAGTAGACAAGCCGGAGCTGCACTTTGGGAAGTTCGCTCCTGCCGAGCCCGACGATCCTGATCGCCTTCTGGTCGATCTGATTAGTGAAGGCGATATCATAAAGAACTTCCCGTTCGATTCATTCGAAATGTCCGCAGAGCGATTCTTCGTGGAAGCTGCCGAAGATCCGGACGTGCTCGCCATCAAAGTGACACTCTATCGAACAAATCAGAACTCACAGATAGTCAGAGCCCTCGAACGCGCAGTTGCTACGGGTAAACAGGTCGTTGCACTGGTAGAATTGAAGGCCCGATTTGAAGAGGAGCGCAACATCGAATGGGCGAAATCGCTGGAGCGCGCTGGAATCCACGTGGTCTACGGCCTCCTGGGTCTCAAGACCCACGGCAAGATAGGGTTGGTCGTTCGGCGAGAGGGAGATGCCATGCGGCGATACGTTTATGTCGGCACGGGTAATCTTAACTCTGAAACGGCCAAGCACTACACAGACTTCGGGTTCTTCACTGCCGATCCCGAGATTGGTGCTGACATTAACGATCTCTTCAACGCAGTATCGGGTTACGCTCCCAGAGAAAAATATCGGCGGCTACTGGTTGCACCCCACACAATGCTTCCACGATTTCTGGAACTCATCGAACGTGAGAGCGAGCACTCTAAAGCCGGGCGCGGTGGGAGAATCAGGGCCAAGATGAACGGATTGGGAGATCCGGAACTGATCGCCGCCCTCTATAGAGCATCGCAGGCCGGGGTGCATATCGATCTCATCGTGCGGGGAATATGCTCGCTCAGACCCGGAGTGCGTGGCCTTTCAGACCGTATTCGCGTGATCTGTGTGCTTGGCCGCTTTCTGGAGCATCCCCGCATATTTCATTTCGGCAACGACGATGACGATGAGTACTACATCGGATCGGCCGACTGGCGCACTCGAAACCTCAGACGTCGCGTAGAGGTTGTAGTACCAATCACGGATAAACGCTGTCAGAGCGTACTGGACAAGGTTCTCGATATGCAGTTGTACGATCCACTGGCGTGGGAGCTGACCGCTGATGGTTCGTACGTAAGGCGCAATATGCAGGGCGTCGGCTCGCAAGAGCAATTGATCGCCCGTGCCCTTGGAGACACGTAATGAGACAGCATTGCTTGCTGGTCATGATCGCCCAACTCTTGGCAGTGCCGGCTCTAGCGCAGGTATCTCAGCTCAGAGAGCTACCTAGGCTCAGCAACGAGACCATTTGGAACTCGCCGGAGTTCACCAATGATATGGTGTCTGCCGACTGGGACCGGAACCCGCAGTACTTCACCATTACGCGAAGTGGCAGCAGTGGGGCATCGGATATTTATCGGATCGACGCGCGCTCGGGTACGGAGGAGTTGCTGGTCAGTGGCAGTGACCTAGTGCCACGCGGACAACACAATCCGATCAAGGTTGAGTCGTACCGATTTTCCGACGACGGGACGAAAGTGCTCATCTTCACGAACTCAGTTCGCGTCTGGAGACAGAATACCAAGGGTGAGTACTTCATCTGGGACAGGAATAGACGGCAGCTCAATCCGATCAGTGACCGTCCCGGGTTACAGCAGTTCGCCAAGCTATCACCCAACGCGAAGTCGGTAGCGTTCGTACGAGATAACAACATCTTTGTCGCGGAATTGCGATCCGGGAGGGAAAAGCAACTCACGTTCGACGGCGATGAGAACGTAATCAACGGTACGTCCGATTGGGTTTATGAAGAGGAACTGGGAGTGCGAGACGCGTTTAGCTTCAGTCCCGATGGCAAACGGATTGTGTTTTGGCGGTTTGATCAGTCAGCGATCAAACCGTTCTTTTTGATCGACCAAACGTCACCGCATCCTAGTCTACTTTCCGTCCGATATCCACTTGCAGGTGAACAAAACTCGGAAGTGAAGATCGGTGTGGCTGAAATCGCCTCAGGCAAAACCACCTGGGTTGATCTCGGTACTGAAGAAGATATCTACGTCGCCGCGTTGGGTTTTGCGGAACAGTCCGACGACATTTGGCTCACTCGTCTCAATCGGCATCAGAATAAGCAGGACCTGATGATGGCCGATGCCCAGACAGGCGTGTCTAGAGTCATCATGACCGACACTGATGATGCCTGGATCGACGCTCGAGCGCCGAGGTGGATCGACGACGGTGAACGATTTCTGATCGAGAGCGAGCGCGACGGCTACAATCAGGTGTTTCTGTACAGCCGTGACGGCAGTTTAGTACGCAAGGTGACTACGGCGGAGTGGGATGTTATGCGTGTATTGGGGGTCGATGAGGAGCACAGGGTCCTCTATTTCACCGGAGCAGGCGAGGGGCCCTTGGTCAGGCCGCTCTACAGTGTGCAACTCGATGGCACAGGTCTCAAGAGGATATCGTCTGCGAACGGTACTCACAGCATCGAGTTCAATAGCGACTACTCAATGTATGTGGATACCTACTCTAGTGCCGGCGTGCCTCCCGTGAAGACGTTACACGATTCGGACGGCAGCGTTGTCCGCACCATTGCCGACAACGAACGGGTGATTGAGAATGTGCGGGCGTTGAGTCTAACGCCACCCGAGTTCATCAAGGTTCCTGCGGCCGACGGGACCAGACTGAACGCCTACATCATACGGCCGCCGGACTTCGATCCGGGAAGAAAGTATCCGGTTCTCATGTACGTTTATGGTGGTCCGGGATCGCAGACAGTGCAGGACTCTTGGGGTGGTGGGCGCTATCTCTGGCACCAACTCTTGGCTTCGGATGGCTACGTCGTGATGAGCGTGGATAACCGCGGCACGGGTGCTCGCGGACGCGACTTCAAGAAGCAGACCTACTTGAACCTCGGGAAGCTTGAGGCGGCCGACCAGATTGCCGTCGCCGAGTACTTGGGTTCGCTGGCGTTCGTCGACGCCAACCGCATAGGCGTATGGGGATGGAGCTACGGTGGCTACATGTCGCTCTTGGCTATGTTGCGGGGCAACGGTGTGTTCAAGGCGGCGTTGTCGGTGGCACCTGTCACCGATTGGCGCTTCTATGACACAATCTATACCGAGCGATACATGCGAACGCCTCAGGAAAACGAACAGGGGTACAACTCCGGCGCTCCGCTAGGTTATGCCGATAGGTTGCAGGGGAATTTGTTGCTGGTACACGGTACCGGCGACGACAACGTGCATCCACAAAATACCATACGGATGATCCAGGCGCTGGAAGATGCAAACAGACAGTTCGACATGCGTCTGTATCCCAACAAGACCCACTCGATCAGTGGTGGTCGCACTAGAGTGAACCTGTATGACCTGTTCACTGAGTGGCTGAAAGAAAACTTGTAGGGCTGGCTTAGTCCGACAAGAGATTCTGAAGCGCGGGTTGGAGCATTCCCAGCGCCTGCTCGAGTTCCCATAGCTCATTGCCGTAGCCGAGCCGCAAGGATCGCGGATACCCGAAGTGATCGCCCGGCTCTAGGAGAATACTTTTCTCGATGCGGATTCTATTCGCAAGGTCGAGTGCGGAAATAGCTTGGCTGTAGCCTACGAAGCAGATCGCCCCACAGTCCGGCTTCTTCCACTGCACTAGGTCACCGAATCCGCGCAGCCACTCCTCCAGCACCGGATAGTTCTTGTTCAAGATGCCGCGGGTTCGGGCAAACAAACGGTCGCGTACACTGAGCGCCTGCCGGGCGAGGTAGTCGCTTGCAGCCGGCGGACATATCACCGTGTAGTCGTGGCGTGCATGGAACGATTCCTTGAGTTTGCTTGGTCCCACGATCCAGCCGATGCGGAGGCCAGGTAGTCCGTACGCTTTGGAGAGTCCACTCACCACTATGGTTCGTTCATAGCTACCCCAGAACGATCTCGTAGTCTGGCCGTCCAACTCGGCGCCCATATAGATCTCGTCCGCCAGCAGCCATGCACCGGCTTCCCGGGTACAAGCCAGGATGACCTCGCGTGACCGCTCCGTCAGTACGTGACCTGTCGGGTTGTTGGGATTGGTGACGACCACGAGCTTGGTCCCGGGAGAGATAGCTCGCCTAACGTCGTCCGGATCGAGCTCCCAGTCTAGCTCCCGTCTGAGATGAAACTCGGCAATGTCGGCGCCGAGGTTCTGTGCCAAACCCCAGGCCTGACGGTACATGGGAACCAGGGTTGCGATACGGTCGCCCGGCTCGATGAGTGACCAGCAGGTTAGAAAATTTGCCTCCGAGCTGCCCACGGTCACTAAGACGTTTTGGTCGGTTGCCCCTGTGTAGAGCGCCGCGATAGCCGTGCGCAACTGGTCGGTGCCGTCAGCTTGTGAATAGCCGAGTGCTAAGGAGTCCAACTCCTCTCGATCGGCTCCAGCCAGTTCCAGCAGTTCCTTGATGGTAAGG
Organism: Gemmatimonadota bacterium; assembly: GCA_036679605.1. Taxonomy (GTDB): domain Bacteria; phylum Gemmatimonadota; class Gemmatimonadetes; order Gemmatimonadales; family GWC2-71-9; genus JAZDCZ01. The sequence goes on from JAZDCZ010000247.1 coordinate 38,254, forward strand.
GGGTGTACGCCGCTCTCTGACAGGTTGAAGTGCACGCGGTGTTCCCACTTGCTTTGCCAGCGCTCTAATTCGAATGGTATGAAGGGCAACGGGTCTCCCGGGTTACTTGCCGAAGCAAGGTAGCCCGGGAGTCCAGTAAGTGGCTAGTTAGATCGGCGGATATGCACGCTTCCCGATCCGGTGTCGATGGAGAGCCGAGTGCCGCCGTCACCGATTGTGCCGCTAAGATGGTCACGCGACCAGCGGCGGGTGGTCACGGGCATTCCCAGTTCGATGTCTCCGCTCCCCGTCTCGATATCGATGCTGGCGCCGAACGATTCAGGCACGGTAATCGTGACGCTCCCCGAGCCGGTGTCTATCTCGATGTTCCGGGCATCTGACAGCAGCTCCAGCGTTATGGATCCGCTTCCCGTATCGAGCCGGATGTCGGTTGCCTTTACTCGCTCGACCCGGATTCTGCCCGATCCAGTATCGACGTCGAGATCCGAGATGTCGACGTCGGAAGCGGTAACAGAGCCTGAACCGGTATCGATCAACAAGGACCGGCCCTGTACTCCGGTCACCTCTACGCCACCCGAACCGGTGTCCAGGTTGACCTCTCCCTGAGCGTCGGTGACAGCAATTTGGCCTGAGCCTACGTCCACCATCAGAGACCCCGTCGTCCCGCTCGCCGTTACATCGGCGCTGTGAGTGTCAATCAAGATTTCACCGTCGACGTTGGTGATCGAGGCTTGACCCACAGCCAAATATATCTCGATGTGCTGTCCCTTCGGGACTCGGATCGTTAGGTCGGCGTAGGCCTCCAATCCACTTCCGGACCCTGCTACCGTCACACGGTCACCGCGGCCGCGCCGTCCGCCACGCGAATTGCCGCCGAACGTACCGTCGGCCCGTACCCTCAGTTCGGTGCGCGAGCGCCGTCCCAAGGAGGGATAGATGACGCGATCGTCCGGATAGATCACGCGCAGTGTCTGGGCATCGCCCAGGCTCCCCACTTCCACCGTTAGCTTGTCTGCATCATCCCCGCTCCGAACTACCTCCACTGTCACGTTCGATCCTGATCCGGCCTCGACCTTCACCTCGCCCGCGATATTGTATATCGCGACGGTACGACCCGAGAGATCGTAGCTCTGACCGTGCGCCGCAGTGCTACCGACTCCTAGCAATCCCAGCCCTGCTGCCAACGGGATCAGTGAAAAAACGGCACTTCTACTCACAACCGACATGGTTTTCTCCTGGATTATGAATGACTTCTACTGTCCTCAGGTTTGATACCTCAATCGGTCATAAGGTTGCGGGCGGTGGCCCGCCGGCACGTGCTCCCTCTTTGCCCTCCGTGGCATTGTCGAAAATCCGTCGCGTCGGGTAGGCGAAATCTATGTCGTCGCACACGCTGAATTCTCTCAGAATGTTCTCCCAGATTGCTGCGGTGCTCGTACGCCGTTTTCGTGGGTCGCAGAGGTAGCGCATCGTCAGAAGGACTCCGCAGTCGGGAACGGATGTGTAGACGATGGGAGTAAGACTCGAGTAGAATATCAGGTAACGATTGGCAGCCTCTCTTATTCGTTCTTCCGCCTTCTTGGTAAGATGTTCCGAGTGGTCCCGTACAATTCTCCCTAGTATCTCCTTGGCCTTCTCCCAATCGCTCTCAAAAGTCACCAAGACACCAATTTCATTCCATATGTACCGGAAGCCTTTGCTGTAATTGGCAAGCACATCGGTCAATATCTTGCCGTTGGGGATGTGAATTACCCGACCTGTGCTCTGATCGGCCTCAACCCAGTTGCCGATTTCCAGCAGAGTAAACTGGAAGATTCTCTGGTCGATTACGTCGCCCGCGTTTTCACCAATCTGGATACGGTCTCCCACCTCAAACGGACGTCTCCAAAGGATGATGATCCAAGCGGCGAAGTTGACTACAATATCCTTGAGGGCGATGGCCAGACCGGCGCTCAGCAGTCCGAAGAAAGTTCCTAGAGATTGGAGTATCTCCGACCAAAGGGCTCCGACGATCACGAGTCCGGCGCCGACGGCGGCATACCGCGATGTCTTTTGCCACCGGTACACTGTACGGACGTCTTCGATCCTCTTCCGCACTATGGTCAGAACAATGCGGCGCAGGATCGCCAGGCCCAGTACGATGATTAGCGACCAGATCAGCTTTCCCTGGGCGCCTGGGACGAAGTTCAACGTTTCTTGGAACCAGTTCGTAACATTAGGCATAGCGGCCTGAGAGTTGTTGCCGGGATTTGCCCCCCCCACCCCGATGTGGTGGAGGCTAGCCCCTGCAGTCGGTTCTGGTTGCGAAGGTGGCGATCTCAGAGGGCTGGGTCAACCAGCGGTCCGGCGGCGGACTGTCGAGGTCGCTACGCTCGAAGGGTCCCCAAAGGGCAGCTGCGGTGATCACTCCGGCGGCCCGTCCGGCGGCCATGTCGTGTGGTGAGTCTCCCACAAATACAGTCCGGCTGGCGTTGGCTTCGAGGAGTTCGAGCGCCCTAAGGACGGGAGCCGGATCCGGCTTGTGTTTTGTGACATCGTCGGCAGCCACGAGAGTATTGAACAGGCCTGAGAGTTCGCAGACCTCGAGTCCGCGGTGCGCACCGGCCCGGGCTTTGCTAGTGACGATGCCCAGGCGATCCGTCGTGCTCCGGAGTGATTCGAGCGCATGCTTGATGCCGGGATAGGGGCGGACCGATTCGTCATGGTGAGCCAGCGTGTAGTTTCTGTACGTTGTTATCATCGAGTCGAGTTCGGCGGAGTCTCGGGCAAAGGCCTTGAGCTGAGTTCGCAACGGCGTTCCGACTCCGGCGAGCCACGCACGGTCGGGTGGAACCGATTGACCGTGTTCTCGAATAGTGTGTCGAAACGAACTGAGGATTAGTTCTATTGAATCGATCAGTGTGCCGTCGAGATCGAAAAGGAATGTGTCGATTATTGACATTTGCAGAAGATCTCCGGTCTCTTCTATTTTCGCTAGCTCGAGAGGATTCGCGATGGTGCCGCGTGGGTCCTCTTTGCCTGTCCTAGAGATGTGTTGATGAACATTAAAGTACTGAAAGCCAGTGTTGTCCTTTCGCTTGTCGCCGCTGGTTCGGCGGGGGCTCAGGGATCCCCTGTCCAGGAATCCCTGAGCAGTCAAGGTAATCGTGACGCTAACCCGGGTAGTGACGTTCCTACGGAGATTAGGGCGGTGCGGGCGCAGGGTGCGGCGCCTGTAATCGACGGAAAACTCGATGATGAGGCATGGACGCGGGCTCCTGCGATAACACGGTTTTTGCAGCGGAACCCCATTGAAGGTGCAGAGCCGAGTGAATCGACCGCAGTCAAGTTCGTATACACCGACCGGTCGTTGTACGTGGCATTCCGTGGTTACGACAGCGATCCGGGCAAGGTTTACGGCCGTCTCACCCGAAGAGACCAGCGGACCTCGGCCGATGGTTTCTCGCTATTCATCGACTCGTTCTTCGATCGTCGTACCGCCTTCGAGTTCTCCTTCAATCCCTCGGGTTCGCGGCGCGACGTTTTCATATACGACGACGGGCGAGGTCGAGACGATACTTGGGATCCGGTATACGATTGGGCTACCAAGATCGACTCGCTGGGATGGACGGTTGAGCTACGGATTCCGTTCTCGCAACTGCGGTTTCCGGCCGGTGATTCGGTGGTGTTCGGTATCCGGCTCAGGCGTCAGATCAATCGGCGCAATGAGGACGAATCATGGCCGTTCTTCCCCAGGGATCAGGCCGGAGAGGTGTCGAATTATGCGACGCTGGTGGGCCTGGAAGGTCTGCCACGACCGCGCCGCGTTGAACTCTTACCTTACACGGCGGGGAGTGCGCAGTTCGATCCCGCCGAGGCAGGGAATCCGTTTGAAACGGGGCAACAATCCACCGTGAGGGCCGGTGCAGATCTTAAGGTCGGCCTCACGAGCGCGATAACGCTCGAATTGACAGCCAACCCCGACTTCGGACAAGTTGAGGCAGATGCCGCCGAGGTCAATCTGTCGGCCTTCGAGACTTTTTTCCCGGAGAAACGTCCGTTCTTCGTCGAGGGCACGAACCTCTTCAGATTTGGTCTTACGCCGGCCGCGAGGGGTCGCTTTGGGTTCTCCCGTGGGGGTAGTGAGGGGCTGGTGTTTACCCGGCGGATCGGTAGGCCCCCGCAGATCTCGCCCGACGCCGCCGGCGGTTTTGTGGATCAAATGAGACAGACGACCATCCTTTCGGCCGGCAAGTTGACCGGCCAACTCTCAGGGGGGTGGGCGTTCGGGCTGCTGCAGGCTGTGACGGCCAAGGAGAGGGCATCGCTGGTCGATTCAGTTGGCCTTCGCGGTTCCTCTGCTGTAGAACCATTAACGAGCTACTCGGCGTTGAGGATCCAGCGTAACGCGGCGCGTGGGCGTGTGGCTTATGGCGCGATGGCGACGTCTACGGTGCGGCGCCTCGACGATGCGAGCTTCAATGAGATGCACGAGCGGGCGTTCTCGGGTGGCACCGATTTGAACCTGCGCTTCGCCAGCGATCGGTACGAGATCGGGGCGGCCGTAATGGGTTCCCGAGTCGAAGGTTCGCCCGACGCCATACTCCGTACGCAGCGCGCTTCCGCGCGCTACTACCAGAGACCGGACAAAGACTATGCAACATTGGACTCCTCACGCACCGCACTGGAGGGATTCGCCGGTAATGCGAGGGTGGCCAAGGTCGTCGGGTTCTTCACGTGGGAGGCCAGATACGCTACGCGGAGTCCCGGTTTTGAAGTCAACGACCTAGGGTTTCTGCGTCAGGCGGATCTTCACGAACAGCGAACGCAAGCCAATCTGCGATGGCTCAAGCCAGGCAAGGTCTTTCGGCGGTTCGAATGGAGAGTCCAGGAAGATGCACGGTTTACGTACGGGGGCGAGCGCACGCAGACCCAATTCCAGACGAGGATCGACGCGGATTTTCTCAACTACTGGAATATGAATATCAATGTCCAGCGCAGCCTCTCGAGCCTTTCGACTCGACTGTTGAGAGGCGGCCCGGCCTTGACTCAGCCGGGACGCTGGCAAGGGAGCTGGCGGGGACGTACGGACTTCAGGCGGCGCATATCGGGCGACTTAGGAGTAACGTACTCGCGAGAGGATGAATCCCAAGCTACTACGTTGAGGCTAGACACCGGCTTCCGACTCAGACCGCCGGGCGGTTTTTCACTGACGCTTGATGCCGATGCGACGTTCAACACGTCCGACCGGCAATTTCTCACCAGCGAGACAGCGCTCGATTCGACCTTCTATGTATTCGGACGTCTCGATCGCAAGGAATTCTCTATCACTTTGCGAGGAGATCTGGCACTGACACCTCGACTGTCGCTCGAACTGTATGCGCAGCCGTTCGTATCGACCGGCGAATACGAATCGATCAAGCTAGTCGACGATCCGCGCGCTAGCGCCTACGGTGACCGCTTCGACGTGCTCGGGCCTGACCGGCTAGACCGGCCTGGTGGGGGTGTCGATGTGGCCGTGGACGTGGATCGTGATGGCACAGCAAACTTCACGTTTGGAGACCCCGACTTCCGTGTTGTATCGCTTCGTACCAACCTGGTGTTGCGGTGGGAGTTTGGCCCCGGTTCGACGCTCTTCCTAGTTTGGCAACAGGACCGGCGCGACCGCATTGACGATGCCTCCTTCAGGATCGGAAGCGGTTTGGCCGATGCGTTCTCGGCCGAGGGGACCCAGGTGTTGGCGATGAAGATCGCGTATTGGTTGGGCAGCTAGGGACCGTAACGGTGCTCTTGCGAACGCACCGACAATAGACTTGACCATACTCACTGCTCTGGAGAACGAATGAAGCGATCCGTCCTGGTCACTCTGATCCTGTCCGCACTGTGTGTTGTCCCGATCCAAAGCGCAATTGCCCAGACTCCGCAGTTCGATCTAATCATCGTCGGTGGAAAGATCATAGATGGGGCGGGTAACCCATGGCGCTACGGAGACGTCGGAATTCGTGCTAACCGAATAGCCGCGATCGGCCGCTTGGAGCACGCGAGTGCGGCAAGAACGATCGATGCCAAGGGCAAGATCGTGGTACCTGGTTTCATCGATCTACACTCGCACGCAGGTGGGCCGATCTACGGGCCGCGCGGGCTCAGGAACCCGGACCCGCATCGTCGTGCGGCGCCAAATCTCGTTGCGCAAGGCATCACCACCGTGGTAGTGAACCAAGACGGCCGATCGGTTTGGCCCATTGCCGAGCAGCGCAGCGCGCTGGAAAGGCTCAGGTTCGGGCCCAATACCATACTCATGGTCGGGCACGGGACGGTGCGCCGCGAAGTAATGGGAGGTGATTTTCGCCGGGCAGCAACGGACGACGAAGTAGAACAAATGCGGGCCTTGGTTCGGCAGGGAATGGAAGAGGGAGCATCTGGGATGTCGGCTGGACTGGAATACGCACCAGGTCGCTGGAGCACCACCGACGAAGTAGTGGCGTTGACCGAAGAAATAGTACCCTATGGTGGCGTGTACATATCGCACGAGCGGAGTGAAGGCGCCGACCCGATGTGGTATTGGCCGAGTCAGTACGACCAACGTCCTCCCAGTCTACTGGATGCTGTGCGCGAGACCATTGAGATAGGGCGCCGAACGGGTGCTACGGTCGTCGCAAGCCATATCAAGGCAAAGGGTGCCGACTATTGGGGTGCGTCCAGCGCAGCAATTCGACTCATCAACGAGGCGCGCGCGGATGGTGTGTCGGTTTACGCCGACCAATACCCCTACAATACTACCGGTAGCGACGGCAACACGGTGCTCATTCCAAGTTGGGTCTGGCAATCATCTCGTGGGGAGCGTAGGAGGCAGCAAGATTTTGCCGGCCGAGTAAAAGCGATAATGAACGACGAGGTTGCCGCCCTTGCATTGCGTGGCGACATAGCGCACGAGATTCAGCGGCGAGGTGGTGCATCACAGGTTGTAGTGATGGCCTTCGTAGATTCGAGCTATGTTGGAAAGTCCATTGAAGAACTGGCCGTTGCTCGCGGCATTACGCCTGTCGATATGGCAATAGCGTTACAGTTGGAGGGCGAGTCCGGTCGGCGAGGTGGCGCCAGATTACGTGGTTTTTCACTGTCGGAATATGACATCGAACCGTACGCTTCACAGCCTTGGACGGCTACGGCTACCGATGGTTGGATAACGTTGCCCGAGGATGGTCCAACTCACACGCGCGTGTACGGTACCTACCCAAGAAAGATTCAACGATACGCCATTGAGCGCGGAATTATCTCAGTGGAGGATGCGGTTCGGTCGGCAAGTTCGTTGCCCGCTCAGATACTGGGACTAAAGGACAGAGGCCTGATACAGGAGGGATTCATCGCCGATCTGGTAGTGATGGATCTCGCGAAGCTCAAAGACAACTCCACTTTCTTCAGGCCCCACCAGTACCCGAGCGGCATTGACTATGTGATGGTGAACGGTACCATGGTAGTGGACGCCGGCGAAATAACCTGGGCATTGCCGGGCTTGATCATTCCGTCTGCCAAGAGCAAGAACGTGGACACCACGGGAGGTTGATATGAACATTCGCCGATTGCTAACTGCTACAGCACTTGCAATCTTTGTTAGCGTAACGCCGGCAACGACGGTAGCGCAGGTCAGTCGGGTTGCAACCGCCCCGGCTCCGGGTTCTTACACCGAGGTCGTGAATCAGAGCCGTACGCTTATCGACTCTGTCATGCGAGCGCGCAACATCCCGGGTCTTTCGATAGCGGTCAGCATGGACGGCAATGTGGTCTGGTCCGAAGGATTTGGATATGCCAATTTGGAACAGCAAACCTCGGTAACGTCGACCACCAAATTCCGTATCGGCAGCGTATCAAAATCACTGACGTCAGTCGCGCTGGGTCAGCTGTATGAGCAGGGCAAATTGGACTTTGATTCGCCGGTTCAGAGTTATGTTCCGTCGTTTCCCGAGAAGGAAAAGGGAGAAGTGACGGTTCGATTGCTGGCCGGACACCTTGCAGGCATACGACATTATGACGGCAGGGAAATGCTTAACAGCAGACGGTACGGCACTGTGTCGGACGGCTTGGATATCTTCAAGAACGACACATTGCTGACTTCTCCCGGCACAAAGTACTCGTATTCGAGCTACGGATGGAACCTGCTGAGCGCCGTTGTGGAAGGCGCTTCAGGCGAACGATTCCTTGCCTACATGAGCGACCATGTTTTCGGTCCACTAGGGATGCGTCATACAGTAGCCGGTCACACCGATAGCATCATCGTCGGCCGCACGGGTTTCTATGTTCGCAGCGGGGAAGGCAGCCTCATCAACGCGCCGTATGTGGACAACAGTTACAAGTGGGCAGGTGGTGGGTTCCTTTCGACACCCGAGGACCTGCTTACTTTCGCCAATGCGCTCTTGCTACGGGATTTTCTGAAGCCTGAGACGGTTCAAATGATGTGGACGTCGCAAAAGAATTCGGCTGGTGAAGATATAGGCTACGGCATCGGCTGGTTTATGGGTGAGCGTGGTGATGTTCCCGCCGTGTGGCATGGTGGTGGATCGGTGGGAGGAAACAGCCTGCTTCTCATCATCCCGAGCGCGAAGCTGGTACTTGCGCTTACGACGAACATTTCAAACGCGGGGTTCAGAGACGCGCCACTGCGGATTGCAAAGGCTTTTGCCGGGATGTAGGGGAGAGCAGGCCTACGCCGGCAGAAAAAAGAACGCCATTGCAAGAATAGCGTAAACGGCGAGTAGTAATACTCCTTCCATCCAGTGGGTTTCTCCGTCTTGCGCGATCGCGAGAATCACTCCGACCGACATTGCGATAGCCAGCACTTCCATCGCGGTAAATCTCAAGTCCATCGGGGAAGGCCCAACCATGTAGCTCAGAAACACGAGAAGTGGTGCCACGAAGAGAGCAATCTGTAAAGACGATCCAAGAGCTATGTTGATACTGAGGTCCATCTTGTTCTTCATCGCGACCAGAACCGCGGTCGAATGCTCCGCAGCATTGCCTATGATCGCCAGCAGAACTACCCCAACAAAGACGTGATTCATCCCGAAGGTTTCAGCAGCGCTCTCGGCGGATCCCACCAACAACTCACTCATCACACCGATCGCACCAGCCGCTAGCAGCAGTACGGTGATTGCTTTGCGGAGCGACCAGCTGGGTGTTTGGGGCTGCGGTTCGAATTCGGGGGACATCCCGGCATAGAGGTGCTGGTGTGTCCGAAGAGAGAAGACTAGTGAGAGTATGTAGGTCACCATGAGAACAATCGAGATAAGCAGACTCAATGTTTGTTCGTTCGCGGCCGCTCCACCTCCGGAAACCATGTGAAAGATCGCGGGCACTACTAACCCGATCGCACTCAGGAGCAGCAACGAGGCGCTTTGACTTGCAGCCGTAGGGTTGAACTTGAGCGTCTTGGAACCGAGGCCTCCCAGTAGAGCCGAGAGACCGAAGACGAATAACACGTTGCCGATGATCGAACCGGTGAGCGAGGCTTTGACAAGGTCGTATAGTCCCGCACGTAGCGCAATGATCGCGATTATCAGTTCGGCGGCATTGCCGAAAGTCGCGTTGAGGAGTCCTCCCAAACCAGGACCAACATGTTCCTCGAGGTGCTCGGTGGCCTGGCCCATCAGGCCGGCCAACGGAATCACCGCAAGGGCAGAGGCAACAAAGACCCACGTGGCCGGCGCATGGACGCCAAGATCGAGTACCAATGCCACTGGCACGAAGACCAGTAGCAATAACCCAATCATGTTCTTACCCATGACGGATGCGGTCCCCTAACGTCCCCCGATCGGGGTCCCGGGCGGGGCCTTCAGCGGCTTGGTTCGTTCGGTGGCGCCGGCACTTCTATTGAGGAAGCGCTGAATATCTGCCGCTGCCAGTGCTTGATGAGCCTCTTCTTCCGGGAGCCTGGCAATGCGACTCTGGATCATCTCTGAGATTCTACGGAGACCCCATTCAGCAGCGGCACGAGATTCGACGGTGGCGTCGGCGTTGCCCGCCAGGTCGATCAATTGGTCCACGGCCACTCTCTGTACTACGCGCCGGAGTGGTGCTTGGGGCCCGCCTATTAGAGCGCCCCAGGTGCGCTCGATAACGCGGGCGATCACTTCCTCCAGCCCTGGCGATTCGCTGTTCCGGGCGCTAAAGGCCGCTAGGCGTGCCGTGCGCTCCGGAGCGAGCAGGTTGTCGATGACCATGGTGGCCAGAGTGCGCGCCGTGCCCAACTGGTCGAATGCGGGAGCTGCTTTGGCCCCGAAGTACCACTCATCCCTGGATTCGCCGAATGCCCGAGGAGCCATGATTTCGATGATCCGTTCGGGTATGTCCAATTCGCTCGGCTCGAGCGCATCGAGCACTTGCTCGAGGGCCCTACGCTGGCGCTCCGGTGCTATGATCTGCGTTACGCTCAGCGGGTCCCCTCTCACGGCGTAGCGATACTCCATACCGCCCACCGCCTTGATCGCAGCTTCAAGTGCGTAGCGGTGGTGGAGGTACACTGGTACAAACCTTCTGTTGAGGAGCGCCATGGGCTGTCCATCTCCGATAGCCCGCGCGTCGAATTTTCTGATCAGTTCCCGGCGCACATCCATCACTCGAGACAGCTCCTCGACAGCATCGCTACCGTTGGTCCACGGGGTAACCTCAGGGAAGGATCCCCAGCTCGCGTTGTCGCCGTCGGCGATGAATCGGATGCCACGCTCCATTCCTTCATCGACTATCGCCTGGAGTCCCTGTTCTTCTTGGCTTGGGGGGAATTCGGAGTAGGCGTACCGAATCGCGAGCGAATCATATGCGCCCGGTCCCGGACGGTATGCATCTGACAGATCTACCTGACCGCCGACCAGTTTGATAAGTGGTCCGGGGTAGTCCATGACTGACGCTCGTCCATCGGCGGCCGCCACGAAATTGTGGGAGAGTCCCAGGGTGTGGCCAACTTCATGGGCCGCGTGCTGTCGTCGACGAGCCATGGTGAACTCTTCGGCGGTGACCGTGGGGTCGAGCGAAGCCAGCCAGTCCGGATTGGGAGTAGTGGGTTCACTCACGTCGGGGTTCGTGCCGGCGTAAACATTGAAGTCTGTGAGCGACCGGTAACTATCCATCCGCACTGCGGCCTTGATAATTTCCCCGGTTCGGGGATCCACGAATGACGGCCCTATCGAGGAACCAGGATCGCTCCGATGGACCCACTGGATCACGTTGTATCTGGCGTCCATCGGATCCATGTCGTCCGGCATGTCTTCAATGCGGAACGCATTTGTGAACCCGGCGGACTCGAGCACCTTATTCCACCACATGGCGCCATCTCGTATGGCCGATCGATATGGCTCGGGCATTCCGCGATCCAAGTAGTAGACGATTGGTTCGGCGGGGTCGCTCAGGTCGGCCATCGGGTTCGTCTTCTTGAGGCGATGTCGCTGGATGTAGCGCGATCGGTATTCATCGTCGAATGTCTGCGAAAAATCATAGAAGGAAATCCCAAATAGGCCGATGCGCGGGTCACCCCTGCGCGGGACATAGCCGTCATCCGGCAGGCGCACCAGAGAGTGATGTTGCCGCAGCGTGATGGCTCGGGGGTCGGGTACGTGAGATCTCACTACTCTGCCCGGGTCGGTGGCTGTGAAAGTCAGCACGACCTCTACCTCGGTATTGTCGGGGAAACCCTTTGTCCGCTGCAGATAGATCCTGCTCCTGTCCTTATTCAAGCCGAACGAACCTTGGTTCTCCACGCGCAGCCGACGAACCACACCTGCGTGGTCCTGCAGGAAGTAATCGCTAACGTTCACCAAGACTGCGTTTTCATGTTCATCATTCTTGCCCACAGCGACGATGTCGAACGCCGCTACAGTGGATGTCGGAAACGATTCCTCCACGGAACGGACCAGAGCAGGGTTCGACTCGTCCAGGGTTCGGAATCGGGGGTTGGTGAGAACAAGAAATACCTTGGTTCCCACGCGCTCGAATCGGGCGATGGAGGAGCTGTTGATGGCGCCGCGGTCCAGGCCCAATCGTGTGCTGCCAAAGCCCGTAGCCAGGGATGTGAGATATAGGAACTCTTCGTCCATGCTCCGGATCTCGAGTAGCAGCTGGGCCTGCGCGGAATCCCAATAGAGGGGGAAGAATCCGTCGCGCCGCTCGAAGTCCTTCGTGTAATCTTTGACTGACTCTTGGGCGAAGCTCGCGGACGGCAGTATCAACAGCGAGCAGACCAAGCTTACAACAATACGCTTCATAGAGACTCCCGACTCCGGCAGTGTTTGCTAGGATGGAGGGATACGGAGGCGGGTCGGGAATGTCTAGGGGTGCACCACCTGCACCCTTGAATTAATGACATCAATATGATATCATTACAATATCAGCAAATGGGAGGGAATGATGATACGCGAAAAACAAGCGCACTCGGTATCGGGATTCACGATGCTTTTTGTCCTGCTGGCAGCGCATGCTGGCACCATCCTTTGGTTTGTCAAAGCAACCATGGCTACGAACGTGCCGAGTATCATTGCGGCGGTGTTCGTTTGGGCATTCGTCTTCGTTATCTCGATCGGGTTCTTTATGGTGAACCCGAACGAAGCCAGGGTGCTCCAACTGTTTGGCAGCTACAGCGGAACAGTCAAAACACCCGGACTCAGGTGGTCGAATCCGTTCTTGCTGAAGCGCAAGATCTCTCTGAGGGTGCGGAACTTCGAAACCGGAAAGCTCAAGGTGAACGACTCCACCAGCAACCCGATCGAGATCGGGACGGTGGTGGTCTGGAAAGTGGTAGACACTGCCGAGGCGCTGTTCGAGGTGGACGATTACGTAAACTACGTCCACGTCCAGAGTGAGGCTGCGCTACGCAATTTGGCAACAGACTATCCCTACGATGCGCACGAACACGGTGACGTGGCCCTCAGTAGTCACACCAGCCAGATCTCCGAGCAGTTAAGAGGAGAGGTGCAGGCGCGGTTGGAGAAGGCCGGTGTAGAGGTGATCGAGGCTCGAATCAGCCATCTGGCATATGCGCCGGAAATCGCTCACGCCATGCTACAACGGCAGCAGGCCAGCGCTGTCATTGCCGCGCGCACAAAGATCGTCGAGGGTGCCGTCGGAATGGTTGACATGGCACTCGACTTTCTTTCGCAGAGGGGCATCGTAGAATTGGACGAGGAGCGAAAGGCGGCAATGGTCAGCAACTTGCTGGTCGTGCTTTGCTCCGACCGGGCTACGCAGCCGGTCGTTAATGCAGGATCGCTATACTAGCAGACTACCGTGGCTCAGCGAAAACCTTTTCTCTTGAGAATCGACCGCAAGGTTCTGGACGCGATCCAACGGTGGTCGGCCGACGATTTGCGGAGTCTCAACGGTCAAATAGAGTTTCTGTTGCGTCGTGCGTTGCAGCAGGAGGGACGGCTAAAGGAGAAGACCTAGGCCGTCCCTCACTGCTTGACGCTAAACTACCTTGCCGATCGGTAGAGTGCGGATTCGCTTGCCCGTGAGCGCGAAGATGGCGTTGCACATTGCAGGCGCAATCGGCGGCAGCCCCGGCTCGCCGATGCCACCAAGCGCGTCTCCGCTCGTCACGATATGCGTCTCCACACGGGGCATCTCGTCGATCCGTAATACAGGATATTTGTCGAAGTTTCCTTCAGCAGCGCGGCCACTTTCGATCGTGATCTTGCCGTAAAGCGCCGCGGAAAGGCCGTAGACGATGCCACTTTCCATCTGTGCCACGATCGTGTCTGGATTGATCACGTGTCCGCAGTCAACCGCACAGACCACCCGGTGTACGCGAACCGAACCGTCGTCGCGTATCGACACTTCCGCCACCTGCGCCACAAAACTCCCGAACGACTCGTGCACCGCTATTCCGCGTGCCTGACCCTCCGGCAGGGGCGTGCCCCAACCGGCCTCTCTCGCTGCCGTCTCTAGGACTCGCCTATGACGTGGCTTATCTGCGAGCAGCAGCCGTCGGAGTTCGAACGGGTCCCTTCCACCTAGTGCAGCGAGTTCGTCGAAGAAACTCTCGGTGACGAACGCGTTCTGCGAACTGCCCACCGAGCGCCACCAGTGGACCGTGATCGGAAGGTCTGGTTTGGCCCACGTGACGTGCACGTTGTCGATGCTGTAAGGTATGTTTTGGGCACCCTCTACCGCGGCTCCGTCAATCGGACCCCGGAGGAATCCCTTGGCTTCGAAGATCGATGGGCTCGCGATCTTGTGCACCCAGGCGACCGGCAAACCGGTGTCGTCTACCGCTCCACTAAACGTGTTGTACGCGGTCGGTCTGTACCAGCCGCCCCGCATGTCATCCTCACGTGTCCAAATCACTTTGACCGGTTTGCCTACGGCCTTTGAGGTGTGCACCGCATCTTGCACGAAGTCGGTTTCCGAACGGCGGCCAAATCCGCCACCCATGAAGGTGGTATGAACCGTAATCTTTTCGGCTGAGAGCCCGGTGATCTCTGCGCCCACCCGTTGCGAGCCACTAGGGGATTGGGTTGGGGCCCATATCTCGCAACTGTCGGCTCGGACATCGGCCGTGCAGTTCATCGGCTCCATCGTGGCGTGAGCGAGGTAGGGAACCATATAGACCGCATCAATTTTCTTGGCGGCGGTGGCAACGGCACGCTTCGCATCGCCGTCGTTACGGGCTTCCGCCCCGTTGTCCACCAGCCTGCGGCACTCTTCTGTGATCTGGTCGCTCGTTAGATCGCCATGTCCGCCGTCGTCCCAAATGACGTCGAGAACATCGCGACCTTTCTTCGCCGTCCAATAGCTGTCGGCAACGACGGCTATGCCCGTGGGGATCTCGACCACGTGCCTGACTCCGGATACACCGAGGGCCTTACTGGCATCGAAGCTGCGCGCCTTTCCGCCAAACACGGGCGGACGTACGACTTGTGCGATGAGCATCCCGGGCACCTTGACGTCGATGCCGTAAACAGCGCTGCCGTTCACTTTGAGCGGCGTGTCCAGCCGTTTTGTCGGCTTCCCAATGATGCGGAAATCCTTGGGATCTTTGAGCGGCGGATCGTCGGGCGGAGTGAGCGTCGAAGCTTTGTCGGCGAGCTTGCCGTAAGACAAACTCCTGCCCGATGCTTGATGTACCACTGCTCCATTCTCTGCCCGGCAGGTGCCTCGGTCTACGCCCCAAGTCTCACTCGCCGCCGAAATCAGCATCTCACGAGCCGCTGCTCCGGCCTTTCTGAGTTTGTCGTAGTTGGTACGTATGCTCGTGCTACCGCCGGTTCCTTGGTTGCCGTATTTCGATCGGTCGGCTAGAGCGTGTTCCGCACTCACCTTGGTCCAATCTGCTTCCAGTTCCTCGGCGAGAATCATCGGCAGGGATGTCATAATGCCCTGGCCCATCTCGGATTCGCTTACAAAGAAAGTGATCAGGTCGTCTGTTCCGATCCTGATCCAGCCGTTTGGCTCAAATGCTCCAACCGTCTCTGTCATGAAAGCCCGGGCTTTGGCCGGCAGGTAGAACGACAGGACCAAACCGGCACCCGCACCACCAGAAACCTTGATGAAGTCTCTTCTGGAAACACCTGGGCTAGCGGTCATTGTCCACCCCCTGTCCCGCTGCGCGCTTGACCGCGCGCCGAATGCGATTGTATGTGCCGCAGCGACAGATATTCACCTTCATCCACTGATCGATTTCCTGGTCCGTGGGGTCGGGATTCTGGTCCAACAATGCCGCGGCCGTCATTATCTGACCCGATTGGCAATAGCCACATTGTGGTACGTCTTCCTCGATCCACGCCTGCTGCAATGGGTGGCTCTTGGAGGAAGACAGCCCTTCGATGGTGGTAATGTTCCGGTCCGCCACAGCGGCTATCGGCAGTTGGCAAGAAAAGGTTGCGGTTCCGTCAACGTGAACGGTGCAGGCCCGGCACTGGCCGATTCCGCAGCCGAACTTCGTACCGGTTAGTTCCAGTTCGTCGCGAATCACCCAAAGAAGAGGTGTATCTTCGGCGACGTTGACTGTGCGGCGACGGCCGTTGACGGTGAGAGAATACTCGGGCATAGGCGTCTCTCGTGAGAGGGGTCATTGAAGTTTGGGATAAGGACTGTGGGTAGTCAAGTGCGATCGGGAATGGGATACGGGCCGTTCAGGGGATATAATTGGTGCCATGCCAGACAGTGACCAGTCCGTTGTGTTTGAGCCGCTGCACGATGACGTGGCTCCCCCTGCGCGCCAAACCGAGGGCTCGGCAGGGTACGATCTTAAGGCATACCTCAAGGATCGTGTCGTTGTGGTGCGAAGCGGTGCCACTGGCGAGTTGTCGGAGGTCAATATCGAGGATGGTAGAATCGTCCTGGAGGCTTCAGATACGGCGCTCGTGCCGACCGGATTGAAGGCTCGTGTCCCTGCCGGCTACGAAGCTCAGGTGCGCATTCGATCGTCGATCGCGTTCACGCGCGGGCTCATTCTCCCCAACGCTCCTGGCACCATCGATGCCGATTATCCCGACGAATGGCTGGTCATGGTGAAGAACATCTCGAACCGGGCTGCGGTCATCGAGCACGGCGAGCGGATCGCGCAGGTGGTATTGAGCCGGTTCGCCGTACTTCCTTGGAAAGAGGGGACCGTCGGAGTATCCACGGATAGAGGGGGCGGACTGGGGAGTACAGGTGCTTGACGACCTAGGATGTCTTGGCGAGCAGGGAGGGGGAGTGAGGCCGCCGAGAGAAATTTGCGTCTGCTGACGGCGGAGGCCACTCCCCGCTCCCGCTCATGAAACCCGTTTCACCATGCGTGATGTTCGACCGGGTGTAAACTGATCCTGTTCAGTGGAGCCTTCGAGGGCTAGCGTAGATGATTTTCCAATGCTTACGGCCCGTGCTATGGCGTCGTAGTAGCCGGCACCGACGAACTCTTGGTGTCTGGTAGCCTCATAGCCCTCATCCTCCAAGGCAAACTCACTCTCTTGCAGCTCGGCGTACGCCGCCATACCGCGTCTGCTGTAATCCTTGGCAAGCGCATAGGTGGCGTGATTGATGGCATGGAAGCCCGATAGGGTCACGAATTGGAATTTGTATCCAATCGCGCCCAGATCTTTCTGGAAATCTTCTATTGCTTGGTCTCCCAAGTGCAGCTTCCAATTGAAGGACGGGGAGCAGTTGTATGCTAGAAGCTTGTCGGGGAACTTGTCGTGTATCGCAGCAGCGAACCGTTTGGCCTCGACGACATCTGGTCGCGAGGTCTCGAACCACAACATGTCGGCGTATGGCGCGTAGGCTAGCGCGCGCGCTATGGCCGAGTCGATTCCGGTTCGGACCATGCAGAATCCATCGGGTGTGCGTTCGCCGGTCGTGAATTCCCTGTCGTAGGGATCGCTATCAGACGACAGCAACCCTGCACTGAGAGCGTCAGTACGAGCGATGATCACGGTTGGGACTCCACATACGTCAGCGGCCAGCCGAGCCGCGATCAATTTCTGCACGAACTCTTGGGTTGGAACCAGCACTTTGCCGCCCAGATGTCCACACTTCTTTGCGGACGCGAGTTGGTCCTCGAAGTGCACGGCAGCCGCGCCCTTCTCGATCATCTGCTTCATTAGCTCGTAGGCGTTCAACACACCGCCGAACCCTGCTTCCGCGTCGGCGACAATCGGCACCATCCAGTCGACATCGTCATCACCTCGGACATGGTGGGTCTGATCGGCACGGAGGAGGGCCTTGTTGATGCGCGCAACTAGGTTGGGCACACTGTCGACGGGGTAGAGACTCAAGTCGGGATATATTTCTCCCGCATCATTCATGTCTCCAGCGACCTGCCAACCGCTGACGTAAATGGCTTTGAGCCCGGCCTTCACTTCCTGCACGGCTTGGCAACCGGTGATCGCACTCAACACCGGTAGGTACGGCTCGTCTTCGAGAAGCGCCCACAGCCGCTCTGCGCCCAGTCGGGCCAACGTGTGATCCAGTCGCACGGTGCCGGCCAGCTTCCAAACATCTTCAGGGGTGTAGGGTCGTGTGACGCCTTCCCAGCGCGGATCATGGTTCCAGGAATGTTGGTATTGTCCAGCAAATATCTTCTTATTCATGAGAGCTTCACCATGTAAGGGACTAGTCGAGATACTCGTAGGCCGTCGTTGTGAGCCAGTCACCGAAGTGACTTGCCGTCATTAGACGTTCCAATATTCTCGCTGCTAACGGGAGTCCGCCCGGAGACATGCCGCCATGTCGCGCGGCCTTGATGTTCTCCAGTTCGTCTCGAACTACTTGGCGGACCAGCTCGGCTGTAACGGTATGACCGTCATCGAGTTTCGCCCCGTGTTTGACCCACTGCCACAGCTGAGAACGACATATTTCGGCAGTTGCTGCATCCTCCATCAGGTTGTAGATGGGTACGCAGCCCGCCCCGTCTAGCCATGACTCGAGGTATTGCACTCCGACGTTCACATTGTGTCGTAGCCCGGCACCGGTGATCGTGCCGTCTGGAACGGTCAAGAGATCGCTGGCGGTTACGCAGACGTCCTCGCGTCTCCGGTGGATCTGGTGTTGACCGGTCATGTGTTGGTCGAACACGTCTCTGGCAATGCTCACCAACCCCGGGTGAGCCACCCATGTACCGTCGTGACCCGCTTTGACCTCTCTTACTTTGTCTTGCCTGACCTTCTGCAGGGCTGCCTCGTTGGCTTCCGGGTCGTTCTTGATCGGTACTTGCGCCGCCATGCCACCAATCGCATGTATACCTCTCCTGTGGCAAGTACTGATTAGAAGATTGACGTATGACTTCAGAAAGTGACGATCCATGGTGACCTGCCCGCGATCGGGCAGTATGTATTCCGGCTTGTTATGGAATTTCTTGATGAAGCTGAAGATGTAGTCCCATCTACCGCAGTTGAGTCCGGCTGAGTGTTCCTTCAATTCCCAGAGTATCTCGTCCATCTCGAACGCAGCCAGAACGTTTTCGATCAGTACGGTGGCTCGGATCGTTCCATGGGGTATGCCCAGGTATTCCTGTGCAAAACTGAATACGTCGTTCCACAGGCGTGCTTCTAAGTGGCTCTCCAGCTTTGGGAGATAGAAATATGGTGCACTGCCACGCTGGATCAGTGTGTTGGCATTATGGTAGAAGAAGATCCCGAAGTCGAAGAGGGACGCCGACACTGGGTGTCCACTAACCTGAATGTGCCGTTCGTCGAGGTGCCACCCTCGTGGCCTCATCATCAACGTGGCTATTTTGTCGTTGAGTTGGTAATGCTTGCCGTCGGTTCTCGTAAAATCGATTGTGCCGCTTATGGCATCACGAAGATTGATCTGTCCCTCGATGATGTTGCTCCACTGGGGGGATGTGGAGTCCTCGAAGTCGGCCATGTACACATTCGCACCCGAGTTAAGTGCGTTGATGATCATCTTTCGGTCGACGGGTCCGGTAATTTCTACGCGCCGGTCCATTAGATCGTCGGGTATGGAAGCGACCGCCCAGTCAGACTCTCTGACCTCCCGTGTTCCCTCCAGAAAGTCTGGCAAGTGTCCTCGATCAATATGCTGTTGGCAGGTTATGCGTTGTCCCAGTAGACCACTACGCCTGTCCTCGAACTCTCGATGCAACTCAGCGACGAACTGCAGTGCAGAGAGGTTGAGGATATCCGCGTAGTCCTCGCGCATCTGTCCCAGCACCTTGACCTCTGAGTCGGGCGAGCATGTATGGTTCAAGCTTAAGACCGCTGCCTCAGACGGCATGTGCATCTCCGATGATTAGCGTGCTGTGCTACGAGCCCGGCGTTTGGTCATGTGCTCCGAGCGATCGAAAAGGCAACTCGCGTGCCAAAGTCGAGTACCATCAAACGATTGTGTTTGAATGACTTGTAGCGAGATGCAGCAGCCAGTAGTGCTCGTTTCGTGGAGATGATGCAACATGTGGCTTGACGGCTCCCACCGGTGTCGAGTTGGTGCAACCGAGGGTTTGTGACGGGCGCAGAAGCTACTCTGTGTCCGTTAAGACATCGTCAAGAAAGGGATTTGATGTGATTGTGCGAGCGGTGTGGTGCGAGGTTATGGTTCAGTACTGACGGTCAGGGGAATTTGGTGGAGGTGTGAGGAAGCCCGGGTGTCTACTGCACAATGACTATCGCCGAGTCCCGTGCAGCTGTGTCCCCGAGAATGGCTACGACGTACGTCGTACCGACTGTCTTGGCTTCAAAGTTTACAGTGTAAGGACGTACGACCGGTCCGATCTGGTCGACCAACGTACCCACGGACTGGTCACGGATGAACCAGTTCAGGGACGGGCGCATAGAAACCGGGGCAAACACACTAGCCTCAAACAGGACACTGTCTCCGACCGCCATCATCACACTATCAGGCCCTAGGCTGACGCTGAGTACAAGAGCGTCCTCACCCTCATCGAGAACATTACCGGAAGCAGAACCACATCCAACAACGAGGCACAGTGAGGAGACTGTGGCAACGAGCAAGGTAGGACGACGTATGAAAACGGCGCAACGCATGGTAGCCTCCGAGCGACTGGGCTTCTCAGCGGAGAATCTCACTCTGTCAAGACTTTGTCAAGAGAGGCGCCCGCTGCGATTGTGCGAGCGGTGTGGTGCGAGGTTACGGTTCAGTCTCATGGAGGCGAGCCACCCCCCTTGATGTTCTTTGGTATCTGGACGTTGCCGTCATCATCAAAAGGGATGTCGGCGGGAAAGAAGTGATCAAACCCTTCGGGGCCTTTGAAGTGCATGAGGCGCACTACGAACAGCGACCGTAGAACTTGTATCAGGTGAGTGAACTCCTTGGCTTGTTCCCCAGTTTCGCGAAACTCATCAATTGTTCGGTACCGCGCATCCGCAGCTAGCCCCTGTTTATTGCGCCGATACCCCGGTGCCACCACGCCATTCTTCTCACCGCTCCACCCTATGAACCAAGCGCTATGCACTGCCTCGTTTCGCCGTTCACACAAGGCCAGCCATCGATCCGAAATGTTCTTGACGACCCGGAGATCATTCTCGGACAATGTTACCGTTTCCTCTTCTTTGTTGATCGGCGGAAATCTAAACCCAGCAAGTAGGGCTCTGAGAACCTCACCAATTTCTCTTGCGGTCATCCGATGCATGAAGGTACGAGCCGTAAACTGGAGGGGTACGTAGTTGAACAAGTGGGCAGCGTCCATTATCCAAATTCGCATGCTTTCGGTGGCATGCTCAAACTGCACGACGAGTCTGCCAATCGCTTGGTAGTAATCCTCTGCAGTCGGGCCTTCAGTGATGGTCCATTCTCCTCGTCTGTTCACTTTCGAGTGAGCTGTCCAAGCTAGTATTACGCGACTCCCGTACCAGGTTCGCATCGTTCTACCGGAAGAACCAAGCGACCGAATCGTGGTCCGCGATCAATCGGCCTTGGGACCTCCAGAGGCACCCAGGCCCCCAACGTGCAGTACGAAGTCGGAAAACCACACAGGGAAGCGTCCGGTAGCCGCGCGGTAGAGCTGGTGCAGTCCGACGCTCAGGAGGCCGATTGCTACGGCCAGTGACACGACTCGGCCGAGTGGTACGAGGGGCCCACGGCCGAGGCTCCAACTCCCGAGTGCTACGAGGGGCCCGCTGCCAAGGCTCCAACCCAAAACCCCGGCTCCGAACAGGGTCAGCACGATGCCCAGCAGTGCAAGAATCCCTCGATTCAACCAATGGCCAATGTGCGATGTCGGTCGTGTCACGATTCGTCCCCTTCCTTCTGGGAAAGTATAGTTCCTACATCACTGTCGGACTAGTTGGAAAGGCGAAGATCGGGCCGGCTCGCCGCAGTCCCTTCGTTTTTCGCAACCTCGTCACGTTCGGGATTGCGATCGGCTCACACACACGATCCTCGGGCCTCGTTCCGGAGTGCGAGCTGCTCGAGCAGCTCCTGGGTCCTCTTTTCGCTTCGGACGGATGTTCAAATCAATCGTGCTCCTCCCCAGTCCGAGCAACTCAATCGGCGCAGATAAACCCAGAGGGGAGGAAGATCGCGCGCCAGCTGGCGGGGATAGAGCTGCCCAATTCCGGCATACCCATCGGGAACCGCCGCCAGAAACGCCACAACACTACCCACCGGGCTGTTCCAACTTACTGCAATGGAGTCGCCAGCCAGATCGTGTGGCTGATCGAGCCGGTCGAAAACAAGCCTATCCGCTGGCGTCCGCCACCATCGCCTCAGTCTATTGTCCCAGTTAGCCCAAAGCTGCCCTTGAAATTTCCAGTCCTTCGGCAGTCTCACTACCCGGACGTTTGAAAGATTCGATACTGAGTCGAGACGGATCGCCGGTGGCAGCTTGGGCAAGCCTGTCACCTGCGCCGTCCTGTCAGTCCAATGCAGAACTTGAATTGTGTAGCAGTCAAATGCCGCCGGTCGCGGCGCCGGCCCAGGATAGGAACATGCCTGAGCGGAGATCACAATGCAGAGCATCACAGTTGCGACTGGCGACTTCTCGTTAGAGTTGGACCGCCCGTCCAAAATGAACTTACGGCGGTTTGACACCGGAGATTTCATAGGCATTACACTGCGCCCCACGATCAGTTGGGCAGCGGGATGTCCAGGTCAGCGTTCCGACATACCGGACCGCATCTCGGTCCATTTGGCCGGAACTCGCGGTATTCGAGCTGTACTATTTCCACAAATACGGTGTCGCTGGCGGTGGTAACACGGACACTCACTGCTTCTGGGATAAAGCTGGGAAAGAAAATCTTCGCACAGTCTGCGGGATCTTCGCAATCGCGAACAAACGATACAGGATGCCCTAGGGGTGAGACCTCAACTCGAAAGGGGCCTGTAGGCAACGGCGTAACCTGCACCGTTACACCGCTGTTGCACCCGGCCAAAGTGCAGAGCATTCCGGTCGAGTCGCCGCAGCCGACCTCCCCGAATACGGAGCCGGCCAACACTGCAAATGCGGCCATTGCTGGCGCAGATCGACACCTGCGGAACATTGGAGCGAATGGGGAAACGGGACGCAAAAAAACCCGTAACATCGGTATTACTGAACTTCCAACGTACGCTGTAACACCACCGTGCGACTCTGGGTAGCACTCTCGAACGCGTGAACGACGCGCATCTCATACGTGCCAGCAAGCAGACCTCGCAAAGTGACTTGATAACGGTAGGGGATCGGAATTGTGATACCCCCCGAAACTTCGGTCGCCACGACCGTCACTTCATAAGTCCGCCCTGATTGACCAAACTCGGCACGCAGCTCGTAGCCGCCTTGCGGTGTGGTGAGTGTTCCAGTCACCTCCACTAATCCCACTCCCGCTGACATCGTCACATCAGACACCGGCGACCCGAAAGCGATCTCCGTGACGAACTCAACGTCTACGGACTCAGGATCTACAGAAGTGACTCGATCGACACAGGCCGCCATTAGAATCACGGCAGCGCAACCAGACATGTACCGAATTGCTCGATAGCTCATGATGTGTCCTATAGGGGGTACAATATGCTACCCGGTTCGGCATCCGAGGTGCCGCTGCCTACCTAGTGCTACGCGACTTCCCGCAACGGGTTCGCATCCTACGAGAAACCGCGTAGCGAACTGTGCTGTTATGGGTGCCCCTTGGCGGTTTGATCTGTCTAGTACTTTAGTCCCTATTGCACGGTCGGACTAGTAGCATAGTAGCCGCACAATGCCTCATTTCTCTAAGGTGCCACAAAGCCCGCGGATGTTACGCAGGACGCCATTCCCGCTGCCGTCGATTTCATAGCCGTAACGTTTTCCACGCTCATGGCACCTACAGAGATAAAGGGGGAACTTGAATCGCTGGGCCGATGCCTGTTCTTGGGCTCCTGTGCATTGGCAGCAACGGTGCCGACAACTTCGCTGCAGTGACCGCGTCAGTCCCCACAAGACCTCCGGGGCACGCGGCACAGCATAGGGGGTAGTATTAGACATGCGTCGTCTAATACCAGCGGTTGCTGTCTTTTCGTTCATCGCCACGTCGTGCGGTGGTCCAGACCTCGTCGAGCGACGAGGCTCCATCATGGATCGGGATGGCGTGGTCGTGCTGGAGTTACCAGCGGAATTCCAGGTCAATCAACCAGGCACCGTGGCGGTAACCACATTCGGGAACAGCTGTATCAGCTTTGCGCGCACCCAAGTCACCGTACAGGGCCTGATCGCCACCGTCGAACCGTATGACTTTGACGATCGCTTGAGACAAGACCTAACCGGTCTGGTGGTTTGCAATGACAATCGAATGCTGGTCCGACATCCTGCGGAGCTGGTCTTCGCCACAACCGGGGAAGCCGCGATCCAGTTCACAGGGTTGCACGAATGGGTGGACAGCGTTGGCCAACACGATTCAGTCATTACGGTCGAGCGGCGAGTCCCGGTGCGCTAACCGCTACGTCGTCTTCGCCTCGGCGATCTAGCAATGGCCCGCTTTCAGCTTCAGAGCCTCGGGCCTACGCGATTTCGGTAACCTTTTGACCCAAACGCGCGGTGTCCGGAGCGGGATGGGTTACTGCGGCGCAGCCACGCTGGACGAACTACGGTGCAATACCGAGTTCGTGCAGGTGACGCCGGCCGGACAGCGCGAGTCTCACCCGCACGACGTCGTGATCACGCGCGAGTCTCCCAACTACAGTTTGTAGGTTTCCCGATCAGGCTTAGTGTAGCCTGTGCTCTTCTTTTAGACGCCGGTGCAGTTCGGCGTTCTCGATCCACGGTTTGCGCTCGAAGTAGCTCTTGCTCATCTCGGCCACCTTCGGCGACAGAATTATGAGCGCCAAGAGATTCGGCAGGATCACTATACCCAAGAACACGTCGCCCATGTCCCAAATGACCGACAGTGCGAGTAGAATATTACAGCAGTGCAACGTTCTGACCGCTGCGGTCAATTCATTGCAGAACTGCAATATTATTGTAGCCTGCCGCAGGGGACCTTAATGCGAATTTCACCGGGCGTTCATGCACCGTGTTCGATATTAGGCACAGTCCTCAGCCGCCAGCTCACGCGAATTCGCGTATAACCTTTTGACTCGAATCGAGCAGCTAGTACGTGAGGGAATCGCTGAGCCGCCGTCTCAAGGTAAACCCCAAGCCTGATGCCGCGTTCTTGCTATCGCGTGTCGGGTTTTGGGTCTTGTGTAGGGTGACGATCCTTAGCAGATGTGCCTAGGTCAGTTGCAGTGCAGGAGATCTTGGCGTTGCCCATGGCGGAGCGCCAAAGGGTGGGAAGCTTGATGACGTAGGATGTCCGGTCTAGGTAGCGTGGCTTCCTTGCGAAGTCGCTTCGATATCTTCTGAATGAAGGGTTGTCATCATGCGTCAGAAATGCCCAATAAAGCCTCGTTTTATGCAAGCACTCGGCGTCGTCGTTGCTGTCGGTTTCATGGTCGCGTGCGGTGAGTTCACCGGTAGTTCTCCGGAGGGACCGTCGTTGGCCCAGCAGGCTGCGGACGTCGAAGTTGCCCTCAGCCAAGAGGGGGACTACGATGCCTGGTTGTTGCAGGTGGCGAAACGGGTCCCGGGGTTCGCCGGTGTTTACCTCGATGGTGATGGAAACCTAGAAATCGCCTTGACTGACTTGTCACGGGAATCGTTAGCGAGACAAGCGATAGCTCCCCTTCGCGCCGATCGTCCAGGAATCGGAGACGGGAGAGCTGTATTGGTGGAGTTCAACTTCGAGGAGCTGGCCACGTGGCGTGACCGCGTCGTGGGTGGCATTGACAACCTCGACGGTCTAGTATTTTTAGATGTCAACGAGGGATTGAATCGACTCGTACTGGGAGTCACAACGCCGGAGAAGGGTCTGAGTATCACGCGAGAGCTAGCTTCCCTTGGTATTCCCGAGTCCGCGACAATAGTAACGGCGGTTGGTGTGCTGCAGTCGCAGAGCCACACGCTGAATTCGCATCTAGACACGGCCCAGGGTGGACTTCAGGTTTTTCGCACACTCATTGACGACTGTACCCTAGGGTTCAACGGGATTTACCAGGGACAACGCATATTCACGACAGCATCCCACTGCAGCTCGACGTTGGCGGGGTTCGATCCCGTTGATCGTTGGGGGCAGCCCACATTGGCTTATCCAATTGGCTATGAGTATGCGGACCCGTTTTGGCGATACTACCCGGCATGCCCAGGTTGGTTCAGGTGCCGAGAGTCTGACGTGACCCTCGGTCGGTACGATCCCGGCGTCGACGCAGAGGTTGGTGTCATCGCGAGACCAATAGGTGAGGGTTCAAGGGTTATCGACCATTCGCAGCCCAAGTACTTCGTCACTGGCGGATGGTGGTGGCCTCAGCAAGGCCAAGGGGTGCGAATGATCGGGCAGACGAGCGGTCAGCAGACTGGCGACATTACAAACACATGCGTCCTCGTACCCGAATCATCCAACTGGTTTACGTGTCAATACTTAGCCGACTACGAGAGCAGAGGGGGTGATAGCGGCGCTCCGATTCTCATTCTGGCTGCTGACTCATCGCACGTCGAGATTGCGGGCACTCATAAAGGGGAGACAACGACATCATTAGCCGTATTCAGCCCGTGGCAAGGCATACAAGGAGATTTCGGGTTTATTGAGACGGAGTATGATCCCGTGGTAGACCCACCCCCTCCGTTCACCCTCACAGTGACGATCGAGGGCCCGAGTCAGGTGAAGCCAAACGAGCTTTGCACATGGTACAGCACTGTCTCTGGCGGAACTCCACCGTACCAGTATCAGTGGTACCGCCCACCCGCGAGTCCCATCCCCGGCGCCACGGGCCCTGAGGTCACGCTCAACACGGGGACATCCAACTTCCAGCTCAGGCTTGTGGTGTTGGACCCGCCTTCCGGTTCAGGCGCCGACACGGTATCGGTAACCGTTACGGCAGGGGCAATGCAATGCTTCATCTAGGGCGTTTGGGCATTTCGATCTTCGACCAAGTGCCGGACCCAGAGAGGATGACTGTCGGAACCACCTTCCAGACAGCCTTGCTGCACCGCGAGCGCACTGCCTTGCATGAAGAGCAGGCACTTATTTGAAGAACCCTACGAACTCGCCCAAGCTAACACCCGGTGGTACTATCGCCGCCGTACGGTGGCTGGTGGTAGTCAGCGTTCTCGCGGTTCCCGCAATCGCCACGTCGTGCGATGGTCCAGAACTCGTCGAGCGACGAGGCTCCATCATGGATCGGGATGGCGCGGTCGTGCTGGAGCTACCAGCGGAATTCCAGGTCAATCAACCAGGCACAGTGGCGGTAACCACATTCGGGAACGGCTGTGTCAGCTTTGCGCGCACCGAAGTCACCGTACAGGGCCTGATCGCCACCGTCGAACCGTATGACTATGACGACGCCTTGAGACAAGACCTAACCGCTCTGGCGGTTTGCAATGACGTTGGACGGAGCTTCCGGCATCCTGCGGATCTGGTCTTCGCCACAACCGGGGAAGCCACGATCCAGTTCACGGGGTTGCACGAATGGTTGGACAGCGTTGGCTGGCACGATTCGATCATTACGGTCGAGCGGCGGGTCCCGGTGCGCTAATCGCCACGTGCCGCATTCTTGCATACAACGTGTTGCCAGACAGCTATTATGCGATGATCAACGACGTTCACCATTTGTGGTGAACATTCAGCCAGCCCATTCGCGAGTTATGAAGCGTGCACTAAGGAGGGTTGCGGTGCTCAAGAAGTCATTCAGAACAGTTCGAGGGCTGCTGTGTTGGGCAATCATATCCGGCACTCAGGCCGTAAGCTACGATCTTCGAGCACAAGAGGCGCGTTCTCTCAATGAGCTGCCGCCGACATTCTCCGGATTAGACTATCTGCGCACTCCACAAGAAATAGAGACGGCTGCAGCGGGTAACTAGGAGCATTGAAATCGCATTCTGCTTCAATGGGTCGCGTCGGGCCGTTTTCACCTGGTGCCATTGGTGATAGGGCTGTGCGCGTGAGGATCGAATTCCCATTGAAGCTTGAGTTCGTCAACTAACTCTTTGTCCTTCTGCATAGGCATCCTAGGGGCATGGCGTCCCAGCGCTGCCAAGATCGCCGCCAGAGAATCCACCGCAACGCCGCTCTTTCGCAGGTGCATTCAGTGTTCCTATTGGATTATCTTGAAAAGAACGTGTCTCAAGAGAGGACGTATGGCGAAGAAACGTTTGCCAGTGGAGCAGGGGAACCCTGTCCCCCACCCCGAGCCATGCACCAACGCCATGCTCTCCCGGTTCAGAGTGGCTACGTCGTCTCTTGCGCTGAGCACCGCTGTGCTCGTCGTCGCCTGCGCAGGGCCGAGCGGCCCCTCGCTCGACGAGCTGGAGCGAGCCCCTCAGACGCAATTCATAGATGGCCATGCATACGCGTTGCGCGTGGATCTCTGGCGGGACTTCCAGCCGGGCGGGCCACCGAGCGGCCTTATTGCTCTCGTCGAACTCGTTGAGCGGGATTCCCTCGCAATCCCGAGCGGCGTGGATGTGGACCATTTGTGGGTCTGGGGTGGAGCAGAGCTCTGGGAGGCGTCTCTAGTCGACGAGGGACACATCTCCTCGCCGTGGATTCTTGTGCGACTGGGCCGTGATGGACCGTCGTGGGAGACGGGACGCGCGGTGGACGTTGCGGTCCGCATTGTTACTGATGCGGGAATCAGTCACTTGTTGCGACTGGCGAACCAAACCACGAAGGCCGTGGGTTGAGGGGCAGCTACCTAATAAGCAACTGGACTTGGCGAGGGCAGTACGTTTGGAAAGGACTGTCGTTGATGACCACTGAGCCTGATTCCACTTCCTCAGCCGCCTCTACCTTCTGCGTGGTGTCCTCGGCGTGACCACCTCCTTTGAACCGTCGGAAGAACTGACCTAGGCTCACATCCAGCGCCGGCTAGATCGCCGCCAGGGTCTCCACCGTAACGCCGCTCTCACCGCGTTCGAGCCTATCCACATAGGTACGGTGCACCCCTGCCTGGCGCACGTCTTTTCTTTAGTATGTTGCCATGTCGCGGGGGCGGTGTAGCATATGGAGATATGTTGGACAGTCCGTTCATGAGTCATGTTTGAGAAACAAATGAAAAGCCTGTACGATTTCCCGGAAGTGTACGATCAGATCCTATGCCATGACGCAGAGACGGTAGCACGGGAAGTCAAAACCATCATGGATCTCCTGGGCACTCGCGGAATCATTCAAGGACGTATTCTTGAACTGGCCTGCGGAAGTTGTTCCCACTCGATCTCGTTGGCCAAAGCCGGCTTTGAGACCGCGGGACTTGATCTCTCGGAGCAAATGCTCAACGGTGCGAGGAAAAAGGCCTCCGATGCCGGCGTCAACATCGATCTGCAGCAAGGGAACATTATCGATTTCGATCTTGGGCAGAAATATGACTGCATCATCTTCATGTCCGAGACATTTCCGCTAATCGCCGAGCATCAAGATCTGAAGTCCCACTTTGCAGCAGTGCGTCGTCATCTCCGAACCGGCGGAGTGTATGTCATTGACGTAGATTCTCACAAACATGGCGTCGGTACCGAGTACGAGGTGTGGGGGAAGAGGACAAACCAGATTGAAGGCGGAACGGTCGATATCTGGCATGAGAGCTTTCCCGGAGACTGGGTCAAAGGGACCTCTCGAATGACCATGCACTGCCGGATTCATATGGATGGACATACATATGAAACGTCAGACGAGTGGGCCCTCAGAGTTGACAGCCCTTGGAATCTCAAGGTTCTCATCGAGTCGCTGCCAGATTGGTCGTTGGAAGGATTCTTCTCGTGGCGTAATTCGAGCCAGGATATATCGGAAGAGAAGCACTACTTCATGGTTGTGAGATAGAAATACATAACGCCCATAAGGCCTCTGGTGTCAGCGCGGCCTAACCTCATTAAGCAGGTTCCTGTCAAGCGCCTGTAGTTCTTCTTCGCCCGAGCCGCGAGCCTAGCCCCGCCGCCTAGGTGTCCTCGGTGTCACGAACTCCTTGAACAGTCTAGAAAACTGACCTAGTTTCACATCCAGGACAGCCAAGATGCACGCCAGAGCTTCCACCGTAACGCCGCTCTCACAGCGTTCTAACCTACCCACATAGGTACGGTGCGTACGCCGCTAAGGAAGTCGTTAGTTTGTGCGGCTGACGTTGATGCGCGTAAATTCACTAGTAACCGTGGCTGGCGGGCGAGGTCGCTCGCGAGTCATTGGCTGTTCGATTATGTCCCGCGCCAGAAAGACAGAATGGCCACAGTATCTAGGTATCTTCGCGAGACTTCCCTGATCAAGGCTGAGGCGGTTCTCAGCCTGCCCGACGGCAGCCGTGTGCGGGCAATCTCGGAACGCGAAGCCACGCAAATGGCGGCTGAGATCCGGAAGCGCAACCTCTTCTCCCGACATTCATGGGAAAACGACTTCTACTACAACCGTGCCCTGAGCTTCGGCGGCAAGACGGTCATCGAGGTCTTTCGAACCGGGCAGCCAAACGACATCGCGGCCGAGGTCGCTTCCGTTGCGGAGTGGGGTGAAACCGTGGCTCTCTTGTCAGTGACTCTCGCAACAGAGCGCAAGACCTTCCTCCGCCGCGTGGGTGGTGGACCGGTTGAACGGACCGAGATCGACCTGATACTCGGCCCGGATCTCCGCCACCTACGTTCCAAGTCGCGCGTGGCTCCCAAGCGCACTGGATTTCCGTTGACTCGGCAAGCCGTGACGAGATTCGAGCGTCTTGGCTTCTCGAAACTGTACACCTTACTGACTACCCAAAGCCCGTTTAGCGCCCGGTTAAGACGGGCGGCCGGTTGGCTTTCTGAGTCTCGACGGGAGCCAAACCTCGAAGCAGCGGTGGTCAAGAGCGTCATATCGCTCGAATCGCTCCTGATCCTCGGAGAATCAGAACCTCTTAGCCGTTCGCTGTCGGAACGATCGGCGTTTCTTCTGTCCCCACTGCCTGAGACCCGCCGGCGTGTGGGCACCCTTGTTGGCAGGCTCTATGAGGTCCGGAGCGGGATCGTCCACGGAGGACGCCGGAAGCGAAAGAACCTCACGCCACGTCTGCTTGAGGCGTGCGATCGGTTGGCCGTACTCCTCCTTATGGTAACGGCGCACAATAGCGACAGCTGGGTTGACGAAGACGGGTTCCGGCGGTGGGTAGGTGATGAGCGGTGGGGCCCGCCGTCACGCCTGGTTCTGCCGTTCCCACCGGTGTATCTGTCGCGAGCGCTGGGGCTCGGGGAGCGGTCATAGCTCATCGCGTTTCTCTCTCGTGCCCCGACCGCGCGTGTCCACCTCCGTACCCGCGGCTGGCGCTGACGTCCAACATGGAGTTCCATGGCCGTATCCTAGAGGGAGCCTCTGCCTTGCTGCAAGTATATAACCCCGGAAGTTTTTGTGCTTCCTAGGTGCGTGCGAACCTATGTACGGCCACTATTTTACTGGGGAGCGGGTGTTCTACAGAAACGATTATTTGTGTTGAACAAGCTTTCGTAAACGCTCTATTGGCGAATGATTTCTAAGGACGCGTTACGTCCGCCGCAGAGTAGCGCGGCAGCATTGCACCATCCTTATAAGCTCGGAGTGCGTCGATAAGGCAGCTTCGAAAACGGTTCACGACTCCGCTTCTAACTGGGTCATCAACATCGCGAAACGATTTTTCTGCATCGCAATGCTCGTCCAGTCTGGCCCTGACTGCAGCCGCGCGCCTTTCCAGTATCAGTTGCGGGCGATTGAGATACAGCTTTTCGATCATGTAGATGCCAGCTGAGACAATACTCTTCGCCATGTGCGACTCCCGGTCAACAGAAAGGAAGTCTCCATAACATCGTCTAGATGGGTTTACGTAGCCAGCCAGCGAGATGTCATTGTCCTTGGAACCGTTTGGCCAATCGTTACCCTTGAACGTGTTACAAATCGCACACGCAAAGAAGAGATTCGCATAGTCGTCCGTGAGGTCAACAAACTTCGATCTAGGCCGAAAATGCTCGACATGAAAATTTCTAATCCCACCGAAAGAAGCGTCATGGATGGCGCAATAAACGCATTGATGCTTCGCCTCCTCGGCCAGATGCGGCTTCCAGTCTCGGTACGACCCAGTAGTCGGCCTATTCGACGCTTCCTTCGGTATCCTCCTCCACTCCATCGCCTTGCCCTTTCACCCTGTTCTCAGATAGTCTCTGTCGTATTGTTTCAAGCTCCGCTAAGCTCGCCTCCATCTGGTCGAGCCAACTCGCGCGATCGTAGAGCTCATCCACCACGAAAGCCAGTTCCATTTTCTGTTGAAGCGACCTGGCCTCCTTTAGATCTTCCTCGGACGCATCGCCAAGTGCTACCTTCCGGGCGATTCGCCCCAATTCTTCCAGTTCCTTCTGATTCTCCTCCCAGAATCTCGTACCAGCCCGGACGAAACGATCCGTGTAACCCTTGGCACCACGTGCAAATCCCTCGCGGTTGACGACGTCTTCCACAGCACCAAATCGCTCGCTCAAGGCCTCGTCGTCATCCCATCCGGTAACAACGAAGATCGGAAATGTCGGCAATCTAGCACGGATGAAATCGACGACATCATGTCCGTCGTAGGTCACAGGTTGCGCCCCTTCCTCAACTTGTTCCCTCAACCTTTCGTCTAGCACAAGGACTACGATCTCATGCTCCGTGAGCCAGCTAGGGTAGTAATCAAGCCTCTCCAGCGGCGCGCTGTCTTCACACGTCCATGTTGCATGCTGCCGTAAGTAACGACTAATACGACGGGATATGGTCTGCCGGACATCCGATCGATCGTCTATGACGCCTATTGCGGGCATGTCCCCTATCTCTTTGGAATCCACACCGTAAACCGGGCACCCTCTAAACCAGGATCACGGTCTACCGTCCTTGCACCTGCCATGTCCTTCACGATCCAGTCAACGATCGTGAGCCCGAGCCCCGTCCCGATATCCTTCCCTGCCGCATCTCGCTTCGTTGTGAATAGTGGCTGCCAAATCGATTCTCGCAGCCCTCTCGCAACACCTGACCCGCTGTCAGACACTGCGATCTCAAACCCGGCCTTGCCGTCTCTTTTTCGCGATTTCAAGGTGACCGCGACGACTCGAGGCCTACGTCGCAGCTGGCAAGCCACATATGCGTTCGTCAGCAGGTTAAGCACGATAGCCTCAATGTCCATCGCAAAGGTGCGTGAAGTGATCGCTGACAAACGGTGCCTTAGCTGGATACTTGCTCCATCAAACACCGGCTTAAGCGATTCGATTAATTCGCGTAACAACTCGTTCACCGGCACCTTCCGTCGCTTTCTCTTGTCGCGCTTCATTCTAACCAAAGCGAACGCACCCCAGGCGCTTACCCGATCGCTGTACTTCAACACCTTGGCGATTTCTTCCACCGCGGCGTCAACGTTCGGTGGCGACTCCTGAAGCTGCTCCGACGCTGCATATGAAGCATTCGTCATGCCACCTATCGACACCTGAGTTTCGTGCGCAAATGCCGAGCTGGCTATTCCCAGGGTCGCCAAACCTCTCAAGACCCCCGCCTGGGACATCAGCTCCCCAACCGACGCACGCGTCATCTTCACGTCCGTCGCAAGAACAGCCACCTGATCCAACGCGCGCTTCATTGGCACCACAACTGACTCGGGCACCGTCTTCTCAATGCGCTTCAAGCTGCGTTGTAGTTCAGTGAGATCTCGCTCGACCGAAGCGATCTTTTGTGTCGCTTTCACAGGCACTTCCGCAGGCAGCGTCTTCTGATGCTCCTCATGCCTGTAGGCCTCTAGCAAAGTGACCGCTCCCAAGACAATGCCCCGCAGCTCTGCATAGGCTTCTCCATGAATTAGCCCTTCACGCGACGCGCTGTCGGCAAGAGCCGCGTTCTTGTCCCTCCCGATAAACACCGCACCTACCGTCTGATTCGCTCCAATCTTGTATCGCCGCCGCGCGGGTCCAGTCGGTTCGCGCTGGCGTCTCTCGGCGAGGCCCAGCCAATCTCCATCGGGATGCTGCGCGTCACCGTAGGGACGTACGCGTATGTTATCTCGATATATTTTCACACCGGCATTGCGGTCGAGAAAATGACGCAAGTCGGTCAAGGTGACAGTCATATCGCGTACAGCATCGGCCTCTCGCAAGTAGAACAATAGCTTCAAATCAAACGACCCCACAATTGGTCTTGCTTTCACAGCACTCTGCCTTCCTCCGCCTACTTGCTGATAAATCTGGTGCCACGGAATTCGTTTAATCGGCGCGCTCCTCGACTTGCCGCCAGTGTTGTCCGCGATCGAGTATGCAAGACGGCCATCGGCTGTTAGCTTCGCACTCAATATGATGCGTGCTATTTCATAGAAAGGCGACGTCACCTCGCCGTTCCATTGTTCATCGACATCATTGCTGAACAAAATGCGGAAGTCTTTTATTCTATTAAAAGGCGGCGTCAAGTACGACAATTCGTCGTAAAGATTCCTGACGTCATCAGGACTCCAGCCCTGACGCAGCTTGCGAATCAGCAACTGTGTTCCACTCTTACTCACCTGCTCATTCATGTCCAACGGTGGGGTAAGGTCTGGGTCCTCCAATATCGAGAGCGGCACAGAGCCAATTTCGGATCCGTCAACGTCGAAACTATCCCAGTTTACACTCAGTCCGAAAAAGGGCGACCCTGTCTTTTTTGTTCTGAGTTCCAGCAAAGCACCCAGACGATCCGTGGAGATCCGCCCGATCCCTTTTTCGCCGGTCTTTCGGCGGCGTCGACCAGACATGCGAGTACGGCGCTTTTCGGAATATCCAATTCTTAGCCAGTTGTGATCGATATCCTCCTCACTCATGCCGCATCCGTTATCAGAGACCATCACATGCGGATCACTACCCTTCGAGACGATCTGGACTTCCACGATAGTGGCGTCTGCATCGTAGCTGTTCTTCACGAGTTCGAGCACAGCGGTCGTGTGATCCTTGATGCTCTCCCGCCCGAGCGTGAGAATCGTGCGAGCGTCAACGCTGAATCTCTTATCGACCATCTTGTATTCTGTTGACAAACACTATCATGATGCAGCTCATTTCATGACGCCAGTCGTCGGTCTTCAACTTGTAAATGGCAGAGCCTGAATGATGTTTGCAGTCAAGTGTCGACAACGGGCGCGTTTGTTGAGCCAGGTTGTCGTTGACTGCTTGCGTAGGTACCGAAGCAATGCGCGACACCGCTCAAGACTGCCATTGTTAGGCTTCACGATGATCAGGTGGTTTTCGACTGCTACCGGCCTCTTCCCCGTGACGATCGCTGCTGCGGCCCGTGGGTCGTCGGTGGGACGAGAGGTGCGCTTGATAACCACAAAAGGCGGAGTGGTCACGGACCCCTTGAAGCGTCGTTTACACGCAATTCGGCGTATCTCGGCCCAAGGTCGCACGTCACGACTCGTGAGATACGCGCGCTTGGGCCCTACGCGCGGTGAATGGCGATGAGGTACCACCGCGCCAACAGCAACTGTACACCTATCGGAAAGACGAGCTCCTGACTTGGGAGGTCCGGGTAGAAGCAGACGCTTCTTTGTACCCTGAGCACACCGCTTGCAGTCCAACAGGAAAACATCTACATCCGCCCAGGTCGCAAACTGGCCCAGCAGCGCAACGTGATTCACGGTGGCGATTCTGCGGATGTACTCCCGCCATGCACGATATCTAGGCCCCGACCTAAGAACTTCGGGAAGAATTGCCACCAATCGTGTTCGGTCTGGCGTATTTTCCAAACACTCAGTAATGAACAACGCCGCCTTATTGATAGAGCCCGTAGCCCAGCCACAATGCTCTGGCGCCGCGTCTATCGTGAACGGAGGATTGAGCACTAAGGTGACGGGACGTTCAAAATCCGTCCAATCGTCGTAGAAATCACCCGTGCGGATGTTGGGAAACGCTGGTTCATCAAGGAGCGCATTGACTTCACGGAACGATTTATGGCGGCTTGCAGCCAGCAGCACCAGTCGGGTCTTTGCCGCATCAACAAACTCCCGATGCTGATCTATCCCATAAACAATCTTCTCCCACTGGCGAATGGTTTTGAAGAGCGTGCTCTTGAGAGGGAGCCTTCTTGCGCAAGCAATCAAGAGGTCTCCGGCACCACAAGCTGGATCTACAATTGGTGCTCGTGCGGGAACCCGTCCCTGTACAACTGCCCGTGCAGCAAGCTCGCAAGCAAGTCGTTGTGGCGTAAAGAAGGCACCGATTGCCCTCAAGCAGAGGACGGAAACAACCTCCCGAAGAGCACGCGACGGCCCTCCGTCAAGGGCCGCCGAAAGCAAGGAGACGTCTTGGGAATCAGGTTTGTCGACCGCAAGGCTGCGACCCAACTGGTCGAGTGTCGCTACATAAGAGTCAAATGCCTTCACAACAGCCCTGACCGCTCGGTGTCACCGGCACCCACGTGCAAGAGCTTGCGCTGATTGAGATCCATGTGAGACTCTCTTGGGGCGAGGCTGCCTTCTACCGAATCTGCCAAACACCTGCCGGCGACTCGCCCGCTGGCAGTATGACATAGAACGTATCGAGAGCATGCGAGCTCCGCGGAGAAACGTTCCGTCGCCCGGCACCTGGCGCTCCGTGAATTACATCTGCTCATCGCATTTGATACAGAGGAATTTCCACGCACGGTCTTACAGGGGCACAGCCGACCACGGGCTATTGCTCAGCCAGAAATGTAGCGGTCCCGGTTTATTGGACAAGTGGGCAGCTTAATCAGGCCGCCTTTCTCGTGAGCGATTGACGGATGTCGACCGAGGTCCGATGGCCGTTCCTTTCGATGGGCCACTCACGATTGTACTTCTCGATAAACTTGCCAATCCACTCATTCGCTCCTCGATTTCCTTGACCTCTTGTAGCGCTCGTGCCACAAGTTCGTTGATTGTGGTCATATCTGAATGACGTGAGGACTCTTTAAAGGATTTCAACTGATTTGTATATATAGGAAATAATCGTCGTTGAAGCAGCTCCAGCGTTCCTCTCAACTCACGAACGTCTTCCATGGTGTCCTGCCACGCGGATTGCATCACTTGCAGTTCCTGCTCTTGCTTCCGAATCCGTTCTCCGGCGAGCCGGTCCCAACACCCGAAGTGATTCGATGACGTCTGCTGGGCTCTCTTCGGGTAACTCTCTTCTGGGTTCCTTAATGCAGCTACTCGGCGTCGACGAAACAGTCGGTGGTGTCACAGATTCGGCGTTTCGCTCGGTCCGAGTGGGTTGTGCCTTTGTGCCTGAACCAACCCTTGCCGACTGAATGGCGTTAGTGCCGTCAACAACACCCTGAGGCGTCGATGTAACGCTTGTCTAGATAGTGTCTGCGGATTCAGCTACGGGGTCCAACCCAAGATACTTTCGGATCTCAGGAACAACTAACAGCGCAGCGGCCGCAGTAATTGCTAGGAGAACGAGCTTGAAGGTTCGGACACTACTCGGCGCCATTTAGTTGTCTATGCTCCATCGAGAGGGCTGTTCGTCATTCTCAAGAGACTCAGCATACTACTAACCCATTGTAGGAAATCTACGCTGAGTTGTCGATAACTCTATCCCCGCCTCCTCGGATTCTCGGCCTCACGACCTCTTTGAACGGTCGGAAGAACTGACTTAGGCTCACGCCCAGCGCCACCAAGATTGCGCCGCCAGTGTCTCCACCGTAACGCCGCTCTCACCGCGTTCCAGCCTACCTACGGAGGTACGGTGCACACTGATTGCGCACGCGTTTTCGGCAAGTTTTGGAGTGTCAACGGGCGTCAATTTTCTGCCCCTTTCACGCGATTTGCGTCCGTGAGCGTCAGTGGGCGTTGTGACAATGTTGTTACAAGAGCGGCCTGAGAGTGCAGTCTATTTCCACTCTCGCTCTATCGCATTTCCAGCCCCATCTTATTCCCTACTTATGTCCCGAGAAGGTGCCGTGGGCGAGAGATGATTGACAGAGACCACTCGGAGTCCCCTGTGTCGCAGGCCATGCGGGTGGATTCCGCCGAGTTCGAAGCGTTGCGCCTGCGCACGCACGAATTCTTGTCCGATGTTCCGCTCCACGATATTTGGCGCCTGCGACTGCTTGGTGGTGGTCCGGGCCACACGGTGCGCGATATGGTCACGATGTTCGTCGATGCCGAGAGCACTGGGGTCAACCCCGTGTCCCGCGCCCTTTTCGCGCTCCGCAGGATGATGGGACGGGCGTTCGGCTGGGATCGTGAAACTCCAAACGCACGCACGCTTTCTTACGTCAATCGAGTGACCACGGAGGACCGCGCCCGCTCGCTCGAAGCACCCGGCTCAAAGCGCGGATTCTGGACCGTCGTCTATACCTTCGAGCGCGAGGCGCTGGGAGAAGTCATCAACCGCACCGTGCATGCGTTCCTACTGTTCGCCCTCGAGCCGGCGGCGGATGGATACATCCTTTACTGGGCGGTTTACGTAAAACCGGTGAGCCGATTCACGCCGTTCTACATGGCGCTGATCGATCCCTTTCGGCGGCTTATAATCTACCCCACCCTCATTCGCCGGTTAGAGGAAGTCTGGCGGCGAGAATGGGAGGGCTAGGAATAGCGAGGAGGCGCAGGTAGTCATTGCGAGCCGCATGCCTGATCCAGACCGCACCACTCAACCCCGGTGGCTCCGACACCGACTGATTGAAACCGAGTGGACCGTGGCGCCACATGGGTGCAAAAAACGGATAGTCCCCACGAAGACATTCGCTGTCCCTTGAGGACCGGCGGGTTCCCGTTAAGGTGCCCGTTTCTCCCGGCAAAGTACGGCATGAAGTACGGCAGAATGTCGTTGCCAACGCTCGAAAGTCCCGAAAAACCGGCAGAATGTCGTGATTCCTATGTCCCCTGGCCTGAATGGGGTTGACGCCCCCATTACATCCCCTCCCCACTCGCGTCCGCTAAACGCGTCAGGGGGTTCTGGGTTGACTTGCGGTGGCTGAAGCCATCCTCGGTCCGCTTCGCGTCAAATCCCGGCGTCCCGATTTTGTAACACTAAGCCAGGTAACCAGTTAGGTTGCCCGGCTTCTGCCGTTGTACCCCGCCCAAGCAGTACACCAATACTTGTTACTAATACTCTTGCGGGGCAAGCCCGACACGCAAACGGGCGAATGACTGACTTAGTAAGTATGGAAGCCAACCATACTCGGTGCATTGCGTGCGGAGCTTGATGATGATGAGGCGCGGGTGTGTGAGGCTGCCACCGCTTACAAGGAAGCAGTCGACCGCTTGAACGCGCGGTTTGGAGCGCTCGCAAAGCTCAGAGCCGAAGCGAACGCGCTAGCAGATCGCTTTCCTGACGTGGTCGCTCCGACGCTTGCGCCGGTCATCGAACCCGCGAGGCGTAAGGCGTGTATTGCGGCGGCACTGGTTGTGGATGGCATCGCGTTCGACCACAGCCGCTTGAGGTCGCCCAACATCGAGCACGACGAACACCGCCTACGTACACGGCGTACCTATGAGGAAGTCACCGGCACACCGGCTGGCGAGATCATCAGTGCTACGGGGTTGCAGCAGTGGCCGGAGCTGAGTGCAAAGCAACGTGAGATTGTGGCGTTGCGCGAGCGTGAGAAGCGGGACGAAGCGGATACCGCGCAGCAATTCGGAGTGGAGGCCGGGCGCAGCGTCCAACGCGTCCGCGTGGGTTGACTAGGGGAGCGAGCCCGGCGTCGCCCGCTCGCCCGGCTCCCACGGACGCACGGAACCCTAGGGCCGTTCGCCATTGCCCTTGACAACGGGCATGAACGTATCGCAACATCTATATCCTTTGCGCAGATCGCTTCTTACTAGCCCCCGACTTTCACGCGGAGCCTGACGGGTGACGATCGCAGTTTGTTGTACCTTGGCTGATGGGGTGGTGCTTGGCACAGATAGTGCTATCACCGTAATGGGCACAACGCAGACGCCGAAGGGACCCCAGTCGGGAGTGTTGAAGGTTTATAACGAGGCCGAGAAGGTATTCGGCTTTCACATCGACGAGGCTAAGGACCTGAGGTTGCCGGTGGGCTTCGTAACCTTCGGCCTTGCCGTCTTGGGGAACAGAACAATCGAGAGCTTCGTTCGGGAGTTCGAGATCAAGAACCCGCCAGCCGTGCTCATGAAGCTCACGATGGAGGAGCTGTGTCGCAAACTCCACGAGTTCTTCCAGGAACCGTACATCACGCTTCTCGGCGAGGTGCTAAAGCTGCAGGGCAAGAAGCTGGACGACATCCCCCCGCAACAACGAGCGCTGGGCATGTTCGTGGGTGGGTTCTCACCGGAAGAACCCCTACCGGAGGCGTGGGAGGTCAACATCCACCTAGAGAACGCGGATGGCGTGAAGCAAGTACGCGCCCCGGGCGACTTCGGCTCGAACTGGGGCGGCCAGTTTACGGGGGTATATCGGTTTCACAAGGGGTATGACGACAAGGCGATTGACGCGCTCCTCGAAGCGCTCGTCACGGAGTACAAGATGCTAGATCCGAAGAACGAAAAGGACCGTGCGAAGGTCGTCGCCCTTGTGCATAGCGCCTTAGCTCCATTTGAGTACATGGTTCCGTTTGCTGCTATGCCGCTGCAAGAGGGCATTGATTACACGGCGTTCCTGCTGGATATGATGATACTGCAGCACCGATTCGTAATCGGGGCTCCAACTTGTGGAGGCAGCGTTCGTATCGCTGTGATTAGGAAGCACGAGGGATTCCAATGGGTGGCAGGTCAGCGTCTCGAGGTAAAGGGGAAACGTTATGCCTAGGATACTTGAGGAGATTGTCAGCTCCGGGACCACGAACACTAACATCTTGCTTGGTTCCCTGTTCCAGGAACCGGACGTGCTGGTCGGCGTCTGGAACACCGCCGAGATCGGTTTTGACCCATCGGCGCCGACAGATTTGATCGAGCGGTCGCCGCGACCATTGTCCGCCCTCGCGGACCTCGCGGTGGATCTCGGTCCGGCCGACCTGTCCACCACCTTCCAGGGGCGGAGGTAGGAGGGCCTGCCAGGTTCGGTATTCCTTGATTCCGCCTACCTCATCGCCCTTCTCCACAAGCGCGATCAGAACCGCGAGAGTGCTCTTGAATGGAAAGCGATAATCGAGGACGCTCAGACCCCCCTTCTCACCACCGAGTTTTGTCTCTTGGAGGTGGTTGACTTCCTGTCCCACCGTGGATACCGCGAAGTCGCTCGCAGGTTAGTAGCTGAGCTTCAGGGGGGCGCGCTCGTAACAATCACACCGTGCTCCAGCTCGCTCTTTCGCCGCGGTGTGGAGCTTCATGCCCAGCGGGACGACAAGACCTGGAGTCTCACGGACTGCATAAGCATCGTCGTCATGCAAGACAACTCGATCACGAGTGTCCTGACCTTCGACCACGATTTCGTGGAGGCCGGAATGCGAGCGCTGCCTCTCGCCGAATAGGCTGGCACTCTGCTGCTCCGAGCACCGGCTTGCCTAGTCATGGAACCACTCGATGCAGTTTGCCTCGGCTTGCTGGTGGCGACGCGTCTCAAGTTGGACCAACACACCGTATTGATATCCAAGTTGTACCCTCATGGCTTGTACTCGCTGGCGGTCACAACCACCGTCATCCGGATTCGTGGTCTTCTTTAGCTCCATTACTAGCACGTTCGGCCCGTCGCGACCGCGACGATGCACGATAATATCTGGGACAACCAGCGCCTCGTCATTTTCGTCACGGGCGTTGGCGCACTCGTCGGACAAACCTAGACGTTTGGGCGCCAGACCGGCACGATTGTACTCGACATCTACGAAGTGAGAAGGGAACACGCTCTGGAGGTAAAGGGCCAGGCGACCGGCGATGCACTGCTCATGCAGATCATATTCGAACAGATATCGGTCGTTGAGGAGCAGAGCCTCAAGAGCGGTGTCAACCCGGGCTTGAACTACGTCGAACTCCATGTCATCCCTCCGAGCAAGCTGCCCTATTAGGCTGCACCGCTCATGGGCTTAACAAAGCAGCGTCGGCAGCCACATGTTCGATCGAGAATGCGTACCCGATACCAACGTTCGCGGACCGTTGAATCTCCCGTGCGAGCTGCTTCATCTGGTTTTGGCCCACAATTAGTGCCTGGACGGGGTCAACGCCGCCAATACTCATGGTAGCGCGTGGCTTCTGAAGTTCAGCGATGTTCTGGTCGAATACTTGATTCAGATGATCAAACTGGTTGGTCAACCCAGTGGCCTTTCTAGTGATGATCCCGACTACTGAACCCGATGACCTTTCGAGAAGAGGGCCACCTGAGTTGCTCTGATTGATGCTAGCATCTAGCTGAATGATATCAACGCCGCCGCTTTGGTAGCGCGATGATACGATCCCTGCGTGACAGACCAAGTTTAAATGTTCGAAGGGATAGCCTAGAAACACGATCTCCTGGCCAACCACAACGTCGTCTGGGTTTCCAAACGTTAAGTCAAATCCGCCGCGTTCGATTATCTCTGGAATGTCGAGGATCGCATAGTCGTGATGATCTTCGTCCGACCCGGACACTAGGCGGCCGCGAAAGTCATCACCGGTCAGCGTGACTCCGTCGTAGACATCGTCAGGATCACTGTCGTGAGCACGAATGACGACCTGGGCATCGTTGGGACCCGCAAAGACGTGATTGTTCGTGATCACTCGCCCAAGGGCAGTGAATGCTGTGCCCGAGGCGAGACAGCGCCCTGCTTGCACAAAGACGATATGCAGTACGGCGGAGCGGCACTGATCGTATAGTTCAGTAACGGTCATTACTGTCCTCGTGCAGCCTAACAAGTGTTCGGCGACTCCCGTAACGGGTTCGCATCCTACCCCCAGTCGCGCAGCGAATATGCAGTCAACAGTGCCTCCTGGTAAGATGCTGTGTGGGCAGGGTCCACAGCGAACACACTTGATCTCCAGCGAACTCCGTTGCAGCACAAAGACACCGGGTTGCAGTCACTCATCGACAGAATTTCTTGAGCATCACCATGGGGCACAACGGCCTAGCATGCACTAACCGTTTGACTCACAATACAGTAGCAACTACGCGGCAAGAAACCCCTATTGGGGTGTAATTCTTGCGGTTTCAAAACCCGTTCGATCTGTTGTGTCCTCTCCAGTACCCGGCCGTCAGGTTGTAGTTCAGCATTGGAAGCGGTCCTTCTGCTTGGGAGTTGTCCCAAGCAGGGTACGCGACTGCACATGAAGAATTATGTAAGTGGAAAGAGGAACTAGTGATGAAACGACTAATCGCCATGGCACTTGCCCTCACGGTATTAGCATGTGCTGACCAACCTACTAGTCTCGACGATCCTGGAGAGATCAGCGTTTCCATCGTATCCGGTGACGGCCAAACCGGGCCAGCACACACGGAACTTCCGGAAGCCCTGGTAGTCAGAGCAAAGCAGAACGGCAATCCTTGGGACAGCAAGGTAGTGAACTTTGTGGTTACGAAGGGTGGCGGATCTGTGTTCGCGGGGGCAGCCTCAACTGACAACCAGGGTTTCGCAAGAGAGTTCTGGACTCTGGGTGATGCCGGTCCACAAGAATTGCAGGTCCGTGCGGTAGGTAGCCAGACAGGCGAAAAGCTCGTCTTTGCCACGTTCACCGCTACAGCGATTGTTCCACCGACGCCGAGCTTTGTCCAGTGTTTAAGCGGAGACGGTACGTGGCAGTTCAACGGCTCGTGCGGGTGGCCAGCACAAGTCGCTGGTTCAGTTTTTCAGGTAACTTTCAGAGTGTTGGATGCCGACGGAGTTCGAGTTGTAGCCGGTGTACAGATGACCTTTGAAGTAGACCCAACCTGCTTGGGGTTATGTGATAATCCTGGCAGCGTTGTACCGACCTCTGCGGTTACGGACGCAGATGGTCAGGTCACAGTTGACTGGACACTCGGTCCAAACGCTGGGAGCAATCGTCTGCTTGCCGGAATTCTGAATGGGAACGTCGGGGTCTGGATGACGGGCAACTGAGTTGGCCGGTCGGTTATCGACAATGGGTGTGAGGGGTTTTCCCGCAACGGGTTCGCATCCTACCCCAAGTCGCGTAGCGAATATGTCGCCAAGAGCGCCTCTTGGATAGCGGGTAGCAGCGCTGTGCATAAGATTCACGATGGGACTTGATGACTGATGTTGCGGCGGCTGTGATAGTACGAACAGGTAGGTATTTGATCTGAGCGAGTATGTTAATCATGATGGGTAGACTTGCGACGGGTTGTTGCTTGACCCAATGTACTTCCGCTCGATTGCGAAGAGGATGGAAAAGGGTGATGTTGCCTCGATGGCTAAGCTAGGACGAATCTTACGTTGGAGGCTCTGCATCTGCACAGCCGCGCTCGCCTGCTCTGGAGGCGCGGCGGCGACTTCTGATCCGACCGATA
The DNA here is from genome assembly GCA_036679605.1 of Gemmatimonadota bacterium. Classification (GTDB taxonomy): domain Bacteria; phylum Gemmatimonadota; class Gemmatimonadetes; order Gemmatimonadales; family GWC2-71-9; genus JAZDCZ01. The sequence continues at coordinate 82,427 of JAZDCZ010000247.1, forward strand.
CGGGGCCAACCATGAATCCCGATGCGCCCGGCGTGTTGACGATGCTTGTCAAGCGCCTGCAAAACTCAGCTGTCCCAACGTCTGCGGACAGCGCGGCGATCAGGGTTTGGCACCCATCGTTCAACCTTAACGTAGTCCAATATATCGCCGTTCCGGACCCCGACTCCACTACGAGGGTTACGTTCAACCTGCCATCGGGGACCGGCTATGTGGTAGGCATCTTGGTCATCGGGCTACCCCGGGGCGCCGGTCGAAGGTTAATAGCGGGTGGGCGGCGAGACTCAGTGTCGGTCCTCGCCGACACCAACGTGTTTCTCGATGTTCAGGTCACTCCATGGCAAGCTGAATTGATAGCAGCGCCGAGCACGTTCAAAAGCGCCACCACTGACTCGGTTCGAATCCTGGTAACAGGCGGGTTTCCTATTAAGCCTGACTTCGGAGTGTTCTGCGGGAGGTTCGTATTCAATTTAGCACCATGGACCGACGACTTCGACGGCGTGAACAACCTTCTTTCGTCCGAGCCTTTGAACTGGGTTCAGGCGGACACGTTCGCGACCGTTTTCACCCCTCCGTCCGTCTTGGCTGATACCACGCTGTGGTTGCAGATGTTTTGTACACTGCAATCCGCCGAGTGGGAGAGTTTTCGGGCGCACGGGTTATGGTTGTTTCTGCCCGATCAATCGTTGTCGGATACTCTCTGGCATAGACCGATTGTTCCAGGTGGTGGAAGCATTACGATCAGTTTTGAGTGAGTAAAGCCCGGCTTAGCTAAGCCAGGGCCGCGTGTCTGGTAGCCCTGCCATGAGCCCAAGCCGCAGCTCACCCGTAGCTTGCCCCACAGGGGCCTGCGCTCGCCTGTCCGCCTGCCTTTGCGAGTAAGTAGCAGCACGAGCAGCAGCGATTCGGCTTGGCGAGCCGGTCCGTCATGGATCGCTCGCCTTTTGTTGCGGTGTGCCAATAGTGTGCCAAAACCGGCTAGCCAACATCATTGCGATGGGTCGCACGTGAATAGGAAGCGTAAAGTGGCGGGATGTGGAGGCGGCGTTGGCCTCCGACGACGAAATCGCTTCGTGATCCGACTGGTCCGCCAGGCATTCCAGAAACAGAGGGACAACAGAGAATGAACTCATGATCACAGGCGAACTCAAATCCAAGGTCGACCGCATCTGGGACACGATGTGGTCCGGCGGTATCTCCAACCCACTGTCCGTCATCGAGCAGCTCACCTACCTGCTCTTCATCAAGCGGCTGGACGAGCTGCACACGCTGAAGGAGCACAAGGCGGCCCGCACCGGGAAACCTATCGAAGATGCGGTGTTTACCGCCGACCAGGACAATCTCCGTTGGTCGCGGTTCAAGGAGACGGCACCGGAGACCATGTTCGAGACCATGCGCGATGAGGTGTTTCCCTTCATTAAGTCGCTGGGCAGCAACGGGGACGGTGAGGATGACTCCACTTACACCCACCACATGAAGGACGCCCTCTTCATGATGCCCACGGCCCGGGTGCTGGCCAATGTGGTCGATCAGCTCGACGGCATCGACATGGCCGACAGCGATACCAAGGGCGACCTCTACGAGTACATGCTCGGCAAGATTGCATCAGCCGGGCAGAACGGGCAGTTCCGCACGCCGCGCCACATCATCAAGCTGATGGTGGACATGACAGCACCCAAGCCGAAGGACGTGATCTGCGATCCGGCGTGCGGCACCGCGGGTTTTCTCATCGCAGCCTCCGAGCACTTGGTCGAGCACCACAGCGACAGCATCTACAAGAACGCCGCCGCCCGACGGCGTTTCAACGAGGGCACTTTCCACGGCTACGACTTCGACAACACCATGCTCCGGATCGGCAGCATGAACATGCTGCTGCACGGCGTGGAGAACCCGGACATCCGCTACCGGGATTCCCTGGCCCAGGCGGAAGACGACCACGCGGAGGAGTACTCCTTGGTCCTCGCCAATCCGCCCTTCGCCGGCAGCCTCGACTACGAGTCCACCGCCAGGGACCTGCAGCAGGTCGTTAGAACTAAGAAGACCGAGCTGCTCTTCTTAGCACTCTTCCTGCGTCTGCTCCAGACCGGCGGCCGCGCTGCCGTCATCGTGCCCGACGGCGTGCTGTTCGGATCGAGCAAGGCGCACAAGGCCCTGCGCAAGATTTTTGTCGAAGAGCAGAAGCTCGACGCCATCATCTCCATGCCCTCGGGCGTCTTCAAACCCTACGCCGGGGTCTCCACGGCTATCCTGCTCTTTACCAAGACCAACTCCGGCGGCACCAATGACGTCTGGTTCTACGACATGCAGGCCGACGGATTTTCCCTCGACGACAAGCGCACCCCACAGTCTGAGAAGAGCGATCTCGCCGACATCCTTGCCCGTTGGCGGAACCGCGACGCCGAGGACGAGCGAGCGCGGACGGACCAGAGCTTTCTCGTGCCCAAGGCCGAGATCGCGGACAACGACTACGACCTCTCAATCAACCGCTACAAGGAAGTGGAATACGAAGCGGTGGAGTACGACCCGCCCAAGGTGATCCTTTCGCGGCTCGCGGAGCTGGAGGTGGAGATCGCCAGGGGGCGTGAGGAGTTGGACGGGTTGTTGGGATGATTCGCCTCAAGGTCTTCATCAGCTCCGTACAACCGCGAAACGAGTATTCTCAGAATTGGTTGCTGAGGGAGTATTGGTGAAACAAGGTGCCGGACGTTCCACCCATTATCGGCTCAACGAGCCGCTTATGAGCCGATTAGAAGCTGATTATGAGCCAATTGTCTAGGCCAGTAGGGGTGGCGGACCCGAAGCAAAGACCGACTCGACTGGCGGAGCTGGAGGTCGTTAAGGGGCGTGAGGAGTTGGAGGGGTTGTTGGGATGATGGCGCACCCGAAGGTGAATCTCTCAGATGCTTGTGCTATCTCTATGGGGCAAGCCCCCAAGGGAACCAGCTACAACACTGATGGGAGAGGTTATCCGCTGATCGCGGGTGCTGGCGATTTCGGCGAGGAAACACCTACACCTGGGAAGTACACAGATGCCCCGACAAAGATATCCCGGCCGGGTGATGTGGTTCTTTGCATCCGAGCAACAATTGGTGACCGGAATTGGTCAGACAAGGAATATTGCCTTGGAAGGGGTGTAGCAGGACTACGGGCCAATGAATAGGAATTGAGCCAAGGCTATCTTTGGCACTGGTTGGGCCATGCCGCTCCGGCCCTAAAATCAAAAGGTCGTGGGGCGACTTTTCTGCAGGTTTCTAAGGCTGACATTGCTTCGCTCCAAATCCCTCTCCCGCCCCTCGCCGAGCAGAAACGGATTGCGGGGATTCTGGATGCGGCGGACGCTTTGCGGGCCAAGCGCCGCGAGGCCCTCGCCCAGCTCGACACCCTGCTCCAATCCACCTTCCTCGAAATGTTCGGCGACCCCGTCACCAATCCGATGGGGTGGAGCGATGGGGTCACGATGGGAGAGGTTGCAGAAATCGTCTCTGGTCTGGCGAAGGGACGAAAGCTCAAAGATCAACCGACCCGAGAGCTCCCCTATTTGGCGGTTGTGAACGTCCAGGATCGTCGTCTTGTACTTGATCCCCTCAAGCGAATACACGCAACCGAGAAGGAGATTGAGCGTTATCGCCTTCAGGAAAACGACCTGCTGATGACTGAAGGCGGAGACCCAGACAAGTTGGGCCGAGGCACGCTATGGCACGGAGAAGTTGATGAGTGCATTCACCAGAATCACATTTTTAGAGTTCGTCTACACGATGACAGACTGCAACCAGCCTTCCTCAATTGGCTCGTAGGCAGCGACCGAGGGAAGCGTTACTTCCTTCGACAGGCAAAGCAGACGACTGGAATCGCGACAATCAACTTGACTCAACTACGCAGGTTCCCGCTACTGATGCCTCCCCTCGATCTCCAACACCGCTTTGCCACCATCGTCGAGTCCATCGAGCAACAGAAGGCCAGCCAGCGCGCCCACCTGACCGAACTCGACACCCTCTTCGCCGCCCTGCAGTCCCGCGCCTTCCGAGGCGACCTCTAGCCCCCATGGAAGTCTCCGCAAACTTCGCGTTCCTGAAGCAGGAGTTCCCGTATGCTGCGGAGAGCGCGAGCCTTGCCGAGCGGCATGTCTACGGCGACCCGCGCGCTTCCTGCTTTCATGCTCGGCATGCGTTGGAGCGACTGGTCATGCGGGTTTACAGGGTGGACAAGACCCTAAGTCCGCCAAAGGTCACGAACTTGGACGGCTACCTGAATGAGCCAGCCTTCCGCGAACTCGTGCCCGAGGCCGTCTGGCAGAAAGCCGAGTACGTCCGACTGGCCGGCAACACTGCGGTGCACGGAAAGAAGGCACCGGAGTCGGAGAAGGCGTTGGAGATCGTGCGAGAACTTTCACATCTCCTTTACTGGGCGGGCCGCACTTACCTGCGGAAAGGTGCAGAGGAACTTCAGGGGAAAACCTTCGACGAATCACTCATCCCCAGGATGGACGCCACGAGCACGCCTGCAAACCTCGAAGAGCTTGAGGCGCTCAAATCCCAACTCGATGCTGCGGAGGACGTTCGCAAGGAAGTTGAGGACGAGCTTGAAGCGTTGCGGGAACAGCTCGCGGCCATCAAGGCGGAGAATGAGGCCGTCCCCGATACCCACGATTGGAACGAGGACAAGACCCGCAAGCTCATCATCGACCTCGCGCTGCAGCGTGCCGGCTGGCCGCTCGATCAAGAACAGGATCGCGAGTACGAAGTGACGGGCATGCCCAACAAGAAGGGCATCGGTTACGCCGACTATGTCCTGTGGGGAGACGACGGCAAACCGCTGGCGGTGGTGGAGGCGAAGAAGACCACGGTCGATCCGGAGGTGGGACAGCAGCAGGCAAAGCTCTACGCCGACTGCCTGGAGAAGATGCACGGCCAGCGTCCCGTCATCTTCTACACCAATGGATACAAGACGCGCCTGTGGGACGATCTCTTCTATCCGCCGCGCACGGTCGCCGGGTTCTACAAGAAGGACGAGCTGGCGTCTCTGATCCTTCGTCGAGCGCAGCGAGCGCCGCTGGACGTGGCCCAGGTGAAGGATCGAATCGTCGAGCGGTACTATCAGAAACGAGCCATCGGCAGCATCGCCGAGCAGTTCGCGCAAGCGCGGCGCAAGACACTGCTGGTGATGGCCACTGGCTCCGGCAAGACCCGCACGGCGATTGCGCTGGTGGACCTGCTGCAGCGGGCGGGCTGGGTGAAGCGGGCGTTGTTTCTGGCCGACCGGGTCTCGCTGGTGAACCAAGCGGTGGGTGCGTTCAAGGCGCATCTGCCGGAGTCGAGCCCGGTGAACTTGGTGACCGAAAAGGACGAAGCCGGACGAGTCTACGTCTCCACCTATCCGACGATGATGGGCCTGATCGATGAGACGAAGGGCAACGAGGCGCGCTTCAGCGTAGGGCATTTCGATCTCGTGATCATCGACGAGGCACATCGCTCGGTCTACCAGAGGTACGGCGCGATCTTCCGCTACTTCGACTCGCTGCTCGTCGGCCTGACCGCGACCCCGAGCGACCAGGTCGATAGGAACACGTACGAACTCTTCGACCTGCAGCCGGGTGTGCCGACCGACGCCTACGAACTGGAGACCGCCGTAGCCGACGGCTTTCTCGTGCCGCCTCGCGTGCAGCAGGTGGATCTGAAGTTTCCGCGCGAGGGAATCGACTACGACTCGCTCAGTGATGAGGAGAAGGAACAGTGGGAGAGCCTCGACTGGGGTGATGACGTGGACGAGCACGGCCTTCCGGACCGGGTCAACGCCAGCGCCATCAACAGCTGGCTCTTCAACAAGGACACCGTTGATAAGGTGCTCCAGCACCTGATGGAACACGGTCACAAGGTCGAAGGCGGCGACCGGCTGGCCAAGACGATCCTCTTCGCCCGCAATCACGAGCACGCGAAATTCATCGAGGAGCGGTTCAATCATCACTACCCGCATCACGCGGGGCACTTTGCACGCATCATCGACCACTACGCCAAGTATCCGCAGAGCGTGCTCGACGACTTTTCGCAGAAGGACAAGGCGCCGCGCATCGCGATCTCGGTGGACATGCTCGACACCGGAATCGACATTCCCGAAGTGGCGAACCTGGTTTTCTTCAAGCCGGTTTACTCGAAGATCAAGTTCTGGCAGATGATCGGACGCGGCACGCGGCTCTGCCCGGAGCTCTTCGGTCCGGATGACGACAAGCAGGACTTCCGCGTCTTCGACTTCTGCTTCAACTTCGACTTCTTCCGGGAAAACCCCGATGGCATCGAGCGTGGTGGCGGCGTTCCACTCGGCACACGGCTCTTTCGCTCTCGCGTGCAGTTGCTCGGCCACGTTCAGGCAGCGCCAGAGTTGGATCGGGACGCCGCGCTCAAGGGATCGCTCACCACTGGACTGCACGGGGAAGTGGCGGCGATGAACCGCGAGAACTTCATCGTGAGGATGCACCTGGAGGCAGTGGACCGTTTTCAGAATCGTGAGGTTTGGGAGCAGCTCGACGAAGGCGATCGTGAGACTCTGGAGCGTGAGGTCGCCGGGATACCCAGCGAGATCGAGACGGATGACATCAAGTCCCGCCTGTTCGACTTGACGGCGCTGAAGATGCAACTGGCCCTCGCTGAGGGCGACATGGGAGTCTACGAGACTCATCGCCAGCGGCTCGTGGAGATCGCCATGATGTTGGAGGAGAAGAGCACGATCCCAGTAGTGAAGGCCCAACTCGAATACCTGGCCTCCATGCAGGAGAACGTTTTCTGGGAGGGGATCGACCTGAACGGTCTCGAGAAGCTGCGCCTACGGCTGCGTGGACTCGTGCCCTTCCTGGACAAGAATAAGCGCAAGATCGTCTACACGGACTTCAAGGACGAAGTGATGCGTGTCCGCGACGAAACGGTGGACTTCATCCCGAAGATGACCGGCGCGCAGTATGAGAGGAAGGTCAAAGTCTACTTACGCGGTCACCAGGACCACATCGTGATCCATCGACTGCGGACCAACCAGCCGCTCACCGAGACCGATCTGCAAGGGTTGGAAACGACCTTGACCGAGATCGGTGAAGAGGACGGAGAGACCCTGCTTTCCGGACTGCTGGCGCGCAGTGGCGCACCGTCGTTGGCGCACTTCATCCGCAGTCTCGTGGGCCTGGACCGTTCCGCCGCGCAGTCGGCGTTTTCTGAGTTCCTGAACGACCGGAGTCTCACGCCACCGCAGATCCGCTTCGTCGAGACGGTGATCGACCAGCTCACGGCCCGAGGCGTCATGGACGCATCAGCGCTCTACGAGCCCCCCTTCAGCAATCTGCACGCCGGTGGACCTGATGAGCTGTTTGGTGACAAGGAGAACGTGATCGAGGGGATCTTTGAGAGATTGAAAGCGGTCCATTCAGGGTTGGTCTCGGAGACAGGCTGATCACAAGTGCGACGGCGAAGCTGAAGACGATAACCCGACAGAGCGGACCACCTCCACCACCTGGCTACCGGGATAATCTCCTAGTTGTGGTGGCGGTACCTAACTGGTCAGTATGGCGTCCATGCGGTGGGCCGCTCCTTGTTGCATATCCGGGAGCACATGACTGTACACATCGAGAGTCAGGGTGGCACTCGCATGACCGAGCCTCTCGGAAACAATCTGTTTTCGGCTTAACCCGGTGTCCACTAGAACTCAATCGCGTACTTGGGCGAAAACGTCTGGTTCGTGGCGCGGGCACTCTGAATACGATCGACCCGGTAAGAGCGATGCTCGCCGCTGTCGGCGCGGATCGCGTGCATAACAAGGTTGCCGGCACGCGTGCTCCTGAGGGAATAGGGTTCAATCGTGCGGACACTGCCGCCGTACCCTAACTCAACCAAAAGGTGATTGACCGCGGCGAACCGTATGGTCTCCAGAGGTGCCGTGAAGCCCCAGGTTTGAGCCGTGCCCGGTGGAACCCACAGAGCATCTTCCTGTGGCGCGTAGGGTGCAACTCGCGGACGGCTCGGCCGCACGGTAGTTCCTTCGAGCCAAGTCAATAGCTGTGCAAGAGCTTCAAGGAATGAGTCGAGCGGTGGCAATTCGGGGAGTTGGTGGGCCCAGCATGTTGGCCCACTCGGACTCGAGTTCGGCGCGTGTTTCGGCCGTCAGGACCGCATCTTGAGTCGGTACAGGAACTCCCTTGCTATCGCACTTCTCGACCAGGATGGCACGGATCTCGGTGGGATCCGTAGCCAAGTCTTCCCGTCTGAAGAGATTGATGATGTCGTATAGGTCTCGTGGTCGACCGCGCTCGCCCATGGCGCGGATCTTCTCGGCGAATACTTCCTCAAAACAGTAGCATCGAACCGTTCCCGGTTCATGCGGCGCGTCAGGGTACGGGTGTGAAACGGACCGGAAGACTGTGGGGCGAACCACGCGTTCGGACGCGCTCAGGTCAAGCTTTATGCTAGCAACACCTGGAGTAGCTCGGGGGCCGATGTAGTACACTCGTCCCTCCGTATACGCTCCAGATGGGTGGCCCTTGAGAAGAGGTTCCCGCCGACTGAAATCAATCCCGCTGTTTTGCGCCACATCATTGAGTATGTCGAGCAGGTACGGCTGCACGTCGTCGGGATGAACCGGTCCATTCGGTAAGACCGTGAAATCGAGGTCCTCTGAGAATCGGTAGGCCTCTATGAAGCACTTCTTGAGACTCGTCCCACCCTTGAACGCCCAAAGGTCCCGCAACACGTTATTCCGTCCAATACCCCATAAGACCCAGCCAATGACATAGTCCTTCTCAACTACATCCTTGCGCAGTCCCCACTCACGAACCCGTTGCTCAATATCGATGCGCGAGATCATGACGGCGCTGTGTCGTCCAGGTTGATGTTGACACGTAGGTTCCACCGCTTCACGATACGTCCCTTGCGCTTTACTGAGGGATCGAGAGCCGAAAGCCCAGAGCTCAGATTATCGAGGCAAACGCGGATAGCTCCGGCTGCCTCGATCTGGAGGCGCTCAAGCAAGAACCCCAGTCGCTTGAAGACCGTCCGGTTTCCCAGACGGAAAGCGTAGTCGACTAGTAGATTTTCGTCGCGAAGGTCGCCCGACCAGTACTCGTGCAGCACCCCAGCGACGTGGCGGATGCCACCCCCTAGCGGTGGGTCGTCGAGGACGTCCAGAATGGTCCTCGATGGATCCGAAACGTTGATTGGGATTCTCTCTCTCCAAACAACTGTAGTGCCAAACTGCCTATTCTTGGGCACATGCTTGAGACGAAACGCCTGGCTCTGAATGTCGAGTGAGGATGCTCGAACAGGGCGGGCCGTCATTACCACGACCGAACGAAAGACTTGCTCAGTCAGCGACCAGTGCTCGGCAGCGCTCCATCCCCCGATATAGCAGGGAGCGAAAACTCGAACTGCAATGGCCCACGGGTCGTCACGCCAAGCGGACGGCTCGGTGGCTCCAAGGGGAACCGTCGTGTAAAGGCCCCGCCGGATCCGAGACAGCCACCCTCGTTCCGCAAGATATCGCAGCAGGCGTCCCGCGCGGCGGTGGTCAACCGCGAGTACCTTCGCCGCGTCCTGAACGGTGAATGGTCCAGTGGTGTCGCGGTGCAACTTCTCCAACAGCGCACGGTTGGCCTCTTCAATCCCCCGCATCGGTATATTATAACTACTGTACCGCCCACTGGAAAGGCGTTACGGCAGTCACAATATACCGACCGGGCTGGTCTTAACTTCCAAGATCCGGAAATCTCAACCTGTCTCAGTTGGAATGGTCCTGAAAACAGGGAGCAGTCCAACAAAACCAGCGAAATGTCCCAAAAACGTCACCTCATGCCCCAAAAACGACGCTTCAACGCCTTTCAGTTCGGCCATCCTCGGCGCGACGTGGTGCGGATGTTACAAGCCGCGATTCGGCGTCGACGAAGCACGAGTAAGCGTGTTCTGGTAGCGAATCGGGTAAAGGACTTTAGCCGAATTAGGATGCGAGATGCGATCTATGCAACCGGATGGGACGGCACCGTTGTCGTACGGGCAACAAACGCAGGACAGTACCGTGTGACCGTTGCGGACCAGGCTGAGCCGAGCTGCTAGGGCGTGGATCAACGGCGGATCGGCCGATGTAAGCAGCTTACAGGCAACCTAGAGTCAGGGTAGCGTCGGGCAGAGGAGTTGCATTATTTACTAAATACTGTAGTTTTACGTATCCGTAAATTGATGTTTTGCAGTATAACTGTCTGTCAAATATGAATATGCAAGCGCTGGAATCAGCCATCTTAGGCGAACTGGAGCGCCTGGCCGAAGCTGGCTTCGGGTACCGGCTCCGTCATGCCCCGGATCCACGTATCGACCTGCTCGTGGAGATTCAGCCCCACGGCGACCAGTGGATTCCCATCGCAATTGAAGTATGCCGTAACCCGCGGCGCGGGCCAGTTCACGAAATTGCCGAGAAAGCAAGAAGCGTCGCCAAATCGCTAGGGGCTGTTGCGGCCGTGGGCTTGCCAGGGATCGGGCCGGGCCTCAAGAGATTCCTTCGGGATCTGGGAGTGGGGTACGTAAGTGCCGACGGTCAAATATATATCAAAGGTCCGGGAATCTTGATCGATCGTGAGCGACCCGCTTCGCAGCGCAAGTTCGCCTGGGATCAACGGAGTAACCCGTTCGCTGACAAGTCGTCGCTCCTGCTCCGTTACCTGTTCAGCCAACCGGCCGTCTCGCTCGGCGTTCTCGGGTTGTCCGCTGAACTCGGAATCAGCCCTGGTTTGGTGTCCCGGCTCGTGTCCCGTCTGAGAAGCGATGGCTACGTGGTGGAACAAGGCGGCGTAATGAAGCTCGCGGACCGAGATGTGTTGCTCGACGATTGGCAACACTTCTATCGTCACCGTGCTAAGCGCCAGCGGGAACAGCGCTTCTACCTCCACGCACGTGACTCGGCGGCGGTCATGCAACAACTCGCGGCCGTAGCGGCCGAACACGACCTGCCCCGATGGGGACTCTCGTTTCAGGCGGGAGCCTCGCTCGTCGCACCGTACGCATTTTTCTCAGAGGTGCACGTCCTTGTCGACCCCATCTCCTGGGACGAAGCTGTGGCGGCGTTCGGCCGCAGGTTCGGCCTTGAGGCGGTCCAGCGCGAGGCCAATGTGGTTGTGGTTCAACCATACTACAAGCACTCGTGGCATTACGGCCTGCGTGAGATTGAGGGCCTCCCGGTGGTCAGCAATCTCCAGCTCTATCTCGACCTGAGTGTCTATCCCAGACGAGGTGCCGAGCAGGCCCTTCGCATTCGGGAAAATCTCTTGGCGGCATGAACGCCACCGGTCTCGATCGTGCCCTGAAGGCGCTCGGTCCGTACCTGGGCGACATCATCATCTGCGGCGCATGGGCGTGGTACCTCTACCGCCGCTGCCTGGCCCCGTCCTCCTGGGTTCCGGTGGAGTTCACGCGAGACTTGGATTGTATCAGTAGCGAGCGGCTCCCGGTTCGCGATGCGCACCTATTCGAGCGACTGACTGCCAACGACTTTGAATGGGTGCCGCGTGGGTCAGAGACGCCACCGGTCGCTCATTTCGCATGGCCTGACGAGAAGCACGCTGAGGTCGAGATCGAGTTTCTTGTTCCCGCCCGCGGCGACGGATCCAGACGCATCGTCGAAATCCAGCGTGGCGTCACGGCGCAGGCCCTCCGCCATCTCGAGATCCTGACGGAGGCGCCGCTGGATCTGCCGATCGACGACGAGTCTCCTGTCGCCGGTGAAATGGAGTTCAGAGGAACAATCAAGCTTCCGAGGATGGGACACTTCGTAATTCAGAAGGCGTTGATCCATTCTCGGCGTCCTCGCAATGAGCAGGTGAAAGATCTGTTCTACGTTGTCGAGCTCCTCGATCGTGGAAACGGACTCTCGGCGCGATGCCTCGAGGAGGTGGTCGCGGCAGATGCTCAATGGCAGAGTGGCGTCGATCAGTTGGTCAACGTGCTCGACCGGCGAGCCGGCGAGCCGCAGTTTCTCATGGCCGTTTCCCAACAGTATCCAGTCGAGAAGCGACCGCTGCGCATGTACTTTGAACGAGAAATCCGGAGATGGCTTGAGAAACTGCAGGAAACCCGGGCCGGCAGTACGAGAACGTCCGTAGGTCAGCTCCGTGGAAGCTAGACATTCTTGTCAATCCAATTAATCAGCCGTTCGAGGTCCGAACCGTCTAGTCTGCGCGATGGCACGCCGATACCGTTCACGGCAAGTTGCGCAAACGCCGCTTGGTGTTCTTTGAGCTTCTGACGGAGAAGAGTATCTGCCGCGTACTCAGTCACTTTGCGTCCCTGGGTGGACCGCCACCAATCGTCCAGGTCGGCAAATAACGCGAATGTCTCGAACCATCCATGCCACTTGGGTGGTTGCGAGATTTCCAGAACCTTAGACCATGCCTTCGTGTCAGCGAAATACGTCGTCGGTTGATCGTCTACTGTGGCATGAATGAACCGGGCGGCTGCCAGGTCATCGAGCGCGCGCCTTGTCGCCGCGTCGGTGAAGCCTAGCGCCTTTGCAAGCGGCCGCACAGCGATCCATTTCCCGCGCTCCGCTAGGAGATAGCTCAGCGCATCCGCCCGAAGCCCCACGCCGAACCCCAGACGGAGTCGCATCATCAATGCACTGGGTTCGACGAATTCGCCTGTGACCTCCCACTCTTTGCCGCGTCCCCGTGGTACCTCATGGTCGACGTCTCCGGCAAGAGACTTCCAGCGAGCATCTTTGCCCTCCACGACTGCAAGCGCGGCAAACTCATGCAACGCTTGGGTCGTCGACTCAGGAAAGGAACGCGCTAAGTTCCTGGTGCGTTGCACGCTCAGCAATCGCACACCCACAGGAACCCATGCGCGGAGCAAATCCCATAACCTGCGTTCGTGTTCTCGGAATGCCAACGACAGCAGAACCAAAGCTTCCGGGTCCACGATCGACGTCGCACGGTTTACTGTGGACGCCATACTTCCGAGTGCGGCCCATTGCGCCCAGGCGACCGACACTGCGGTCTCCCGAATCCTTGCGGCGATGTTAGGTAAGATCTTGCTTGACATGATCTGCCACCTGCCCGAGCACCGAATGGAACTCCGGCGAGACGTCTTGTGTCCGCACCCAATCCGTCGCCCAATCGATTTCATCGGCTGACGGTTGGAGGGCGAGGAGATCCTGGTAGTGTACGCTCGTTGGACCGGTCGAGTCTGCAGCGGCGTACAGTTTGAATGCGACGAGGTCCAGGCGGCTGGCGATGCCGACCGCGAGTGTATGGTATCGCTGCCATTGCACGCGATCCTCGAACCCGGGCGGCAGTCCTTGTCGCCATTGCAGAGCTGGGCCGAGGTTGAGCCACGTGGGGTCGAGCCCGAGATCGTCCGCAACGATTTGCCGGGCGCGCTGCAGGGGCTCCGGAAGCTCTTCGCCCGGATCCGTCAGCCGAGGCCGATCGGCGTCGGGCGGATGTCCCAGGGCGAGGACATCGACATCTCGTGTAGCGCGGTCGACCACTCCCAAGATTTGGAGCGCTGCCCCACCAATCACGACGATCGCGATGCTAACCCCTTCTGCTTGAAGAATTTGGCCGACAGCATCAAGGGCGCTCTCGGCGTCTGTGGACCCTCTGATCATAATAGTTTGTTCTATTAACTATTAAAGTTAGTATTATAAACTATTATCCATTGCCACGGTGTCAAGGCTGCCGAGGACGACCGGTAAAACCACCAAACGGCCGATGTATGGCTCTAAGGAGAGAGATATGGAGGATTCCTTTTCGCTAGATCCACTACAGGCGATCAGGAACGCTGTTTACTCCCATTGAGATCCCGTATCTAGTGCTAAATCGCATCTCGTCCTCCTAGATCACAAATGTGAAGTTGCTTACAAGTATTGCGTGTATCACGTAACGGGTTCGCATCCCACCCTTCCAACAACTTCAAAAGGTGTTGTATAGTTGCGGCCGTCTTTTAGGGATTGGGCAGCGGTTGGGTTATCTCTCGGCGACAGCCCACCGAACGGTAACGGTTGCGGTCACGGTGATCACACGCGGGACGATTGAGGCCCCGGGTCCGGACGCATTAGCAACCTGACGGAATAACAATTCTGTTCGACCGGCTTGAAGGCGACCCGTCGATACCTCCACCAAATCGCCGAGGCGTCCCCCCAAGGCTACGGCTAGAACCTCTGCATCCTGACGAGCTTGTTCAGTGGCCCGGCGAAGCGCCTCGTTGCGGGCCTGTCGCTCGTTGCTGGTCGCAAACCCCAATCCTCTAATGTCCGTAGCTCCCGCTGCCAAGACAGCTTCGATGATCACCGGTAGCCGGTCAAAATCCCAAATCGAAAGCTGCATCCCAGAGCTCGCGGTGTAACCGACTATCCGGCGGCCCGCCCCGGTATTGGGCCTGACGTTGTAGCCCGCGGTCGGTAGGGAGTCACGCGGAAAGCCAAGCCCTAAGAGGGTGTCCAAGATGCCAGCGAGTCGGGCATCCATAGCGACGGCCGCCAGCGAGGGCGTTGAGTCCTGAATGTCCACCCCAACAGTGAGGATGGCATAGTCAGCTTGAATCTCCACGGACCCCGTTGCATTCGTCGTGACCGTCGGGCGTATATCGGCATCCTGCGCGTTGACATGACCAGTCGCAGCAAATGTCAGAGAGACGACGCATGTCAATTGCGTGAGCTTCATTGGACCTCTATCCTGTTCGCTGGCTAACTCGTAAATGGACTGACCGACACATCTCCATATGCTACACGTCACGCGCGGGATTGTAACCCACCAACACGCCAGCGCCCGCGATGCCGAGGCAAAGGCCCACGGTGGAGCCTAGGCGAAACTCCGATCGCTATTACGTATCGACTGGGGCGGCTCTATCTTACCAACGCGTTGCGGTTCTCGAGCGGGACAGAACTCGCCGATTGGCTCGCGACCACGCCCGAACTCCGGCAGGGCGATCTCCCCGTGCCGGTTAGGGCCTTCGTCGAGCGTGTGAACCGGCTGTCGGAATCCAGCCGCGGCGTGTCGGTGTTGGCCGCGGGCGCACTGATCACCATGATCGCCGGTCTCTCCTCCGAGAGTTGGGTGCTGAGCGCGTGGGCGGCGGGGCTCCTCGGCGTCCTCGGCACGACGGCGTCGGTCGCGCTGCTGCCGGCCGCGCGTAGAGTTTTCCGCTACGGGTACACACGGGCGGACATCATCCACGCGTTGAGCGTGGATCTGGAACGGGAGCGAGAGGTCGGCGTGTTCAACCGCGGCACGCTCGTCCCGTGGCCAACACGCATTGCGCGTCCCGTCGCCTACGGCGGACTCGGGCTCGTGGGTGTCGGAACGGCACTCTCCTTCGTGCCGGGCCTGGATCCCGTGGTGGGGTTTTCGATGATGCTCATCGGCGTCGCCGCCGCGCTGGCGGGCTCCGTCATCGGCCACCGCTACACTCGCAAGCGCCGCGATCTTCCGCGCGCCTGGTGGCTCAGGTTCTGGCGGAGCAGGGCAGGTGGCTGGGTGGCGCGGGTGGCGGCGTTTGGGTTAACCGGACGACCGCGGCCAAGAGCGACGCAACCGGGCGACGACCACGGCTAAAGCCGTGGCTCGGGCAGCGAAGGCAAAGAGACAACGGCCAGACTCTCACTCTGCTCGTCGCCGCGGTCGCGGTCTCTCAGGTGTGAAGGTCGATCAGAACCAAATCGGTATCGCGTGTCGCGCGCAGCGTAATCGGTTTGTCGACTTCGGCGCGTAGCTGATCTTTCTCGTCCAATGTGTGGTTGGCAACCTCAATCGACCCAGATACTACGAAAATGTAGACCTTGCGGCGGCCTGTTATTGCGTGATTGACCTCATGATTGGCCTCGAGGTGGCTGAGGAAAAATGTGGCATCTTGGTGAATGTGTATCGGAGCTGGTTCTACCGGCCCTACCACCGGAAGAAGTTTGTTGGTACGATCAGCCGTTGAGAAGCGTTGTTGACCGTAGCGAGGTTCGTGGTCTTTCTTGTCAGGCAAGATCCATATCTGAAGGAGGTGAACTTCCTCGTCGCCATGATTGAACTCAGAATGTACCACCCCGGTTCCCGCGCTCATTCTTTGGACTTCACTCGAGCCGATTTGTCCGCGGTTGCCCATGGAGTCCTCGTGTGTGAGAGCGCCGCTAAACACTAGGCTTACTATCTCCATATCGTCGTGCGGGTGCATCGGGAAGCCGGAGTGAGGAGCGATAAAATCTTCGTTGAACACGCGGAGTGATCCGAATTGGACGTTACCGGGGTCGTGATAGTCGGCGAAGCTGAAATGATGATAGCTAGTGAGCCAACCGTGCGAGGCTCGATAGCGATCGGAGCCCGGGATGATGTTCCACATGTTCTCTGTCAAGGCCTAGGTGATTCATTGGCGAAGATCTTCTCCCCGTCAAACCTTCCGTTCTCAATAAAGATATCGGATGTGCGGTAGCCGGAGGTGATGCTGCCGGCCAAGTATACGCCTGACACGTTTGTCTCCAGCGTATTGGGATCGTGCTGCGGCACTCCGGTGTTCTGTTGGATTTCGATCCCAATACTACGAAACAACTCTGTATCGGGTCTAAAACCTATCAGCGCATATACCCGATCGGTTTTCAATGCCTCGGTATCACCATCCTGATTTCGTATGATGACCGCGTCGTTCTCGATACGGATCACGTTTGCACCAAGACGTGCGTTGATTTCTCCGGCGGCAATGCGGTTCTCGATATCCGGTTTGAGCCAAAATTTGACACTCTTGGTGAACTCTGGTTTGCGATACACAATTGTGGTGCGTGCGCCCGCGCGAAACAGTTGCAGTGCGGCTTCCACGGCAGAGTTTTTTCCACCGATCACTACCACATCCAAACCATAGCTAGCATGTGCCCCGTCGAAGTAGCGGAGTACGTGGGGCATATCTTGGCCCGGAACTCCAAGTCCACTGGGGTTGTCGAAGTAGCCGGTCGCGAGGACAAGACGTTCGGTCAACACCTGCAGACGAGATCCCGCCGAGGTTGGGAGCTGTAGGTGCCCATCGGGCCCGGACGCGGCTATCCTGCTCTCGAGTTCCACGCAAACGCCCGCCGCTGTGACACTTGCCTTGATAAGTTTCGTGAAAGTGCGAACCCGAATTCCTTCTGTGCGGACGACTCCCCTATAGTACATGAGCCCCTCTTCCCGCGTCGGTTTTTCCGCGGAGCAGACGAGAGGGTGACCGCCGATCTCCAGTCGATCGGGTGTCGTGAAGAAAGTCATGCCCGGTGGGTAGCGGAGAACCGAATTCACCAAAGCACCGGCATCAACTACTAACGGATCAATACCTCGTCGCTTGGCGGATATCGCACAGGCCAACCCTATGGGGCCGGCGCCCACGATCAGTGTATTCTCTGGGTTCATAGTGCTAATGAGGTATACTAGCGGAGATTGGTCATTGCGGCCATCTTGCGACCACTTAACGGAGGCACCATGGCAGATGATGACATTGTAGTAGGAAGTTTCCCCAAGAATAATCGCGAGGAAGTCCGCGTTACACTCTCGAAGTTCAAGGGATACGATCTTGTTGGAGTACGGCAGTGGTTCAAGAACGACAACGATGACCCCCGTCCGTCCAAAAGCGGAGTCACCATTCGAGTCGACTTGCTGCCGGAGCTGTTGGATCTGATCCAGAAGGCCAGGGATATCGCGGTGGAGAAGGGGATCCTGGAACTGGATGATGAAGACGACGACTGACGGGCTGCTGCTGGTTGCGGCTCTCGCAGTCACCATCTCTTCTTCGGCCTACGCGCAGGGAACCACAGACTTTCGCACGGTTGCCAAGCTGGACGTGGGTAAGAACCCACATCAAATAACTTTCTCCGCCGACGGGCGGACCGCCTACATAGCGGCTGCCGGATCCGACCGCGTCACGATCGTAAATGTCGATTCGTATCAGGTGACCGGATCGATCGAGGTTTCACAAACACCACTCGGCGTCGCTTTTTTGCCCGATGAGTCGGGACTCGCGGTCACGCGGTTCGGAGCCAATGAGATCGCGCGCTATCCACTCACCGGGGGAGATGCAGTTGGGAGTTTGGTTACGGGGGGCGCACCTTCGTTGCTGGTCGGACCTATGCCGGGAGATCGGTACCTGGTCTCGGTTGAGAAATCCAATACACTATGGGTGTTGGATGCCGGTAGTTTCACTCTAGAAGAGAAATTCGAAACGGGGAACAGACCGTTTCCCGCCGCCGCCACCTCGGACGGCCGATTGGCGTTCGTTCCCAACTACGACGATGGGACAGTCAGCGCGATCGACTTGTGGAATCATCGGGTGTTGGAGACGGTGATAGTAGGTGAGAAGCCCAGTGGGGGTGTAGTTCTTCCAGGCGATATCGAATACGCGGTTGCAGTGCGGGGCGAGAACCGCATTGCCTTCATCAACACTGCCTCACACAGAGTGACCCACACACTGAGCGAGGGTATCGGTGACTCACCGTTTTCGGTGGTGCTGTCCCACAATGGCCGGTTGGGATTCGTCAACAACACCGCGAGTGCCGACGTGTCGGTGATAGATATCGCTAACTCAAAGGTCATTGCGCGGATACCGACGGGAGAGCAGCCCATAGTAATGGCGTCACACCCGGATGGAACAACATTGTGGGTGTCGGCCGAAGGCACACATGAATTAGATATCGTAGAGTTTCCCGAGGAATGGCGCCGTGACGACGGGCTCCAGGCTCGAGACTCAGGTGAGATTACCGACGTAGCTGTCCTGGGAATGATCCACAGTCGGTTCCGCACAAGCGATTCCTGGGGTCTCCAACAGTTGCGCGAAACGATTGAACGCATCGACCCGGATGCGGTTTGCACCGAAATAGCTCCGGATCGGTGGGAGCGGATTTGGACGGACTATTCGGAACGTCGCGCCATCGAGGACGAACGAATCAAGCTGTTTCCCGAATACACCGACGTGTTGCTCCGCCTCTCTGTTGAAGAAGGCTTCGAGATCATTCCGTGTGCCGGCTGGACGAAGGAGATGTCGGACCTGCGACAAACTCGGATCCGAGAGTTCAGGACAGATCCGAAGTGGGCTGCCAAGAGAGAAGAGTACGCTGGGCGCCTCGCCGAGGTCCGGGCCAAGTATTCCCTGCCACTAAACGAGATCGACGACCCTGGTGTCATTCATTCGGATCAATACGATGAGCGCACGCGGGAGGAATTGTCACTCTATGATGAATACCAGAATGACCTGATCGGCCCGGGCGGATGGACCAATGTCAACAATGCTCACCTGCGTCACATAGACAAGGCAATCCGCCAGACGCGAGGCAAACGCCTGCTGATAACTTTTGGTGCGGGGCACAAGTACATGTTTCTAGATCGTCTCAAGACGCGGAGTGATGTCCGGCTGATCGACGTGGGGCCATATCTGCCGCAGTAGGCTCGTCGGTCAGTAGTTGTACGGTGGCGCGGGCCCGCTCGGCCCAGAAGTCAGATACGGTCCCCAGCACGGTCTTCTGCGCAGCGTGTCTTTCAGCCCAAGTTGCGGCCTCCGTTCGTAGCCATTTTGTAGTGCCGGACGGATCCTGGCTGAACAACGAGTCCAGAATCAATTTGCGCTTTCCCGTTCTACTCCCGAGGTCGAGTGACTGAGCCCCACGTGCCAGATCGTTGCGGGTCAGGATGATTCCGGACCGAAGTGGTACAAGCAGATTCTCCGAAATACGATCCCAGCCCGCATCATGGTCAAGTATCTCCGGTGCTTCGCGCAAATGCAGCGGCTCTGCGCGCATAGGATACTTCTTTGCCTCGACGGTCAGAGCGTGCGCGAGAAGATGACTCCATGCCGAGTAGCACGGTGTTGCTATGTCGCTCAGCTTCAGCAGATATGTCGGGACCCAGGTGAGGAGATGCTCCCAAAGCAGTGCCACTCGGGCGCGACCAAGCGCATCGATGCGGTCGGATTCAGTCTCACTCGCTTCGAGTTCTACAAGCCTAGCGTATAGGGCCAGCAGTGCCGCCAAGTGGTCCGGCTCGGCTGGCGGGACTTGTCCCAACGCACGCCAAAATCCTGCTACCCGATCGCGTGCCTCACCACCCAACATCCCCTCGGCCCCCAAGTAGACAGAAGCGTAGGGATAGAGTTGTAGCAAGAAGATCTCGGTGTAATCGGCTGGTGTGGGAGTTTCTGCGAGGCCGAGCAAGGCGGCGACCCGTTCGGTCTCGCATCGCGGGGGCTCCGCCAGAACGGCTAATGCGCGGAACAGCTCCATGGATTCCTACCCCAAATTTGGCAACCGGAACGCGTCCTTGCCCGGCTTGAGCGGTCGCATTAGCCAAAACGGTCTTCTTGTTCCGTTCGGAGAGTTAGCAGTGGCATCCCGAGTCTTTGAGATCCAGCGATCGTAGACCTCGCGCGCGCGTGCGGTATCGACGGCGATATCGCCGGCTGCATCGTCTTGGTCCGCCTTTCTTACTCGGACAGCTTGATGCCAGCAATGTTGACCGGAAACCGGATCCGGGTGTACCGGGAATGTTAGATTTTGATGAACTCCCACATTCGTCCACCAGATTCTGTCGGTATCACCGGCGGCTGACCCAAACGGTTTGGCGCCGGGGTTGCGTGACAAGCTCCAGTCGGTTTTCACATTGTGCAACTTGGCGCTCGCCATCCCTTCGGGCTCGCTCTGCTGGGCAGGTCTCCAACGGCCCATGTGGTGGCTGCATGCGACGACACCGGGTCGGATACCTTCGGTGACCCATGCCTTCACGACAAAGTGACCGATCTCGGTTTCTACTCGCACCAGGTCGCCCGTCACGATCCCCATTGGGCCCGCCTCAGATGGATGGATCCACAGTGGGTTAGTGTGTGCGATTTCGTTGAGCCATTTCGAGTTCGCGCTCCTAGTGTGGATATGGACGGGCAGACGGAAGGTCGAAATCAACACTTTCTGACCGGGCTCCAAGTTGTCGGGGTGGATGTGGCTCTTGATGTAGGTCGGGAGCGCGTACTCATACCAACCCCACCGGGCGAGCGTCGAGGAATAGAACTCGAGCCGCCCACTCGGAGTAGGAAAGCCACGGAGAACCTTTCCGTCGACACGAACACCGACCGGCCGCCGTCCGTCACCGTCCGGTTCGGGGCTCCCCTGAGGTGCCAAGTTAGTTGAGGCGGGAACCGGAGTTCTAGTGTAGATACGGCCGGTACTGGTCTCGTGAATGTCGTCCAACTCATCGGCGGGGACTTCCTCAACGTAAACAGGACCGATGCCTCGCCGCACTTCGAACGCACCGTAACGTCGCATGTATTCGAGCGGGCTGAGACCCTCCGCTTCTGCTTTGCTCGGAAGACCCGGCACTGAATTCTCGAAGGCATAGGCATAGTATTCATCGATGCCCAACTTCTCACCGGGGTGCTTCTTGGACTCCACATAGCGCCTGATACCCAACTCTCCATCCGGATCGATGCGCCACGTGAGATCGATCCAGAACTCGTTCTCCTCCCAAACCTCGCCCGGATTCACTTCCCGAGTATCCGTCACCGGCTGTCCCAGGCGCTCTTTCATCGCTCGCAACACAGGCTGGCGGAATCCGATCCACTGTGCATCATGGGTTTCATAAGAGTGCATGTCGTGCCGTTCGGAACTATGTCCCATCGGTAGAACGTAGTCCGCGAAGTAGGCGGTCTCATTCCACGTGGGTGTCAGGGCAATGTGGAGTCCGATCAGCTTCTCGTTGCGAAGTACCTCGATCCATGAAAATCCGTCCGGGTTGGTCCAGACGGGATTGTAGACACGGGTGAAGTAGACATCCACGACGCCTCTACCTTCACGCAAGAAATGCGGCAGGAGAAACGACAACTCGTTCATTGCGAGGGGATACTCGGTTGGCCAGGTGAGGTCGTTCCACTTGGTTGGATGGGGCGGTGAATGGATCGGCTTGGGAACGAATTTGTTCCAGGCGTTGGGATATGTACCGCCCTCGGTAGCCACCGCTCCCATCAAGGCGTTCAGCAGGAAAATTGTCCGCGCCACTTGCCACCCGCCCTCGTTCCCGGCTGCTGCACTGCGCCAGTTGTGGGTCGAGAGACGTGTGCCGGCGGTGGCGACGGTCTTGGCGATTTCTTCTAGAGTGTCAGGACTTACGCCCGATTCTCTCGATGCGAATTCAAATGTGTAGGCTGCATAAATGTTGCGGAGTTCGCGCTCAAAGTCTTCGAACGATTGCTGTTCCCCCGGATGTTCGGCAGCCATGTACTCTTGCCAATTCCACCACTGTCGAACGAACTCTCTGTTGTACGAGCCACTTTGAATCAGATAGTTCACAATGGCGAGAAGAATGGCAGCTTCGGATCCAGGATAACTGGATACCCAGAAGTCGGCGTGTGTGGCAGTGTTCGAAAGCCGAGTGTCGAAGACGATGAGTTTCGCACCGTTCTTCTTTGCCTCGATTATCCGTTGTGCGTGCGGGTTGAAATAGTGCCCTGTCTCGAGATGGGCCGATACCAGCAGTATCACCTTTGCATTTGCGTGGTCGGGGCTCGGCCGGTCCATGCCCATCCAAAACATGTAACCGGCGCGCGCACTCGATGAGCAGACGTTTGTGTGTGAATTGTGGCCGTCGACTCCCCATGCGGCGAGGATGCGCTCGGTGTAGCCGTCTTCACCCGGACGTCCTACGTGGTACATGATTTCGTTGCGGCGATCTTCCTGGATGGCTTTTCTGATCCGAGCTGCGATGTCGTCGAGAACCTCATCCCATGTGACCTGAGCCCACTTGCCGGCACCGCGTTCGCCGACGCGCTTGAGGGGGTACAGCAGGCGATCCGGATCGGTAATCTGATTTATTGTAGCCGGTCCCTTTGCGCAATTGCGCCCACGCGACCCAGGGTGCTCTGGGTTGCCTTCAAACTTCCGAACCGTCAGGGTGTCTTTGTCCACGTATGCCAGGAGACCACAGGCGGATTCGCAGTTGAAGCACGTTGTAGGCACCAGGGAGTAGCGCCGCTCGACCCGTTCGGGCCACGACTTAGAATCGAGTTCCACCCAATTGTCCCATTGTTCCTTGGGCGGAAATGATGCGAGATGGATGCGGCTGGGCCCGGGGTAGAAAGTCTCTCCCCGGTCTTCAACTTCCTGTCGAGCCGCGCTCAAGCGCTTGTTTATCTCACCTAGAGTCATTGCCTATCTCGTTGAACAACAGTTGCATCACGCTAGGGGCACTGACTGAGCTGCCTGGACGTACGCATGTTCATATGCCAGTAGACCCAGCAAAGCGAGCGGTGCGGCCGCCAAGCCGAGCGTTGGAGCTGCAACACCACCGAACATGAGGAATACGGATGTCCAATAGTACATCCGGAATTTTCCATCGGTCATTTCTTTGATGGCAAGCTTGCCATGAGCCGTCGGGTGAGCGAGCGTGGTCTCGCACAGCACGAGCAATATATGAGTCAGGCAACTGGCACCTAGAATCCAATTGAGGGCGTTGAGCGTGTCCGGTTCCATCCACGAGCTGAAAGGCATGAGCACTGCAGAGCCGGCCAGCACCGCTTGTACCAACAAGTGAGGAGCCAGTAGCGGGCTCTGCCACAGGTCTCTCGCCTTGGCCTGGGCAAATAGATATGCAGTGTAGACCGCTGTGAGAATACTGACCGGCAGTCCCAGAACTACGAGACGTCCGGAAAGATCATCCAAGGACAACACGGTACCAATAAAGTGAAGTCCCAGTACCATGGAGTACACGGCGATTATGAATGCTCCCTTTACCAACCAGCTCGAAGTTTGGCGGCGGGTGAAGATGAGATAGAACCGCTCGGGGTGCTTGAGGTCGGCAATCAGGAGGATGCCGGTCAGGCCGAGAAACGCTCCGCCCAAGGCCGGTGCCAGCCACCTCCACAATGGACTCGACGGATCGAGTACCCCCGCAGCGACGAGAACGAGTGGAACCAGATAGGCTCCGGCAGCTATCGACTTGGTCCATGTATAAAGGCTGACCTTCCAACCCCACGGTGCTCTGTGGGGTATGTCGTACGATAGGACTGCCGCAGCAGAGTTGTTCGGCATGGTCGGATGTCCGGACACCACCGATTGTGTGCTGCGATCCTGCTCACTCCACATGAACATGTTGCCCGGAGGACGGGCTGCTGCGAGCGGGTCCAGGGTCGCTTGCTGGGCGCCTTTGTAGAATAGCTTGGGGTGGGTCTCTTTTTCCGGTCGCCGGACTGTGACAGGGTCGCGCCTTATGATCTGGGCGACCGCAGAGTCTGCATCGTTCATGTCACCCACGAGAATCGCTTGGGTAGGGCACACGACCACGCATGCGGGTTCGAGACCGATATCAATACGATGTGCGCAGAAGTTGCACTTCTCCGCGGAGTGGTCTTCGGGGTTGATGAAAATGGCGTCGTAGGGACACGCGGCGATGCATGCCTTACACCCGATGCAAATAGTCTTGTCGAAGTCGACGATTCCGTCCGCTCTCCTGTACATAGATGCTGTTGGACATGCCGATACACATGGTGCGTCCTCGCATTGATTACAGCGAGTGACCTGAAAGGCGCGGTGTGCATGGGGGAATACACCGACGTCCACGTACTTGACGTAGGTACGATTGACCGATACAGGAACCTCGTTCTCGGACTTGCACGCCGTGGTACAGGCATGGCACCCGATGCATCGGGTGTGGTCGATCACCTTGGCCCAGGTCGGCGTTTGTCGGCTGGTCGGTACTGTGTCTATCATGCGTACACTGTCGCTCCGTTGCCCAGTAATGGATCATAATGTAGCCACTACGCAAGTCTTCATATGGCGGAGCCCAAAAAGGCGCCCCCCCGGCCTATCCGACCGGAGGGCGCTGTCAATTAGTTGACCTAGGGCTCAAATGTCGAAGTTGAAAAGAAACTTCACAGGATCGAAGAGATCGTCGAACGTATCGAATACATCGCCCATGAATTGCATGATGTCTTCCAAGACGCGTATCTCATCGGTGTCTTCCAAGACGCGTATCTCATCGGCCGAGAGGGGATCGCCGTTGCCATTCACGACGGTGACGCCCGTAGGCGAGAGCGTTATCGTGGCTAGCAGTGTACCATTACCTCGCACCTCAAGCGTCCCCGATTCATCTTCTGTGGCGCCCGAGATAGTGACGGTGTTGCCGCCGGCAGTGAATGACAGATCAACCACCACGCTGGAACCTGCCTCACTCTGCGAGATATCTAGCGCGAGGCTTATGCTGATGCCGCTCGCTACGATGTCGTAGTCAATGTCGGCAACCAATCCTGCAAACGTTATCTGCAGGGCATTGGTCAGCGTGAAGTCAGC
This sequence comes from Gemmatimonadota bacterium, assembly GCA_036679605.1. Lineage (GTDB taxonomy): Bacteria > Gemmatimonadota > Gemmatimonadetes > Gemmatimonadales > GWC2-71-9 > JAZDCZ01. The sequence goes on from JAZDCZ010000247.1 coordinate 107,693, forward strand.
CCGCTCGGTTCCATCTGTAACGAAGCCGGCAATGGTTAGAGTGGGTGACGTGGGTGGTCCGAGGGCGCCAACGGTGTAATTGATGAAGGTGATGCCCTGCGAGACCACAACGAGTCTAACCTTTGCCTCAGTGTCGGTGCTCTCGTCGATTACATCGGCGAAGCCAATCTCGTTGAGAGGTTCGACAGGTGCTTCGGTCAACGGATCGACGGCGTAGAGAATGAACCTGATTCCGGCAGCCGGAGCGTCCGTTCTGGTCTCATCCACTACGTATCCTTCACCCGGTACATAGATCAGGGTGAGGCCCCGAAATTGGTCGGGGATCAGGACCACCGCGGCCGCGGTCAGCGCGTCGACGATCTGGCGTGCAGCCTGGTTCATCCTGACCGAGAGATCGGGCTCATCGAGTTGTCCCGGGGCTCTGAGCAGTGCTGCCGAACTGGCCGGAAGAGCGCCCGGAATGGCAAAGTTGGCGCCAAGGCCGGCAAAGGCTCGGAACGCCTCGGTCTCGAAAGCTGCGTCTACGACAAGCAGGCCCTGGGATGCCATGTCGGCATCGAAGTTTTGGTCCGATGGTGCGGTCGAATCGTCGCTGCAACCCGCCACGGTCAAGGCAAACGCCAGTGAAAAAGTTGCTAAGTACTGATGACGCAATGACATACGGCCTCCATCAAGTGGTATCGGTTGCGCACAATGCACGTAAGAGTTGGTTCTTGCTGGGAGTGAAGCTAGTCGATGGCGGGTTCAATCGCGGTGATCTCCGACACGGAGGTTGTGTGCTGGTAGTCCGTAATGCGGAGCTGCGAAATCAGATTCAGAAAAAGTGTGGACTCCTGGCCACTAGTTTGCTAGCATTCCTCCCAATTAACCCTAGACTCCTAGCTTCGAGCAATTCTTGAATGACTGACATAGCCCACGATCGATTGGCCGAGCCCCAAGAGGCGACGATTCCCGCAGCGGCACCGGCCCTCGCTGATCCCGAAGAGGATCTCAATCCATTTCATATCGCGCAGCAGCAATTCGACCGCGCCGTCGCATACATTCCCGATCTGCAACCAGGCCTAGTAGCCTTTCTGAAGCGACCCGACCGCCTCATCCAAGTTGAGTTCCCGATCGAGACGCATGACGGTACCGTTCGCACGTTCTGCGGTTATCGCGTCGTGCACAGCCGCGTCCGGGGGCCTGGTAAGGGTGGCATCCGCTACCATCCCGACGTCACGGCGGACGAGGTCAAGGCTCTCGCCTCTTGGATGACGTGGAAGTGTGCGGTTGTGGACGTGCCGTTTGGTGGAGCCAAGGGTGGAGTGGTGTGCGATCCCAAGAAGCTAACGACCAGCGACATCCGCAAAATCACGCGGCGTTTCATTGCGGAGCTGGGCGACAACATTGGTCCCCACACGGACATTCCGGCTCCTGACGTGAACACAAATGCCGGTACGATGGCTCGGATCTACGACACTTACCAGATGATGCATCCTGGTGAGAACAACCTCCCGGTGGTCACGGGTAAGCCGGTCGAAATGGGCGGATCGTTGGGCCGTCGTGAAGCCACTGCCAGAGGGAGCCTGTTTGCAACACAGCGGGCGCTGGCGCGTGGAGTAGTACCCGGTCGAGATAGTGTAGACGGTGCAACAGTAGTGGTGCAGGGATTCGGCAATGCGGGTGCCATAGCGGCTGAGCTGTTTCACGAGGCAGGCGCCAAGGTAGTGGCTGTCAGTGATTCGAAAGGTGGCATTTTCCTGTCGAGCGGGCTCAAGCCTGCCGACGTCATCGATCACAAGAGACGCACCGGTTCGGTGGTCGGGCTGCCCGGAACCAAGGCCCTCGACAATAGGGAACTACTCTGCCTGGAATGCGACATTTTGATACCGGCAGCTCTCGAGAACGAGATACGCGGTGATAACGCCGCGGCTGTCAAGGCAACGCTGATCGTCGAGGCCGCCAATGGTCCCACCACCCCTGCGGCCGACAAAATACTGTTTGCCAAGGGCATTCCTATTTTGCCGGACATCTTGGCCAATGCAGGCGGGGTCACCGTGAGTTACTTCGAATGGGTACAGAACATCGAGAACGAGCGGTGGGATGAGGAGCAGGTAAACGCGAAGCTCAAAGCAAGGATGGAGCGTGCTACGAACGCAGTTATCGATGCTCAGCAGGAGATCAACGGATCGCTGGACGCGCTCGATGATGGACGTAGGGAGCTGTTCAACGATCCCCTGACTCCCGTGGATCTTCGGACGGCCGCCCATACGCTAGCGATCAAGCGTGTTGTCCAGGTCACGATGGAGCGCGGAATCTGGCCGTAGCCGACTGAACCCAACCGCTCCGCCGTCGCTCAGGGCAAGCTCCGTTTACATTTCGGACCGTTGCCCCGTGCCCGTTTCCATATTTCAGTCGAGGCGCTCTTCCAGAGCTGTGGTGTGATCTCACTTGGGGCGCGAACTTGTCGAGGCCTCCTGGTGTTTCAACATGTGAGAGCGGGTCACAGCCCGTCGAGGCATTGGGGGCTCCATCCGTCTGGGGTTCTGGGCCGCGGAGAAAACGCGACGGCGAAACGAGGGTAGTTCCACGAACAAAGAAACAGATATGCTGGTTGGGATGACCTCGATCAGTACCCTGGTGCTGCTTGCATTGGGTTCGCCCAACGCCTGGACGCAGGATCTTTCCACGCGGATAATCCAAGACAGTATCAAGATCCACATTCCGAACGCCAATAGGTACATCTTTAGGCTCCAAAACGGGATCATAGGGTTTGCGGTGGCCGATCTCGATGCGACGGTCGTGCAATTCTCGGCACACGTTGGTGGTGGGTACGGTGACGACCGTAAGCCCGGTTCGGCAGAGGTGCTGGAGCTGCTGTTCCGTCAAGGTCCTTGCTGGATGGTTCCAGGTTCGTTTGAGCGTGCGATGGAAAAGATCGGTGGCTCCCTCACGGTGCGAATGGGTCCGGAAACAACCGAAATAACTCTGAGTGCGTCGCCCGAGCACGTGCGGCTTGCCCTTCGAATCTTTGCAGGAACCCTCCGAGAACCATGCATCAGGCAAGCGGTGGTTGACTCGCTCCGCTCGGGTTTGGCTGAGAGCGCACTGCGTGGCGGCATTGCGCAGGGGAGAGACTCATTTGTTCCCAATGCATCTATGCAGATGGCGGTAGATATCTTCGAACGGGAGGTATTGGCCGACCACAGCTATGATCGGACGGTCTCCAAAGAAGAGTTTGCTCGATTGGACTTCGAGGGCGTGAGAGATTTCCATCAGCGGATATTTGTGCCCAGGAACACGATAGTTACCACGTCGGGATTGTTCGATCCAGTGGAGTTGAGCCCCGACCTACTCCAGCGGTTTTCCGATTGGCAACCACGGAAGCGCCACGTTGTGAGGAAGGCGGAAGACGTTGAGAGACCAGATTCGGTAAGGATTCTCCGTTTCCGAACCAACGGAATGCAAAGCTTTGTGGTATTGGGTCAAGACATTCCCCCGGTGAACACCATCAATTGGCCGGCGTTGCACGTCATGAGCTATGTCTTGACCAGAGAACGTTGGCTGGGCGATTCCGTCGATGTTCTGAGCGTCTTGGAGCGCCGGTTCCGAGGACCGGGCACGTTTACATTACGTGTGTCATCCTCGTCCGGTTCCGCAGACGAGTTCTTGAGTCGAGCAAGGCAGCGGATAGACCAACTAAAGAACGAAGATGTCCCCGAACAACAGTTGTCGGCTGCAAAAGAAGCTCTGATCACCGATGTCCTGCGCTCGAAGTTCGCCGATAGCCACATGATGGCTCGCACGTTTGCCAAGGAGTTCTCCAACACCGGTTCCATGATGTACATGGAGGCTTTCCCGGATCTGGTGGCACGCGTTACCGTGGATGATGTTAGACGGGAGGCAAACAAGTTTCTGGATCCAAGTAGAATGACGGCAGTGATAATCGAAGGAGGGGAGCAGGGAGGTTAGGTATCAGTCGTCTGCCTCTCTCTTCTCCTTGGCCTCGCTTGGCGGCTCGGCTTTCTGGGCGCGCCGCTTGGCTTCGGCGTCGTCGAACTCTGCTGAGGGCCAGCTTGGTGTGCCGACGTTGTCAAGGGACACACGGAGGACCGCGCCCTTCTTGACGCCACTGGGCAGTCTCGATAGCGGGATAGATGTGCGCTGATTATCGTCCCTCATGAGAACGGCTACACCACCCACTATTCTGTCGACGAAGTAACTCTCCTGGAGCATCTCTCCACCTGTTCAATCGATTGCAGTCTCTACGAGGTTAAACGTACGACCGATATTCCTGCGGGGAAAGAGGCGAACTGGCCTTAGATGTTCTCAGGGGCGGTTTGCGTATAGCGTCTGCAGCAGGTCCAAATAACCATTACGCCTAGCAGGGCAATGATGCCGGCGAGTGCCGGTTGGATTCGATACAATGCTGCGAGGCCTGTACCTGAGGTTGTAAACAGGATCGCACCGGGAAGAATCCCGACGGCGGTGGTCCACACGAACGTCCACCGTTTCATCGCAGTGATTCCGGCGGCCCAGTTCATTGCGGTAAATGCCACCAGTGGGATGAGCCGCAACACCAGAAGCCCCGACCACCCCGCGGACCGAACCAGACGGTCTGCGCGTTCGAGTGAACGTTCGCTGAGCCATCTACCAGCCAGCGGGCGCCCGTATCTGCGCGAGATCTCAAAGCTTATTAGGGCGCCGACAACGGCACCGGACCAGGTGATGAACGTGGCCAAGGCAAGGCTAAATAGCATACCGTTGATCATTGCGGGGATCTCCGCCGGGATCGGCAGGATAGCTACCGTGATCATCATGAGAGGTGCGGCAGCGAAGGCCCATGGACCCAACGATTCGACGAGTCGGTAGGCGGTTCTCTGATCGAGCGAGTGTTGAACTGCGGCCGACGGTGCCGACATCGCTGCGGACGTCTCGATGCTCGCGTCCTGCGCTCTTGCCGGGTCGGCAAGTACGAGTAGCGCAAGAATCGATACTGTCGGTTTGACGAGTCTGTTCATTAGGTCGGCGGTCTTGGTTTTTGTCCCTACGGGGCGCAGTTGGTGAAAGTTCCTGCCATGCATATCGACCCCTAAGTGCAATCATGGTGCCGTCGGCTTGGCCTACCTAATTGGTTGTGGTACAAAGGGTTAGCCATAGCCGTGGAATCAACCACTGTGCGGCTTTGGGATTGTGAGTCACGTAACCGGACAGAGTTGATTTGCCAAAACTGGGGAGCATTAGTTAATTATACTTCATTCGCTAATGTAGTAAAAATAGGTGGACCAACGCTCCTGGTACGGAGGAACAAATGAAAGGTGAACGCCTGGGCGAGTTTGAAGAGGTCGTTCTTCTCAGCGCTAGGATTGAGGGTGAGGCAAGTGGAATAGCGATCCAACAGGTGCTCGAGCGTGAGGCAAGTAGGGACGTCTCGCTCGGCGCAATCTACTCTGCGCTCGACCGACTTGCCCGAAAGGGTTTAGTAGACTCGTGGCTCGGCGATCCAACTCCCGTCAGAGGGGGGCGGCGGAGGCGGTACTACCAAGTCACTCCTGAAGGACTGCTGCATCTCGAGGAGACCCGTCGGATCAGAGATGCACTATGGGAGAAGGCGGAAAGAATCCGACTCGATCAAAGCGCAGCACAGTGAGGGGAGCGACTGTTCCTGCGCTGGCGAGATTGCTGCTGCGGCTCACATGTCCGACAGCACGTTGGGTCGAGCTAGATGGCGATTTGCTGGAAGTGTACAGCATGTGGTTGGGGAGACGGGGAAGAGCTTATGCGCGCCGGAGATATTGGCGGGAAGTAATGTTGCTCGGAGTATGGCGGGTTGTCGGGTCGTATCGGCAACGAAATGACCGGAAAGGCGGAAGCGACTCCAAACATCATGGCAACAGGAGGACCACTCTGAGGAGGAATATGGGAATGTTGCACGATCTGGTTCAGGATGTTCGCTACGGGCTCCGAACTTTGGCCAACAGCCCGGCCTTCACCGCTGTCGCCCTCATCATTCTTGGATTGGGCATGGGAGCCAACGCCACCATGTTTACCATCGCCAAGACGATCTTTCTAGAGCAACCGCCGCTCATCAAAGCACCCGATGAGTTGGTGGGGTTTGCCCGGGTAGGTGGCGGTGGGGCTATCAGAAGTTCGATGGGATATCCGGACTACAGCTGGTTCAAGGACCACAACGAGGTATTCGCGGACATCTTGGCGTACGATCAGAGCGCCACAACGGTTGCTGCTGCGACGGGGGACGAAGTAAGCCAGGCAACTGCGTCGGAGGTCTCGGGGAACTTCTTCGACGTTCTCGGAGTGCCCATGGCGCTGGGCCGAAGCTTTGCACCCGACGAGAGTAAAACGCCGGGTACACATCCTGTGATAGTCATCGGAAACGGCTATTGGAAGCGTTATTTTGGCAGCGATCCTGGCGTGATAGGCAGCACCATGCAGTTGAACGGCACCAGCTTCACGATTATTGGAGTGACCCCTGAGGAGTTCCGCGGAATCAGCCCCGTTGAACCGCAACCCGATATCTATGTGCCCATCATGATGCAGGGCGCGATAATAGCCGGTTCGGAGAATTGGCTCACCCGTCGCCAAGGCAACATTTTGGTATGGCTCCGTATGGTGGCGAGGTTGCGGCCGGGGGTTGACCTCGAGACTGCTCAGGTTGGCTTGGAAGTACTGCAACAACGGTGGCGCACTGAGTTTGCTTCCTGGATCGAATCGGTTGGCCCCATTCCAGACCGCCTGGTGTTGGTGTCAGACTACCGAATGGATCCCGGAGCGCACGAGCGACTCGCCCGGTTGTTGAAGTTGTTGTTCCTGGTTGTTGGTACTGTTCTCATCATTGCGAGCGCCAACATCGCGATTCTGCTCCTGGCAAGAGCGTCCACACGCGGGCGCGAGATGGGCATTCGCACAGCTCTCGGCGCCGGGCGCGGGCGCGTCGTACGACAGTTGCTGACCGAGAGCATACTCCTGTCGTTTGCCGGGGGCGTGGCGGGGTTGGCGATCGCGTTCTGGGGTGCCGGGATCGCAGTTCGCTTGATACCGGCCACGTTCACCGTGGATTTCATCCCAGATCTCTCCGTCCTTGCGTTTGTCGCTGCACTTTCGATCGGGACTGCTGTCATTTTCGGCTTGGTCCCGGCATGGCAACTCGCACGGCAAGATGTTGTTTCGTTCTTGCATCGCAGTAATGATCGAGGCCGTCGGATCGTCTTGCGGAATGCACTGGTCATTGGTCAGTTGGCGCTCTCGATCGTTCTGGTAACGGGAGCCGGCCTGTTCGTTCGGAGCCTGCTCAGGGCCCAGTCCGTGGATCTCGGTTTTGACCGCCACAACAAGTTGCTGCTATCAGTGCACCTCGGGAATCACGGATACGACGAAGTCGACGGTCAGGAATTCGTGCGCACCATTCTGAATCGTATGGCAGCCCTTCCCGAAGTCGATCACGTTACCACGCAGATGTTCACGCCTTTCCGAGGAGCGTGGGGAAGTGGAGTGCAGGCTCCAGGTACTGAGTTTGCGGACACGGTGTTTGATGCGGGGTTCAACCTAGTTGGGCCCGGATACTTCGCCACCGTTGGAATGGGAATGGTTGCCGGGAGGGGTTACTCCTTGCAGGATGATGAGTCAAGTCATCCGGTAGTCATTGTGAACCGTGAAGTAGCGGATCGGATCTGGTCCGGTAGAGATCCGATTGGCCGTACATTGATCCGTAACGACGTGGAGATGACGGTCATCGGCGTCGCGGCCAACGCCGTATACTACGATGTGGGAGAGAAGCAGGAAACGCAGATCTATGTGCCACAGCTGCAGCAATACGGATCTAGGATTACGTTCGTGCTTGCCACGAGAGGCGATCCACTGGCGATGGCGCGCTCGGCTGAACGCGTAATCCGCGATTACGATCGGAAGGTAGCAATCTATAACGTCGGTACGCTCGCGGATGTCGTTGATCAAGAATTCGGACAGTTCAGAGTGATGGCGATCCTGGTGTCACTTTTTGGAGTGCTTGCGCTTCTCCTCGCGGCGGCGGGACTATACGGTGTCCAGTCCTACTTGGTGGAACGAAGGACCCGGGAGATCGGAATTCGCATCGCACTCGGCGCCTTGCGGCAGCAGGTAGCGCGCGGTGTCGTCGCAAGGTCTCTTGTGCTGGCTGTGAGTGGGTCGGCCATCGGGGTAGTGGCGGCGCTCGGACTGGGTCGCTTGGTTCAGGGCATGCTTTTCGGGGTAAGCGCGCGAGATCCGCTAACGTTTGTAGCGGTTCCGCTACTGCTTCTTGGGGTTGCCGCTCTGGCCAGCATAATCCCGGCAAGGCGGGCAAGCAGAGTAGATCCAATGGTTGCTTTGCGCGAGGAGTAGCCTGGCGCACAGAAGGTTTGCCGAGGCCGCATTGCCAGTGACAGGAAGTTAGATTCTCTCCAACTCGCTTCCCACGGATCTAACTATGTACAATGTGTCTCGAAACCTCAGTCTGCTGCTGACCCTCGGATTAATTTGCGTAAACAGCCCGTTCACTCTCTCAGCACAGTCACGCCGCGCGCTAGGCGTCGATGACCTGTTCGCGATCAAACAGGTTGGTGATCCACAGATCAGCCGAGACGGGAATTGGATAGCGTACACCGTCAGATCGACCAGCCTGGAAGATGAGAAATCAGAGACACGCATATGGATGATCTCCACCGGGAGTGGAGATGCATTGCCGATGACGGCTAAGGGGTACTCCGCGAGCAGGCCGCGCTGGAGTCCCGATGGCAAGTATCTCTCGTTCGTGGCTTCGAGGGACGAAGGCAAGAGCCAAGTGTGGATGCTCAACAGAAATGGAGGCGAATCACAGCAGTTGACTGACGTCGAGCAGGGAATCTCGAGCTACGTCTGGTCCCCCGATGGCACCAAGCTGCTCTTGAGCATTCGAGACCCTGAGGAAGAGAAGAAAGACGACGATTCTAAGAAACCACGAGATCCCTGGGTCATAGATCGTCTGCAGTTCAAGCGCGATGGTACGGGCTATCTTACCGGCAACCGTCATACACATCTCTACGTATTCGATGTTGCATCAAAAACGTCCACACAGATCACGTCGGGCAATTTCGACGAGTCGCAGGCTAAGTGGAGTCCCGACGGGAGACGTGTTGCCTTCGTAAGTAATCGTACGGACAATCCCGATGGAAACTCCAACAGCGATATCTGGATCGTTGGTGCGGATAACACCGACAAGGGCGAGACACTTCTAAGAGTTACCGTTAACTCGGGTTCCGACGGATCTCCGGCATGGAGTCCCGATGGGAAGCAGATTGCCTATACCACGGTAGTGGAGCCCGATCTGATCTGGTACGCCACGCGCCATCTCGCCGTCGTTCCAGCAAGCGGTGGTGCGCCAAGGCTATTGACCCGCGCGTTAGATCGTAATGTCAGCAATCCACGATTTTCTGATGATGGTCGTTCGATCTATTTTCGGCTGGAAGACAGTGCGGAGGATCATCTTGCGCAACTAGAGCTTTCGAGTGGAAAGGTGACGCGTCCGATCGACGGACCGCTCAGCGTGCGCAGTGTCGCGTTTGGCCCCAAGCGCATGATAGCGGCACTGGTGGCGCGCACGGATCTGCCGGGCGAGATCTTCAATGTTGGCAAGGACGGTCTACGTCAAGTAACGACGGTCAACGATGAGTTCCTGTCGGGCGTACGGCTCGGTGAGGTCAGAAACGTTCAGTTCCCGAGCAAAGATGGAACCGAAATCGAAGGATTTATCTATCTACCTCCGGGTTATGACCAAGCTATGCGCTATCCCACTCTGCTGCGCATTCACGGTGGACCCGTGTCTCAGTTCCGGCACAGCTTCAACTTCGAGGCTCAGCTTCTTGCTGCGAACGGATATGTCGTCGTGACCGTTAACCCGCGAGGTTCATCCGGCTACGGCCAAGAGTTTTCAAAGGTGATTTGGGCTGACTGGGGGAACAAGGACTTCGAGGATGTGATGGCGGGAGTCGACTTCGCGATCGCGCAGGGTTACTCAGACGCCAATCGACTCGGCGTCGGCGGTTGGTCGTACGGCGGGATCCTCACTGATCATGTGATCACGCGAACGGACCGCTTCAAGGCCGCGATCACAGGTGCTAGCGAAGTGCTCTACCGTGCCAACTATGGACACGATCACTACCAGCTTCAGTGGGAGAAGGAGCTTGGCCTACCGTGGAAGAACCAGGAAGTGTGGGAGCGCATCTCACCCTTCAACAAAGTGGAGAATATCGTGACACCGACGCTGATCATGGGCGGTGAGCGCGACTGGAACGTTCCGATCCAGAACTCGGAGCAACTATATCAGGCACTCAAGCGCCTGGGTCGCGAGACCCAGCTCGTCGTTTATCCGGGTCAGTCGCACGGGTTGAGAGTTCCTTCTTATCAGAAGGATCGGCTGGAACGATACCTGGCGTGGTACGACAAGTACGTCAAGCGCTCGGGTGCGGCGGCCACTGGGGGGAGGTAGGCAGGAAAGAGAGAAGCGGTATCACTCCCCACTCCCCACTTCACGTCTACAGTCTTGTCACCGTCTGATATTGGTAACAACGCTCTGTATTCCCGCTTCGCTCAGCAGTCTATTGTAGGCCACAATGTCCTGTTGCTCGATTGTCTGGAAGCGGTTCTGAAAGGCTCGAAGCAAAACCTTGTAGCGCTCGTGTACCTCGATCTGCTGAGTGGTAGGAACAAAATCGGAACCCCCTATGTAACCGGCGAGGCTCGTGATTTTTGCGTACAGTTGCCGAGGCCACCGAAGCCGGTCCTGCCCAGCCAGTCCACCCGACATTCTCAGGTCTGTGAGGCTCATCTCCAAGTCGATCAACTTCTGGTTGATTTCTTCTCCCGCAGTCGCGATCTCGCTGCCGTCGCCCTTGTCGTTCACCAGCTCCTTCCATCCATGGATCTGCGCTCTGACGGACTCGATATTATTGATCAGATCTACGACCGCGTTTGCCTCGCTTCGTAACTCCAGCAAGACTGCTATCTGCTTCTTGACGTCGGCGTCGCTTCCAGCTGAGTTAGGATCCTTCAGCACCGTGAGGCTCTGCGCGAATTCGTCGTCTCCGACGGTCAACCGCACCGTGTACGTCCCGGGTGCCGCGAGTGGTGTGACGCGGCCACCCTCGCCGGCAGGTCGCCAGCCGTCGTCGCCGATCGTTACATGTGAGTGCTCGATGACCTTGGTGCGCATGCGAGGTGTTTTTGAAGCCTCGTATCTCAGGTCCCAGTACGCGCGGTTGATGCCGGCATCACTGGGGGCAGAGCCAAGTTCTTTCACCAACACGCCATCCTGATCCAACACCTCGATCTTCACTCCCTCGTCCGGCTTGGACTTCAAGTAGTAATTGATCGATGCGCCGTACTTGGGGTTGCGTCCCGCGCCCGGATCATCGGGCTGGCTCACCGATCTTGCCTTGTTCCTGAATCGATACGCTGGGCGGGGAGCAAAGATGTGAACGTTCGATGCAAGGACGTCGTCGGTGAGCTGTTGTAGCGGTGTGATGTCGTCCAATATCCAGAAGCCACGCCCATAGGTGCTTACTACCAGGTCATTGAACTGCTCCTGAATCGTCAGCCAGTGCACCGGCGAATGCGGCAAGTTGGATTGAAGCGCAATCCAGTTCGCTCCGTCATCGAACGAGGCGTAGAGCCCGTTCTCGGTGCCGAGATACAGTAGCCCCCGGCGCACCGGATCCTCGCGCACGACATGTGCATAGCTGAAGACGCTTCGCGGGATGTCTGAGCTGATAGACTTCCATGAGTGTCCGTAGTCGGTCGTTCTGTATACGAAGGGATCGGTGTTGTTCACTTGGTGGAAATCGACTGTGATGTAGCACGTGCCCGCATCGTATCGCGATGGCTCAATGTTGCTAACCGTGCCCCAAGGTGGAAGGTCGGGAATGTTGTCCGTCACGTTCGTCCAGCTAACTCCGTCGTCTCTTGTCAGGTGGACCAAGCCGTCGTTCGAGCCGGCCCAGATCAGTCCCTTCTCGAGAGGAGATTCTGCTATCGCAAAGAGTACCGCTGCGTACGTAGGACTGGAGTCATCTGGTGTAAGTCCGCCTGTCTTCTCTTGCTTACTCTTGTCGTTGGTCGTCAAGTCGGGGCTGATAACCGTCCAACTGTGACCACCGTCGTTGGTGCGATGAACGTGCTGACTGCCTACGTACACCGTGGTGTGATCGTGCGGCGATATTGTGATTGGAAAGGTCCACTGGAATCGGTACTCGAGTTCGCCGGCGGGCCAGCCTTCGGGGTTGTCGGGCAACACGCTGATGTTACGGCTGTGACCGGTACGGAGGTCGAATCGCTCGAGTATTCCCTCGTAGCAACCCGCGTATGCGATGTTGTTGTCTACCGGATCCGGAACGGCGAAGCCGGATTCACAACCACCTACCGAGTGCCATGCTCCGATCGGAATCGTCCCACCTGACAAGCTGTTGCTGGGACCGCGGTGTGACGCTCCGTCTTGCCGATTGCCAAATACGTTGTAGGGAATCGCATTATCAGTATAGACGTGGTACATCTGTGCGATCGGGAGTCGCGGACGGAGCCAGCTTTTCCCTCTCGTAGTAGAAATGCTTACACCGCCATCATGTCCCACAATCATGCGGTCGGGCAACAGAGGGTCGATCCACATGTCGTGATTGTCGCCTCCAGCGTTACCGCGCTCGATGGACAGGCCACCATCCAGCGAAATCGTGTATGCAGTTGAGAGGAAATGAATCTCGTTGTGGTCGTCCGGTGCCACGGCCGCACGAGTGTAGTAGAGAGGTCGCTGTGCAAGAGTGTGGTCTCCGTTCACCATGCGCCACGAGTCCCCGCCGTTGTCAGATCTCCACAGCACTCCCTGGTGTTCGTTTAGTTCTGCGAACGCTCGGTTTGAGTTCGTCTCGATAAGGGCATACACCCGACTCGAGTTATCGGCGGACATTGCTAGGCCTATTTTGCCGAGCGGTGGTTTGGGAAGTCCGTGGCCGGTTAGGTGTTGCCATGTCGCACCGCCGTCTCGTGACATATAGAGGCCGCTTCCCGGTCCTCCGCTCACTCTCCCCCACGTGTGAATCACCATCTGCCACATGCCCGCGAACAGAATCTTGGGGTTGTTCGGATCCATGACGATGTCCGACGCGCCAGTGTTCTCATCGACGAACAGAACACGCTCCCACGTGGTACCACCGTCCGTCGTTCTGAACACCCCTCGCTCTTGTTGCGGTCCGTAGAGATGCCCCATTGCCGCTGCAAGCACGATATCTGGGTTTGCCGGATCGATCACGATGCGACCGATCCTACCGGTCTTCTCCAAACCCATGTGTGTCCAGTGCTTCCCACCGTCGGTAGATTTGTAGATGCCGTTGCCGATGGAAACATTACTTCGAATGAAGGTCTCACCAGTACCAACCCAGACGACGTTTGGATTGACGGGATCAAGGGCCAGAGATCCGATCGACGCCGCCGGCTGATCGTCAAATATGGGTTCCCACTGTACGCCACCGTCTGTTGACTTGAACACTCCTCCCGAAGCGCTGCCGATATAGTAGATATTCGGGTCACCGGGAACACCAGTCACCGCGCTCACCCTGTTTCCCACCGGTCCGATGTGGCGGTACAGGAGTTGGTTCCAGAGGCTGGGATCGAGTTGGTCGCGTGTCTGGGCCGTGGCTGTCGAGGAAATCGCTGCGAGGGCAAACGCCAAAACAGTCATGTGGGAACGTGACATCGTGAGGCTATCTCCTACATTCGATTGGATTCTTGTGAGAGTGGAAGATACGTAGATGCTCAAGCCTTGGTGAGGGAGGATGGGGTACGGTCGAACGGCGTATATTCCAATACAACAACGGAAAAGGCGGACACATTGTCAGAGATCCCAGCCCACGGGCCGTTACCGAAGCCGGTCAACCCCGATTCGGCGCGAGAGTACTTGAAGGAGGCGGCCTTTGGGGCACCCAACCTCCAGAACGTCGTCTTGATGGCGAGTGAGTTCACTTCCGTGTGTCCTGCGACGGGCCAACCGGACTTCGGAACCGTCATCATCGAGTACCAACCCGACGGCTTCTGCCTCGAGTCCCGAGCGCTGAAATACTATCTCTGGGCGTACCGCGACGAAGGAGCTTTCTGCGAGACCATCGCAGCGCGAATCGCAGACGACATAGTATTCGCGATTGCACCGCGGCGAGTTGAGGTCAAAGTCACCCAGAATACGCGTGGAGGCGTGGCTATCGTGGCCATTGCCACTCGGCCGGAACTGTAGCCGGTGAAGCTCAAGAGGAAATGACGTCGGAATTCGATCCGCGAAGTCGCAGGGCAGTGGTCCTGCTGAGTGGGGGTCTCGATTCCACCACGACTCTCGCTATCGCAAGATCCCAGGGATTCGTGCCTTACGCCCTCACTTTTCGTTACGGTCAACGCCACGGCATTGAGATCGATGCAGCCCGAAAGATCGCCGAGCGCCTTGGAGTGGCGCAGCACGTAGTAACCCAGATCGACCTCAGAGAATTTGGTGGATCGGCGCTGACGAGTGACATGGCTGTGCCCAAGGGCCGGTCCAGCAGTGACATGAACGACGGGATTCCAATCACCTACGTTCCCGCGCGGAACACCATCTTCCTGTCGTTTGCGCTTGCCTGGGCAGAGGTCCTTGGGGCGTTTGACATATTCATTGGTGTGAATGCTCTGGATTACAGTGGATACCCCGACTGCCGTCCAGAGTACATCGAGGCCTACCAGCGCATGGCTGATCTCGCCACGAAAGCCGGTGTGGAGGGCAAACAATCGATCACAATTCACACTCCGCTCATCGAGATGTCTAAGAGAGAGATAGTTTTGCGAGGACTCGAGCTGGGCGTGGATTACGCTGACACTATGAGCTGCTATGACCCCTCCGCAGACGGCGTAGCTTGCGGCGAGTGCGATGCCTGTTTGCTACGTCTAAAGGGCTTTGCAGAGGCCGGAGTGAAGGATCCGGTTGCATATGACCTTCACAGTTAAGGAGATCTACTACACGCTGCAAGGCGAGGGAGCGAACACCGGCCGCCCGGCGGTCTTCTTACGATTCGCCGGATGCAACTTGTGGTCGGGAAGAGAGCAAGATCGTGATAGTGCGGTGTGCAAATTCTGTGATACCGAATTCGTGGGCACCGACGGCCCGGGCGGCGGCAGGTTCGAATGCTCCCGTGATTTGGCATCGGCCGCCGCCAACGAGTGGCACACCGACGACGGTCACGGAGGCCACGGCGGTCGTCAAGCAAAGCCCCTTGTCGTGGTGACGGGTGGGGAACCCATGCTGCAGTTGAATCGCTCGCTATTGGACGATCTGCACGCCCGCGGCTTCGAGGTCGCGATAGAGACCAATGGGACGATTGCCGTACCGGCCGGCGTCGACTGGATTTGTGTGAGTCCCAAGGCCGGTGCGTCGCTAGTGCAGCTATCGGGTGATGAATTGAAGCTTGTGTATCCACAAGATGGGATTAGCCCGGAGGAGTGCGAGCATCTCGAGTTCGACAACTTCTTTTTGCAGCCGATGGATGGTCCCGACGCCCAGCGTAACACGGAACTAGCTGCGCGCTATTGCCTCGAGCACCCTGTGTGGCGACTCAGCCTACAGACGCACAAGATATTGGGGATCAAATAAGGGGCGGAAAACAGGGTAGCAATGACAGGCGGTGGCAGAAAGTGATGCTCAGCGCATGAGTGCTATCATCACTCCGATCAACGGGAATACCGTGCCCGCCCAAAAGTAGAACATGCGCTTGGTGAGCTTCGCATCGAGTACGGCGAGATCAGTGTGCACGCCGCTCCGGATATCTCGGAAACCGCTTTCCATGCGGTTCTCCAGGCGGCCGATCTCCAGCCGGAGTTCGGAAAAGCGCCGCTCCCATTTCGTTTCCAACTCGGCTAGACGCCGGTCCCACCTAGCCTCCAACTGCGCCCAACGCTGTTCTAGCTTGGCGTCAAACCGCTGGAAGTTCTGTTCGTTTAGCTCGCGAAGATCGGATTTGTACGTGGCGTCCACCTGGTTGAACCAATCCACTAGCTCGTTGGTTACTTGCTCGCCGAATCTATCGTAGAACTGCTGGGATAACCTCACCGTAACCGGCATGCACCTCTCCATTGCTGTGTCTGCCGGTACAATACAAGATAAGCTCGGCCAGCTGAGTCTCATAGGGACGCAAGGAGGTTCAAAAAAATGCACTCCTCCGAACAGCCTTGAATTTCCGGGCTAGCTACTCGGCAGCCGTGGGCTGCGGTAGAGATTCTGTACCCGTTATGCCTACTTCTTCCCGCTGACCGTTTCCCGTTCTCAGCACTGCAAGGCAGGGTGCGATCAAAAAAAGATTTCCTAACAGGCGTCCGACCAGAAATGCGATTACGGCTCCGGTCGCTCCCGTGATTCCCGTGAGTCGGCTCAGCGTCGAGAAGACGACGATGATTCCCGCCACCTCGAGCGCCGTAGCGACCGTGATGGGACGAGTTCTGTGTCGGTGAACTAGGATGGCTCGTTGGTAGGAAAGTAGCACCGACAGTGCCGGAATCGGTGCCATAATCCTGATAGGGGCGATGGCGAAAAGCGCCAGTTCCTTGTTCAGTCCCGAAATTGTCTGGAACCACACTTGCACCAGTGGTGTGAACGCGATCAATGTCAGGCCGGCGGACGCGGAAAGCCCTAACATCATCGCGAACCGACCAAGTTCCTTGGCGTGCTCAAGCCGTTTGCCGAGTAATGCGATGGCGACCTCCTGGTAGCTCAGGCCCATTGCGCGGAAGATGAACGACAAGGCGTGAACCACCGGAAACACCGCGAGCGATTCTACCGGAGACGGTGCATGACCCATGAAGAAGGTGAGCATCGGCTGGGCAGCGAGTCCGATGAGCGAAGTGAGTGCAAGCGGATAATAGAAATCGACGATGCGGCGATATCCCAGTGAATCAGTAGTATTGCTCGCGAGGCTTGGCGTGTCCAATAAATCGTGCACCGTCCGTCGCACCATGATTCGTGTGACCACGGCCTCGCAGCAAACGCCCGTCGTGAGAGCCGATGCTCCTATGTAGGCTCCCGGGAGTGAAAAGACCGAATACATAATGATTCCGGTGGACGTCATCACAGTTAACCGTATCGCGGTTCCGAGTGCGACTAATCGGGTGCGACCGGCACGGATGAGCAGCCCCTGATAGAATCGGCGGTATCCGATCGCGGCCGGCCAGGGCAGCAGGATCACGAGTGCGATGTGTGTAAGCCGTGCAACCTCGACAGGGAGACCGATCAGGTCCCGCATGATCAGCTGGAACACTGGGGGTAGCAGGAGCAGGACCATCATTCCGGTGACAACGAAGTTGAGAGTGTAGGTGAAGTTCCGCAGTTTGCGGAAGCTGGACTCGTCCTCTACCAGTGCTGTCGAGGCGCTCATGATCATGATCACCGGCGCTTCTACCAGGATGGCGAATGCCAGAGCTACCCCATGTGCCGCAAGGTTGAACTTGGGATCCGCCAAACGCGCAATGATGGCGGCGAGGAACGGTCCTTCGCTTGCCATCATGAGCCAAGTGGCCGCAAGCGGAACCCAGAAGACGAAGATCGCGCGCTGTGTGAGATGCTGAGTCGAGTTGGAGTAGGTTGTCATCGGAGGGAGGAATATAGCGGGGTGGGGTGGCGGCGCATGCCTAGCCGTTAGGCATGCGCCGCCCTAGCAACAACTATTCGTACCGCAATGCCTCCACAGGGTCTGCCCTTGTTGCTCGCCATGCCGGCAATAGACAGGCGACGAGAGAAACCACAAGGATGACTCCTGGTACGCCGGCAAATACACTTACGTCGGTTACGCTCACACCGAACATGAGACTTTCCAAGAGGCGTGTCATCCCGTATGCGGCCGCGATGCCGATTGCTGCGCCCCACGCAACCGGCACCATCCCTTGGGCAAGGACCATCTTGATCACGTCGGCCCGCTGGGCACCCAACGCTGACCTAATCCCAAACTCGTTGGTTCTTCGCGTCACCAGGTACGAAAGGACTCCATAGATACCGATGGATGCGAGTAGCAAGGCTATTGCGGCGAAACCAAGGATGAGTTGTGCAGCGAATTGAGAGTCGGCGATCGAACCGGAGACACGTCGTTCCATGGTCTGAATGTCGTATGGAGCTTGCGATGGATCGATGGCTCGGATCTCGCCCAGAATCGGCGCAGTCAATGAGAGCGGATCGATGTCGCCCTTGACCATTAATGTCATGGATCTAAGTGCATTCTGCCCGTGCGGCCAGTAAATATGGCCGTTGAGATCGTCACCGAGACGAACATCCTGCACATTCTCCACAACACCTACTATCGTTGCCCAATTGCTGGGAAAGCCGATGCGTTGACTGATCGGGTCTCCGGTCAAGTAGCGGCGAACGAACATCTCGTCCACGACGGCGACCCGTAGATTGTCCTCGGTATCAAAATCGTTGAAATCCCGTCCAACTCGCAGCTCGATGCCCATTGCCTGAAAGTATTTTGGTGTGACATATCGCATCTTCGTATTGGGCAAGGTACCGGCATCGGCATAATCAACGCCGTCCACTCTGAACGAGCCACTCCAGTTGGCACCACTCATTGGGGTCGGCATGATTGCACCGGCCTCGACGACGCCTGGAATAGATCGGACACGTTCGAGTGCTTGTTGAAAGAACGCCACGCGTTGACCGTTGTCGGAGTAGCGGTTATCTGGGAGGTTGACCGTCACAGAGAGGACGCCGTTTGACTCGAATCCAGGCGTCACTGCTGACAGGTTCGAGAAACTTTTGATCATGAGCCCGGCCCCTACGAGCAGCACGAGAGCGAGGGACACCTCTGAGACTACAAGAACAGTTCTGACCGCAGCGCTGCGACGAGTGCCTGACACACGCTGCCCTCCCTCCTTCAACGTCGCGAGCGTGTCGTCTCCCCCAGCACTGAGTGCAGGGCCCAGTCCAAACACAACACTGGCCAGGATGGATACCGCAGCAGTAAACCACAGCACGGATCCGTTGACTCCGATCTCTTGGGCGCGCGGAATATTGATTGCCGCCATGATGGAGAGGAGCTTCACCCCACCCAACGCTAGTAGTAGTCCGCCAACTCCCCCGATTGCGCCAAGTACAGTGCTCTCGGTCAGGATCTGTCGCACGATACGGCCGCGGCTAGCGCCAAGGGCAGTGCGCACGGCGATCTCGCGTTGCCGCACTTCCGCGTTTGCGAACAGAAGGTTGGCTACGTTGACACACCCGATCAGTAGAACGAATCCGACCGCTCCCAGCAGCACGTACAGGGCAGGTCGTGTGTTTCCGCGCAGGACGTCGTCCTTGAGGTAGGCCAGACCGATTCCATAGTTACCCCGGTCATACTGCTCGTCGATCCTTTTGGCCAACGCCGTCATCCGCCCCTGAGCGGTCTCTAGCGTGACTCCGTCACGCAGTCGGGCCATTGCAGAGAGGAATTCCTGCCCACGGCGATTGTCGGCTAATTGTTCTGCCGTAAACGCCAGCGGAACATAAACGTCGGTGTTGAGTCCCAACCGAAAATTCGCAGCCATCACGCCAATGACTTCGTAGCTCTCACCGTCGAAGAGAAGTGTCCGACCGACGATGTCTTGGTCGCCACCGTAACGGTTTTGCCACAATCCGTATCCCAGCACAGCCACTCTTTCGGCTCCGGGCACGCCTTCATCGGGAACGAACGTTCGCCCCATGAGTGGTTGGCTACGGAGCATCTTGAACATGTTTGCGGTGACTCTCAACGCGTTTACTCGGAATGGCTCGGCATCGCTGGTGACTGTGAAATTTGCTCCGGTTAGGGCAGCGACCTCCTCGAAGACGTCGGTTTCTTTGGTGTAGTCGGTGTAGTTGGGCGGAGAGACCGAAGCACGCGCCAGGTTGGGATAGGTGTGCCACAGGGATACGAGGCGATCGGAGTTCTCGAAGGGCAGTGGCTCCAGAACAATGGAGTTGACCAACGTGAAGATCGCAGTGTTGGCGCCG
>JAZDCZ010000248.1:0-3167 GCA_036679605.1 Gemmatimonadota bacterium
CGCCTCGTTGATCATCGGTAACAACACGCGGTTGACGACAAAGCCCGGCGAGTCTTCGGCGACCATTGTAACTTTGCCCATCCGTTCGGCGAGACTACGAACCGTTTCGTAGGCGTCGGCTCCGGTAGCCAGTCCGCGAACAATTTCGACCAGCCTCATTACTTGTGGTGGATTCATGAAATGCATACCGATCACCTTCGCGGGCCGCTGGCTTCGACTACCGAGACGGGTGATCGAAATCGACGATGTGTTGGAGGCGAGCACGACTTCAGGTCGGCAGATTTCGTTGAGGCGGTGAAAAAGTTCGATCTTGATATCTTCGTTTTCAGTGGCTGCTTCGAGGACAAAATCGGCTCGAGCAAGATCGGAGAGATCCGCTGTCGGGTGAACCCGTTTGAGCGATACGTCGCTCTCTTCTGCTGAGATTTTGTCTTTGCGCAATAATCGCGCGAGGCCGTTTTCGATGTCGGCGATGCCGCGCCTGACGATCGAATCGGATACGTCGTGGAGTAGCACTTCGAGGCCCGCTTGTGCCGCCACCTGGGCAATGCCGCTGCCCATCTGGCCGGCCCCAATAATGGCGATGGTGTCGATGTTCATGGTGTGTCTCCCTTCAGCGTCGCGTACCGTCCGTGTCGTGTATTAGCGCGCGAAACTCAGGAGTCAACTCTTGACCCGCGCGAGGTTAGGCATCTCCGTGCCGACTGACCAGAACCGGTAGCGGCACTTACTAACCAGTCCGTAACTTACACTACACATGGTCTTCAATCTGTGTTGTCAGTGCAGGTATTTCGCTGGATCAACGGTAAGGATCCGCGCCAGTATGGCTTCGACTTCGGGCTGTGGACGCGCAAGATCGTGCAAGCCTTGATCTGGGATAAGTTTGGGCTCGAGCTGGGGGGCACGGCCGTGGGGCGCTTGCTCGCCGAGTTGGAGATCAGGCCGCAAAAGCCCCTACGTCGCGCCTACGAACGCGATCCGAAGGCCATCGCGAGATGGATGATGCAGGACTATCCCCGCCTTCGGGCGCTCCTTCTTCCATGCTCCGAGTGTAGTCTATGCTACGGACTGAGTAGTAAGCGCCCCATGCCGGCTAGGAGTGTCCGGGTTCGGACGTTATGTTATTTCCGTGGGGGTCACACATGCAGCCGAAGGCAGCCGTAGTGCCGGTCCGGCCCGGCAACATGAAGGTAGCCGGGCCGCGATGGAAGCATTCGCCGAGGTTCGGACAGCGGGGCTGCATACGGCCCACTCGACTTTATAGTTTAATCGGCCCGGCTTTCAACCGGGCCCCGTTATCTCGCCCGCGAGGATCGCCCACCGAGAAGGCAAAAACGCCTCCCGCCGGAACGCTCGCGATCGTGCTCCGGCGGGAGGACAAAGAGTCTCGGCCGGCATTCCGGTCAGGCTCCGTTCGGACTTATTGGCCGGCCCAGTCCATGTTGTTGAAGGCATTCTCGGTAGGCCGTATTACCTTGACGAAGTCGAAGTTTACGCCGTTACCGTCAACCTCGTTGGCATGACAGCCGTTGCAGCCGTTGATAGCGTTATCGTAAGCGGTTGTGAACTGTGCCAGATTCTGGGCATCGATCGCAGCGTCCAACGGGGTTATGAAGGCCGCCTCGAAGGCCTTCAGGCCCGGTGAACGTCCCGGTCGGGTCGTCTCTCCGACTTCCTGGATTTCGACTAGCTCTTTGATCTGGTATTTGGCCATGCGCCAGTTACCGGCTTGCGCGGCGAACCAGGTATTGTTGAAACGGGTCGTGAATTCGACCATCACCGTTCCCAGGCCCGGCTGGATGTTCCACAGAGTCAGATTGCGGTCCTGGGTATTGAGCGCATTGTCAATCAGACTCTGAACCTCCGACTGTGTCAGTCCGGTTCCCGCCGAAGCATTGTCGTTGCCGCAGGAAATCGGTATCAGGCCGCCGACAACCACGAGCGTCAAAAACGCGTAATACCATCTCGAGTATCTCATGATGCATCCCTCCTACTAATGACGAGTATTTGCTCGTCAACTTGTCTATTTTTCCTGTCAAATACCGATGCAACTCCCGTGCCGCAGGGCGGCATCATGAACGTGTCGGTATAGCCGGTTTTTCCGACTGAAGCGGTCCAAACGATTCTCAGAAAGTGAGACGGAAAGGCGCAACATTCTTCGGTATGAGAAGTTTTCGATTCTCGAATCTTACTTAGTAGAAAGACTATTAGCCGACTGCTTGCGCGGTCTAATCGTCGTACCCGCAAGGTGTATACCGATCCGGTAACGGGCTCCGGGGTCAGCCAAACCCACGGCGGGGCTACGGGTGTTGCGAGCGGCGCGATCGGATGTCGTAACTGTCATACCGTTCGTGAAGGGACCGCTTCAACGGGCGGAGCGATGGAAACACTGACCAGGCGGCGTGGCCGCGCATGTGCCCACGGTTCCGGGTCCGGCCGGTGACAGAGGGTTTTGAGCCGATGTCGTGCCGTTGTCTCGACAGAGCAGGGGCATCGAGCTAGCTTTGAGAATGTGTCAATCGTCGCCGAGATCGCGCGTGACACACAGAGCAACTTCAAGGCCGAGGGTCTGTGCGGAGCTTCGGGGGACAGGGCGTTTGCGCTACGACATCACGCGGCGAGAGTTCATCAAGCTTACCGGATCAGGTGCGGCCTGCCTGTTGCTGGGGAACCTGTGCTGGACGGGGGTATCGGGAGCCGATGCTGCCTCCTCCCCCCCGGTACCTCGTTACGAAGGCTGGGAAGACCTGTATCGCCAAAAGTTCGAATGGGATCGCCGCGTCCGCTGTACCCACGTCGTCAACTGTTGGTACCAGCGTAACTGCTCGTGGAACGTGTTCGTCAAAGACGGCGTTGTGTTACGCGAAGAGCAGGCCGGCATCTATCCCGTTGTCGCTTCTGAGGTTCCTGACTTCAATCCGCGAGGGTGCCAAAAGGGGGCCTGTTATTCGGCTTTGATGTACGCACCCGATCGACTGCGCTACCCACTGAAACGCGTGGGTCGCCGTGGTTCGGGACGTTGGAAGCGTGTTAGCTGGGACGATGCCCTTTCGGAGGTCGCCGACAACCTGCTCGATGCGGTGACCGAGACCGGCCCCGACGCGGTCGTTCTTGAACCCGGCGGCAGCCTTGCTTCGGCTACTTGGCGGGTCGCCGTGGAGAGACTG
>JAZDCZ010000249.1:0-5713 GCA_036679605.1 Gemmatimonadota bacterium
GCGATCCGAACACGACTAACGACCAGTGTACGAGCGGAGTGTGCGCGGGGACTGATCTGTGCGCGGGAGTTGTATGCACGCCGAAGGATCAGTGTCACGACGCTGGAACTTGCAGTTCAGCAACGGGGCTATGCTCGGAGCCTATCAAGCCCGACGGCACCGGCTGCGACGACGGCGATCCGAACACGACTAACGACCAGTGTACGAGCGGAGTGTGCGCGGGGACTGATCTGTGCGCGGGAGTTGTATGCACGCCGAAGGATCAGTGTCACGACGCTGGAACTTGCATTGTATGCACGCCGAAGGATCAGTGTCACGACGCTGGAACTTGCAATTCGGCAACGGGGATATGCTCGGAACCTATCAAGCCAGACGGCACTGGCTGCGACGACGGCGATCCGAACACGACTAACGACCAGTGCACGAACGGGGTGTGCGCGGGGACTGATCTGTGCGCGGGAGTTGTATGCGATTGGTGTGAGGAGTGCGGACCGAGTAACCAATGTGTCGCTCAAGCAGGCAAATGCATAGATGCGGGCCAGTGTTTTAGTTGCGGGAAACCGACGAAGTCGGACCCGGTTAACACGGAGCCGCAAGCTAGCGATGCTCTCTTCGTCCTTCAGACGGCCGTAGGGCTGACGTATTGCAGCGCCTGCGTGTGTGATGTGAACGGCAACGGCGTTATTACGGCTGGGGATGCTTTGAGGGTGCTCATGCGCGCCGTAGGTATCCCCGTCAGCGGGTTCTGCGGTCCTTTGAGCGGTGTTCGGCGTGGCGCCGTCGGTTCTGTTCTTCCTTGACCACAACGATGATGTTGACGCCAACGACAACGAGCTATAGCTCCACTACAGTAGGTTCCTGCGCGGGAACAGTAGGGGTGCGGCTGAGCAGATAGAGAAAAAACGGGCACGCCGAAGTCGAGCAGGGAAAGCGGAATTGGGAGAGCGGCCAAAGTATTCCACAAAGGATGGATGTTCTCGGGGAGTGGCGGCTAAGAAAGGAGAGAGTTGATGAAATGCCGAGTTAGAGAACTGAGCCTATACGTAGCACTCACGGGGATCTTGATCGTGCAGGGATGTGGTGGAGGAGGTGGAGGAGGTCTTCCGGTCGCATTCGACGTTGACTTTTGTCTTAACAACGGTGTGACCCTCGGGGCGTTGCAGTTCACAGTGGACTACGATGCGCTCGTGGGTGCATTTCAAGGGAACACGGCCAACGTAACATGTACCGACCTTGTCGAGGGTTTGAGTGTGTTTAATCACCAGCAGGCCCAGCGGAATCTTCTTGTTGGGTTGGTAAACACCAACGGTTTTGCAGGCCCCGGAATGATTGTGAGCTGCGTATTTGAACGGACTGGAGCCGCGGCGCCTGTCACTGGGGATTTCACGGTTACGGTAACAACCGCGGAGGATGCCGGAGGCATTGGAATCCTGCCGCTGCCACCTGTTAGTGTCTGTGGCGTTGCACCGAGTTAAGACGCACGGCTCCCCGTGCTTGAAACCATTGTGGCGTGCGCGGACAGGCGACGTTCATATCCCACTCGGCATGCCCCGCCATATAGAAAGGGGCGGCCTTGTCGGGACGGTATCTCTCACCGTCGGTAAATCCCGCGCCCTTGATCAGATATCGCCACTGGCTTTCTAGTAGCCTGGTCGGACTCGGTGATATATCGGCCGGTAGGGCAAGCAGTACGTGGATATGTGCACCGCCGTGCCGCTGAAGATCGATAGCCCATGCGACGGGAACATGGGCACATAGTAATTCTCGGGCGAGGGACCGCAGCCACGTCTTCAGATCACGCTCGGCTCGGTACATAGATACCGCATCGCGGTAAGTCAGCGTGAACCAGTGAGTCCACGCGTAACGACCAGCGATGAACTCCCCGACGGTCTGGCGCATCTCGACGCGGCTAGTCACTCTTCCAGACTCGTTGGCTGAGGCCAATATTCTGTCCGCGTAACCCGGTTTTTTCGCGTGTGGGTAGGGTCATGACCATAGACCGAAAACGTCCGCCTAAAACCGTTGGTATATATGGCTTTGCAGGTGCCCAAATCAGTGGTCCAGGACGGGAGTGGAGGGCTGTGTTCTAATCATACTCGTACCCTTTCTCTTGCTCGGGCGGCTCGTTTGCGACACCGGTCCGAGCAGTGCTGCCGCGTACTACGTGCACCGTGCTCGGGCAGGGGTTTGCCGCAGATGCACAACCGGCCATCTGGCTTGGCGGTTTTCAGGCCGGTCCATCCGATGTACAACCGGATCAAGCGGCCATACACGATACCGACCTCGGCGAATTCCGGGTTGAAGATTCGGCCGGACAATCCCTTCCGTTGTGCGTAGGGATCGCCATTGGCGATCAGGGCAGTTACGTCCCTTTCCGTGAAACCGTGGGCAGTCGCCTGTTTGGCAAACTGGCGATTGGTCGGGGCGTGCGCAGCCAGTATCGCATCGCTTAGTTTTTCCAGTTCCCCTCTGGATCGACGGCTCTAAAGACCTGGGTCGTGGATTTTGGCTGTTTCTTAGGGCTTCTCATGTCACCGGTTCCCCCGAGACCGCCTTCGAGTCGGAGACGGTAGACGGGATCACGATCTCGCCAGAGACGATCTTGTCCAAGTCGGACTCGCGCCATCTTAGGGATCGGCCGATCCGCACTGGTTGGATCGTCCAGCTGCCGTCGAACATTTTATTGCGAAGTGTCCGTTCCGGAATGTTGATGAGTTCGGCAAATTCTCGGGTGGTTAGCAGTCTGTCCATTCATAGGCCTCCTCGGGCCGGAAGCGTGGTCTCGCGTACGGCCGGCTTTGCCCTTTATCGGCCATACAGGCGGGGAAAGCAATGTCTTAGGCGGTACCTCTGTTGACCTGTCAGTGCGATTGAACTACCCTGGTATTGTCAGGTACGGGAGAGTCAGAGATGCCAAAACGACGACGCGGGGACGGGCGCGCAAAAACGGAATCACTCAGCCTGCGATTCGATCCGAAGCTGAAGTTCATGGCGGAGTTCGTTGCGCGTGCCACGGACAGAAAGATGACCACTGTGATCGAGCGAGCGTTGCGCTCTGTCGCGAACGAAACATTCATAGAGGGGCCAGACGGTCAGAGTCTGACTTGGCGAGATTTCTGGGACGAACACCCCGGCGTTCGAGAGATCAAGCTCCTCATGATCGGCGAGCTAGAACTAACGATGGAAGAAGAGGAGGTGCGTGCGTTCGTGCTGGCTCATCAACCCATCTTCTGTGAGCCAAAGCCTGTGCTTCCGGCAGCTACTGTTCCCCTATCAACCGTGACTTCTCAAAGGACTGTCGTGCCTACGGCGCAGACCAGGAGTTGGGTATTTCACAAGGAGCGAATTCAGGTCCTGTGGGCAAAATTCGACGAATATGTCCAGGTCTGGATGGATACACGCGCCATAGATCCGTACAACGCCGGGAACCTTATGAAGCAGCAGTTACATGATGCTGGGGTCTGGGACATTGAGTGGCCACCTGGAACTGGTTCTGACCCATCTCCGGAGGAAGTGGGTGAGCGCAAGAAGAGAAGAAGAGCGTAGGGCAAAGAACATCATCAGTAGGCCAACGCGGTAGTCTGGGGAGAATTGTCGATGTCAAAGCGAAGTCTCCTCGAAGCGGCCCGACTCAGATCCCTCAACCCCGGACACTGGGTGTGGGACAACGGCGTTAGATATCGGCAGAATCAGGCGGACATAGGCGGCACGCGAAGGGCTGCTAGAGCAATCACATGGAGATCAAGACGAAGCGCAGCAAGCTAGAAGCCAGCAGACTTCATGAAATCGAACCTGGTAAAGAAGTGTGGGCAGGCGGCATAGGATATCGCCGTAACTCGACAGGCACGGGCGGCACCTGGTCTATTCGTTACCGTGCGCCGAAGCCGGGCAGTTATCCGGAAGGGATGGATCCGCCGAAGCGGCTCGTTCGCGAACGGCTGCACAGTTGCGCGAACATGACAGAGGCAGCAGGTGTACTGGCGGAACGCAAGGGTGCGGTGTTTAATGGAACGTATCGCCCCAAGAAGAAAGTAGATAGCACGACGCTTGAAGATTTCGTGCCTACGTTCCTAAGCGAGAAGCGGCACCTACGGTCGGTAAGCAAATATGAACAGCAGCTGCGTGATTACATCGTGCCGGCGTTGGGCACCAAGCCGTTAGTAGCTTTGAGCCGGGAGGACTGTCAAAACTTCTATCACGACCGACTCGACAAGATCTCGACGAGTACCGCGAACGGGGAATTGGCTTGCCTCAAGTCATTGCTGAGTCTTGCGGTAGAGAAGGGGAGATGTGCAGCCAACCCAGCGTACGGCGTCAAGGTAACGAAGCCCAACAATCACCGTGACCGTATCCTATCTCCCGACGAGACGGATCGCTTGTTTGAGGCTGCTGACACTTGCAACGAGTTCGTCAGGCCGTTTTTCTATCTTTGCTACTATACTGGCGCGAGACGGGACGAGATTCTACGATTGCGTTGGTCTGATATCGAGTTTGGAAACCAACGGCTTATCATTCGCGAGTCAAAAACCGGCGAAGGCCGAGACGTGCCGATGGCGAGTCACCTGATACGCGAACTGAGACGGTGGAAACACGTCGGTGGACCCTCACAGTGGGTACTTCCTAAGCCGAGCGATCTGTCGGAGCGTATTGCTGCGATCTATAACGGTTGGGAATCACTGTGCCGTCAAGCGGAGGTGGAAGGAGTGACGCCACATACGTTGCGGCACAACCTGGTGAGCCGGTTGCAGGCTCACGGTGTGGCACCTCGCGTCGTGATGGATATTACCGGCCACAAGTGTATCCAGACGCTGATGCGTTATTCGCACGCTACGCGAGACCATCGCCAGGCAGCTGTGGAACTCATGGATGGGCCACGCGACAAAGCGCCGGTTGTTAGTATCGCTGATCGTAGAGCGGGCTAGTGGGTCGGGCATCCGTCGTCACACTATCGTCACACTGATGGAAAGTAGGGCCGGGATTCCACGGGATCGCATGGTGCTATGTTTTGCATAACTTACTGCTTTCGTTAGACACAGGGGTGAGCGTGGGAAGTGGAGGGAACACTATGTGGGATTCAGGTTCCTGTGGCCGCAAGGCTGTGGGGGTTCAAGTCCCCCCTTTCGCACCATCGGTACAACGTCCAAGCGGTATAGGGGCGTGAACCTCGACGCCGACACCTTCCGGCGCGTCATGGGAACGTTACTCTCTGACCTCGTTGTCTCTCGACCCTCTCCTGCTTCTTGTCTGTGTAGACAAGCAGGCGACGGCGCATCACGAATTGGAAGCGGCCGGCGGGTTCGGTGTGAGCATTCTATCGGCCGGTCAGGAGGCGCTCTCGGCTCTTTTCGCCGAGAGCGGGGAGCCCGAAGAACACCGCCTGCGTGGAGTGGATTTCCGCTTGGGTGCCTCCGGGGTTCCTTTGGTCGAGGGAGCTTTGGGATGGCTCGAATGTACGGTGGAGGAAATCCTGGGGGGCGGCGACCATTCGATTTTCATCGGGCGCGTTGTGGCTGGTGACCTCGGCGAATCAGGACATCCGCTGTTGTATTTTCGCGGAGGCTATCGCGGTCTCGAAGAGTGACGGCGATTCGCCCCGTGGCCGGCCGGACTTAGCCCTCGGTCACCTCGGCTAGCCGGGCGAAGGCTGCAATGACCTCGGGGGGTGCCTGGACGAGTTCGATCAATACGCCTTCGCCGCCGATCGGCGCATCTT
>JAZDCZ010000025.1:0-8969 GCA_036679605.1 Gemmatimonadota bacterium
GCAGCACGGGCAACCCTACACCAGCAGCGGGGCATTCGTTGGGTGGATCGGGACAGAGCCAGTCATCGTCGACACACTCATCGGCGGGGTCGTGCTTCGGTGGGACGGCTCGGCATGGGTGACGCACTCGAACCCGTCAGTTGATCTCGGACTGAACGTTGTGAATGTCTTGGGATTCAGATTGCTCGGAGGCGTCCCGACATTGTTCGGCGGCTTCCGTCGCGCCTCTGATTTCAAGGCGACAGCAGCGATCGGATGGAACGGCGCCGCATGGTTTCCACGATCGAACTGGCTCAACTTTACCCCCGGCGGCAACGACATGATCGTTCACAACGGGCTGATCCATTACCGCGTGAGCAACACACAGATCCGACGCATCAACGCTGACGGCTCCGAAAAAGGGTTCTTCGTGACGCCCCGAATCGGTGGTTTGGGAGGCACGATCCTCAGGCTCGGGAGCTTCAATGGCGGGCTGTATGTGCTCGGCAAGTTCGACGAGTTCACCGTGCAGCAGAATGTTTCACAAGGGCCGCCCGCAAGCACGCTCGCTGTGAGCAACATCGCGCGCATCACGCTCGAGCCGCCCGGCGTGTTCGACATGGGTGGCGGGCTTCAGCGCGGAACATCGCCCTTCGATCCGAACTTTCACCAACTGCTCGTCGAAGGCGGCAAACTCTGGGTCGGCTCGCGCAACATGGACACCGTGAACAACGCTGCGCAGGCGGTCCCCTACGACCTTGCCGCATGGGACGGCGCCGCCTGGACCATCCCGCCCGCCGCCCCAAAGGGTGGTTGGACCGGCTTCGGCCGCGTCATCACGCCCGGCGATCCGTTCTGATCTTCAGAGACCGCGGTGTTGCGCGCGACACATCATCCCGTCATAACGGTGTGCTACTCGCCCTCTGCATCTTCATCAACGCCAGCCATCATCAGGCGCGTTTCCTGCCAGTCAGCGTAGGTTTGGCCTGTCGATGCAATCTTCCATCTGGTTCGACCGTTGATATTAGCTGCTTGGACCACCGAAGCTGCTGTGCTTGGGCTTGAGAACGACACGTTGTCAGCGAATACCAACGTCTCGGGTTCACTCCCGTCGACGAGTTTGCCTTCTTCGATCAGCGCATCACGCACGCTCCGTCCGCTCGACCATGACTCAACGCCTTCACGACGTGCCGTCGAACCCTTCAGAACAACGAACTCGCTGTCGATCTCACGGGCGTCTGCTTTCACGCCTACGCCAGAAAGTGTGAAGAGAGGCGAGTCAGCACTCGCGTCGACAGCGGCCGGCTCTGGCGATCGCTGGAGGAAACCGAACCCCAAGACTGGCAGCATCAACTCAATCTGCGCGAGGAAATACTCCATATCCGCGATGTCGGCTTCCGGCAGGTTGGGACGTGGCGGGGAGGTCGCGTTAGCCAGAGAAACTCTGCCCGCCTGTTTGGTCAGTTCAATGAGACGGCTTTCCAAGTACCGCACATGCGACTTGGTGAGGTTCTCGTCCTTGCTGACAAAGACGACGGTGCGCGTCCAGAACTCCTTCCGTTCATCCTTATTGTGCAGTCCGAGGCGAGTGAGCACACTGTCGCCTTCACCGACGTAGACACGCTTGCGCGATACGTTCTCCAGATCAGGCCCGAGCAAGCAATAGACGCCGGTGCGACGCACCTCCGGCCGCTTGGCAACGTCCGCCAGCTTCGCGCGAGGAAACACAATCGCGCGCCCGGTCCAGTTCATGATCTCAGCAGTGAGTGTCCCAGTCGAAACGCCGTCAACGAGATAGATGCGGATGGTTTTTCCATGCATAGGCATAGCCTACTGGCTCCCCGGCTAACGAACACGTGGGGCTACCTCACTGACGTCACCCTGTCAGTCATTCGGAAGTCTAGCCAGCAGGAACTGCTAGCAACTGGTATTGTTTCTCGCATGGCAGGAACTCGCCACACCAACAAGTCGTCGCCCCCGCCTGATGTCATGACGATCGACGACCTTGCGATCTATCTACAGATCTCAAAGTCCTCTCTCTACAAGTTGGCGCAAGAGGGCAAAGTGCCCGGCCAGAAGGTCGGTAAGCACTGGCGGTTTCGTAAGGAATCAATTGATCTGTGGCTTGATGAACGGAAGCGCGAGGTCAGCGCATGACTGACTTCAATGAAGCCGACACGAGAGCAAAACTAATCGATCCTGCCATTCACAAGCGTGGCTGGACCGAGGACCTCATTCGGCGAGAAGAGACGGCTGGCACGGTTGAGATAATCAACGGTAAGGCACGGCGGCGCTCGCGAGGCAAAATCGATTACGTCCTCCGCGTCAAGGTCAACGTCGATACCCAACCGGTTGCGCTGGCGCTCATTGAGGCCAAGAGAGAAAGTCTCCCAGCTGGCCACGGCCTCGACCAGGCCAAGGGCTACGCCGAGTGCAAACGGCTCAATGTTCGCTTCGTGTTCTCGTCCAACGGTCACCAATTTGTCGAGTTCGACAGCTTCACTGGTCTGACATCCGCGCCGAAACTCATCGCTGAGTTCCCCACCCCGGCCGACCTCTGCGCTCGCTACGAACAAGGCATGGGCTTCACACTTGAATCTCCAGCAGCCCGACCGCTGCTCCAGCGATACCCTGGCGGCGAGGGTGTTCGTCGCTATTACCAAGATGCCGCCATTCGCGCGGTGATGGAGAAGATCGCACAATGCGAAAACACTGAGAAACCCACGCGTGCGCTGCTTGCTATGGCGACCGGTTGCGGTAAGACATTCATCGCTGTCAACCTACTCAAGCGCCTCTCGGATGCTGGACAACTCACCCGTGCTCTTTTCGTCTGCGACCGCGATGAACTCCGATCGCAGGCCGTCAAGGCCTTCCAGAACGTCTTCGGCTCTGACGCCGCGGCGGTCTACCGCAAGCCGGATGGAACAAACAACGCCAAGAACGCCCGCATCCACATTGCCACATACCAGACACTCGGCGTAGAGAACGAAAACGGCGATGATAATTTCTTGACCACTTTCTATCCAGAGGACTACTTCACGCACATCGTCATCGACGAGTGCCACCGATCAGCATGGGGCAAGTGGTCGCAGGTGCTCAAGAGAAACAGCGGCGCTGCACAAATCGGTCTTACCGCAACGCCGCGCGAGCTCGAATGCAAAGAAGACACCGCCGAGGTTCGGCAGGACACCGAGATTACCGCCAACAATATCGCCTACTTTGGCGAGCCTGCCTACGAATACGACATTGCCCAAGCCATTGAGGACGGGTACCTCGCCGCCTGTGAAATCCAGAAGGGCCGCGTCAATCTCGACGACACCGGCATCTCGAAGGCCGAGATCATCGCCCGCAACCCGGTGGACGCCATCACCGGCCAGCCGCTCACCCCCGAGCAGATCGACGACATGTACGAGCGATCCCAGTTCGAGGATCGCATCCTTCTGCCCGACCGCGTGCTGGCTATGTGCCACGATCTCTTCAACTACCTTCTTGAGACCGGAGGCCCCGAGCAGAAAACCATCATCTTCTGCGCCCGCGATCACCACGCCGACGATGTTGCTGTCTGCCTGAACAATCTCTATGCCAAGTGGTGCACTGACAACGACAAGCAGCGGCTGGATTACTTCGCCTTCAAGTGCACCGCCGCCAGCAGCGGCAACGATCAACTTCCCGACCTCCGCGCCTCGTCGCGCAGCCACTTCATCGCCGCTACGGTGGACCTGCTGAGCACCGGCGTGGATGTCCCGTGCGTGAGGAACATCGTCTTCTTCAAATACATTAAGAGTCCCATCAGTTTCTACCAGATGGTCGGCCGAGGCACACGCATCGATGCGCCCACCAACAAGCTCATGTTCCGCGTCTACGACTACACCGACGCGACGCGACTCTTCGGCGAGGACTTCATCACCAAGCCGCCGCGCAGTGGCGGCGATGGTCCGGGCCCCGCACCATCTCCACCAGTTCCGCCGGAGCCAACGATCAGTGTCGAGGGCTTCGACGTTCATATCACCGACGCCGGGCGATTCATCGTGACCGATGTGGACGGCAAGGCCATGCCCGTGCCAATCGACGAATACAAAGCCCGCCTGGCTGCCCGGCTCGTGCAAGAAGTTCACACGCTGGACGATTTCCGAGGGAGGTGGATCGACCCACCCTCGAGGCAGGAACTCATCGACACGCTCGTCACCAGCGGCTACTCGCCCACAGTCGTGCGAATGGTGGACGACAAACAGGACTACGACCTGTACGACGTGCTGGCTGAGCTCGGCTGGGGCATGAACCCGCGCACACGCCACGATCGCACGATGGCCTTCACCTACAAGCACGAGGATTGGATCAACGCGCTGCCAGATCAGACCGCAGCCACGATCCGCGCCATCGCCAGCCAGTTTGATCGCGGCGGCACCGAGGGGTTGGAAAACCCGCAGATCTTCCAGACACCCGAGGTCAAAGACGCGGGAGGGCTTGCAGCGCTGCTACAAGCGGGCAACCCTCATGACTTGCTCAATGAGACCAAGAAGAGGATGTTCGCAGCCTAGCCAAGCAAGGAGATCGCTAATGGACAAGGAAATCGTCGTCCGCCTTCACACCAGTTTCGAGGGCATGGTCCAGAGATACCCGAGCAGCGACACCGAGTTCTGGTGCGCCCGAGACCTTCAAACGCTACTGGGCTATTCCCACTGGCGGAGTTTTGCAGCGGTTGTCGACAAAGCCATAACCGCCTGCTCGAACGCCGGTTGTGACCCAAAGGACCATTTTGCGCACATCCGCAAAATGGTCGACCTCGGCTCGGGCGCCAAACGCGAAATCGAGGATATCGCGCTGACTCGATACGCCTGCTACTTGATCGCTCAAAACGGCGATCCCTCCAAAGACCAGATCGCGTTCGCTCAGACCTACTTCGCTGTCCAGACTCGCAAGCAGGAGATCATCCAGCAGCGCCTCGCCGAAACCGATCGCATCAGCGCACGCAAGAAACTCACCCGGTCGGAGAAGGAACTCTCGGGCGTCATCTTTGACCGCCTTCATGACAATGAGAGCTTCGGCCGCATCCGCAGCAAGGGCGACAAGGCTCTCTTCGGCGGACGCACTACGCGGGACATGAAGAACAAACTCGGCGTGCCCAAAGGCCGTCCCCTTGCTGACTTCTTGCCCACCATCACCATCAAAGCCAAGGACTTCGCCAACGAGATCACCAACTTCAACACCAAGGAGCGCAACCTGTCCACCGAGTCCGGCGTCACGAGCGAACACGTCAAGAATAATCAGGAGGTCCGCAAACTCCTCGTGGATCGCGGCATCGTTCCCGAATCCCTGCCCCCCGCTGAAGACTTGAAAAAGGTCGAACGCCGCCTGCATTCCGAACAAAAAAAGTTGCCCAAGAACGTGGACAAATTCGAGGGATCCGGAGACGCCGATGCGTCCTGATGACCCAACCAACCCGCTCGCATCTTCGCGAGCCAGAGCCTTGGTGTTGTTGACGCCCACTGGCGCCCTCGCTGAACTGCTTGATGAAACCAAGACGAGGATGTTCGCAGCATGACTACTTTGGACGCTGTGATATCGAAGAAACGCCTCCTTCCAGACGGCTGGCGGTGGGCCAAGCTAGGAAATGTGTGCGAGATCATCGCTGGTCAATCGCCCCCCGGTTCCACATATCGGAAGTCACCGGAGGGGCTGCCGTTCTTTCAAGGCAAAGCAGATTTTGGCGACCCACACCCCATTGCTCGTGTTTGGTGTATCGCACCCAACAAGATCGCATTACCTGGCGATATCCTCATTTCAGTACGAGCTCCTGTCGGCCCCACCAACATTGCTGATGTCGAGTGCTGCATCGGGCGCGGTTTGGCTGCTATTCGATGCGGAGACACAGTTGACCGGGACATTCTCCTAGCTGCGCTCCGCCATTTAGAAGCTAACCTTGCTCAGCAGGGTAGTGGCAGCACATTCAACGCTATTAGCCGACACGATCTGGAAGAATTACTCATCCCGCTGCCGCCGTTGGCTGAACAAAAGCGGATTGCGTCCATACTCAACGAACAGATGGCGGCGGTGGACAAGGCCCGCGCAGCGGCGGAAGAAGAACTGAACACGATCAACGCTCTGCCCGCAGCACTGCTGCGCCAAGCGTTCAATGGAGCGCTGTGATATGGCGCGGCACCGAAATAACACCAATGGCAACGGCAGACGCCATGCGACACCGCAGTCGGTCGATCAGGCAATCAAGAGCATCTGTGACATTATGCGGCGCGGCAACTGCGCTGGCGCCATGCAATACGTCCCCGAACTGACATGGATCCTCTTCCTTCGCATTCTCGATGAAAAAGAACTCCGCGAGGAACAAGAGGCCGAGGCCCTGGGCGTGCCGTTCCGACCCTCGCTTGAGGCGCCCTATCGCTGGCGGGATTGGGCAGCGCCGCCGGACACATTATCCGACGGGCAAACCAACAAACGCACGGAGCTCCAGGATGCGCCGCAGAACGCCTTCTTCAACTTCGTGAACACAGAGCTGTTGCCGCACCTGAAGAGCCTGAAGAATCGGCCTGACGCCTCGCCTCGCCAGAAGGTCATCAGTGAGATCATGACAGGCGTCGAGAGGGTCCGCATCGACACCGAGCGGAACTTTCTCGACGTTCTGGACAAAGTGCATCAGCTCACGACCGAGGCCATCGATCCGACGCATGTCTTCACACTCTCGCAGGTC
This sequence comes from Gemmatimonadota bacterium, assembly GCA_036679605.1. Lineage (GTDB taxonomy): Bacteria > Gemmatimonadota > Gemmatimonadetes > Gemmatimonadales > GWC2-71-9 > JAZDCZ01. The sequence goes on from JAZDCZ010000025.1 coordinate 6,683, forward strand.
TACGAGGGTCTGCTGCTAAAGATGGGTGAGAAGGGCAATGACGGCGGGCAGTTCTTCACGCCTCGCCAAGTCATCAAGGCGATGGTGCGTGTGATTGATCCGCAGGTGGATGAGACTATTTACGACCCCGGCTGCGGAACCGGTGGCTTTCTCGCCCAGAGCTTTGAGCACGTCAAGACGAATCTAGGTGACGACGCCACTGCCGAGCAATTAGAGACGCTCAAACAGCAGACGTTCTGGGGCCGAGAGAAAGAGAACCTCATCTATCCGATCGCACTGGCGAACCTCGTGTTGCACGGGATTGACAAGCCGAACCTCTGGCATGGCAACACACTGACTGGTCAAGAGATTTACGGTGGTCTGTTTGAGGGCGCGCCGCAGACGTTTGATGTGGTTCTGACCAACCCACCCTTCGGCGGCAAGGAAGGCAAGGAAGCCCAGACCAACTTCGACTACAAGACAGGCGCCACGCAGGTGCTCTTCCTCCAGCACGTCATCCGATCCTTGCGCGAGGGCGGGCGCTGCGGCATGGTTCTCGATGAGGGCTTGCTGTTCCGCACCAACCAGGATGCATTCACCAAGACGAAGCGGAAGCTCCTGGATGATTGCGAGCTGTGGTGCATTGTGAGCCTGCCAGGCGGAGTGTTCACCCAGGCTGGTGCAGGCGTGAAGACGAACCTGCTGTTCTTCACCAAGGGACAGCCTACCCGGAAGATTTGGTACTACGACCTGACGGATGTCAAAGTCCGCAAGAGAACGCCGCTGACGCTGCAGCACTTTGAGGACTTCATCCGTTTGCTCCCCGACCGTGCCGACAGTGAGTTGTCGTGGACTGTGGACATGGACGAGCGGAAGCGGATCGCCGCAGAGGAGGCGCGGCCGTTCAAAGAGCAATCAACCGCTACGGCTCAGAAGGCTGCTCAATGGAACGAGCGGCTGAAGAAACAGAAAAAGGCCAAGCCTCGGGATAAAAGCGCCATCGAGGAAGCTGAGGCAAAGGTCAAGGAACTGACCCGCGAGGCGAAGCAACAAGCGTCCAAGGCCAAGAATATCGAGGACGCCGTCTATGACCTCAAAGCGGTGAACCCAAACAGAAAACCGGTCGTGGACACTCGCTCGCCGGAAGAACTCATGGATATCATCGAAGCCAAGGGGCAGGAAGTCGCGGAGGCTCTGGCGGCTCTGCGAAGTACATCAGTTGATGCGGGAAAATGATGACTTGAGGTGGCCCATGAATGGCGGACACAGGATCTTTCAACCACGGATGCTCCCGAGACGCGAAATGATCGCTAGGGAGCTGTTGCACGCTAACTGTTGATATATTTGAGGATGCACCAGATAACTGCGATCAGCGATGTGCACCAAGAAAGGAGCTCGCGATGAACTCGTGGAAGGCCAATCGATTCAGAGTTCTTGTCCTCGCCACTGGGGTTGGACTGGTATCTGGAGCAGCTTTGTCGGTGATGATGGGAGCTGCAGGTAATGCTCTTCGCACTATCAAGACGCAGAAACTTGAGATCGTGAATAGCCGGGGCGTAGTGGTCGTACGCATTGGGCCTGATCGCCAAGGCAATGGGCAGATCGAGCTCTTCGATCGCAACGGCCGCTTGGTTGCTACCTCTGGGGGTGGCAATCATGCTGACGTTGGTGTTCCTCAACCGCAGCAGAGAGTGGGCGGACGCGTCTATGCCGGAATCGGCGGTGGCCACTGGGTGGGCGAGAAGATTGACAGCGGAAAGATGATCAAGTTAGAAGATGGATCGCTCTGGGAGATCTCTGCCATGAGTCGAATTGACACAATGCTCTGGCTTCCAACCGAGTCAATCACAGTGACTGAGGGAGACACTCCGGGTTATCCATACATGCTCGTGAACACAGATTCCGGGGAATCGGCAGCCGCGAAGTTGCTCGATCAATGAATAGCGGCATGGCTCCACTCGCCTTGCTCTTCGTGCAAGCTGGGCAACTGGTAGTTGAGACCGTTTGGTGAAGGCTCAGGCTATCACGCTGACAGGAGCGCGGTCAAAACCGCGCTCCGCCGCGCAATGGGCGACAAAGTGCGACAATCGAAACATCGCTTGCAAACAGAAAACCCTATTTCTATAGTGGTTTTCGGTTCCAGGCCGGCTGGCGGGCCGCTTCGTAAAGCTCAGGTCCGGAGTTCGAGTCTCCGAGGTGGCTTTTTACGCAAACCCCGTCGTAGTCGCACGTTGCGACGACCCATCGCTTGGCGATGAAGCGGCCTGGGGAAGCGGTTGGTTGGCCGCTGAGCCGACTCAAACCTCGG
>JAZDCZ010000250.1:0-57400 GCA_036679605.1 Gemmatimonadota bacterium
GTATCGTGCTGGCCTTCGCTCTCGGCGGGGTGATTCTATATCGCAACCATAACGGCAACTAAGAGGAGACGTTTCGATGAAACGAACGATCTGTTTCCTGTGCGCGGCAGGTCCACCGCACCTTCCGAGGGGTGAGCCATGAAAAGACGCACCGTTACGATCTTAGGAATCGCAATCCTCACGGCGTCAGCCGTCTATGCGCATGACTTGTTTCTGAAGCTCGACGGCTATTTCGTACCCACCAATGCTGTGATGCTCCACGAGCGCAAGGAGGTAGCCGGCCTTGCCGTGGTCTTCGGTGCGGAACCGGAACCTGCGCTCACCGACGAGATGCAATCGTTGCGCTGGCGGGTCAGCTCCCTGTCCGACGAGAAACCCTATTCGGACTTCCAAGATGCCAAGGTGACAATCAGCCGCAACGGCGAGAAATATGGACCGTTCCCGGTGCGGGGCTCACGCCGTGATCCCGGTCTGTACCAGACACGGCACATCTTCACGGCTGTCGGCGAGTACGAGTCGGTATTGAGTTTTCGGAAAGGTGAGGAAGAGAAAGTTCACACGGTCGATTTCTTATTTCGCATCCTTGATCGGACGTCCGTCGAGATTCCGCCGCGCAAACCAGCGCGTCAGTAAGGTGGACGGCGCATTAGGTCAGCGCGCTGATCCTTGCGACTGGTGTGCTTGCGACCGACGCTTGGCCGATCGTCCATTGCTGGGAGACGAAGACTTCACGACGGTGCGCACTCCTAATCGCAACCATAACCAAAACTAAATGGAGACATTTTGATGAAACGAACCATCACGATCAGCGGATTGTGTGGCGGGTTAATTCTGGCGGTAGCGCCGCAGAGTCACGCACAGGAAACCGAACGAGAGGCAGTTCGCCGAGTAGTTGAAGCAGTCGCAGAATTTGAGCAAGCGAAGAACTTGGACTCGTTGGGCACACTGTTCGCGCCTGGCCGCGGTGTCCATATCATCGAGGGCGCCGGTGTAAACCACGGCTGGGCCGACTACCGGGACAACCACTTGGGGCCGGAACTAGCCGACTTCAAGAATTTCAAGTACAGCTATTACTCAGTAGAGCCAGAGGTGCGGGGCAACGTGGCCTGGACGTCGTTCCGGTACGACATCTCTATGGTTACTAAGCGTGGCCCTTATGACGGTGAAGGTAGAGGCACGGCGGTGCTCGAGAAGCGGGACGGCCGTTGGATGATAGTTCACCTTCATACGTCGGGCCGAGCAAAACGGAAGCTCGCTAAGTAACCGTGATGTGCTGCCGGGTTCACGGTTCTGCGCCTCAATCACGGCCGCGAGCCGCGTGGGCCGTGGTCCTCGTAGCCCTCCAGTTAATTGGTGGGGTCTTGGTTCCGGTGTTGCATGCAGAGACCGAGACGTGGAGCGCGGCCCGCAGCATGGAGTCTAAGCACACCAAACCGTGCTCGGTCATCCACTCTGAGGCCCATTGTGCCACCACCTTGAGCCGGGCGTTGACGGAACATGGCGGTGGGCCTCAATTCGAGCCGGGAATCGTTCTCCTGACGGGAACGTCGGATCGCTTTCAACCTCTATTCACACTGTCGTCTGGCAACGCGCACAGGGTGCGCGCACCTCCTAGAAACCGACTTCGACAAGTCGGAACGTCATTTCTCATCCCATCGCCGCGCAAGGTGATGCGATTTGAGCCACGTAACCTAGGAGGTTCCTGGACATGCAGCGTGCACTACCATTCACCATTGCAACCGTTTTACTAGCGGCATCGGCCAGCGCACAGGCCGGACCCGATTATGATCGCAACTCCAGTGCGGCCCAAATATTTCTCCCCACCGCGCATGAGTCGGCTCGCCCGATGCCTCATGGCGATCACGGCGCTGTTTCGCGTGCTATCATAGACCCTACATTTACACACCACGCTATTCTGGAAGATGAACTGCGAGTCAATTTCTCTCGGTCTTCCAGACGTGCCACCGAGGCCCGCTCGGTCGCTACCTTGGAACTCGCCTACGCTTTCAGCAATGCGTTCGGCGCGGAGATCTTCGTACCGTATGTCCTGGACCCCGTGGATGGTATCGGGGGCCGTGATCGGACGGTCCTGGACCTCGAGGTACAGCCTTTGAAGTGGTCCTTCATAAGGCGTTACAACTTGGTGGTTACGGCCGTCGCGGCCGGAGTCATTCCTGTGGAGCGTTCGGTCGAGTCAGGTGAGCGCGTGTGGCGTTTTGAGCCCCACCTTTTTGCCGACGCGGCGGTTGGGCCGGTGGCAATACAATCGAATGTGGTCGCGAGCTTCGCCGACAACGGCGAAACGGAGATGGAATTTGCTACGTCAGTGGCGCGGATGATTTTTATGGGGGAGGCAGTCTCAGCAGGTCCCCTGCTGGAATTGCTTTGGGAAGTTCCGGTTGACGGCTTGCCCCGCTCTCGCTCCGAGCCGTTTCTCGCTCCGGGAGCCAAGCTCCAAGTGCGCGGGTGGTATTTTGGGATCAGCTATCTGTTTCCGATTCGTTCCGGATCAGATGAGGCCACCCAGTTCGCAGTCACCGCTGGCTACCACGTCAGTTTTGGAAAGCCGTAGCATGAGAAGGTGCTTGGCAGCCACATCACGTAACGCCACTCCGCGCCCGCCCCGTTGGGCCCTCGACAATAAAACGATCTTCATGGAAGCTTCACAATAAAACGATCTTCACGGAAACTTCAGTGTTTTTTCAATTCAGTTGTTGCATAGACCCTTGTCGAGGAATCCCTGTCAGGAACTTTACTCCACCTGTCAGGAACTTTACCGCCGCCACGTTAGGGGGAGCCGTTGCGAGTTTCTGTCGGAGTCATCCTGTGGCTGACTGCCATGGGTCCCGGTGCGTCCCTGGGTTTGGCCCAGGAGCAGCGTGCCTACGTTGCTCGCGAGGTGGCCAACGGCGGAGTCATTACCGGCACCGTATCGCTGAACGTCGCGACGCCGTCACTCACACGGCTGGCGATAACGAGCGATCGCGAGGTATGCGACCAGGAGCCGAAGTTTGACGAGAGTATCATTGTCGCTCCGGAGACACGCGGCCTGAAGAATGTTGTGGTCCGGCTCACTGATATCACGGAAGGCAAGGCCTGGGACGACACAAGCCGCCCTCCAGAGCTTAGCCAGATTGCGTGCCGCTTTGCTCCGCACGTTCTCATAGTTCCGGCCGGGCAAACATTCGATATTGTCAACAGCGACGGAATACTCCATAACATCCACACGCGTGGCTCCAAGAACCGTCCGATGAACAAAGCGCATCCGAAACTCCTCAAGAGATTGACGATGAACTTCAAGCGGCCCGATCTCGTCGCCGTGAAATGCGACGTCCACGACTGGATGTCGGGGTGGATCGTGGTGGCATCCCATCCCTACTATGCCGTGACGGATCCGGCAGGAAAATTCGAGTTGCAGAATGTGCCGCCCGGAACTTACACCCTGGAACTCTGGCACGAGAAACTTGGCAAGGAGATTCGACAGGTAACCGTCACTGCCGATGGTAGAGCCCAGGTTGATGTGGAGTTTACAGCGGGAGATTAGTTGGGAGATAGGCTTCGGGATTGCTTCCGAAGGGAATTTGATAGGGGGGAGTTTGTTAAGGTGAGTTCTATGAAATTGCGGATCTGCCTAATCCCACTCGCAATCCTTTTCCTCTGGCCGCAAGTGGGGGTTCAGGCGCAAGCCTCAGTGACAATATCGATGGCGAACAGGGAGTCGGTGGGCGCGGGTAAAAGACTTTACCGGAGGAAATGTGTCTATTGTCACGGCACGAATGGCAACGGAGATGGATCGGTCGCAAGGTATGTCTTTCCAAAACCCAGAGATTTCACACAAGGCGTGTTCAAGATTCGCTCTACGCCTACAGGGGGCCTTCCCACAGATAACGATCTGTTTCAGACTCTGAACCGCGGCCTCCCCGGAACCACCATGCCGGGATGGTTGAACTTGAGCGATAAGCAGCGGTGGCAGTTGGTGGCATACATCAAGACCTTCTCGCCCAGGTTCCAAGAGGAAGATCTCCCCGAGCCCATCCGCTTCGGCACGCCTAAACTCCCCTACCCGGAGAGCGTAATGAACGGCAGGCGGCTTTTTGTCGAGGCCGAATGCTGGAAGTGTCATGGAACGCTCGGTAGGGGAGATGGGCCTTCGTCTCATACCCTGATAGATGATTGGGGCTATCCGATTGTTCCGGCTGATCTTACTGTCTCGCGCAACTGGCGAGGCGGCAATCGCGCACAAGACATCTTTCGAAGTATCGCCGTTGGGATCGGAGGCACGTCTATGCCAGGTTGGATGGACGCGTTGAGTGAGGATCAGATATGGGATCTGACCAACTACTTGCTCTCGATCATTCGCGGATAGTCGAGGTCGGGCCCTGCGCTTGCCGCATTCGAAACACAGGAAGAACTAGCCATGAATCGCGTTAGAAAGATGAGTCTCGTTGTCCCGGGCGTAATGCTGAGTGTCTCCTCGGTTCTGCTCGTTCCTGGGCACGACCGGCCGACAGACCACGTGCCCAGTTTTGCACGTCGCTACAACCTGAGTTGCAGTACTTGCCATACTGTGTTCCCCGCGTTGACTGAGTATGGCAAGGTGTTCCGTGCGAAGGGTTATCGCTTGCCGGGTACTGGAGGAGCAGCAGGCGGCGAACAGCCGCTTGCACTGGGACCGGAGGACGGGGTTCCGAAGGGGAAACGTCCCACTAACATTCCTTTCATAGACATACCGGCAACTTCGGTTGCTTCCTTTCAGATCATATCAGACTTCGTGAACCGACCCGATGCCGCGGTCAGCAACGAGTTTACCGGAATCAGCTCGGTTGGGCTCATCTTCGGAGGCGCTATGGGTGAGCGCTTTTCGTTCTTTGGCAACGTTGCCCTGGTCGAGAACGGGAATTTCGAAGGGATTGATCGCCTATTCTTGCAGTACAACCGATCGATGGCGATTAACGTTAGAGTGGGACAGTTCGAGCCACGAGCCATACCGTTTTCCAACCACCGTCGCTTGCTCCGCATCACACCTTATCTAAACGGCGTCTTACCCATAATACCGGCGCAGAACTTCAACGGTTTTTCCCCGAACCAGAAAGGCATCGAGACGTTCGGACGTATTGCCGGGCCCGCGGGTTTAGGGGAACTGGAATACAGCATAGGTCTCGTCAATGGTGAGCCCGGTGGCGCCTTCGAGGCGCTTGAGGATGCCGACGGGCCCGTTGCTGACATGGTTCATGAGTTGGAGGAGGCCTACGAAGAATCCGGCGGCAAGTTCGATTTCAATAATAACAAAGATTATTATGGGCGCCTGAACTACAACACATGGCTCCGGGGAGGAATCTCCGTAGGGGGCTTCTTTTATAAAGGTAGGTCAGGTTTCATGACGGATGTCGAGGATTCGGAATCATTCGTCGCCGATGGCAACTCTTTCCGCCGCTGGGGAGTAGATGCCCGATGGGACCAAGAAAACGGTTACCTGTCGCTGTTAGGATCCGTGCAGTTCTTCGATGACAGGTTGGACAGAGCGCAGCTTGACAACCCGTCAGCGATGGTGACCACAGGAGAGGGACAGGTGTACATCTTTCCCTGGCTCGTGCCGGGCTTCCGCTACGAACGGGTTGATGTGGACCGATTCCCGTCCGGTTTTCCGACCAGTTTCGAGCGTTACTCGGCTGATCTACTGATGCTACTTGCCTCGAATACCATGTTGATGATCGGGACCACGTGGAGCAGCAACTCGGCGCCCGACTTGCCGCTGTTCGAGAGATTCTCACGCGTAGCGCTGCACCTCGCTTTCTGAGCGTCTCCACTTGATGACGTTAGTTTGTGAACGCCAAAAAGAAACGCCCCGCGACCACTAAGTGGCCGCGGGGCTAACCTCCAGCAAGGGCGAACCGCGCGGCCTACTTGCTTTGGAGGGTTGCTAGGTACGCAACTATTGCTTCGATCTGCTCAGTTGTCAGCTGGAAATTCGGCATCATCGATGTTGCATTATCGACGGAAGGATCCTGGAGCTTGGACCTCACGAAGTCGACCCCTTTGCGTTCGATGGTCCCGTTGAGTGACGGTCCGACCTGACCTCCAGCGCTGCCCAGTACGTGGCATCCGACGCATGCCTTTTGTTCGGCCAGTAACTTCCCGTTCGCTATGACAGTCGGGTCGTTGGATACCGGACCGACTTCCACTGCGTAAGGTAGACCGACCAGGGCCTCAACATTGGGATCTCCGTTTGTCGCCTGTAGAAAGGCGAGCACTCCCCTGACCTCTTTGCCTGTGAGATTCGCTCGTGCCCGCATGTGGTTCGCTATGGTAACCCATTGCCGATCCGACCGCTCCAGGGGGGATCTGGCATTATGACAGTTGCCGCACATTGTCCCGTATATCTTGGCGCCGTCGGCGACCAAACTACTACCATCCAGATTGTCATTTGCCTGCTGGGCCGCAGCTGCCCCTGGAGAAAGCACCAGGAGCGTAAGCGTCATGCAAGCCGCGGCGCTGATCCGCTCAATTCTGTTAGCACTCATGATTTCCTCCTAGAAGCCGAACGCGATGTGCATCACGACACGGTTGTTATCCAGCTCGAGACCGTCTTCCTTGTTGAGTTCGAAGCCGGCCATTACCGCCACCGTTGAGCTGAGCCAATAGTCCAAGCCGAAGCCGGCCTGCCAGGCACCCTGATCTTGCAGGACACCGTCAAGCTCGGAGTCGAACACCTGAGTCCAACGAAGCACAGGCTCCCACCGGCCGTATCGGTACGCCGCCTGGGCGTAGAACCCGTCACGGACGAGCGTAGGAAAGCCTGACACCACCTCGATCTCCTGCCGAGTCTGCACGTACTCGCCGCGCAATTCGAAGTGCGTCGCATGGAACTCCGCGGCAACGTTCCAGCCGGTAAAGTCCAAGATGTTGTTGTCGTCGTAATCGCCGTTGAGGTACGACACGTTCGCCTCGACCCATGGTGGTAATCCAAGGTCAATGCGCCCACCAAACATCTTGCTGGTGTTGTTGTCGCTCGAGGAAGCCTGAAACTCGAGTTCGGGAATCGGCTCGGACGGATCCTCGGGGGAGGCACCTTGTGTAACGTACGCGTTGAGGTTCACGTGAAACGGCCCGGGGCGCAGCATCCCTCGTGCCATGAATCCGATATCCGACACGATCGGGAGCAGCGGCGAAGCACCGAATGCTGCAACGTGGTGGCCGAAGATCGGCGGTGCCGTCGGAAACTTGTTTATCCATGTCGGATGTAGCCGCTCACCGAACACGCCGAATGGGATGAGAAATTTTCCGCCTACGAGCGTTATGTTGTCGGTTAGCATTACGTCTATCTGCGCGTACTCGAGCGCAGTCTCGGTAATGCCCTCCGTCAGCGCAAACTCAAACTCCGCTTCAAATAGGATTCTATCCTGGAACTGAAAGAGGAAGATCGGACTCAAGCTGGTCGTAAACGAGTTTTGGTTGCTGCCCTCCGTAAGGGCTGTGTACCCCACAGTTCCATAACCGGTAATCACCGTCTGATTCGTGGGAACGACACGTTCTCCGACGATCCCCTGTGCATGGGCCGCCGGTGCGGCAAATAGGATCACCGCACTCGCAACGGCCACAACTACTGCGCTATTAGTTGCCATGGTCGTGACCTCCAGTATCGGTCGCAGGCTCCTCCTCGGCCTCGTCGAGTGCTTGGATGGGAATTCTGAATTCACCTCCGAACTCGACGCCGTTGACTTCGATCTCTACATGAAGTTCGTAGATGCCTACTCCGCCAAACTCGCCCTCTACCTCGTATTCGCCAGCCTCCTCCTCGACCGCTTCGAGCACGGATTCCGTGCCCCCGGGGAAGTGCATCTCGACCGCTAACTGGAGGCCGGCAACTTCGTCACCGGGAGTTCCATCCGGGAGCAACTCGTGAACGTGCAGGTGAATGTGCCGGGCTGTCGCCTCGTGGACCTCTCCGCCCGGAACCTCCATCTCTATCCAATAAGGGCCGACCTCCCTGTGCTGGTGCTCGACCGCGATCTCGGTTTGGCCAATCTCGCCCACGATCCCGTGCCGTTCCGGCATGCCCATCAGCTGCAGGTGGTGCTCTCCAGCCTCGAAGAACATCACATGAGCGGTGTATGCGTCGCCGACAGGTTCTAGGGCAACCGTCCGAGTGACGTCGCTACCATGAGTGCTTATCTGCAGGGCCGGCTGCTGCATGATCATGGGCGCGCCGTTCTGCATTGAGTGAATACGGATCTCAACTTCCTCAAAGGTCTCCACTCGTGCGACTTCGATCTCGAATTCGACGTCGGTTTCTAGGTCCGCGATCGCAGTGGGGTTGTCCCACCCCGTGCATCCCAACGTCGCAACGAGAGAGCCGGCCGCGAAGTTGATAATTCGCTTAGTGTATTTCATTGCTGCTCCAGTTTGGTTCAAGTACCAAAAGCCCGTCAGAGGGCTATATTCTCTTTCCGTCAAAGATAAAGTGCGTGAGTAATCTTGGCTTGAAGCAAAAGTGAAGTTTTCTTTACATGGATCCGACGGCTTATCTCCATTCCAACGGAGCGGCACTCAGTGAACCTCTCTTCACAATAGTTTCATGCCGATTACAACAACGACGGATGTCTCGATACATACGCCGTGTGACTTGTGACATGACTCAGAGAGAGCGCACGTGACCAGGCAACAGCTGACGACCAACTAACCGGTGAGGGCAAATGCTCAGGGAGTGCAGACATGAGTAACTTGGCATTGGCGATCGTTGTGGGTTTACTGGGCGGGCTAGCCATAGCATTCCAGAACCCATTGGCCGGACTCATGGGGCGTATGGTAGGTGCTATCGAAAGCGCCTTCATCGTTCATCTTGGCGGGACCATAGTTGCCGGCTTGCTGCTCTTGGCGATGGGTGGTCGGAACATCGGTGCATGGAGGAGTGCACCATGGTACGCACTTTCGTCAGGCGTACTTGGTGTCATACTCATCGCGTCGCTGAGCTACACGATCCCCAGAATGGGAGTCGCCGCCGCCGTTACGCTCGTTGTCGTGGCGCAACTCAGCATCGGCGCGGTGTTGGATCACTACGGAGTACTGGCGGTGATGCCCCGGCCCCTGGAGCTGTCGCGCGCGGTCGGCGTGTCGCTCCTGTTCGTAGGTACGTGGTTGATACTCAAGTAGCTTGGGATTGGGCGGCTCAGGAGTCGTTCTCACCGTCCTTTCGCTACAGGTCGGCCGCCGCTGGTTGTGGGCCGAACGGCTTGCCCACTTGAACAAGCCCGACATCTGGCCATCTTAATGATCCTCACCGAATTGTCCGGAGGAAAGATGAGAGTTGCCCTACTGCAGTCTGGTGTGATCATTCTTGCATTGACGGCCTGTTCGTCTCAGGCGGGAGATAGTAGCTCGAGTTCGGAGAAAGCCACAGTCTCGTCTATCCCGGACGCGATAATCGGCAAGGCACCCGCTCCGCAAGGCGAGGCCATCAGGTACATCTTGGGCGACGACTCGACGCGCGGATACCTAGCCGTGCCAGAAGGAGAGGGACCGTTCCCTGCACTCATTCTCATCCATGAATGGAACGGGCTGGTCGATCGCGTGCGGCAGGTCGCCGACGAGTTCGCGGCTCAAGGATATGTCGCGCTGGCAGCAGATCTTTATCATGGACGGACGGGCAGTAGCCCTGAAGAGAACCGAGCACTTGCGACCGATGCGCGCGGCCGTCAGGATGACTTGATCAAGAACTTGGATTACGCGCAGCGATTTCTCAAGCAACGTTCCGATGTCACCGGCAAGGTTGCTGTGATGGGATGGTGCTTTGGCGGCGGCGTGGCATTGAGCTACGCTTTGGGTGGAGAACAGCACGACGGGACCGCAATCTTTTACGGCAGCTTGGTAGAGGATCCAGCTATACTCGCTTCGCTCGACCATCCGATATACGGGACCTTCGCTGAAATGGACCGCGGCATTCCGCCCGATCAGGTAGAACGCTTTGCCGCTGCGCTCGATAGTATCGGTATCGAGAACGACATTCACGTCTACGATGCCGTAGGTCACGGCTTTTGGTTGCGAGTGGACGGAGATCCGGATGTGCGTGCGGCCCCGGCCGGTGATGCATGGGGGCGCCTGAAGGTCTATTTGAAGAAGGTGCTCGACTGACCTAGTCTCCTCAGCTGTCACTATTCTTCTTCGTCTAAAAACTCGAGCATGGGGCACTCACCGGTGGGTTGGCGAGCCTCACACGACTCGACAAAACGATTGAGCGCCTTCTTTATGGTTTCGAGTTCGGTGATCTTCTGCTCGACCATCGCGATCTTCGACAGCGTCTTCGCCTCAACTGCTTGACAGGCGTTCACGTGGTCGATTCTCAAGGCCAAGAGTTCGCCGATCTCGCTGAGCGAAAACCCGAGATCTTGGGCTCGCTTTATGAAACGGATCTGCCGTGCCGCATCTGGAGAGTACTGCCTGTAGCCCGACCTGCTGCGGCTCGGCACGTCTATTAGGCCCCGGCGCTCGTAATACCGCACCGTCTGGACGTTTACGCCGGCTTGAGCAGCGAGCCGGCCGATTGTCATCGTCATCACCGATCTCCGGAGGTAGTGACGATCAAAGTAAACTCTATACCATGGTACAAGGTCAAGGGCCCAGAATTGACTCTACCGCAGGCCGACGTGGGCCGATATTCTATTCTTCGGTTACAGCTGATAAACAAGCCATGAGGACTATCGTTTGAGACCGTGTAGGACTTCGAACCCGAATGTGTGTTACTGGGCACTACTGACAGTCGGCCTGACCGCATGCATCTATGGGCCGACAATAGCACTGTTCGATCAGCGCGCTTACGAGAACGCGACGTCGCTCAAGGCAGAGGCTTTGGGGGTGATGGATCGGGCGGGAGATCCATTTGTGGGGTACGAAGACGAGGTCCGCAGGCTAATGATTCGCCTAGAGGCGGCATACGAGTACGCCAAGGGAATTCCAAAAAACGGCCCTTCGGCGGAGCAGTGGGAGGTTCTACGGGCCAGAGACGGCGCATTGTTGTGGGGCTTCTTCGATCTCTGGGAGCGCCATGGTACGCTACTGCCGGGTGACGTCACGGCAAGCAGGAAGAATGTTGCCGACGCATTCGATTCGATTATACGGCTAGAGGCCGAGAAGATCAGAAGAGAATAACAGGGGATGCGTGTGTGACAGAGGAACATAGTTTCGATCACTTCTTGAGTATGCTGGAAAGCAAGTTGCTGGCGATCGCGCTCGAGCAAGTGAGCGATCACGTCGACGCGCTGGTCGGAGATGGTCGGGATTTCGTGCGGGAGACCGAACACGACTTGCGTGAGTGGGCAGCAATGTTGGCCAGCGGCGAAATGACTTCCGCAGGATTCGCGTTGGCCGTGCGCGGCAAGGCCGATCTGGCCAAGATGAATGCGCTCGAGCGTACGGGACTGGCGGCAGTCCAGGTGGACAAGCTCAAGCGCTCGTTGATTGACGCGGTGGTGGATACAGCTACTACATTGTTCCTACCTATGGCGTGATCGGCGTCGCAAGTGTCCCGCAACCGAAACTCATAGCTGAAGGTGCATCAACCGTTACGAACTAGGGTTATGACCTTCAGGGCGTCTCGGGTCGTATGTTTGTGGGTCGTGACGCTCATGATGACGAGCGCATTGCTGGCAGCACAGGACAGGCCGTCAGGGGTTCAGCGCTTTTTCATCACGGGTACCGTGCGCGACTCGGTGACGAACAAGCCCGTATCGTTTGCGATCGTGAATGTGGCCGACACGAGCCTGTCGACAATCTCCAGCCGCCAGGGCAAGTACAGCTTCTCACTTCCAGCCGGTGTGTGGAATCTAGAGTTTCGGAAGATCGGCTATGGCATGGAGGAACTCACGATTTCGGTCGGCGGGGATACTGGGGACACTGGGGATACTATAGATAGGGATATCTTGCTCGGCCCTCTCCCGGTGGAGCTTGCCGCCGTAACTGTCGAAGGTGAACGGGATGACCTCGCACGAAGACTCATTACCCAGGCGATCGCTCGAAAGAACGATGTTCTGTCGAGGATTCACGATTACCGGTACGACGCGTACATAAAGTTCGTCGTTCGAGATATGAAGAGGAACCAGGACTCGGTCGATGCAATCTTCCTGTTGACCGAAACACAGACCACTGCGTACTGGCAGCAACCGGACAAATACCAAGAGGTCATCACCGCACGCCGACAGTCCAGTAACCTCGATGCGGAAAACAACCTCGTATCCGTTGGCCAGATCGTCAACTTCAACAAGGATCGTATTGACCTTCAGAAGTACTCCGTCGTCTCACCAATATCCGACGATGCGTTAGGACATTACGACTACTATGTTGCCGACACGTTGCATGAAGCGGGCCGAACCGTATTTAGGCTTGGTATCGAGCCTCGGTCGGATGCCGACCCGCTCTTTGTCGGTTTCATCGACATTGCTGACTCCACCTATGACGTGATGGTCGTGGACGTGGGTGTCAACGATGCGGTTCGTTTCGAGTTCGTCGATAATCTTCGGTACCGGCAGCGTTTCGCGAACGTGAGCGCGGATTACTGGATGCCCACTGAGATACGCTTTGCCGGTGAAGTGCGCTTCGGCGTTCCGATCCCCGGGTTTCCCGAACAACTCGCGTTCGTCCATACGGCGTCGTTACACGATTTTCGGTTCGACGAGGAACAGCCGCCCGTTGGCCTCAATGAGTTTGAGGTGGTGGTAGACGCCGGAGCTGATGACGCGGATAGCCTCGTATGGGGGGAGCGACGGATACCACTCATGGAGATTGAGACTGCGGCCTACAGCCGGATCGATTCAATTGAGCACGCTCCAAAGCCGGTCGGAGAGCGGCTTTTTGGAGGGACGCTGGGCGCGTTCTTCCTGACGTTCAATCGTGACTTCTTTCATTTTAATAGGGTTGAGGGCGCCTACATGGGTGCGGGTGCGACGCTGCGAGACGTTTCTCCGAATCTGGTCCTTCGCGCTAAATCGGGATACGCATTGGAAAAGGAAAAGTGGCAGCATCACTACGGTGTGCAGTATAGGCTGTCGGAGCGGCAGCGGCTTTGGCTCGGGGTGTCGTATCGCGATGAGATTGTAAATCGCCCTACCGTAGCGGGCGGAATACGCAATACTACACACCTCGCTCTGTTGGCGAGGCTCGACCCCTTGGACTATTACCGCGAGGAGGGGTTCGCGGTCTCGCTGTCCACAAAACTCGTCAACTTCACACAATTGCGGATCCAGTATAACGATGTGGATCAGTCATCGGTGGACGTCGTGACGAATTATGGACTGTTCGACAACGACAGGGCCCAACGTGCCAACCCTGCGATTGTAGATGGACGCCTACGCTCTATCGCTGGGACCATCACGTACGATTCGCGAAAGCTACTGAAGCGCAAAGGACGCGATTTCTACATCAATAGTTTTACACGTACCAGAGTATCGATCGGCGCCGAGTACGCGTCGCCGGATTTCCTCAATAACGATTTCGACTTCTTGCGATATTTCGTGCGAGTCGAAAAGCGGCAGCGCACGCTCAATCTGGGTATGACGACGATAGACCTTTTTGCTGGAGCGTCATCGAGCAAGCTACCTCCGCAGCGCTACTACACATTGGACTTCGGGAACGGCGTGTTCTTCGAGGGAAGAGGGTTCAACACGCTCAACGAAAATAATTTTTCCGGCAATCGAGCCGGTTTGTTCTTCATCACGCACGACTTCGATCAGCAGCTGTTCCGGAGGAGTCACATTCCGCTTGTACGAGATTTACCCGTTACGTTCAGCGTACACGGGGGAGCGTTCTGGACTGACTTCGTCGACCATGCCGCGAACCCAGGTGACGCTAATCTTCTGACAACCAGCAGTGCCTATGGCGAGGTCGGATTCGGCGTCGGAAACCTCACTCCCATGATATCGCCTTTCAATTTTACTGCTTGGTTCACATGGCAGGTGTCGTCGTTCGAAACGGATCGTTTTGTCTTCAGGATAGGGGTTCCGGCTCCATAAGATACAAGACCGTTGCGAGGTACAGACATATGCGATATTGTAAGTCCGAATCGCAATCCCCCCAAATAGGTGCGACGCGGTCTCGCTGAGCACAGGTAGACTATGCCAAGAAAGAAACCAGGGGCTGACTCCGAGTCGGAGGTGACCCCGAAAATCGCAGATTTCAGTGAAGAAGAAGTGATGCTCTTCTTCCGCCATGCCGCAGAGCACACCAAAGATGCGACGTACTGGGTGAGGGCCGACGGCAGCATTCTATATGCGAACAAAGCGGCTCGCGAGTCTCTTGGATATACTCACGAAGAGTTTGTGTCGATGGTGGTTCCCGACATAGACCCCGACTTCCCTCGGGAGGCATGGCCGGAGCATTGGCGCGAAATGAAGAAGGCCGGTACGCTCACATTCGAGGCGCATCATCAGGCCAAGGATGGACGCGTATTCCCCGTCGAGATTCTATCGAATTTTCTGGAGTACGAAGACGAGGAATACATCTGGGCATACGTTCGCGATATTACAGAACGCAAGAAAGCTGAAGTGGCGCTGCGGGAATCCCAGAAGTTGGAGAGCATCGGTGTGCTAGCAGGTGGAATCGCACATGACTTCAATAACCTGCTTGTAGGCGTACTGGGTAACGCGAGTTTGGCGTTGATGGACCTTCCCGCGACCTCACCGATCAAAGAGCGGCTGGAGAAGATCAGGGACGCTGCTCGAAGAGCTTCGCAACTCTCTGTCCAGATGCTTGCGTATGCCGGCAAGGGAAAACTCAAAGCAACCGAGGTCGACATCAGCCAAGTAGTGACCGGAATGAAAAGCTTGCTTGAATCTACGGTAGCAGATATCGCGGTGTTGAAGTTCGACCTGGCAGACGCGCTTCCGCTGATCGAGGTTGACGTTACGCAAATCAGGCAGATCGTTCTCAACCTCGTCACAAACGCGTCCGAAGCGCTGGAGCGGACCGCTGGAAGCGTAAATGTTGCAACGGGATCCATGCATTGCAGCCAAGAGTATTTGAGCGGTACCCGGCTGGGTGAGCAGAGGCCGGCAGGAGTTTACTCTTACATAGACGTCTCCGATACCGGGTCTGGTATGGACAGTGACACAGTGAGCAAGATGTTCGATCCGTTCTTCACCACTAGGTTCATCGGCCGAGGACTCGGATTGGCAGCCCTCTTTGGGATTGTACGAGGATATGAGGGAGTGATTAAGGTCGAGAGCGATCCAGGGCAGGGGACGACGATCCGAGTTCTGTTACCGGCGCTGGATGTGCCGGCCGATCGTGTCGACGACGCCGAAGACGCTGTTCCTACGTTACGCCGTGGTGCAACTATCCTGTTGGTGGACGATGAGCCAATGGTGATCGATGTAACGAGCAGTATGTTACAACGCGCGGGGTTGAAGGTGCTGGCTGCATCCGGTGGACAAGAGGCGATAGATATTTTCCGGAATTGTGGCGGCAAAGTGAATTGCGTCTTGCTAGATCTCACCATGCCGGGGATGAATGGAGATGAACTTATTGACCAGCTGCACAAGATGAAGGAGGATGTGCCAGTCATCCTCTGCAGCGGCCACTACCACAAGGGGGTGGAGGAACGGCTCGAGGCAGAAGGCTTCGCCGGAGTTATTCAAAAGCCCTACGAATGGAGCACTTTAGCGATAGCTCTCGGTCGCGTTCTGGGAACCGAAGAAACCCAAGCGTAGCGCTACCGGGCGCATGTCTGAGCCCTCCCGCCGTCGATGGCCACGGTCTCGCCGGTAATCCAGCCGGCGCGTTTCGATGCCAGAAAAGCAATCAGTTCTGCCACCTCGTCGGCGTTACCTACGCGCCCGAGGGGATGCGTGGTGCTGCCGCGCTCCAAGAACGCCGCGTAAGACTCCTCGTCCATTCCACCGCTTCGGTGCAGTTCGGTGCGTACAACGCCCGGATTGACCGCGTTCACGCGAACTCCCATTGGCGCAAGCTCTAACGCAAGGCAGCGGGTGAGTTGATCCACGGCGGCCTTGCTGACACAGTAGGCCAGAACTCCCGGGAACGCGCGCGTTCCCGCAACGCTACTCACGTTGATCACCGTACCCTTACGTTTCTCGAGCAGCGGCAGGGTGAGCCGCGTTAGATTGAATATCGAACGTAGGTTGATGGCCATCATGCGATCCCAGTCATCGAGACTGGTGGAATCCCATGCACCCGACACCAATATGCCTGCGGCATTGACCAAGATGTCGAGGCCGCCCAAGCGGTCCTGCGCGGCGTCCACCAATTCGCCGGGAAACGTGTCATCGGTCAGATCGCCCGCTACGGCCACGCAGCGGCCGGCGCAGTCGTTGTCTTGCTCCAGCTCAACTAGGACGTTTCTACGCCTCGCGGTTGCCACCACATTCGCTCCGCGACCAGCCAGGAGTCGAGCAGTCGCGCGGCCGATCCCACTACTGGCTCCAGTTACCAGAGCCTTGATTCCGTCAAATTCGAGCATAGCTGTTCAGTCCACGTTGATGGTTGGCAGTTGTCGTTTGACCTGTGGATCCCGGGCTTCGGTTACGGGTACTCCTTGGGAGGTCTGACTTACATCAAGAATACTGTGTGAGTCGGGTTCTGTCTCGTTCCCGTTTTCGCGAGTAGATTGGGAACCAGTGATCCGTCGTCTCAACTTCTGTGATCGAGGGTGAAAATGAAGAGAACGTTTCTTGGTGGCGTTGCGTTCGTGGTGGCAGGGATGGTACTGATGGGCTTGGCCAAGGGAACTTCCGAGCGGGCTTTTGACGGGATGCCCCAGAGCAGTGAGGCCACTGCGTTCACGAACGTCAATGTGATTCCCATGGACCGGGAGCGTGTTCTCAGTGGCCAGACGCTTGTTGTAAATCACGGGCGCATTGTCGATATGGGTCCCGCTTCCAGCGTCAAGATACCCGATGGTGCTCGTCGGATCGACGGGAGCGGCAAGTTCTTGATGCCCGGTCTCACGGAGATGCACGGTCATACGCCGGTACCGCAAGGGACTCCCAACACCAGTTTCGTCGAGAATATGATGTTTTTGTATGTGGCAAACGGTGTGACGACCGTTCGTGGCATGCTGGGTGCCCCCGGCCAGCTGGAGCTGAGAGAGATGGTTGCCAAAGGCGAGATAATCGGCCCAACACTCTATATGGCGGGCCCTAGTTTCAACGGCAACTCCATCGATTCTCCCAGCTCAGCCGTAAAACTCGTCCGGGAGCAGCACGACGCCGGCTGGGATCTTCTCAAGGTCCACCCCGGGCTTACACGAGCAGAATACGATGCGATGGCGATGACCGCCTCCCAGGTAGGAATTCGTTTCGGCGGGCACGTGCCGGAGGATGTGGGTCTCATCCATGCCATCAAGATGGGTCAGCAAACGTTCGACCACTTGGACGGATACCTGCAATATGCCGGTGGAACCGATGGCCCGATCGACGAGCAGCGACTTGCCCAAGCGATCACATTGACGCGTGATGCGGGGGCGGCCGTGGTCCCCACAATGGTGCTATGGGAAGTTGGTGTGATCGGTTTGGGCGACGTGAGTGAACTAAGGAAATACCCGGAACTGCGTTATTGGCCCAAGGGCCAAGTCGACGCTTGGGCTCGGCGCATGCGTCAGCGGCAATCGAGTGCAAATTTCGACACCGAACTTGCTCTGGGATTCTCTCGCAACCGGATGCGCACTCTCAAGGCACTGAGCGACGGCGGCGTCACGATCCTGATGGGGACCGACTCGCCACAAATCTTTAGCGTACCGGGATTCTCACTGCACAGAGAAATGCGGGCAATGGCGGAAGCAGGCATGACTCCATACCAGATTCTGGAGTCCGGCACCAGGAACGTCGGCGACTACTTCCAGAGTAAGGGCTCGTTTGGCACGGTAGCGATAGGTAGACGTGCTGACTTGATTCTCACAAACTCCAATCCGCTGAACGATGTCGCCAACGTTGCCGACCGTGCCGGTGTGATGGTGCGTGGCCGTTGGCTTCCCGAGAGTATGATTCGGGAGCGCCTTGCAGCCATTGCCGCAGACAACGGTAACTAGAACTAGCAGAGCGTTGGGTTAGTGGGTGAGTGGTCGCTTCGCACGCCGAAGTCTCCCTCCGCGCGCTGCGGTTTGCACGCAGAGAGAGGGCATCCCAGTCGGCCACCTACACCACTGACCCAAAGGGGTCTTCCAGCGACGGACTCTGCGGCGTAAGCAGCTCGGCACCGTCTTCGGTAATGAGCATGTCGTCCTCTAGTCTCACGCCGAACTCACCGCGAATGTAGATACCCGGTTCGTCGCTGAACGTCATACCTGCCGCTAGTGGTAAAGTGTTGCCCTTCACCAGGTAGGGCCACTCGTGGCCATCCATGCCGATACCGTGGCCCACACGGTGTGAGAAATACTTATACGCCGGGCCGTATCCCGCGTCCTCGATCACCTTTCGCGCAGCGGCATCGACGGCCTGGCACTCGACACCGGGGCGGGCGGCCTGCAGGGCCTTGGTTTGGGCGGCGAACTCGATCTCGAAGACTTTTTTCATCTTGTCGGTCGGTGTACCGAGCACGAATGTGCGGCTGAGGTCCGATCTGTACCCTTCCACTCCACAGCCACCGTCGATCAAGAGAATCGATCCTTCCTCGACTACCTGCGGCGTGACCGAACCGTGTGGCAGTGCGGAAAACTCGCCAACCTGAACACCGGCCCCGCCTGAAAAACCCAACTTGCGGTGCGCCGTCGAGACGAGTGCGCCGAATTCGTTTTGGGTCATACCTTCTTCTAAAGCCAGGTAGGCTGCTTCGTACGCCTTCAACGTTACCTTGGAGGCCAGTCTCATTAGTTCGATTTCGTGCGCATCTTTGACAGAGCGGCAGCCTGCAGTGACGGGGGTCGCGCTGGTTAGACCGACACCTCGAGCAGCGGCACCGACCTCGTCACTGTACACGAAGCGAACGGTTTCCTCGATACCGAGTTGGCCGGTGGCGAGGCTCCTCTCTCGTAGACCGTTGGCAATTAGATCGTAGGGGCTCTCATGCTCGTTCCATGTCAACACGTCGGCGGCTCCCTCTAGCGGCCCGCGTGCGATCTGCTCTCGTGCTCGTTCTTCCTCGAAAGCAGGCGTCACCACGAAAGCCTTACCTGAAACAGGTATCACAACGGCGAACAACCGTTCGCTCAGGCCCCAGCGGATATTGGTGAAGTACCTCAGGCTGGTTCCACCTGCGAGCATGATCGCGCCGAGCCCGTTCTGGCTCATGAGTCGTTGTGCGCGCGCGATTCTGTTCTGGCGTTCCTCCATGGTAATGGGGCTGGCTTGGTCCCGCATCGATGTGAGAGATGCTATCGAGGGAGGGGTCTGCTCGCCGGCGTCGGCCGCACCTATAGTACCGCAGGCGGAGCCTGCCAGCGCAGCTGATGATATACCAAAGAACTTTCTACGTGAGACCATGGATTCACTCCAGTGGATGCGAATAAGTGCTCGTGTGCGCAAAAACTAGTGCTTTGTGCTACTCGAGGTAGTGTTGTGCGAGTTTACGGCCCCAATAGATACCGGCGCCCGTCCCGACCATGCTTACCATGAATGCGGTCATCATCCCCCCCATCTGGGCACCGATCCACCAACCGGCGGTGCTCCCTATGAACGCTCCGATCGTTCCTATGAGTTTCAGCACGGCATCCTCCAGTATTGAATGAGAATGTAACAGGTTAGCCCACATCCGCTCTCCCCCGTTACATTACCCTGCTGTCAATTCATCTACGATCAGGTCGCGGTGGAGGGGAGGATGGTAATCGGATCCAAGAACTTTCGACGGGCAGTACTCGCCGTCTATCTGGTAGTGCTTCTTACGGCGACCCTCAGTCCGCTACCAAGTACCTCGTACGACGTTGTGCGAGGAGTGGACAAACTGGTCCACGTCGTTCTCTTCGGAGGCTTGTCGATCCTTCTGTATTGGCTCGGCTTCTCGAGCATGCGCATGATGGTGGGGATCGGAGTGGTCGCAGTTTCGGGTTTTGCCGGTTTTATCGAGCTGATACAAGGCTTGTTACCGTACCGCAGCGCTGACCGAATGGATTTTCTGGCGGGCGCCGTTGGCGCTTTGCTGGGACTGGGTTTGGCGTCGATCGTTGATCGAATCTGGAACTCGGTTGTTGCGAGTCAAGAACGGTAGTCTTCCCCGCTGGTGATGGCAGGTTCTCCGAGTTATCCTATTTTCAGCACCCCACTAGATGATCGTTGAGGACTTACACCCTGAGAGTGCTCCCATGTTTTTGAAGCCGCGTTCCATTGCGATTGCCGCCACGTTGCTAATCTCTGCGAGTCTTGCCGTCATTTCTGAGCAGGCGATCGCGCAAGGCACGATCACTACTCCGAAGGAGCAACTGGGATTCGATATTGGTGACGACTACCAGCTCGCCACGTACAGTCAACTGTCGGAGTATTGGCACAAGCTCGAGCGAGAATCTCCGCGAATGGTGTTGAACGAAATAGGCAGAACTGCCGAGGGCCGGCCGCAGTATATGGCCATCATCACTTCGCCCGAGAATCACCGGAACCTGGCCCGCTACAAGGAAATTTCCCAGCGGCTGGCATCAGCGCAAGACTTGGCGTCTGAAGATGCGCGTGCACTTGCTAAGGAAGGCAGGGCAGTGGTGTGGATTGACGGCGGTCTGCACGCCACCGAGGTCCTGGGTGCACATCAGTTGATGGAACTCGTCTACCAGATGGTGAGCCGGACGGACGAGGAGACGATGCGGATCCTCGATGACGTGATCATTCTAGCCGTGCATGCGAACCCGGATGGCATGGAACTCGTCTCCAACTGGTATATGCGGGAACCGGATCCCACCAAGCGGCAAAGCGGTAACATCCCGCGCCTCTACCAGAAATATGTTGGACACGACAACAACCGTGATTCCTATATGGTGGCTCAGCCAGAGACCGAGAACATGGCGCGAGTCCTGTATCGTGAATGGATCCCGCAGATATTGTACAACCATCATCAGGTTGGCCCTGCAGGCACAGTCATGTGGGCTCCGCCATTCCGTGATCCGCCGAACTACAACTTCGACCCGCTTGTATCTCTGGGCATCGAGATGGTCGGCAATGCGATGCACAGCAGGTTCGTGTTGGAAGGCAAACGCGGCGTCACGACAAGGAGTGGCGGTCCTTTCTCAACCTGGTGGAATGGCGGACTCAGAACTACCGCGTACTTCCACAATGTCATCGGGCTCCTGACCGAGACGATTGGTAATCCGACGCCGGTGGAGATCCCGCTGATTCCCGAGAGGTCGATTCGGAGCAAGGATAATCCCTTTCCGATAGAGCCACAAACGTGGCATTTCAGACAGTCGGTCGATTACTCCATTACCGGCAATAGAGCGGTGTTAGATTACGCCTCGAGGTATCGTGAGACGTTGCTATTCAACATGTATCAGATGGCTCGCAATTCCATCGAATACGGAAGCCAGGATCACTGGACGATCCATCCTAAGCGTATCGATGCTCTCAAGGCGGCCGTAAAGGCGGAGGGTGCCGAAGCCGAGGCCATAGGACCATCCGGCGGGGCACTAGCCGGATACTTCTCCCGTGGAGTACCGAAGAAGTTCCTGTCCGTGCTGCACGATCCCAACGAGCGTGATCCCAGAGGCTACATTTTGCCGGCCAGTCAGTCGGATTTTCCGACAGCAACGAAGTTTGTGAACACATTGATCAAGAACGGTGTTACCGTGCTTCGCGCTACGAAGGCGTTCGATGTTGGGGAGAGACAGTACCCTGCGGGTTCCTACGTCGTGAAGGCCGCGCAGGCATTCAGGCCCCATATTCTCGACATGTTCGAGCCCCAAGACCACCCCAACGACTTCGCCTATGAAGGAGGTCCTCCGACGCCACCCTATGACAACGCCGGATACACGTTGGCGTACCTAATGGGAGTAGAATTCGACAGAGTGCTAGAGGGTTTCGACGGGCCGTTTGTGAAGATAGAAGGGCTCGCGGTTACACCAGCGGGACGCGTAGCTGGGACGAGGGGAGCGGTTGGATTTCTGCTCGGCCACCAGGCGAACGACGCCGCCATAGCTACAAATCGATTCTTGGCTGCCGGAGAAGATGTCTATTGGTTGAAGAACCAGTTCTCGGTCAATGGAAAATCTTATCCAGTGGGCACCATCTACATTCCCGCGAGTTCTGCGGTGCCGGCGAAAGTTGACCAGTTGGCTTCCGAACTGGGGCTCAATTTCGATGCGGTCCGCTTGGCTCCGGGCGGTGATGCCCTCAAGTTACGGTCCGTAAGAATCGGTTTGTGGGATCAATACGGTGGCTCTATGCCATCGGGTTGGACCCGTTGGCTCTTCGAACAGTTCGAGTTCCCGTTTGAACTGGTCTATCCCAAGACACTTGATGCTGCCGATCTCAGGAAGAGATTCGACATACTCGTTTTTGTAACAGGTGCGATTCCAGCGGCCGATCGGCAGGGTGGCGGGTTCGAAAGCTTCTTCGGTAGACAGCCGGATGCCGCTAGCATACCGGCCGAGTACCGAGACCGGCTCGGTAGCGTAACTGTCGCCGAGACCGTTCCACGACTGATCGAGTTCATGAACGAGGGCGGGACGATCATCACCATCGGGAGTTCGACCAACCTGGCAAAGCACGCCGGCCTGCCGCTTACCGATCACTTGGTAGACGGCGACGGGAAGCACCTCACTCAGGACAAATACTATATGCCCGGTTCGGTTCTCCGAGTGAAGGTCGACAATTCTCTTCCGCTCGCCTATGGAATGAACGAGCGCACAGACGTGTTTTTCAACAATAGTCCGGTATTCCGAATGCTACCCGACGCTCAGATGAAGAACGTTCGCTCAGTGGCATGGTTCGACGGCGACGCACCGCTCAGGAGTGGTTGGGCGTGGGGACAGAGCCGACTGAACGGAGGCGTTGCTGTTGCAGCAGCCAAGGTTGGCAAGGGCAATCTATTTGTGTTCGGACCGGAGATACTGAATCGCGGCCAACCGCACGGCACGTTCAAGTTTCTGTTCAATGGGATATATCTTTCCGGCGCGACCCAGGTGAGGTTGGATCTAACCAACTGATCGCCGGGTCTCAGAGTCCCCGTCGTCTTGGAGATGCAGGAATTCCAGGACGGCGGCTTCCTGGAGTCTCAGGCTTGCCGATGGACGTGCCCGCTTGCGTTTCGTCGGTGGCGGCCGTGCTTCGATGACAGACCCCGCCATGTAGGCCTCAATGATCTTCGGATGGATATAGTACTTTCTGCACACCGCACGGGTGTTGCCCAGACGCTCGGCGACGAGATCAACCGCCCTTACAATGTTTGCCCTTGCATCCCGTTCGGATGTGGTGGGGCCCATGTTGCCTAGCGTAGTTGCCGCGAACATGGTGCCCGCCCACGTGCGGAAATCTTTGGCCGTGATATCCTCACCCGAGATCTTCTGCAAGTATTCGTTCACGTCCGCTGACCCTACGGTCTGCCGCTGTCCGTTGTCGTCGACATACTTGAACAGTTCCTGTCCGGGAAGTGTCTGACAGTGCTGCACAATTGATGCGATGCGGCGATCGGTGATCGCCACCGACTGGCTGACACCGCTCTTGCCCCGGAACTCGAACATCAGTTTTGAGCCATCGACTGTCACATGCTTCCGCCGTAGAGTTGTGAGTCCATAGGACTTGTTCTCTTTGGTGTATTCGTCATTGCCCACCCGAATCAACGTTCGTTCTAGGAGTCGAACCACGGCGGCCAATACCTTCTCACGCGGTAGCCCCGGTTTGGAGAGATCCCGCTCGACGCGCTTGCGAATCGCAGGCAAGAACGTGCTAAAGGCAAGCATACGATCGAATTTGGTCTCATCCCGCACTGCGCGGTACCGAGGATGATAGCGATATTGCTTGCGGCCTTTGGCGTCTCTAGCGGTTACCTGAATGTGTCCGGTCGGAATCGTGCAGATCCACACATCGGTCCAGGCCGGTGGAATCACCAAAGCCTTGATTCTCTTGAGCTTCACCGCATCTCGAATCAAGCTGCCGTCAGGGTTGTAGTATGCGAAACCGCGGCCGGAGCCTTTGCGACGGATACCTGGACTGGTATCGATGACATAACGGAGCCCCGCTACCTTGGCAGATAGAACGTGGTCGTCTGGACGATCCGTTGCTCCCAAGTGTGGCCCTCCGCCGTGTGCGGGTTTGAAGAAGCCTATCCGTGCAGTCGCTAGCGCCTGCTCGCTAGGAGTACCCTCTGGCGCTGTCCTTCGGTTACCATGTCTCGGTCAACTATCTGCTTGACGATCGTTGCCACGAAAGAGTAACCTCTGGCATCGGCCGATAGCCAGCGCTGCCACTCCAATTCGTCCAGAGCCTCATCGAGTGTACTACCACCCAGATCGGTACAGTGACCCAACAATTCCGCCGATGCTGGTTCACCAAGTATTGCCGCGGTGGAAAGAAGATGCTGTGCCGGCTTGCTTAGCCGCCAGAATCCCACTCGTATCGCCGCTGCAATCGCGTCGGGCAGGCCACTGGGTAGAGTTTGGGATAGGGTTCGGAGCGGCTCTGGCCATACACCCTTTGTTCTATCCAGATCTAGGCCCAAAGCGATAGCATGTAGTAATTCCACAGCCAGTAGCGGGAAACCAGCAGAATCTACGGTCACTCTTCGAGTGACTCGATCTATTTGATCGTCATCGTATGATGGAAGGGCCCACTCGACTAGCGGGCGCATGTCGTCTGCTTGCAGCTGCTCCAGCACGACCGTTGTCCCTGCCAATTGTCTACCGATCTGTGCCCTTAGCTGGTTCAGTTCGGGGCTCACTGGTGTGGCGGTCGCCGTGATACACAGTAGAATCGGAGCGTCCGCGAGGTCTCTCATGGTGGCAGACAGCATTAGCAGGGATTCGCCGCCACACCAGTCGGCATCATCTAGGAAAAGGAAAGCAGGTCGCTCCAACGAAACTGCTCGCAGCACCTCCGTTAGGGCGAGACCGATCGGCTGTGGCTCTACTCCGGCGCATTGGAACCGGTCTGCCCACTCAGGAATCAGTTGAGCGAACGAGCAGACGGCGGCGGGTGATGCCCCGGCAAGTCCGGGACTCGTCAATACCCCTCCGCGGGCAAGACCGAGAACCCCGGAATTGGGAGAACTCTGATCGCTTTCGACCGCCCTGAACGTCACCGTCGTGGCTCCGTCCAGTGACGCTCTGATCAGTAGCTCCTCGGCAAGCCGAGTCTTGCCGACCCCCGAATCACCGGCAATACAACAGACGGAAGCGGTACCGTTCCTCGTGTTCTCCCACGAGGCTAGTAATTGGCCAAGTTGCGCCGACCGACCCACGAGCGGCGCACGACGTGACTCGGCACCGGTGTCGGTTCCAGACGTTACCGAAGCGGGAAGCTTCCATATCCTTTGACCTCTAACCCGCTCGGCAAGCTCTGCTGTTTCCGTATCTGGTTCAGCACCCAAGTGTTGAAGTCGTTCCTGAAAGACCTGGTAGTAGTCTAGGGCCTGCCCTCGGTCACCTTGCAGGGCCAGGCCTCTGAGCATGACGCGTGTTGCCGCGGGCGATCCAGGGTCCATTGTGTGTGCCCGTTGGGCGTTGGCTATTGCGGTCGCAGAATCGCCCTGGGCCAGGGACTCTTCGGCGTAGCGCATTAGAACGCCTACACTGTGCCCACGCCAATGGAGTCGCTCGGAACCGAGCCAGTCTTCGAAAGCAGATGCGGAGGGAACGGTGAACCCTTCGAGGAACTCACCACGCACCAACTCCGCCGCACCACGCGCATCGCTTGAGTCTTCCAGTTGCTGCAAGGTGTCGACATCAAGGTGGACGGCATTCTCCGCGAGCCGAACATGATCGCTCTCGACCTCCAGGCCATCGTCGCCCAAGACATTGCGGAGAATTCGTATTGCCTCGCGCAGCGAATGTCTGGCACGGTCCTCAGGTTTGTCGGGCCAGAAGAGACCAACGAGGTGCTCACGACTTCGCATCCGGCCGGGCGATCGAGCCAGATAGACGAGGAGCGCAAAATTCTTGCGGTGCTGCAACTCGGCAGGTGCCTCACCGCCGTCTAGCGTGATCACGCGCGGTCCGAGAGTCAGTATTTCTATCATTGCTCACAAGTGCGTGCGGCTATTTCAGTTGCACGGGACTTGAGGGTCGTAAAACTCGAGTCCGCGTCCGACCATAACTCCAGCACGCGAGATATCCACGAACATGCTCGCACGTTGTTACTACTTGGAGCAGCGCTAGCTCTCAGCAGGCGTATGTATGGTGCTAGAGCCCAATCAACTTCAGCAGCCTGCGCGATGTTGGCAGGTGCACCGAGGAAGTCGAAATGCTGGTAGAACCGTCGCGCCGAGTCGGTTGCTGCTATACTCCCGGTCTTTTCGTACCACTCGGCGCGCTTTAGATGTAATATGGCGCGGGCGAAGGGGTCTCCACCTCGGCCGGCCGAATCCCAAGCCAGTAGTGGTTGCGAAATCTGTAATGCTGCCTGATACTCTTCGCCTTCCGCTCGGTTAACTGCCTCCAAGAGTGTTCCAAGACGCTCGGCGGTCGTATCTGGTTGTGATCGCGACAGAGTGTCGCGCCATTCGCGCCCAGTGTCGAGGTCTCCACGAGATGCAGCGTCAATACCCAAAGCCCATGCGGCGCGCAGTCTAGTTTCGGGAGTTGTGATTAGAGAGAGTAACTGCAGCCGAGCTGAGTCGAGGGCTTGTCGGGACACTCCGGGCAGACCGAGCAATCGAAGCATGATGCGCCACTCAGCGGCCTCGATGCGAGCGTTGGGCGACCCAAGCAGACTTGCTGCGGAATCGAAGTGTGTGAGTGCCTGGGCAACTCGGCCAGTGGCTATAGAGCCGAGGGCGATCGCTTCGTGCAGGTGTGCCTGTGCCGTATCGGCACCAGGATTTTCGGTCAGGAGCAGTTCCGCTAACTCGACCTGTGTCTGCGGTATGTCGAACATGGCGGCAAGACGGACCGCCCTTGTCAAGTCCTTTGACAACCACGGATCTTGGAACAGTATCGTTCGTGCACTATCCGCGTCATCTGGAAAGAACCTCTCTACCAGTGCGAATCTTAGCAGTGATCGCTGGTCGAGTAGCATCTCTTCACGGTCGGGTGAGACATTTCCTAGGAGGGCGAGGGCGCCCACGGCTTCATCGCGAAGGCCGAGCCGTATGTAGGCCCAAGTGAGATTTGTGACGGCAGGGCCAAAGGCAGGGTAAACAGAAACTGCAGCTTCTAGGCTTGGAACAATATCCTCGAGCGCAATGCCGATTTGTGGACCTCGGCCCAAAAGTTCTTCTGCGTAGAGAAAAGTGGTGAACGGATCGTTGGGAAATCTGTCAATCGCATCGCGATAAATACTTAGCCGTTTCTGTTCATTAGGGGCTAGCTGGGCCTCAATGAGCATTCTCTCTTTCTCGGTGAGAAGCTCTGCCTTTTGCTCGAGCAATCGTACTAAGTTCACGTCGGGATGAGGTGCGCCGGTCAGGGTCCAGCGGTGCGTATTCGAGAGTTTCCATTCAGCCCGTGCGAAGTTGGTATCGAGATTCAACGCCAATCGGTATCTCTTTGCGGCAAGAGAGAATGAGTTCGTTAGGAATGCTCGCTCCCCGTCAAGGAAAGCACTCAACGCACTCTCTATTGGAGACAAGCTCAAGCTCGATCCGCGGAAACCATCGGGATTCTGGGGGTCAATGAGGTCAACGACGCCAAAGCCTAACCGTTGACCGGTCTCATTCAGATTCTGTAATTTGGGAATGGTAACGGCCTGCTTCTTCCCGCTCCGATCCTGGACAATCAAGCTGATGATAGTGTCGCGACCGGTGGCCTCCACCGTGCCCCAGACAATGTGCTCCGTTCCCAGTTCACGAAAAGCCGAGGTCGGTAGGCTGTCAGCCATGCGATCAGAAGTGGGCATCCACTCGAGCACAACGTGCGGCAACGTGACGCGGTAAGAAGATGACTCGAGGTTGAGGCGTAGGAGTATTGTGAGGTTGTCAGAAAGCAGAGAATCTCCCACCATTCCAAATCCGGCCTCGAGCGGGATGACGGCGACATCGGTCAACTGTCGGGGCGGTCGAATCGCGTCACGTCCGAATATCAGCACACCAAGTGCGCCAGCGACGAGGCCCGCTCCAGTCAGAATCGCAGCCCGACCACGGTACCTGCGGGATCGAGTCTGCCACAGTTTGCGCCTAAAGGTCTTTGCGTCTGGCCAGCGCAGTTCCGGATCCCATTCGAGCGCCCGCCGAAGTATGGGAATCACGCTGCGGGGAACGCCGGACCAGTCATGGTGAGCTTCGGGTGACGTCCCACTCCAACGTCTGCCCGTATACGCTTCGTATAGTACGACCGCCGTGGTGTACAGGTCGGTGCGTGGTGTCAGAAAGTCCCCGCGTGCCTGTTCGGGCGCCATGTATCCAACAGTTCCCTGGATCACTCCGTCGAGTGTGGTGGGGTTGTCCTCGTCTCGGGAAGGTCGTGAGATTCCGAAGTCGGTTAGGATGGCCCGACCATGAACCATGAAGACGTTGTTCGGCTTGATGTCGAGGTGCAGGGTACCGTGGTGATGCACGGCCTCGAGTGCATCGAGCAGATCGCGACCGACCTTCAGTGCTTCACCCTTGTCCATCGCTCCTCGTTCCAATCGATCAGCGAGGGTGCCCCCTTCGATGAGATCCATCACGTAGTAAAAGATCCCATCGGCCTCGCCGACCCTGTGTATGGGAACGACACCAGGGTGCCGGATCTTGGCAAGAATCCGCGCTTCGCGGAGAAAGTGCTCTGCGGCCCTAGCGGTGGCTAGTTCCGGACGGATGATCTTTATGGCGACGGGGCAATCGAGCGCAACATCGTGGGCGAGGAATACGATTCCCATGCCGCCGCTTGCCAGCTCCCGTTCCACACGAAAGTCGGGCGCCAGGGCTTTCCGCAGTCTTTCGACGATTGAACTCATATCCGACCACCATGAGGGTGTCGGAGAATCTGGCGGTCACCCGCGTCGAGTCAAGACCGCGCGGGTGTTGTGGCCGCCTTCCTTGACGAATATCCGAGTAGACTTACCGCGGCTGGTGAAGCGCTCTCCATCCACCACGCCGGCGTCGGTCCAGTAGTAGGTGATCCAGGCCACTTCGTCTCGTACGACGATCTTCGGCTGGTGCATTTCCGTGTGCACGTTCTTGGCACGCTTGAGGAACTCTCCAACGCTGCGTACTTCATAACTCTTTCCGGAGGATAGGTAAGCATCGCTTTCCCCGAACGCCGTAAAGTCAGCATGTATGAAACTGGCGTATTGATTTAGGTCGCCATGCTCGATGGCATCCCACATGGCGATGAGGGTGGCCTTCACATCTTCTGCATCATCAGTGCTAGTTGCCTGGCCAAAGACTGGGCCGGCACAAGCAACAGAGGCCAAGAACATGAATACGTTTTTCATCCGGATCACCTGAAGCTAGTGTTCTGTAGAATTCGCTCGGCAAGATCGGTCGCGCGCTCAATTTCGTTGACCGTCACAGAATCTGCGACACTGCCGCCGGCGCGACTCCCGGGCAACGATAGGATCTGAACATAGGAGGCGTACAGGATGGCATAGAGCGCCAATATGCTCTCCGATGGCCGGTCGATCCAGCCGAAGGGACGCTCGCGCGCAGCGGATTCACCGTGGTATACGTCAAACAGGAGCCTACCAGTTCGTTCGACGTCCACCCATCCCAACATGCCGGCCGGCACGATGCCGTCACGGGGCTGGATCGGTTCCGGCGTCAATCTTCTGACCATACCCTGATTCAGGAGGTAACTCGTGAGGCCCATGCGTTCCCCGAAGTCGCCAGTGGTTCGCGAGAGATAGATTGGCCTCTTCCCGAGATTGTCACGAATGATTTGCAATGTGACGATACCGGCGCGATCCAGTATTTGCGGTCGCAGTACCGTGCGGAGAGTGCCGAACTGGAACGGAGTGCTGTCTTGAATCTGAACCAGCGGCGGTAGATTGTCCAAGTCCGTATAGCTTGGAGACAGAACCGATTCGGTAGGCCTCGGCCACGAACGGCCACGATACATTGGCAACGCATTCTCAGTGTCGAACGGAAATACCTCTCTGCGTTTGATCTGCCGATTGTGCCACTTGGTGTTCATCAAGGACAGGTTGACTACTGTGACATCACGGCGGACTCCCTCTACTTCTTGGACGTACCAGAGTGGAAAGGTGTCGTTGTCCCCAGCCGTAACAAGGATGCCATAGGGCTCGACTGACTGGAGCATATCCCAGGCGGAATTACGCGGCAGGGTCTCACCGGCACGGGAGGCGGAGAGGTGGTTGCCGTATAATGGTATTAGACAGAGCAGTAGCACGGGTGTTGCGGGGAGCCAGTTCACTTGCTCGTCATCAGAATTCGTCAACGCGCGTATTAACAGTTTCATTACAGCGGCAAATCCGAACGCGACCCAGACTCCCCAGAGCATAAAGGAAGCAATGTAGAAGTAATCTCGTTCTCGCACTTCACGAAGCAGGTTCTCGCCCGGTCGAATCGAATAGCCGAACTTGAAGTCGAGGTAGAACACCAGCAGCACCGTGACGGTCAGCATCAAGGCTGTCATCGTCGCGGCAAACCGCCTGTCCTGGCGCCAGTGCCACACGGCCCCCGTGAGGCCTAGCCCTCCGAATAGGGCAGCTAGTCCCTGTTGTACACCCGGTGCCCAGTCGCGACCGAACTGCCAAGAGAAGTACTGTAGGTAGTTGATATACTGCCATGTAATGTCGGCCTGGCGAGGCAACAATGGACCCTTCTGGTACTGCTCACGGCTCAAGACTGCTCTGAGGGTCTCCCAGGTAGTGGGCTCACCCTCGTTGATCGCTGGGTACAGTCCGGCTCGAATTGAAAGGAAGATGAAGTTTAGCGAGAGCCCCACGGCGGCTACTGCTACTACCGCGGCTGCAAACCGCCAGTGACCGGTATATGCCAGGAACGCCAGCGGTAGTCCGATTATCAGAGCAACGACCCCATAGTAGGCGACGTTCTCTGCTCCCTTCGCGAGCACATTGGGCATAAAAACGAACATCGTTGCCATTACCGAAAACACTAGCAACTTGGCCCACTCGCCCGCGTCCGCACCCTCGATCCGCAGGGTTTCGAGCACCAATACCATTATCGCTGGAGCCACCAACAGCCCCATGGTGTGATTCGCTGACGTAAGTGCCAAGAGATAAACAATTAGGACCAACAACTTGTCGCGGGCGACACCGGGAGTGCTATCCATCCAACGGATGCCCAACCAAAGAACCAGGCCGATTGATAGCAGACTCAGCGTGTAGACCTTTTCGTTGACTACAGACTGATTCCACACTGTAAAAGCCGCCGCTCCAACGATGATTCCTGCGGCGGCAGTTGCGTACCTCACCAGCTTATCGTTAACGAGCGAACGAAGGAACCGTTCAGTAATCAGGAACAGGAAACCGGACGCAACCGCACTTGCCGTGGCCGAGAACAAGTTGAGCCGTCTGCCGTAGTCTGCGGCCAGAGGTAGCGCTCCCCATAGATTCGCAAGCAACACGAATAAAGGATTCCCCGGCGGATGCGGTATGCCGAGTGTCTTCGCTGCCGACATGTATTCGGATGTATCCCAGAACTGAGTGGTCGGTGCGAGAGTGATTACATACAATACGAGAATTGCGGCGGAGACTATGGCGGCTACGCCGTACGGCTGCCGTTCGGCTAGTTGTCTAGTATCTGTAGTCATCTGAGCTAGTGGCGGAATTGCCTACGACCGGTGATTAGCATGGCGAGACCGTGTGAGTTTGCGGCTGCAACAACCTCCTCGTCTCGAACCGACCCACCCGGCTGGATGATTGCCGTCACTCCTGCAGCAGCGGCGTTCTCCAGGCTATCGGCAAACGGGAAGAATGCGTCGGATGCCAGTACCGATCCCCTCGGATCTTGGCCTTGCTCCCTCGCTTTGTGAATAGCTAGAAAGGTTGCATCCACGCGGCTCATCTGGCCCGTGCCGATCCCAATTGCCGCTTCGTTTCTCGCCAGCAGGATTGCATTGGATTTCACTCCCGCAACGGCGGCCCAAGCAAACCCGAGGTCACGCCGCTCCTCCGGTGTAGGTGGTCGGTCGGTAACGACTTTCCAGTTGGACTCGTCAGCGGACGAGGTGAACCGATCTTGTATCAAAAAACCACCGCGTACTCGTTTATAGTCCAGCGACGGTCTCTGGTCTGGGAGTGGAAGTTCTACGACCCGCAGATTCTTCTTTCTCTCAAAAACTCTGACGGCCTCGTCGTGGAAACGTGGAGCAATCACGACCTCTACGAACAAGTCTGCCATGGCCTCTGCTGTCGCAGCATCGACAACAGTGTTGAACCCGACGACCGATCCGAACGCCGACTTGGAGTCTGTCGCAAGAGCACGGCGATATGCCTCTAATGCGTCTTTTCCGAGAGCAATGCCGCAGGGTGTTGTGTGCTTGATGATCGCGCATGCTGGTCTATCCGGCCACGGTGCAACGGCGACACTGGCGGCTTCGATGTCCAGCAGGTTGTTGAATGACAGGGACTTCCCATGCAGTTGCCTCAATACGTCGATGCCGCGTCCTTCTCTAGTCGAATACAGTGCAGCACGCTGCTCAGGATTCTCCCCGTAACGCAATTCTTGAACGCGTTCAAGCACAAGAGAAACGACGGACGGAAAGAAATCGGCGTCTTGGCTCATGTAGCGTGCTATCGCGGCGTCATAGCCCGCCGTATGACTGAACACCTTGGCGGCGAGTTCTCGTCTCCACGAAGGGTCTATGGAATCGCCGGCAAGAGCTGCCACGACACGGTCGTAGTCGCGAGGATCTACAACTGCCAGCACATCGCTGTGATTCTTGGCGGCCGACCTGAGGAGCGATGGCCCGCCAATGTCGATTTGCTCGATAGCGTCCTCGAACTTTACATCTGGTTTGGCAATAGTCTCCCTGAATGGATACAGATTGACGGCCACCAGGTCGATGGGAGTAATCTCTTGATCTGCTAGGGCGTCAAGATGTGCGGGCAGGTCGCGCCGGGCTAATAGAGCCGCATGTATCGCCGGATGCAACGTCTTCACCCTACCGTCCAGCATCTCCGGAAAGCCGGTGATGTCTTCGACCGGTTTGGTAGAAACATTTCCTTCTCCCAGCGCGGCAGCCGTTCCGCCGGTTGAGACGATTTCCCACCCAAGTGATTCAAGCCGCCGAGCGAACTCTACGACACCTCGTTTATCGGAAACAGAAATCAGCGCACGTGGCAAACAGAGACCTCCTCAAAGGCGTCGCACGCCGGGAACAAGGGTTCTACTCCACCCGTCTGTGCTGCGGCAAGAACGACCGCTGGCAGAAGTTCGTGTTCAACCGCGAGTACGCGCTGTTGCAATGTTTCGGGTGTGTCGTCAGGGGCTACCGGCACAGGCCATTGGGCGATAATTGGGCCTCGGTCGTAGTCTTCGGTAACGAGGTGGACGGTGGCGCCTGTTACGGTGGCACCGGAGTCGAGCACTGCCGCATGCACCCTATTGCCGTACATGCCGGCGCCGCCATACGATGGTAGCAGGGCGGGGTGAATGTTGATCATCCGGCCGGCGAACGCCGCTACCACGTTTTTCGGTACCAGTTTCAGGTACCCCGCCAGGACTACGAGATTGATATCATGGTCCCGCAGTGTCGCCAAGAGAGAGAGTCCGTCCGCCGGGTCCTCAATGACATAGGTTACAACTCCCGCCTTGTGGGCTAGATGCAAAGCCCCAGAGTCAGGTCTATTGCTGGCAACCAGCGCCACACGAACCGGAGCAGATTCGTGACACTGGTCGAGAATGGCCTGCAGGTTGGTTCCGGCGCCGGAAGCGAACACTGCTACCCGCATAGTAGAGACTCCCGCCACTCCTATGTAACGGTCCCGCAAAGAAACACTAGGTGCACTGGGACGCTTCTTGGATCGGAAGCGCTCCTGGCGTTACGCGGAGAATGAAGTCACCCTTTTGATTGGGTTTCCCAGTCGTCATGACTATCCGGAACGGATGCTCGGAGCCCGTGAACACGAGGCGGGCATTGCACTTCCCAGCACCGTCGTCGTTGGCGTCCCGCACCGTGGCGAATCCCTGATAAAGGCTGAGCCGCGCATCAAAATCGTCGGAAAGAAAGTCGATCGTCACAGTCTCACCCAACGGTACATCTAGGGCCCAGACCTCGTAAAATGTTCTTCCGAGTTTGCTGTCTGGCGGGCCAAGGTTGGCAGAAATGGAATCACCTACCGAAAGCGTGTCCTTGACCAGCAGAAACCCCCGACAAGGCTTATCGCTTGGCGGGGAGTTGTGGCCCTTTGCCACCGAAATGTTGAACTGACCTGTTTCATGTGAGGTTGCACTCGTGGCATACAGGATATACCGGCCGGTCGCCGGAAGCTCGAATTGTATTTGAGCGTTACAGAGGCCCCCTCCATCAGCATCGTCCTCGACGATCACGTCGGCGGAGTCGGCCAACAGGAGACCGACGTTGAAGTCGATAGAAGACAATGTGGCCGTGATGGAGTCACCCATCTCTCCTGAGAATACGAAGGCCTTGTAATACAATCCGTTTTGTAACGAGTCGTCGTTCACGGTCAGAAAACTCTGCACCGTCTCCCCATACGATAGCGTGACAAATTTGAGTTCTTCCGGTTCAGCAGAGGTCACCTGCCCGGCAGCAGGGGATGCCCCTGCGAGCAGTGCAAGCGATGTAATGGCGGTTGCAATTCTTAAAGCCACAGACGAGTCCTCCGTCATCTGGTACATGGTTTTAGTTGCCGTTTGACGCCGGGAATCTCGCTAAAAATCCTGCTAGACACAATCCCGGACGGCCTGGATGGCTTGTGCTACAACCGGGATTTCATTGTCGGCGATGGTTCGCACGTCGAAGATTACGCGCTGGTCCGCGGTACGGGCTAGAATAGGGGGTTCGTTGCTGCGGAGCGAGGCCAGAAAGGCATCGGCCGACGCGGCCTCAACCACGACCAAAGTGGTGGCCAGTTGGGTGCCAGGGAACGCGCCGCCTCCTACTGCCGATTCCCCGGGTTCGGTTGTGGCACCGGGCACCAACTCGGCCAGTTGCCGGGACCGCCGCTCGAGGTCTCGCGGGTCAGCAGTGAGCATCGCAAGACAGGGAATCTCCCTGGTCGCGACGGCAGGATCCCGATAGAGCGCGAGCGTTGCCTCGAGGGCAGCGATGGTCACCTTGTCGGGGCGGAGCGCGCGCGCCAACGGATTGGCCGCCGCTCTGTCGATCAAGTCTTTGGGGCCCACTACTATGCCGGCTTGAGGACCACCCAACAACTTGTCGCCGGAGAAAACGACAATCGCTCCTGCCGCCACACTGTCAGAGATCAGAGGCTCTCCCTTGAGTCCATGCTCTGATAGATCGATCAGGAGTCCGCTCCCGGCATCGTGGATAACAGGAATCTTGCGAGCCTGCCCCAGCGAGACCAAGTCGGCGAGGGTCGTTTCCTCGACGAAGCCGAGCTGTAGGAAGTTGGATTGGTGAACCTTGAGCAGAACTCGAGTGTTGGGACTGAGAGCGAGTCGATAGTCCGATAGCCGAGTGCGGTTGGTTGTTCCCACTTCAACCAGTACGCTACCGCTCTTCGTCAATATATCCGGTATCCGAAACGCGCCGCCGATCTCGACCAGCTCACCGCGCGACACGATCGTCTCTCCCCCGTCGGCGAATGTGTTCAGCAACATGAACATCGCGGCCGCGGCATTGTTGACCACCAGAGCGTTCTCCGCTCCAGTAATCTCAGCGAGTAGAGACCGAATGCGTGCTTGTCGCGATCCCCTGTTGCCGGTTACAACATTCAGTTCCAGCGTACTGTAGCCGAATCCTCCAATGCAAGCTTTCCGGGCGGCCTCAGGCATTGGTGCCCGGCCGAGGTTGGTGTGGAGGACCACGCCAGTCGCGTTGACGACGCGTGTGAGCGACATCCGTGTGCGTTCGGCGATCTCCCGTTCAACGTCCGCGATCCATCCGGACTGGGGGCTAACTCCGTCTCTGGATCGAGCGGCTTCTATGCTGGCTCGGATAGAATCGACTACCACGGCGCGCGGTGCCGAATCGAGCAAGCCGGCCTCTTCCGCGTCCGCCAGGAGCTTGTTGACCGATGGCAGATCTCTCAGTTTGTCGCTCATGTCGAATCGACTGCGGCAGGGACGGACAAGATCGTCTCCGCTGCTGTCTCATGACCCAGCACGTTTGCCGCTCGTGCGACGATAAGATACTTGGTGCCTGGGATGAGGGGGGTGACCAACCGGACGTGCCAATCCGCACTGAGCTTTGGTCGCGTCGCGAGCAATCGGACTACATGGCCTGTGTCCGGGACCGTTTGGGTCAGTTGAATCTGTGCAGCGGTATCTACTGCCGCAGCGACCGAGTCAGCCGCTGCCGAGTCGGCCGCCGCCGAGTCGGCTTCCTGCGGCTGTTCTGCGGCCTGTGCTGCCTTCCTTACGGAGTCCTCTGCCGCCTTCACCGAATCGTAGGTCGTGGCGTTCCAAACTGCCGCAATTGTCACAGGTTGACTATCCGGCAGCGAGAGAAACTCGACGGCCGTGTCGACCGGAATGCCCGGTTGTAGCATCAGAGTGAAGTTGAGCCGCACTGTAACACTGTCCACCAACACAGCATTCCGTATTCTCGGACCGATGCTGTCGTGCGAGAACGCCCACAATACGGCCGACACGGTGGAATCAAGTTGTACGGTTACCGAATCGAACCACTCACGGAAATCACGCTGTCTATTGCTATTCTTGTCGATGGTCCCCGATAGAATGTACTGACCGGGCGGCAGCGAGGCGAAGTCGAAGTCGCCCAGCGAATCGGCCTCCGCAAAATAGACTAGGGAGTCTGGTAGGAGGGTCAATTCGACGAGCGCACGCGGTGCACCTCGTCCCTCTTCCCAGTTCAGCACAGTGCCGCTGACCCTCGTTGCGGGAATCTCTCCACCAGTTGAAAAGATTATGGTACGAGCCGAGTCGAGTCGGTTGTTCCGCAAATCGGCGATTCCTCGGAGCAGTGTGAGATTGTAGACAATGTTGGGAATCCAACCACCCTTTGGCCTTATCTCTATGGCGCTGCGCTTCCAAGAAACGTCTATCTCCTCCGCTCGGGGAGACAATAGGATCAAGTTTTCGAGACCGTTACCCGACCGTTCGCTTATGACCTCATCGAATTGGATGACCAGGTCGTCGTCGAATCCATCGACCACGGCCCCCGAGTCCGGTGTAATACTGAGTATGACGGGGGGGTCGAAGTCGGGAGGACCGCCCGGCGGCGCTCCCATACTGGCGCACGCGGTGGATAGGGCGGCGGCTAGCAGCCCAAGGCGCGCAGCTTTGTCGAGAGGATCTCTCGCTGCTCTTGCCACGACCGCTCCTTCTCGCGCTCCCGCTGCACGACTTCAGCGGGCGCACGGCTCACGAATTGTCCGTTGCTGAGTTTTGCTGTTACCCCCGACAAGAGAGTTCGCAATCGCTCGACTTCTGCTGCGAGTCGAGCGCATTCCTTTTCTATGTCGATTGCGTCCCCTAGAGGTATGAAGACGGCGGACCCGTCAGAGAGCACCGAGTGCGCTCCTATCTCTTCGGGACTCTCGTGATCGATCGTCAATTCGCCGATCTTTGCCAGCCTCAGAATGGTTTGTCGTTCCGACTCGAAAGCACTCCGCGCATCTTCGTCGGCAGGCTGCACCGCCGCACGCACCGATGTAGACGGGGGAACGTGATACTCGGCCCGAGTGGTTCTAACAGCAGTGACGAGTTGCTGTATGCGGCCGAACAAGTCTTCTGCCTCGGTGTCGATCATCGCGTCATCGGCGACCGGCCAGGCAGTCGAAGCCAACAGTTGGTCGGATGCGCCAGGAACGTTACGCCACAATTCCTCCGTCAAGAAGGGCATTATCGGGTGCAGTAGTTTCAAAGCGGTGCGAAACACAAGGCTCAATACGCTGCGCGCTGTCTCTCCACCGTCTGACGAACCGTACAGGCGGGGTTTGACTTGCTCAACGTACCAGTCAGCCAACTCATTCCAAACGAAGTGATAGATCTCAGTGGCGGCGTCGTTGAGCCGGAACCGCTCATACGCGTTCGTGACGGAGCGGATAGTGTGCTGGCACCGCGCCAGAATCCAGCGGTCCGCTAGTTCGAGTTGTGCGGAGTCTATTGTTTCGACGGGGCTCCCCAATCCGTCCAGATTGGTAATGATGAAGCGACCGACGTTCCACAGTTTGTTGGCGAAGTTGCGGCCGGAAGCGAAGGACGCTTCAAGATCGTCGGGGTCGAGGATCACGTCGGTGCCTGCCGCACCTCCCGCCACCAGCGTAAACCTGAAGGCGTCCGCACCGAATAGCGCTACGACTTCAAGTGGATCGATCCCGTTGCCGGCGGATTTCGACATCTTGCGATGGTTGGTGTCGCGAACGATACCGTTGAGGTAAACGGTGTCGAACGGTCGATCACCCAAGAACCGGTAGCCGGACATGACCATGCGGGCCACCCAGAAGAAGATGATGTCCGGTCCGGTAACCAAGGTGCTCCCCGGATAAAATCGGTCTACATCCGCAGTTTTCTCGGGCCAGCCCAAAGTCGCGAACGGCCACAACCACGAGGAAAACCAGGTGTCCAGGACATCTTCGTCCTGTCGAACCGCACCGCCGCATTTCTCACAGGCCGAGGGGTTGTCCATGGTCACCGTTATGTGATCACAGCTCTCCGCCTCACAGTACCACGCGGGAATTCGATGACCCCACCAAAGCTGACGTGAGATGTTCCAATCGCGAATCTGCGTCAGCCAGTTCTCGTAGACGCCGCCCCACCGTTCAGGTACGAACTTGAGTTTGCCCTCGCGGTAGGCGGCCAGCGCAGGTTCTGCCAGCGGCTCCATTCGAACGAACCATTGATCTGACAGTCGCGGCTCGACGATCGTGTTACATCGGTAGCAGTGTCTCACCGCGTGGCTGTACGGATCGATGCGCTCCAACTGATCTGCTGCGCGCAACCGATCGATTATGAGCTTACGTACATCGGTTCTGTCCAGCCCCTGAAGTCCAGTGGGGACGCGTGGATCGTCGCCCATCTGAGCCTCTTCAGTCATGATGATCGGACGGTCGAATCCGCCCAGCGCGTCAGCTATGTCAAAATCGTTGGCGTCGTGAGCCGGAGTGACCTTGAGCATCCCGGTGCCGAAATCTTGCTCAACCGCGGTGCTGACCCGGATAGGTATCTCGATGCCGGACAGCGGGATCTCCACTTTGGCGCCGTCAAGTTCCTTGAATCGGTCGTCCTCCGGATGAAACACGAGACAAACATCGCCGAACATCGTCTCAGGTCGGGTCGTCGCGACGACGACGTGTCCCTCTCGACCACAAAGCTTGTACCTGATGTAGTACAGGTGATCGTCACGATCGCGGAACTCAGCCTCTTCGTCGGATAGTGACGTGAGACAACGTGGGCACCAGTGGATCACCCGTTGGCCCCGGTATACCAGCCCCTCTTGGTGCAAGCTGACGAAGACGGTCCGCACGGCGCGCGAGTACTGCTCGTCAAAAGTGAAGCGGGTCCGTGACCAATCACACGAACATCCGATAGCCTTGAGCTGTTTCAGGATGGAATCGCCGGTCTTGTCGACGTGCTGCCAGACGCGCTCGAGGAACTTCTCACGTCCAATGTCGTGCCGGGTCAGGCCCTCCTCCCCCAGGAGCCGCTCCACAACGTTCTGGGTGGCAATGCCGGCGTGATCCGTGCCGGGAAGCCACAACGCTTCGCGGCCCCGCATGCGCTCGAACCGGATCAACGCGTCCTGCAGCGTATTGTTGAGACCATGTCCCGTATGCAGTATCGCTGTTACGTTCGGTGGCGGAATCACGATCACGTACGGCTCTTTCGTGGAGTCGACGGATGCACGAAACACACCGGCGTCCAGCCATCGCTGGTACGTGTCGGTCTCGATCGCAGAGGGATCGTATTGGGGAGCTAGGGTCGTGGTTGGCATTGGAGGTTCAGCTGGAGCCTGCGATCAATCCTTGTCCAACGCCAGTGTGACCTTGCGAGGTGCGGTATCCTGCCCCTCGACCAGTACTCGGTTGACCACTACATCGGCGCCCGGCACCTGGTTGGCAATTTCACCCGCTAACTCTCGCAACGATTCGTCGGGCACCACTCCAGTGACATCGACGATGCCGTCCCCCAGCGCCTCGGCGTCTAGGTCGAACTCCCTGAGATGGGGACTTTCCCCAAAGGCAGTCTTGATGGCCTGTTCGAGACCGTCCAGGTCTTCTTGAGGCTCACCTGATTCGGCCGAGCGAACTCGCCGTACCGCCCTCTTCACTGGTTCGGCGCCGACGTCGCCTAGCCACTCCCATAGAATGAGACCGGTGACAACGCCGATTCCAATTCCCAACGCCGCCGAGAGCGCGATGCCCGTAACTCTGTCGTCTTCTTGCCTTACGCTTACCAAGTAACCTCCCATGGCACCCCTTGAGTGCCCATGCTACAATATATACGAACGCAACCAACTTCATCGGTATAGTGACAATGTCTGTGGATCCAGTCAAAAATCTCGTTTCAGAGCGCGCGCTTGTTCTCACAGCAGTTTTGGGTGCGCTCATCCTGGCTGGGATAGTGTTGTTTCTGGTCTTTTTTGACGACGTTG
This sequence comes from Gemmatimonadota bacterium, assembly GCA_036679605.1. Lineage (GTDB taxonomy): Bacteria > Gemmatimonadota > Gemmatimonadetes > Gemmatimonadales > GWC2-71-9 > JAZDCZ01. Next base: position 40,670 of record JAZDCZ010000250.1, read on the forward strand.
AGCCGGTGATGCTGACGTTAGCCACACACGTGGATATATCAATTCTATGAGCGATTCGATTCGTATTACTCTACCAGACGGCTCGGAACGGAAGGTACCTGCCGGGACACCGGCGCGCTCGATAGCAGAGGCCGCCGGGCCACGCCTAGCGCGCGCAGCGATCGCTGCCGACGTCAACGGCGAAGTCTGGGACTTGGACCGACCCATCAGCCATGACGCCTCCGTCGAGATTCTTACCGATGATGACCCACGTGCGCTCGATGTTCTGCGGCATTCGATGGCGCACATCCTGGCGACGGCCGTGCGACAAATGTTCCCCGAGGTCAACATAGGGTTCGGACCCGCGATCCAAGACGGGTTCTATTATGACTTCGAAGTCTCGCAGCCCTTTACTCCGGAAGATCTCGAGCAGATCGAAGCAAAGATGCGCGAAGTGGTACAGGCGAAGTACAAGTTCGTCCGGGAGGAAGTCGATCGTGCGGAGGCAGAACTTCGATTCAAGGACGATCCGTTAAAGCTCGAGCGCCTCTCGGAGCTAGGCGACGACGAGATCATTTCGGTTTACACCGACGGCCCGTTTGTCGACCTGTGCCGTGGTCCTCACGTCGAGCACACGGGCAAGGTCAAGCATTTCAAACTGCTGCATGCTGCAGGCGCGTACTGGCGAGGTGATTCGAACAGGCAGATGCTGCAACGGATTTATGGAACGGCTTGGTTCAAGAAGTCGGACCTCGAGGCATATACGGAACGATTGGAGGAGGCTGCCAAGCGCGACCATCGTCTGCTGGGGAAAAATCTCGATCTTTTCAGCATCCACGAGGATATTGGTCCCGGATTGGTCCTGTGGCATCCACGCGGTGCGACGATACAGTTCGAGCTGCGGCGTTTCATCGAGGATGAGTTGCTCAGGAGGGATTACGAACTGGTATACACTCCGCATGTGACTCGAGAGGAGCTGTTTTTCCGTTCGGGTCATCTCCCCCTGTACGAGGGCAACCAGTTCCCCGCGATGGCGGCGGCCGGAGGCGATTCCTCAGATGTGAAGTACCGGGTCAAGCCGATGAATTGCCCGATGCATACACTGATATATGCGAGCGACCAGCGTTCGTACCGCGACCTACCGATCAGATTGGCCGAGATCGGCAACGTGTACCGGAACGAGCTGTCCGGTACACTCCATGGTCTGTTGCGCGTACGTGGGCTGACCATGGATGACGCTCACGTTTTCTGTCGGGAAGATCAGATCGAGAACGAAATCTTCCAGATAATGGATCTAGTGGACGCTGTTCTTGGCCGTACGTTTGGATTTGCCTATCGGATCGACATGGCAACAAGACCGGAAAAGAAGATCGGCACCGACGAAATGTGGCAGGTGGCCGAAGATGCGCTGCGAGGCGCGTTAGACAGGCGGGGGTCGGTCTACGGAATAGACGAGGGTGGAGGAGCATTCTACGGACCAAAGATAGACGTCAAACTGGAAGACGCCATCGGGCGCGAGTGGCAAAGCTCAACGATCCAGCTCGACTACCAACTTCCGGAGCGCTTCCAGTTGGAGTACACAGGTAGCGACAACAAACCTCACCGGCCAGTCATGATTCACCGTGCGGTCTTCGGGACCTTGGAGCGTTTCGTGGGGTGTTTGATCGAGCACTTCGCCGGCGCGTTTCCGGTGTGGCTCTCGCCCGAGCAGGTGCGTGTGCTTCCTATCTCGGAAGAACAAAGTGAAGCAGCGCACAAAATACGGGACCGTCTGCGGGCGTCGAAAGTTCGATGTACGGTCGATGACCGCAGCGACACTCTGAATTACCGAATCCGGGAAGCGGAGTTACTAAAGGTGCCGTACATGGCGGTTGTGGGGAAGCGGGAGGTGGAGGACGGCACTGTCGCTGTGCGCGTTAGAGGGGCCGGCAAGAAACAACAGATTCTGAGTGTCCACGAGTTCGAGGCGAGGCTGACAGAGCTGATAAACAACCGAGACCTAGCGGTAGAGAATTTGAGTTCCGAAGGGTAGCTTTAGAGGCTATATGTCGAATAAAGACAAGAACCCGGTCATACTGAGTGCAGTCAGGACGCCAGTGGGCAAATTTTTGGGCGGTTTGAGTTCGCTCGAAGCGCCCAAGTTGGGAGCGATCGCCGTGCGCGAGGCGGTGAGCCGGGCAGGGATCGAACCCGACGCGGTCGAAGACGTGATCTTGGGCAATGTGGTGCAGGCAGGTGTGGGTCAGGCGCCTGCTCGCCAGGCTGCAATCCACGGCGGTATTCCGGCACAAGTGCCGGCTGTAACAATCAACAAGGTTTGCGGCTCCGGACTCAAGGCGGTCATGCTCGCTGCGCAGGCCATCAAAGCGGGTGACGCTGGGTGCGTCGTAGCGGGTGGAATGGAGTCAATGTCCAATGCACCGTTCTACTTGACGGGAATGCGCAGGGGATCCAAGTACGGCAATCAACCGCTGGTCGACGGTTTGCAGCACGACGGTCTGTGGTGCTCCTTTGGTGATACGGTGATGGGCACTTACGCCGAGTACACTGCAGAGAAAGCCGGCATAACTCGCGAGGAACAAGACGAGTTCGCACTTGCCAGTCACCAGAAGGGGGTTGAGGCGATTAACGGCTGCAGTTTTTCTGCGGAGATCGTACCAGTGGACGTACCAGGTAGAAAGGGAACCACGGTCGTGGACAAGGACGAATGTCCGCGTTCAGATACATCGGTGGACGCGCTTGCGAAGTTGCGGCCCGCTTTCCAAAAGAACGGTACTGTCACGGCCGGCAACGCCCCGGGACTGAACGATGGTGCATCTGCATTAGTGGTTGCATCTGAAGCTTTTGCCGAGGCGCACGGGCTCGAGGTGTTTGCGCGGATCACGGGGTATGCGACGGGAGGCGGAGAGCCGAAGGATCTTTTCTTTGCGCCAATAGTCGCGGTTCAGAACCTCATGAAGAAGACTGGGACTACCATAGGCGATTACGGATTGATCGAGGCCAACGAAGCGTTCGCTGCCCAGGCTCTGGCCGACGGGAAAGCGCTCAGATGGGACTGGGATCGGGTGAACGTAAACGGTGGTGCGATCGCGATCGGCCACCCGTTGGGAGCGAGCGGGGCTCGCATTCTTAGCACCCTTCTCTACGCGATGTCCCATAGAGGGGTAACCACGGGACTCGCAACTCTTTGCCTCGGTGGCGGAAACGCCGTAGCCCTAAGCGTGGAGCGTAACTAACTGATGAATACGATAAACACGACTCAACAGCTCAAGATGACCCCGAACGCCGTGGTGCGGCGCTCCCTAGCGGTCTTGGCGGGAGCACTCCTCGTCGCTCTCGGGGCACAGGCTTCAATTCCGCTTCCCGGTACACCGGTCCCCATGACGCTTCAGGTTCCTGCGGTCCTGATCGTTGGCGGTCTGCTCGGACCGCACTTGGGAGCGGCGAGTCTTGCGGTCTATCTGGCGCTGGGGGCGGGTGGGTTACCCGTTTTCTCGCCGGTAGGTGTGCCTGGTGTGGCGAGACTGTTCGGACCGACCGGTGGGTATCTCTTGGCCTATCCTTTGGCAGCGGCAGTGGTCGGAAGGTTCGCCTCGAGAGAAGGGTTCGTCTTGCTGGGTGTGGGGTTAGTGGTTGGGCTACTTACGATTCACATCGGCGGTGTCGCTCAACTCGCTATTCTGGGAGGAGACGTTCGAGCCGCTGTTGTGGTGGGGTCGATGCCGTTCCTGTTGAGCGACCTTGCGAAGCTCGTCGTAGCCGGTCTCGTCATCCGGCGCCTCGCATCAAGAACTAACGCGCTCCTCTGAGAGCGCGTTAGTCGCGTTAGGGATTGAATTGCGGGACCTGATCAAGGCCCTGGGTGCGGTAGGGGGGTTTTACGTGATGGTGGCGATAGGGGTGGTCATCTTGGTGGTGCTCATGCCTTCGACCTGGACTGAAGGCACGGCCCTAATGCTCTCGTCGTCGGGAGCGATCGTTGTTGCGGGGCTCGTTGTGTATGGGATTCTTATCGGCACTGGCCGTACGAGTTGGGCTACTGTGGGGTGGCCCGGAATCGGAACGGCTGCGAAGGGCTTCGCGGTAGCGCTGGCAGTGGGGATGGGAATGGCCGTAGCAGCATTGGCTCTGGCGTTGGTTCTGGGTGACGCGAGCATCCACGTCGCGACGGGTACGATCGGGGCGTATGTTGGGACGGCGGCCGAACTGGCTGGAGTATTGCTCGTGGCGGCCTTAGCTGAGGAACTGTTGTTTCGGGGATACCCGCTTGCGCGACTCTCCTCGGTAATGGGCAAGGCGGTGGCGAGTATTGTGCTCGCAGTAGCCTTCGCGATGGCCCACTTGGCAAATCCGAGTGTTTCGACACTAGCTCTAGTCAATATAGGATTGGCCTCGCTCGTGTTGAGCGCCGCTTTCTTTACGCCGGGCGCACTGACGGCGGCGTGGGGGCTCCACTGGGGCTGGAACATGGGGTTGAGTTTGGTGGAGGCACCGGTTAGCGGCGTGACTTTCGATCTGCCGGCTCTGGATTTTTCGGTCGGCGGTCCCAGGTGGTTTACCGGAGGACAGTTCGGGCCTGAGGGGGGGTTGGTCAGTTCTATCGTCTTGATGTCAACGCTGGTGCTCTTGACACGGCGCTACAGAACGATGAAGGAGAGAATATCGTAGTGAAAGAGATGGCAGTTGTCGGGGCAGGCACCATGGGCAACGGTATTGCTCATGTGTTTGCTCAAGGCGGATGGAACGTCACTTTGATCGATGTTGTTAAGGCACAACTCGACGGCGCGCTTGCCCAGATCCGCAAGAACATGGAGCGCCAGGTCAACAAGGGCGTCATATCCGAGGAAGAAAGGACGGCATCTGTCAACCGGATCAGTACTGCGCAATCACTGGATGCTGCGACGACGGCTATGCTCGTAGTGGAGGCCGCTAGTGAGTCGTCAGAGATCAAGTTTGGAATTTTTGAGACTCTGGACGACCAAACCCCTGCTGAAACCATACTCGCAAGCAACACCTCGTCCATTTCGATCACCGAGATAGCCGCACGGACCAAGCGTCCGGACAAAGTCATTGGAATGCACTTCATGAATCCGGTCCCAGTGATGAAGCTCGTTGAAGTTATCCGTGGGCTTGGAACGTCGGATGAGACAACGACGTTTGTATTGGAGACCGCTAAGGCGCTCCAGAAGGAGCCGGTCGAGGTCAATGACTATCCCGGATTCGTTGCCAATCGGGTGCTGATGCCGATGATCAATGAAGCCATCTATTGCGTGATGGAAGGTGTGGCGGAACCAGAGGCGGTCGATACGGTGATGAAGTTGGGCATGAATCATCCAATGGGACCATTGACACTAGCGGATCTGATCGGCCTGGACGTGTGCCTGTCGATACTCGAAGTTTTACATGAGGGGTTGGGGGATCCAAAGTATCGTGCATGCCCCCTCCTCAGAAAGATGGTGGCCGCCGGGCGGTTGGGGCGTAAGAGCGGCCGTGGATTCTATGACTACAGCTGAGCTGCTAGAACAAGTTGAGGAGCAGCGCCGCGAATTCGTGGCGTTGGCGCGTGACTTTGCGCGCCAAGAACTGGCTCCGCATGCCGCCGAGTGGGACCACAACAAACAATCCTCACCCGAGGTCCAGCGACAATTGGCTGAGTTAGGCTTCTTCGGTTTGCTGATCCCCGAGGAATACGGTGGTCTTGGACTCGACATACTCACCTATGTCATGATACTCGAGGAGATCGCGACCGCCGATGCGTCGACCTCGATCACTCTTTCGGTGCACAATTCGCTTGCCGCGAGCATGCTTGTTGCGCAGGCCAGCGAACAGCAGAAGGAGAAGTGGCTTGGCCCGATGGCGCGGGGCGAACTGATCGCTGCCTACTCACTCTCAGAGGCCGACAGCGGTTCCGATGCGGTGTCGATGAGAGCCCAAGCCGTGCGGGATGGCAGTGAATGGATCTTGAACGGAATGAAGGCGTGGGTTACGAACGGCAACACGGCCGACGTGATCGTCATTATGGTTCGCACAGACACGCCCGAGGATAGGCGTGGCGCGCACGGGATCTCGGCGTTCATTGTCCCGCGGGACACGAAGGGTGTTACGTCAGGGGAACCGGAGGACAAGATGGGTCTCCGCGCATCCCCGACCGTTACCGTTACACTGGCGGATGTGCGGCTTGGGAGTGAACATCTCTTGGGTGAGGAAGGTCAGGGTTTCATCTATGCGCTGCAGTCTTTGAACCGTGGCCGACTTGGTGTGGCAGCGCAGGCAATTGGGATCGCTCAGGCGGCACTGGATCACTCCATACGTTACAGTGCGGAAAGGAAGCAGTTCGAGACGCCGATAAAGAACTTTCAGGCGATTCAGTTCAAGCTAGCCGATATGGCCACGCGAATTGCCGCAGCGCGCTCTTTGCTGTATGAGACTGCTGGCCTGACGGACCTTGGCGAAGATTTGGGCATCCGTTCTAGCATGGCGAAACTGTTTGCTTCAGAGACTGCCATGTGGGTGACTACTCAGGCAGTGCAGATCTTTGGCGGATACGGATACATGCGGGACTATCCAGTTGAGCGGCTGTTTCGCGAAGCAAAGTTGACCGAAATCTATGAGGGAACAAGTGAAATCCAGAGAATCATTATTGGCAGAGGACTCCACGATCACTAGTGCCGATCGGGGACTCTCCCTGGACAGGAACCTGTTCGATCTGATCGCCGAACACGGCCACGAGCAGGTCAGTTTTGCGTCCGATCGTGAATCCGGCTACCGGGGAATCATCGCGATCCACAACACTGCGTTGGGTCCGGCACTGGGTGGAACGCGGTTCTGGAACTATGCGAGTGATGCCGAGGCCTTCACGGATGTGCTGCGACTTTCGAGAGGAATGACCTACAAGGCCGCCGTTGCCGGCCTGAATTTGGGCGGGGGCAAGAGTGTGATCATCGGCGATCCGAATACCCAAGACCGTGAGGCGATCTTTCGGCAACATGGCCGCCACGTTGACTCTTTGAGAGGACGGTATATCACTGCTGAAGACGTCGGTACGAGTCCCGGCGACATGGAATTTGTGCGGCAGGAAACTGATTTTGTAGTCGGCCTGACGGGACGCTCGGGCGATCCGTCTCCGGCTACTGCATTTGGAGTATACAGAGGTATCCAAGCGTGCCTCATGTTCCGATACGGATCGGAAGACCCGTCAGGCAAGACAATAGCTTTGCAGGGTTGCGGACACGTTGGATACAACATTTGCGGCCACCTGCACGAGGCCGGAGCGCGACTCATTGTTACCGACATAGATAAGGAAAAGGTCAAGAGGGTGGTCGATGACTTTGGTGCTACAGCGGTGGCGCCCGACGAGATCTATGGAGTAGAAGCGCACGTGTTTGCACCGTGTGCTTTGGGGGGAGTGATCAATGACAAGTCGCTCGGCCAACTCAAGTTTGATATCGTTGCAGGCGCGGCGAACAACCAACTAGCAGCAGATCGCCATGGAGATACGCTGAACGAGAGGGATGTCATCTACGCGCCTGACTACGTCATCAACGGCGGAGGTCTCATTAACGTGAACGCCGAACTGGAGGGATGGGATCTCGATGGTGCGCAGAAGAAGACGGCAGAAATATATGACACCGTACTCCAACTGCTGGAGATGTCGCGGGACGAGGGCATCCCCACGTATCGAGCTGCTCGACGGCTTGCGGAACGCCGTATTGCTGCGGTAGTGGCGAGTAACGGAATGCCGGCGTGACGGGGAGACCGGTGAACGGCAACGGACTGCTGCTGTCGCTCGGCGCGATCGACCCGACTATCGATCGGTTGATAGGTCGGGAAGTCACCAGGCAAGAAGAAGGCCTGGAACTTATTGCCTCCGAGAACTTCGTCTCCCGGGCGGTACTCGAAGCGCTGGGCTCTGAACTCACCAACAAGTACGCCGAGGGTTATCCGGGCAAGAGGTACTACGGTGGGTGCGAGGTGGTTGACGAGATCGAGAGTCTTGCCATCGACCGGGCCAAACAGCTCTTTGGTGCCGAACACGTCAACGTTCAACCCCACAGCGGCGCTCAAGCAAACCTTGCGGCCTATCTCTCGGTGATGAAGGCGGGCGACACGCTGATGGGTTTGGAACTGTCCCACGGTGGACACCTGACTCACGGGTCTCCGGTCAATGTCAGTGGAAAGCTTTTCCGAGCCGTGCAGTACCAAGTGAACCAGGAGACGGGCCTGATCGATTTGAATCAGGTGCGCGAGGCGGCGCTGCGCGAGCGACCGGCTGTGGTTGTCGCAGGTGGCAGTGCGTATCCCCGCAAGATCGACTTCGCCGGGTTTGCCGAGATCGCTCATGAGGTAGACGCCGTTCTCATGGTCGATATGGCCCATTTTGCCGGGTTGGTCGCCGGTGGAGTGTATCCGTCGCCCGTACCGCATGCAGATCTAGTGACCAGCACGACGCACAAGACGTTGCGCGGTCCGAGGGGAGGCTTCATTCTGGCCAAGCAGGCTTTGGCAAAGGCAGTCGATAAATCGGTATTCCCCGGGATGCAGGGCGGGCCACTGGAGCATGTTATTGCGGCGAAGGCCGTGGCGTTCCACGAAGCACTGGAGCCCAGCTTTAAGGAATATGTCGGGCAGGTCGTGAAGAATGCCGTGGCCCTGGGCCAAGCCTTGATGGAGTTCGGGTATACCTTGGTGTCTGGAGGCACCGACTCACACCTGCTGCTCATGGATCTGAGACCGCAGGAAATAACGGGCAAGTTTGCCGAGCAGACGTTGGGACGGGCCGAAATCCACGTCAACAAGAACACGATTCCCGGAGACCTCCAGTCGCCCTTTGTAACGAGCGGCGTGAGGATTGGGACCCCGGCGCTTACCACGCGAGGAATGCGGGAAGACGAGATGCGTCGAGTTGCGGGCCTGATCGATACGATCCTACGGAATCCCGACGATGCCACAATCACGCGAGCCGGGGCATTGGTGCGGGAGCTTGCCGCGGAATTTCCCCTTTACCTCGGTGCCGGTGCCGCAGCTCACCAGTGAAATGTGTCTCCGCCCCTTGCTCGTTTGGGTCGCCACAATCACCTTATGAACGTGTTTGAACTGCAACTAGCCGACGAACTGCTCCAGCGCATCCGGGCGATCGACGGCCGGTACCACGAGCGGGCGTACCTGTTCGTGCTGGCGGCCCTGGAATACTGTCAGCGTAAGCGGAAGGTACGCGGGCACATAAGGGGCGATGAGCTGGCCTGGGCCTGCCGTGACCTCGCTCAGGAGCAGTTCGGTCTCACCTCCCGTACGGTCCTATCGTATTGGGGAATCGACGATACCGGCGACATCGGCCGCATCGTATTCGTTCTGATAGACGTGGGGTTGCTCATGCCCAACGATGAAGATCGCCCGGAGGACTTTGGGGCCGTCTACGATTTTGAAGCGGCATTTGAAGAGGAATACCCGTGGGCCGGTGTCAGCCGAACCGGTGGGGGTGTTTAAGGCGTAGTTCTAGTTTCGGGAAGAGGGGTGCATCATGGACGAAAGGGAGTTTCCCACCTGCCAGAAGTGCAATCAAGGTCTCCTATTGCCGCTGTCCGACTACGGACGTGACGGGGCGCCGATTACCTACAAGGCGTGGGTGTGCAATAGTCCGGACTGCGGATTCAACATCCGGATCGACAACGGCGAGATATCGCTCGGCCGGGCCATCGGTCAAAGCTTCAAGTAGCCTGACGCGCTGAGGGCCTGTCGCCCCGGCGACACCGACCGTTACGATCGATCATGAAGCAGATTCCGGTGCTCGACGCCAATCAGGCCACGAGTTGGGACAAGCGCGCCCGCGATCGGGCGGGCATCTCCGGCCGTGTTCTCATGGAGACTGCCGGCCGCGCCGCTGCACTTGTTACGGCACGGGAGTTCGCCGAACGACTGGGGAGCGGCGTACTTGTAGCCGCCGGCCACGGCAACAACGGCGGAGACGGTTGGGTGGTGGCCAGGGCCCTCGCCGCCACCGGCGTCGATGTATGGGGCGTCGATGAAGAGCGCGATCGCTCTGCAGACTGTGAGGCCAACAGGGTTCTCGCCCTCGATTCCGGTGTGACTCGGCTTTGCCCGGGTGACGATTGGCCGGCCGCGGGCGTCGTGGTTGATGCAATGTTGGGGACCGGGGCTTCCGGTCCACCGCGCGGCGCAATTGCGGAGATTGCGCGGCGCATTGCCGCTGCCGCGGTCCCTATTGTAGCCATCGATGGACCCACCGGATTGGACCTTTCGACCGGTCAGGCACACGGGCCCGTGCGGGCCGATCTCACCATCACATTCGGCGGCGCGCGCCGCGGACACCTCCTGGCCAGAGATTGGTGCGGTCACTTGGTGGTTGTGGACATCGGATTCCCCCAGGCACTGGACGAATGGCCCACTCTCGTGACCGACGGTTGGGCGTCCGGTGCATTGCCCCAGTTCGAGCCGGCGATGCACAAGGGCGATCGGGGGCGAGTGCTCGTCGTGGGCGGCGAACACGGCATGGCTGGTGCCGCAATCCACGCAGCGTCGGCCGCGTTTGCGGCCGGGGCAGGCCTCGTCAAGATCGCGGCGCACGAGGTGAGCGTTGCGGCGGCACAGGAAATCTTGCCCGATGCGCTCAGCACCCCGACCCAACTGTCCCCCACACTCGAGTCCTCGCTCGAGGAATCGCTTGATTGGGCGGATGCGCTGGTTCTTGGACCCGGATTGGGTCGTGGACCCGACAGGAGCGAGTTCGTACGGACGATCTTGGAGAGGGTGGGGAAGCCCGCCGTCATCGATGCCGACGCTCTGCATGCAGGTCCCGATGTCTTGATGAGTGGCACAGTTCCCCGAGTGTTGACTCCTCATCCGGGCGAATTCAACTCCGCGTTTCCCGACTTGGCAGATGCCTTGAAGAATGACCGCTTTGCGGCAGCCAAGTCTGCGGCGACCAGGTGCGTGGTTCTGTTGAAGGGTGTTCCCACGGTTGTTGCCGAATCCGACGGCCGTATGCGGGTGGTGACTTCGGGTAATCCAGCCTTGGCGACCGGCGGCAGTGGCGACCTCTTGGCCGGTTTCATTGGTGCCTTTCTGGCCCGCGGTATGACACCCGGCGATGCTGCGGCGCTTGGCGCCCACGTGCTGGGTCGAGCAGCCGAGCTGGCGTCGGCGGAGCACGGTGTGCGCTCAACCCGGCCGGCCGATGTCGTTGGTGCTGTTGGGAAGCTATGGCGGGTGCTGGCCGACCAGCCGGCACCGCGACCACCCATCCTCTGGGAACTCGCCCCACCCGCCTTGGTGTGATCCTGTCTCAGTTACTTTGACTGTATGAAGAATCTCGCGCCGCTTGCCTTGGGGTCGGAATTCGACAAGATCCGGCGTATTTGGCGAGCCTTGGGAGATCGTGCGGCGGGCGGCGGTGACGACTGCGCCATGGTGGAGGTCGGCAGCGAGCGACTCGCGGTATCCACCGATATGGCTCTTGAAGGAGTCCACTTTCAGATGGGGTGGCTCCAACCGCACGAGATCGGGTGGCGAGCCGGCGCGGCCGCTCTCTCCGACCTAGCGGCGGTTGCCGCGGAACCACTTGGCCTGCTGGTGAGTCTCGGCATCTCAGAGGAGTGGCCCGATGATCTCGCGGCAGAGCTAATGGATGGGATCGGCGACGTGGCTGAAACGGTCGGAGCAAAGGTCTGGGGCGGGGATCTGGTGAGGAGTGAGAAACTGATCGTAGACGTGGCGGCATTTGGCCGCGCGCCTCACCCCATAAAACGCGACGGAGCCATGGTGGGCGATGCACTGTGGGTGACGGGCCGGTTGGGCGGACCGCTCGCTGCGCTGACCGCGTGGCAGGATGGCAACGAACCCGACCGCTTAGCGCGCGATCGCTTTGCGCACCCCACGCCACGGGTAGGCGAAGCCGATTGGCTTAGGGCACACGGTGCTCGGGCGATGATCGACTTGAGTGATGGACTCGTCGCTGACGCCGCACACCTCGCCGCCGCGTCGGGCGTTCGGTGCGTTATCGAGGCCGGCCAGGTGCCGGTGCACGCGGCGGCAGATCCGGACATGGCATTGGCCGGCGGCGAAGAGTACGAGTTGCTGGTGGCAATGCCGCATGACTTTGGAGCAGACAACACGGCAGAATTCTCTGCAAAGTTTGACCTGCCGCTTGGGCGCGTCGGAGATGTTGCTGCAGGAAGTGGCGTCGAGTTGCTGAGAGACGGCTCACCAGTTGAGCTACCGGTCGGCTACAGGCATTTCTAGATCTATGAGCCCGTTTCCCGTTGCCCGTTTGCCGCTTTCCGCATCCCGATGATTCGTTCGATCTGGTACCGGGTGACCCTGCTGTTTCTGACTTTCTATTATGCCTCGAAGGTGGTCATTGCGGCGCTGGTCTTCCGCATTCCGAACCGTCATGGCGGGGTCTACGACGAAACGGCAAAACGGTGGTCCGCTTGGCAGCTCAGGGCGGCCGGCGTCAAGGTGCGTATGGTCGGGATGGAGAATATTCCCAAGGGCCAGCCTGTAGTGTTCGTGTCCAACCATCAGTCTTGGTTCGACATCATCTCGCTGGCGGCGAACCTTCCTCATACGACTCGCTTCGTGTCGAAGAAGGAATTGGCCAAAGTGCCCCTTCTGGGAAAGGCCATGAAGGTGGCGGGTCACATTTTCATCGATCGCCAGAATCGCCAGAAGGCGTTTGAAGCATACGAGGAGATTGCCCAGGTCATCAGCGACGGCATGAACGCGGTGGTGTTTGCGGAAGGAACTCGGAGTCGAACCGGAGAACTGCAACCGTTTAAGAAAGGTCCGTTTGTGCTCGCTATCGCTGCACAGGTGCCAATTATACCGATCTATTGCGCGCACACGTTCGGCATCTCTCCGAAGGGTAGCATACGAATCCGCCCCTGTCCGGTTACCATCTATCTGGGCGAACCGATTTCAACCAAGGGAATGAATTATGAAGACCGGCACGAACTGTTGCAGCGCACGCACTCGATCGTGGAACAATTCAGCGTTGACGCCGCGCGCGACTCCAGCTAGGTTGCCCCGCCGATGAGCACGATAGTAGCAGTAAAGGCGCGTGAGGTCCTGGACTCGCGGGGAAACCCAACCGTCGAGGTCGACCTCGTTCTTTCGAGCGGCGTGATGGGTCGCGCGATTGTCCCGAGCGGCGCGTCTACGGGAGAACACGAAGCTGTTGAACTGCGCGACGGCGATTCTGCGCGGTACGGTGGCAAGGGCGTGCTCGAGGCGGTGAACAACGTAAACGAAGTGATCGGTCCGCGGCTGGAGGGGTTCGACGCGATAGACCAGGTCGAACTCGATGCGGCGATGATAGATATCGACGGTACGCCCAACAAGAGCAACTTGGGCGCCAACGCAATCCTCGCGGTGTCGCTCGCGGCTGCCCGTGCCGCGGCAGAGGAGGTTGGGCTGCCGCTCTATCGTTACCTCGGCGGTCCGTTGGCACATGTGCTGCCGGTCCCGATGATGAACATCCTGAACGGCGGTGCCCACGCGTCCAACAACGTGGACGCTCAGGAGTTCATGATAGTGCCGGTAGGGGCAGAAGAATTTCCCGAGGCGTTACGTATGGGTGTCGAGGTGTTCCACACGCTCAAGAAGGTGCTGTCGGAGCAAGGTCTCTCGACCGCGGTAGGCGATGAAGGCGGATTCGCTCCCATGCTGCCGTCCAACGAGGCGGCACTCGACGCGGTCGTGTCGGCTATAGAGAAGGCCGGGTATAAGCCTGGTGACGATGTTGCGATCGCGCTGGACGTAGCAGCCAGTGAGTTGTACGAGGGCGGCAACTACGTGTTCAAGAAGGGTGATGGTTCCAAGCACTCGGCGGAGGAGATGATCGAACTCTATGGCAAGTGGTTGGAGAAGTATCCTATTGTTTCGATAGAAGACGGGCTGGACGAAAACGACTGGGAGGGATGGGCGAAACTAACTGAGGAGTTGGGTGAGAAAGTGCAGCTTGTGGGCGACGACATTTTCGTGACCAACGTAGAGCGGTTGGCTCGCGGAATCGAAGAGGATGTAGCCAATTCTATTCTCATCAAGGTGAACCAAATCGGGACGTTGACCGAGACGTTGCAGTGCGTAGACTTAGCGCAGAAGAACATGTATGGCGCGGTGATATCGCACAGATCGGGCGAGACCGAGGACAGTTTCATCGCAGATTTCGCGGTTGCGACCGGCGTAGGGCAGATCAAGACCGGCAGCGCGTCGCGCACCGATCGGATCTCCAAGTACAATCAGCTGCTGCGGATCGACGAGGAGTTGGGTGATATGGCGTTGTATCCGGGTCGGGAGATCTACGGCCTGTGAACAGGGGTCGCCTCGTCGCGGTGACCGCTGTTGTTGGTGGTTTGGCGTTCGGTGCGTTCGGAGGCGAATATAGATTGATGGACTGGTTGCAACTCAAGAGACAGGTCCAGGAAGAGGACTCGGCGGTAGTTGCACTGCAGCATGATGTCGACAGTATGTTGGCTTACGCCGAGGCGTTGGAAAGTGACAGTGTGACGCAGGAGCGGGTCGCGCGCGAGAAATTTGGGATGTTGCGGGACGGTGAGATAGTCTATTTGATTGAGAATAGGGAATAGGGAGTAGGGAGTTGCCCAAACGTGTGCGGCCCTTACCGCCGGGTGGTGTAGGGTATCGGGGTGTACCGCCTGGGGTGGTGTGGAAGTTGGGCAGGGTCCCGCCCTGTCTTGTTTGGCGGAGTAGCTCAGCTGGTTAGAGCAGCGGAATCATAATCCGCGTGTCGGGGGTTCGAGTCCCTCCTCCGCTACTGATTGAGCCTCAATCACTTACGTGTGGTTGGGGCTCTTTGCAACCAACCAGCTTTGCTCAACTGGTGACCAGATTGGTGACGCTCCTACCATAAAACTCTGCCTCAGCAAACGCAATAGCGCTGCTGCTCGATCTTCTAAAACCATCTCAACTCCCCATAGACTACTACCCCGGCTGCACCGTTGGAAGTGAGCACGAGTGTGACCCAAAAAAAGGTTGGCTCAGCAGATGCGAAGCCCCCCATCCCCCTCCGGGGTCAACATTCATGTACGGTTGCCCAAGAATGCGCGAGATATTTCTTGAGAAAGGGAGGTGTGCTCTCGGATCACGCTCGCCTGAGCGGTGGTTGCAGTGCATGTTATGGCGTCCATTGTGGAGCCCTTTGTCATCCTGACCAAGGAGTAGTCGATGGGGAAGATCATAGGCGGAGTGGTAGCCGGGTACGTCACCATGGTGGTCCTGGTGTTCGCGCTCTTTTCTCTCACGTGGCTTGTGCTCGGTGCCGGTGGAGCATTCCAGCCGGAGAGTTGGGATCCATCGCTGATCTGGGTTTTGCTTACGATCGTTTTGGGTCTTGCGGCTGCGATCGGCGGCGGGTATGTGGCTGTTGCTACTGCCAACGACAAACGCGTCGTCATCTGGCTGATCGTGGTTGTGCTCATCATAGGGTTGTTGTCCGCAGTCATGATGATGTTCGAACTCGACGCTGGCCTAGGCGGTCGCCCAGAATCAGTGAGCATGTTCGAAGCGATGGGGAACGCACGGCAACCGGTGTGGGTCGCGTTCTTGAATCCTGTCCTGGGGGTCGTCGGCGTACTCATGGGTGCTCGCATGCGCGGCAGTCCGACGAGTTCGTTATAGAGTGAATCGGTGACTGGGGGGCCGAGCTAGTTCCCCACCTTCGCCTTCAATTCCTCGAAGAAGTTCTCGACCACGAGGACGAGCCTTGTTCGAGCCGTGTGCAATATGTGGCCATGCTATCGCCGGTGTTCCCGAAGTGCGACAGTAACGGGGCAACGATATCACAACTTCTTGCCAATTAAAGCCTACTCGACTGACGCAGTATGCTGTTGCACAGCAACTTGCTGGTGGTAACTTTGTGCCAAGGGAGTGTGACATGCGGCAAAAGGTATTCCTAGGTATAGGGTTGCTCACGTTGGCTTGTTTCGAGCCCGACGGGCCGAGGGCACCGTCTGATCGCCCATCACGACTCCAGCTCCGGCCCGTATCGGGCAACGCCCAGAGCGTTACGGTCGGTCAGGTCCTACCTAACCCAATTGTCGTCCGGTCGGCGGATAGGGGTGGGGACCCTGCTTCGGGCGTTGCGGTGAACTGGGTGATACTCGAGGGTGGGGGAAGTTTGTCCGAGTCGTCCGTCACAACTGACGGGCTGGGTAACGCATCGGTGATGTGGACAGTGGGTAGTATGCAGGGTATCAACAGAGCAGCAGCTTCGGTGGGTAAGGTCGTGGACGAGATCAACGGTTCGCCCCTCGCGTTCACCGCAACCGCCTTGGTAGAAATTGCAAGGGCGGTCGAGAGCTTGGACGTGATCTCGGACATGGAGGAAAAGTGTTAGGTCGCGCTGGCCGGCACGGCGAGTAACGGGGAGCGCGGACGGGTGTACCTGATCCAGAGTTCCGCCGCACCAAGAGTGATGAGCCAGCCGGCCCAAAATGAGAGCACAAAGATTTCCTGTGAACGATACCCCGCCGGGGTGAGAACCATGTCGAAAACGCCGCCGACAACTCGTATCGTGGATATGCCGAGGGCAATCGCAAACGCTCGAATCATCCATTCTCGATGACGCGCCACCCGTTAGCACGCCAAAGTATAGCGCGGTCAGGACGACGACGAAGGTCGTAACAATGAGTACGCGACCGGACCACCGATGGAACTGAATGTGGCGGCTTCGGATCCGCCGAGAGAACTGGAACGGTGCTAGGGTGAGAAGAATGC